>CAWCMO010000001.1:0-408800 GCA_963796535.1 uncultured Acidobacteriaceae bacterium
CGTTGGGCATTTCCGGGCTACACAGTTGTTGCATGAGTTGGGGTTGGATGAGGCTTTGCGCGTCGCGCTTGGTCAGGGGGTTCCGTTTCTGGGGATTTGCGTTGGTTTGCAGTGGTTGTATGAAGGGTCTAGCGAGGCTCCCGAGACGGAAGGGCTTGGTTGGTTTTCGGGGAAGTGTGAGCGGTTTCCGGCTGTGTTTGAGGGTCAGGAGTTGAAGGCTCCGCATGTGGGGTGGAATTCGCTGGAGGGGATTCGGGCGGATTCGCGGTTGTTGAAGGGGGTTGAGGCGGGGAGCTTTGTGTATTACACGCACTCCTGGCGAGCTCCGGTTTCGGCTGATACTGCGGCTTCGACTATGTATGGAGGAGCGTTTACTGGGGTTGTTGAGCGGGGGAATGTTATGGGAGTGCAGTTTCATCCGGAGAAGTCGGCTGAGACTGGACTGTTGGTGTTGAGGAACTTCCTGGAGCTGTCGTGCTGACCAAGAGGATCATTGCTTGCCTGGATGTTCGCGGTGGACGCGTGGTGAAAGGCGTGCAGTTCGTGGATATTGTGGATGCTGGCGATCCGGCGGAGCTGGCGCATCGGCATGCTCGCGGAGGAGCGGATGAGATTGTGCTGCTGGATATTACGGCTACGCATGAAGGGCGAGGAACGCTGCTGGAGACCGTGAAGCGGACTGCGGAGAGGCTGTTTGTGCCGTTTACGGTTGGAGGCGGGATTCGGTCGGCGGAAGAGGCTGCGGCGGTTTTCGATGCTGGAGCGGACAAGGTGAGTATCAATTCGAGTGCGATTGCTCGGCCGGAATTGATTGGGGAGATTGGTGCGAGCTTTGGTGCTCAGGCCGTGATTGTTGCGATCGATGCTCGTCGCTCGCAAAGTGCTGATTCTGTTGGAGATGCTGAGGTTTTTGTTTCTGGGGGAAGGAAGCCTACGGGGCTTCGGGTGGTGGAGTGGGCGGTGGAGGCTGAGGCTCGGGGGGCGGGGGAGATTTTGTTGACCAGCATGGATGCCGATGGGACTCGGGGCGGGTTTGATTTGGAGCTGACGCGGCGGGTGAGCGAGGCGGTGCAGATTCCGGTGATTGCGTCGGGTGGTGCTGGGTCGGCGGCGCACTTTGCCGAGGTGTTCCTGGCGGGGAAGGCGGATGCGGCGCTGGCGGCGAGCATCTTCCACTTTGGGGTGACGGATTCCCGGGCGCTGAAGGCTGAGGTGGCGGCTGCGGGTGTTGCGATGCGGCTGCCTTGCTAGGGTACCCCCCTCCCCCCCGCTGGAGTGGTTTTGACCTCTAAGTCGTTCTATTGAAGTAGGTTAAGGTCGTAGATCCTTGTGCTTTCAGGAGCGATTTTGGCTTGTAACTCGTTCTCTGCAGGCGGGTTAGGGGGTGGGGTACCCCCCACCCCCTCGGGGGTACTTTTGCCGTAAAGTAGTCTGCTCAGGCGGGTTAGGCGGCAAAGTATGACTTGGGTCGGGGGTACTCTTGCTGTAAAGTGCTCCCTTCAGGCGGGTTAGGGGGCAAAGTATCCCCCCTGTCCTGCGCGGAGGGCGGGAGAGTTTTGCTGGTTGGGCGCGGTCGAGTGGGGTGCTTTTGGGGCTTGTTTTAATTATAGGCTTTCGCGTGGGGTAACTATGCCAACTCTATTTGGTTTGGAATGTGCGGTTTAGGTGGTTTAGGGGCTTGACAAGATTTGTCCTGCGCGGGGTCCTGCGCGGACGGCGGGGGGCTTCGCGTGGTGGGGGCTCGTGGGGGTGGCGGCAGGGAGGAAGGCAATTTAGTCGTTGCGCCTGCGGCTTCACTCCGGCCTGCGGCAGCGAGGTAAGGGGCTTCTTTGTCTTGTTGACCTAGGCCTTCGGCCTAGCCTGTGATGTGTCGGGTCGCGGGCCCTCGTTGTCCTGAGCGGACGGCGGGGGGCTTCGCGTGGTGGGGGCTCATGGGGGTGGGCGGCAGGGAGGAAGGCAATTTGGTCGTTCCGCCTGCGACTTCACGCCAGCCTGCGATCCGGGGGCGGCGCCGACCATGATTTCTGTGGGTCGGTGAGCCTCTGAGCCCCCACTCATGACAAAGAGATGTCATGAATGGGCCGCCCGGCCTCCTTAGCGGGGAGAAACGCCTTCTTGCGGAATCCCGCAGGAAGTGATGGTTTGTCCGTAACCAGTATTGGGTCTTATCACGAAGCAGAGCCTGCGCTTCCAGCCGTGAGTAGCGCCAAGCTCGTTATCCCAGTACAGCTCTCCGTAGAACCATTCAGCGATGTCCATCCTAAGCAATTGACCTGGGTCTATGCCCGGCCTAGCGGTATAAACGACGGGGTGCTGTGTCTTGGTACCCCCTTCCAAATCCCAAATCATACCTGCCTCAGTGAGGTTAATCCCACCGCGCTCAACCACCATTCGTATCTCGTCGGCCATAAGGTTTGCTGGAATACCATTTCTAACCTGATGGGCGTCGCTCATAGCGAAGTGAATGTTCTTGGCTTCACCTCTGCCTCCGTTGCTCACAAAGAACTGAAATGAAATTTGGTCTTTGGACACAAAAAAGTTGGTCGGCTGGTTCGGAATTCTGTCGGACGGATCTGGGAAGAGATTATTCCCTCGCACATCACCAATATCGAGGATGGGGTTGTAGTCGCTAACTTGCAATTTGAGAGCAATCTCGGCGGCTTTGGCTGATGTTTGAGTAGCCTTAGCTTGTGCCGCCAGCTTCTTGACCGATTCTCCAATTCCGTCGCTAATCTGTCCGGCGCTCGTCGCAAACGACTCGGCGGCAACGGCGTTCCTGTTCGACGCGGCTGCGATTTGCCGGGCAGCGCAAGCCTGCTGTTGTGCCGCAGCGATGATCTTTCGCGTGTCTCCACTAGATTGGATGACAAGAATGATTCCGACCACCCCTGTAGTCGCGATCACAAAGGTCAGAAAAACCATCACCCACTCTGATTTAGTGAAGAACTGGCGCAGAGTCCTTATCCGACCCCATTTGGTTGGCTTCTCCTGTCCGTCGGTGTATTGTTCGGGGCTTTGGCCGCCACCGCCGTTCCCTTCTTTTGCTGCAAGGGGTGGGGGTTGGATTGCATCACTCTTGCCTGCAGATGCGCCTACGTGCTCGTCCATGCGCTCCCCGATCTCGGTGCAGTTTCGCCATCTACGATAAACCCATGTCGGAGGATTCGATCGTCAGAAGTAAGTTCGATCAGGTCCTGAAGTGGCCGATCAACGCTCCGCCTCGCCGGGGTGGGCGAGGGTTGCTCACGCTTTCGCATGATGCCCGCTCATGGCGAAAGAAAGTCATGAACGGGCACCTCGCGACAGATCCGAACTGTTAGTCGTTGGCGGCTAGCTTGGCTGGCATTGGGAGCAAGGTCTCTCGCATCGGCGGTTTCTTTTTGGGAACTGTGATTTGTTCAGTCGGCTTGAAACCGTCGTGGAAAGGGGCGTCTACCTTTATCTGGGCCTCATGTAGCACGCGCTTCTTGCGAGAATGATCGGCGTCGAAAGGGTCGTCTTTCCAAAATTCGCTGTCGTGGGTGTAAACGCGCTTAATTCCTGCTTGAATGATCGAGTTGCAGCACGTTAGGCAGGGAAATTTCGTCACGTAAATTGTCGTGCCTTCGAGGGGGTGGCCCCCGATCCGAGCCGCGTTCAGAATTGCATTCTGCTCGGCGTGGCAGATGACTTTCAATTTTTCGTCCGCATTGGACAAGGTCGTCTCGTCGTCGTGGACGCCACGTGCGAATCCATTGAAGCCAGTAGCCAATACGACGTTATCTCTCGTCGTGATGACGGCGCCAACCGGGCATCTTGGATCTTTCGATTTCGTCGAGACGGCTCGGGCTATATGCAGGAAGTATTCATCCCAACTGTCCACCTGGGCTGGAATGTATATTCCATCGGCGACGGTCGATAACTGGCTTGCAGAGGGTAAATCCGGTTTAGCCTGCGACATTTGCACGTACCTCTGTGATATTATCTCACGCCAAACTTGGAACGGTGGACTTGCGGGTGCTCAGAGGAGCGGTCGCGCTGTTGCGCGATGCCCACCTTAGCGACGACGGGAACGTCGCGAAGATGGGGCACCCCGGCTCTGAGAGGACGGCGAGAGGCTGCACGTGAGTGCGAGACCCGGATTGTTTAAGATCAGGGGATGGCTGGGAAGAAGAAGACGGTGAAGTTGCCGGGGCGGCGGTTGGCGGAGGCTGGGTGGGCTGGTGGGGATTCGGTGGTGGAGGTGGGGGCGTTTGGGCGGGCGCTTTGCCGGTGGTGTCGGATGGAGATTCTGGCTAAGCGGCGAAGGACGTTCTGCTCGGACTATTGCGTGCACCAGTGGAGGCTGCGGTCCGATCCTGGGTATCTGCGGGACCAGGTGTTTCTTCGGGATAAGGGCGTGTGTGGGTTGTGTGGGACCGATACGGTGGCGGAGTATGCGCGGCTGTTGCGGAGTCGGGGAAAAGTTAGGGAGGAGTTGCTGGAGGTTTGGGGGATGCGGTCGGTGGGGGCAAGACGGTCGTTGTGGGATGCGGACCATGTGAGGCCCGTGGCTGAGGGGGGTGGGGAGTGTGATTTGGATAATCTGCGGACGCTTTGCCTTTGTTGCCATCGGGAGGTTACCGCGGATTTGCGGCGGAGGATGAAAGGCGGGTTGGTGGAGAGCGGGAGGGGGTAAAAGAATCTGGTTGTAATGGTGGGCGCGTAGAACGAGTGTGGGTGGAAAATAGACGGTGTGAGGTTTGGGCTATGGGCGTGGCGGGGAAGGCGTTGTTTCTGGATCGGGATGGGGTGATCAATCATGAGGTCGGGTATCTGCATGCCGCGGAAGAGGTGCGGTGGGTGGAGGGGATCTTTGAGTTGTGTCGGGTGGCAGTGGGGCTCGGATACAGGTTGGTGGTGGTGACTAACCAGGCGGGGATTGCGCGGGGACTGTATACGGAAGAGCAGTATGAGGCGCTGACGGCATGGATGCTCGCGGAGTTTGTGAAGGAGGGTGCGGCGTTGGATGCGGTTTACTTCTGCCCGTTCCATCCTGAGGGAGTGGGAAAGTATAAGAGGGAACATGAGGATCGGAAGCCGGGGACGGGGATGCTGCGGCGGGCGGCGAAGGAGTTGGGCGTGGAGCTTGGCGCGTCGGTGATGGTGGGGGATCGGTGCACGGATGTGGCGGCGGCGAATGCGGCGGGGTTGCGGCGGGCGTTTCTGCTGGAGGGGACCGAGACGTCCGGATGCAAGGGCGAGTACAAGCTGGTGAAGACGCTGCACCAGGTGCAGGAGTGGCTGGTGGTGGCGGCTGCGGCTAGTGCGGATGAGGTCGCGAAGGGGGATGGGGACTTGGATGGGGCTTTGGATTAGACTGCGGCGCTGGAGTGGGGTGCGGCGCTGGAGTAAGGTGGGGTTATGCAAGGGATGCGGGATTTGCTGCGGGGGTCGTTGGGTAGGAGTTTGCGAGAGCTGCCGGATGAGGATCGGCTGATGGCGGCTTGGCCGGTGGCGTGTGGGAGCGCGCTGGCGGGGCATGCGCAGGTGATGTACCTCGATGCTGAGAATTGGCTGCATGTGAGGGTGGATGGAGCGCAGTGGATGGCGCAGTTTGTGTCGATGCGGTCGGCGCTGGCGAATGATTTGGGGCGGATCGCGGGGGTGAAGCTGGGCGGGATACACTTTAAGGGCAGGGATTAGGGGATAGAGGATAGGGGATAGAGATGATGAGTGAGGAACGGCTGGCGGTGTCGGTGGAGGATGTTCGGCATGTGGCGGACTTGGCGAATTTGGAGCTGACGGCGGAGGAGTTGCCGCGGATGGCGCGGGATTTGAATGCGGTGCTGGGGTATATTGCGCAGATGAATGAGCTGGATACGTCGGCGGTGGAGCCGATGGCGCAGGTGGGGCAGGCGCTGGGATTGAAGGCGGCTGCCGGTGGTGAGACGCTTAGGGCGGATGTTGTTAGGGACTCGGTGGACCGGGGGGTTGTGATGGCGGCGGCTCCTGAGACGGATGGGAGGTTTTTTAAGGTGCCGAAGGTGATTGAGCGGTAGAGGTTAGAAGCAGATTCCCAGAGGGAATGACAGACAGAAATGCAAGGGCACATGCAAAGACAAATACAGGGATCCTTCGCTTCGCTCAAGGATGACGGCGTAAAACGGGCAACTGCAAGGGTGACGGCGAGAGTTTGGTAAGGAGTTGGGCGTAGGTATGGGTAACGGGTTGCATTCTTCGATTGAGAATATTTCGCTGGCGGAGGCGCGGGCGGCGGTGGTGGAGGGGCGCGTGTCGGCGGCGGCGCTGGCTGAGGAACATTTTGAGCGGATCGCCGCGGTAGATCCGGAGATTCATAGCTTTTTGGCGCTGACGCGGGAGCGGGCGATGGCTCAAGCGGAGAAGGTGGACGCTGCGGTGAGGGCTGGGGATCCGGTGGGGGCGCTGGCGGGCGTGCCGGTGGGGATCAAGGATGTGTTGACGGTGAAGGGCGTGGTGACTACTGCGGGGTCGAAGATTCTGGAGGGGTATCGGCCGCCTTATGACGCTACGGTGGTGCGGCGGCTCGAGGCTGCTGGGGCGGTTGTGCTGGGGAAGTTGAATTGCGATGAGTTTGCGATGGGGTCGTCGAATGAGAACTCTGCGTATGGGCCGGTGCGGAATCCGCGGGCGCTGGATCGGGTGCCGGGGGGAAGCTCGGGCGGGTCGGCGGCGGCGGTTGCTGCTGGATTGTGCGTGGCGAGTTTGGGGACGGATACGGGCGGATCGATTCGGCAGCCGGCTGCGTTTTGCGGCGTGGTGGGCGTGTTGCCTACGTATGGGCGCGTGTCGCGCTATGGGTTGATCGCGTTTGCTTCGTCGCTGGATCGGGTGGGGCCGTTTGCGCGGTCGGTGGAAGATGCTGCGGTGATGCTGGAGGTGTTGGCGGGAGCGGATGAGATGGACGCTACGTCTTCGCAGGAAGCTGTGGCGAGTTATGCCGCGGAGACCAAGAAGGGTGTGGAGGGTTTGCGGATTGGGGTGCCGGAGGAGTATTTCGGCGAAGGGTTGAATGCGGAGATTCGCGCGGCGATTGAGAAGGCGCTGGATGGGTTGCGGACGGCGGGGTGCTCGATTCATAGGGTGTCGCTGCCGCATACCAAGTACGCGGTACCTACGTACTACGTGATTGCTACGGCGGAGGCTAGTTCGAATCTTTCGCGGTTTGATGGGGTGAGGTTTGGGCTGCGGTCTAAGGATGCGACCACGCTGGCGGCGATGTTCCGGAATACGCGGGATGAGGGATTTGGCGCGGAGGTGAAGCGGAGGATTCTGCTGGGGACGTATGTGCTGTCGGCTGGCTATTACGACGCGTATTACAGGAAGGCGCAGCAGGTGCGGGCACTGCTGACTCGGGACTTTGTGCAGGCGTTTGAAACTGTCGACGCGATTGTTGCGCCGGTCACACCTACTGCTGCGTTCAAGCTGGGTGAGAAGACGGATGATCCGCTGCAGATGTATCTCGAGGATATTTATTCGGTGGCGGCTTCGCTCGCAGGAATCTGCGGGATGAGTGTGCCTTGCGGCGAGACGGCGGAGGGGTTGCCGATTGGGGTGCAGGTGCTGGGCAAACATTTTGATGAAGCGACGATGCTGCGGGTGGGAGCGGCGATTGAAGCGGGGCAAGGTCCTGCATGATCGCGGTGCCGGTACTCTACAGCAGCGATCTTTTGCGGTCGCTGGCCTTCTATACGGACGTGTTGGAGTTTGAGTTGCGATATCCGGAGTATCGGGAGCTGGCGATGCGCAATGGCGTGATTGATTTGGTTTGCGATGGGGCCATTGTTCAGCTGTCGAGGCACATGGGGTATCAGCCTACGGCAAGCTCGGCGAATCTTGAGATGGAGACGGCGGTGCAGGTGGATGAAGCGTTTGCGCGTTATACGGAACGTGGGCTGGACCAGTCGCATCGGAGAGAGTCGCCGGTTCATCTTGCGCCGTTAGATCAGACTTGGGGGACGCGCGAGGTTTACGTTGATGATCCGGATGGGAATATGCTTTGCTTGCGCGCGTGGCGGTAGAGGAGGTAGAGGAGCCCGGGGCTAAAGCCCCTATTCTGTGCGGGCTTTTTCAGGGGGCTGAAGCCCCCTGCTAATCCGAAGTGCAAGTGCGAGTGCAAGTGCAAAGGCAAGTGCAAGTGCAAAGGCAAGTGCAAGTGCAGAAGCAGATTCCCAAGGGGAATGACAGAAAGAAATGCAAGGGCAAGGGCGGATCGTGGTTGAGAACCATGTGGCGGGTTGCGCCTGCTGGCTTGGTGGCGGGTTCCTTCGGCAGGCTCAGGACAGGCTCTTCGACTGCGCGCTACGCGCTTCGCTCAGGATGACAATTATATCGTAAATAAATATAAATAAACAAGATAACTTTATGGTAATCTCTGTACAAGTCCTGCACAGATATGAGGATTCAAGGACTTGCAGAAAAAATCCTACACGGAATCTGCACAGAACGAGTCAAACAGCAGGAGGCGAATATGGCATTCGTCACCGAAAAAGAGGAACTGAAGCCCGGCCTGATTCTCTTCCGGCGCGGCGACGTGGATCATCGCATGTGGTATTGCCGCATGAAGATGCCGAAGGCCGACCGCTACAAGACGGTTTCGCTCAAAACAACTGATAGAGAGGCGGCGCGGGAACGCGCCTTCGATCAGGATGCGGACGTGCGGTTCCGCATCAAGCATGACGTTCCCGTCTTCAATCGCCCCTTCCGCGACGTGGCGCACGAGTATCTGTTGACGCAGGAGGCGCGAGCGAAGCGCGGCGAGATCAGCGCCGCGCGGCCTAAGAAACTCCGTGCCGTCATCGAGGGCACGTTAGACAGGTATGCCGGTTCCACGCAGGTCCATCTTATCGGTGACGAACGCTGGGGCGGCTATCCGGCATGGCGGCGGGAGAACGGCGCGGGACGCCACCGGCGCAATGGCGTTCGGGAAATCACAGCCGACAGCAGCTCAGACCTTCGCAGACCATGAAGCCGAGCGCCGCACCAAGGTTCAGCAGACCTTGGGCATCAGAGTTTTGAAACCGATTGAAGTCAAACCTTCCGCAGAACGGGTGGTTCCCTTTATCAGCGATTCCACCATTCGCTTCGAGATGTCCATCTTCGGGGCGGTGATGAACTATGCGGTGAAGAAACGCTATGTTCCCGCCAGCCAGCGTTTCGACGAGCGCCCGAAGCTCAAGACGATGCGGCGCGACGAGTTCACGCTGGAGGAATACCGCAAGCTCCACACCGTAGGCCGCAAGTGGATTGGTGAGGCGGACAAGCCTTCGAGCGTCTGGTATCGCACCGTCACTTACAACATGATTCTGATTGCCTGCAATACCGGCATGAGGCCAGTGGAGATGAAAAATCTCCGCTGGCGCGACATCATGCCCGCGAAAGACCGCGAGGGCCGCGAGATCGTTGTCCTGTTCGTGCAGGGCAAGGGCAAATCGCGTCAACTGGTCGCGCCCAAGAGTGTCGGAGATTATTTAGAACGCATCCGTGCCATCTCCAAAGCCACGGAACTGGACGACAGGGTATTTACCAACATCACCGGCAAGCCTGCTAAGACGCTTTATAGTTCCTTGATTGCCGATCTTCTGAGAGAAGCAAATTTGCGCGAAGGAACGCAGGGCGTTCCGCGCTCCACCTATTGCTTCCGGCACACCTATGCCACGCTCCGCTTGCAGGAAGGCGTGGACGTGTATTTCCTCGCCGAGCAGATGGGAACATCGGTCCACATGATTGAAAGCCACTATGGGCATGTGAACACCATCAAGCACGCCGACCGCGTGTTGCAGGGCATGGCAGGATGGGAATTGCCGCAACCGGACGAAACCAGGGCCAAGGCATCGAAGGCAGCAGAGACACACGACAAAGGCAAACGAGGTCAGCGCCACAGGCCGCGCTGACCCTGAACCTCCCGAAGCCGTTTTTGGCCGGAGCCGTGGCGGAGGCTGGCGTAGGGAGTTCGATATTCAAATCCATCTCTTCGGATATTGGTTCTGATTTGCCGCTGCCCCGCCGGGGCGTTCTTAGCGGCAAATCTTCGCGCACGAGCCGCCGCTGGCGGCTGTTCTTAGTGCGCTTTGTGTGGCCTTCCTCAACCGCGCCGTTGAGGTTCCCCGGCAGATTGCCTAATGCGTGGCGGCCAACACGGAGATGCGCGGTACACGGATTTGATTTTCACGCTTGCGCGTTTGGGCAATGTCGTAAGAGGACTGCATACGCATCAGCGTGTCCATCTTCACTCCAAAGGCTTTCTCGATGCGGAGCGCCATATCCCCGGAGAGGTCGGCCTTGCCATTGAGCAGACTGGACAACGTAGGGCGCGAGACGCGCAACGCCATCGCCGCCGCCGTGACCGTCAGCCCTGCGGCTTCGATAATCTCCGTCCGAATGAAATCCCCAGGATGGGGCGGGTTCTTCATGGGCATAGGTTTCTTCTCCTTTGAACCTAGTGGTAATCCTCTAAATTCACGTCGTAAATCTCGCGTTCGGTTGTGTCGATACGAAAGGTCAACCGCCGATTGGCCGTAACGCTCAGGCTCCATGTGCCCTTGCGGTCGCCCGTCAGGGTATGCACTTTCCATGATGGCAGCGCCCGCAATTCTTCCGAGTCGTCCATGTCGTCCAGAAAGGCAAGCATCTTGCGGAGCTTGTCCACCGTATCGGCTGGCACGCCTTTGGTGGCGTCGTCCGCATAGAGCTTCTTCAAACCTTTATGGACGAAGTTGCGTATCCTCACCTGAATCACTGTAGCCTGTAGCCTAACACTTGTCAAATACCGAGATAGGCGTTTCCATACTTTTCGGGAAGGATGCTGCGCCCTTCCCGCGCTGCAACCGCCCGTAGTACCGTGCGTTTTCCGCTTCCCATCCATGCGGGGCCGTTCCTTCCCCGCAACGCCCCTCCCTAAAACTATGCGGAAGGAGACCGAAATTTCTTCTTTTATCAAGTGCCCCCGCTTCATGCGGCTTTATGGCAGAGCCGGTCGGAACCCGTCAAGGGTGTTCGCTGACGCTCCATAAACGGGCACAGTACGCGCGCCCTTGACCGAACCCGCCTCGCCTCTGCCCGCCGCACAAGACATGAAGCGGGGGCACTC
Source organism: uncultured Acidobacteriaceae bacterium (assembly GCA_963796535.1). Taxonomy (GTDB): domain Bacteria; phylum Acidobacteriota; class Terriglobia; order Terriglobales; family Acidobacteriaceae; genus Granulicella. The sequence goes on from CAWCMO010000001.1 coordinate 11,090, forward strand.
AACAAAAGAAATTTGGTTGGGAGCCAAAGGCGAAATGCCCTCCTTCAGAATCTCGCCCCGCGCGGGCAGCACAGGAGAGCAAACGTCATGGCACAGCGCAACCATCGCAATGCAGCCAGCAGGCCCAGCATCTACCAGACCGTTACCGACCGCATTCTTTCTAGCCTCAAGGCAGGCGTGATTCCGTGGGAGAAGCCGTGGAAGTCGCCACGCTTCACAGGCGGCCCATTCCCGCGCAACTTCTACACCGGCAAGCCCTACCGTGGCATCAATGTTCTGTTGCTTTGGTCGAGTGAATATAGCTCCCCGTTCTGGCTTACCTTCAAGCAGGCGCAGGCATTGAAAGGCAGCGTCCGCAAAGGCGAGCACGGAACCCCGATTGTCTTTTACAAGCAGCTTCCCGAACATGCGAAGAAGGACGAGGAAGGCTACCGGACGAGGATGAGCGCGTTCCTTTCGTACTCTGCCATTACACGGTTTTCAACGTGGAGCAGTGCGACGGCCTCACGCTTCCTGAAATCTCGCAGCCTACCATTGCGCCGGAGGTTGACGAAGACGAACTCTGCGAGAGCATCGTCACCGGATGGAAGAGCCGCCCCGCGCTCTATCTCAACAGCCCCACCGAATACCGCGCTTATTATCGGCCCTCTACCGATTCCATCCATATGCCTGCTCGTTCCCGCTTCGTGGATGCGCCGCACTATTACAGCACCCTGTGTCACGAACTGGTTCACAGCACCGGCCATGCAAGCCGCCTAAATCGCACCTTTGGCGACTGCTTCGGAGATGAGCTTTACAGCAAGGAGGAATTAGTCGCAGAGATGGGCGCGGCCTTCCTCTGTGCTATCGCGGGAATTGCCAACGAACACACCGACCGCAACACGACCGCTTACATTCAGAACTGGATTGCCAAGCTGAAAGAGGACAACCGCCTTATCGTTCATGCAGCCGCTAACGCGCAGAGAGCGGTTGATTGTATCCTCGGCAGCGCGTTTGAAGAAGAGAAGGAGGCAACGGAAGAGGAAGCCAGGCCGCTTGCGGTCGCTTCCTGAAACCGCAGCATCCTGTGTAACTCGCGGTTCAATCGAATGAGATCATTTTGGGGCGGACACCGGCAGCTTCCGACACAGACCTGGGAAGTCACAAACTGCCAGTGCCCTTGGACGATCCTCTGTCGGAATCGCCCATCTTGCTCTCTACACCGCCCAGTGCTTCGGCCAGGAGAAACTTCATCGTCTCATCGCATTCGGCCTCGATCCGCGCGGCAACCGCGATGAGATGGTCTTTGCTCTCAGGGAAATAGACGGCCAACTTGTTCAATCGTTCGACAGCGGCCTTGATATTCGCAGTGAAACCCGTACCTGCTTCCCATGCCTTCGGATTCGTCACCGGCATCATGAAGTTTTCCCTTTTTCGTCGTCTATGAGCCAAGGGGGTGGTCCTACACTTGCCTCGGTCATCTCATCCACGCGTTTGTAGAACTGATGAATCTCCATGACGCCAAAACCCAAAGCCTGAACCATTTGCATTTGAAGGCGCATGGAATAGTTCGTTGTTAGCCGGTTCTCCTCAAACTTCCGGAGCCAGGGAACGGAAATTCCCGTTTCCCTTGAAAAGTCCGCAAGACTCCAGCCCTTTTCCGTCCGAAGCTGGCGAACCAGATCACCACGACAACGGTGGTATTCCTCTCTGTACCGTTGCATCGCAGGATTGTTCCGTGGCCTCATTTCCTAGACCTCTTCACAGGCTTTCGCTGTTTCGGTGGTTGCTCAATCTCGTCATATTGGGGGTTGCAGTCTGGATGATCCGGTAAGAACATCTGTCCGCTTTCGGCAATGGGGTCGTCTTCGATGGAGACAAAGTGCGAGACCCTTGCTGTAGGTAGGGAAAAAGGCTCGATAGAGATGGACCACTCGGTGCGATCAGCAAACACCACGGTCACATAAACGATGCTGCGCTCCGCTTGAGAGAACCTTATGTGATCGACTTCCTTCCCCTTCACGCTGTAATCGAAGAGCGTGCCGTGCTTATGCTCTAGGCGAATCGTCTTCACCCGTGCTCTGCTCATGGTTGCTCCCCCTCCTCGTTGGCTTCGTTCTCCAGAATCACTTCATCGGGAATGTCCGATAGCTCTTCAGCCCGGTGCGCAAATTCTGTAAAAGAGAGATCGAAACCGATGCTGAGGCAGTAGAGAAAATAGAAGTCGGGATTGGGGTCTTTTCCAGCTTCGAGACCGCACACGAATTCAACCGGCACCTGGCTACGCTTTGCCAGTTCTTCCTGCGTCAGACCCTGCTCGTTCCGCAAAATGATAGAGAGAGCGGCATAAGCAGCAACAGCGCGTGTGCTCCGCTCTTGCCTGTCAACTTCGGGAATCACGTTGATGCCCTCCGCGACCTCTGCTTGCGAGAAACCACGTTCTACCCGCAAAGCACTCAGAGCTGCCCCTATGGCTTGGTTGAACTCCCCACGGCTGATCCTCATATTCCCTCGGTTTCCAGCTCGGTGAACTGTCGTTCCGCACAAAACTTCAATCCAACGTAGAGGTTCTTCACTAACTTGGAGTCATTCTTGAAAGGCACTGACCTGTCACCAATCAGCTCAATACCTGCTCTTCTGGCCCAGGTATAGGCCGCCGATACCATCAACTGCCTCGCGCGCTCTCCACTGATGCCGTGCATGGCTCCGATGGTTCTTTGCGATTCGCCGTCATGAACGAACTGCACCAGCATCCGGTAAGCCCGTGCGAACTGCTGCCTTCCCTCCGGCGTAGACTTCGGGGTGCTGTGGGAACCAAGACTGAGGCGCGGTGTTTTGCGAGGGAGTATGTCTGCATACTTCTCACGGATGACGGTCATAGGAGAGGGGTCCGGTGGAACTCGATTGGCTGGAAGCCGCGCAATCCGGGAATGCTGTCGCCAGTGGGAGTACGCTCGTTGCCTGATCCACTCCACCACTTCTTTGTCAGAGAGGCGTGGCGGCACTCGCAGACCACACGCAACAGCCCATTGTTCGGCCAGAACTCGGGGACAAATGCTGAGGGCTTTGGCAAGCTGATAGAAGTCGCGTTCCAGCAAATGAATCTTGCCAGCAACATATCGGGCGAGATAGCGTTCCGTCACATCTCCTAGTCGCTTGCTTAGCTGTTCGTGGGAAATATCGCCACGCAACATTTCAATCTGCGCGAGCAGATGAAGGCTGAAATCGCCTCGGAAACGCGGAGGATATTGAGGGCCTCGCATGTCCAGAATAATCGCATAGTTGATTATCATAATCAACTACTTGTATATAGTATTCAGATACTTGGGCTTATGACGCTGCGCGTGTTAGCTTTCCCTTGTTTTGATTATCACGGGAAGACAATTACGGGCTGCACGCGCTCTGCTTGGCATGGAGCAGATTGAGCTGGCAAAGCGCTCGCGCGTCGCGGTAGGAACCATCCGAAGGATGGAGTCCTTTGATGAAGAGGTTGGCGCGCGCACGTCAACGCTCTCTCAAGTGCAGAAGGCATTGGAGAAGGCTGGCGTCGAATTCCTGAATGATGGGCAGCCGGGCGTCCGGTTGAAAAAGGCATAGTCCAGATGACCACGAACCCGCCCCTGTGCGGGGCGGCGAAAGCCGAAGTGGTGTGAAAATCCGCAGGCCGCAAGGCCGTGAGAGCGCAATTCTTTGCGCCCACACCAACAACAATCCTCAATGTCGGCCAGGATGGAACCATCCTGGCGTCTCGCCCACCCCCATCAAGACGATCTCTCGCCTATCGCCAGCGAGAGCCGCGTCACAGGTCAAAACCTCTCGTGGTTCGAATCGTGAAACTCGGCGTCCGTCATGAAAATATTTTGCGCAGCGATGAGCTTCTTCGTGGTATGGTTAGCCGCAAGCCTCTGAGCAGGCCAATCAGCTAGACCTGTTTCATCGGCGGCTAGCGTCGGGACCCTCACAATATCTTCCTGAGAATTTGAAGGGCAATATCATGCAAAAATTGGCTTGCATAGCGGCTTGCGCTCTGAGTTTGTGCTGCTTGGGAAATCTTTGCGCATCTGGGCAGGAGCCGATACACGCGTTAGGTGTATCCGAGTGCTTTCCAGACCTCTTGAAAAAGACAACCTTCACGCACGATGCGTGGAAATCTAACTTCTCGCTATTGGCGATTGTTGACAAAGACACATACGAAGAAGCTAAGCACAATGCCTCTCTAACTGGCCAATTTGCGAAGCTGCCCTGGAGCGCCAGTTATGAAGACTGGAATGTCCAGCGAACACATCTCTTCCAGAGCTTAAATGTGAGCCAAGATCAATATAGAGATGTCATCACGAGTGTTTCTGAGGCAGATCCTCAAGCCTCTCAGATTATCGACACATGTCTTCGCGCACAGATGTCAAACAGGTATGGCCTCTTCTATCTGCCGACCATCGTAGACAAAAATACTGCGTATATACAGTTCTTTTGGCACCCGACGGACCGGAAACAGAATCTTAAAATTGTAGATTCTAGCCTTAAGAATGCTGAAGTGGTTGGTGGGGGAACCTACCCGGGTCATCTATTCCCGCCGAAAACTTGGTATTCGGTCCCGACCATTACAGGAGATTCAATCACGGTTCAACTTCAGAGGTCTGACCCTAACACTGCAATTACCGCGTCGATCACGACTGATCCGCAAGTTGCAGTTGCTCCTTTGATTGTGAAGCCAATGCCACCCCCGGCGAACTGCAAGATGATTTGGGATTCTAACTCAGATGCTGGCATTCCATTGAAAGTTGAGCGAAGCGACACAATCAGTGCTGTCATAAATGTACCGGGTAGTGGAGGAGCTGATTCCTATTGGCAGGTTGATCTTGCGGCTCCCGGACCTGTGTATCAACTGGACTGTCACAAATCTGCAAATCCGGGTTATTGGGACATTTACCAGCCACCGGTTCTCGATACGAACGGAACCAGTGCGCATTGCAAGGGGCGAGTCAACGGAGGAGGTGGCGGGCAAGTATATTTTGCCGCTTTTTACAAAGAACTGCGACCTCAGTGTGACGCCAATCCACATTGGTAGGTATCTTGACCGCTCTGAATAGATGTTGCGTGGGCCTCCGAAGTCTCGTCCCCCCCGCGCACCATTAATCAACGGAGCCACCCTCCGTTAGGTCTATTGTTGATCGGAGTCCAGGGTTGGTCCACTACATCGCCCTCAGTCAACCCGTGTTTTCATGTAAAAATTCCCGGAAAACCGACCTCCAGTGAATTATCTTGAGCAAAACAGATTTGTTTGTTCAGAATTGCCTCGCCTCACGAGACTTGATCGACTATGCCTTCTGCTCCCTCGGTTTCCGCCCCCATCGTCGTCGAAGACCCTACTGTCCTCCAGCAGGTCGGGCGTTTGAGAATTCTCGCGTGGGAGGCGGACGGAGAGTTGCCGTCATTCGCCCCCAAAGCAAAAGTTTGGCTAGATGAGCATGACTCTCATGCTGTCAATTGGGTGGTTCTTTGCGAGGGCCTGCCCGTCGCCGCTGCGCGTCTGTGTGTACACAAACGTGTTTGCGACCTCCCCGACTTAGCGAGCCTTGCTGGCTACGAGGATTCGTTTGTCACCCCCATTGCGGCATTTACACGACTTGTTGTCAGCCCTGCGTTTCGCGGGCGGGGTCTTAGTAAGGAACTGGACGGGATGAGACTTGCTGCGGCCCAAGAAAGCGGATGCCGGTCGGCAGTAGTCGTGACTCACATTCCGGGCCGGATACGGCAACTCAACGCTTGCGGGTTCAGCAACCTCGGCGAATCGCGCCATCGAACCGTTTCTTTTGCTGCATCATACGTGTTCGGCCAAGAATTGAATGGCGTACGGGGCGCGATTGGCGGTATCGACTAATGACCATGATCCGCAATCGAAGCATTTCATCTGCATCCATTTGCGAGTTGACTACGGAGGCGGACATTCGCGCCGCGCAGGAACTCCGTTACAGAGTCTGGCAATCAGAGGGCGCGGTAATCGAGCAGCCAGAACTAGGGATTATTACCGACAAACACGACGGCCATGCCGTTCACTGGGGTGCCTTCGATGAAGGCAGACTCATTGGTTCGGCACGGCTTTGCCTGCACGAAAATCTGACCGACGCGCCCGACGGCGAGTTATTTTCTAGTACCAACCTGCCGACTCCAATCGCCAGTATGAACCGTATGATCGTACTCAATACGCATCGCGGAAACGGTATCGGCGCAAAACTTGACGAGCTTCGTCTTACGAAAGCGTGGCAGATCGGAGCAGCCGCCGTCATAGCTACGCCCGTAACCGGGTTATTGAGAAGGCAGTCTCTTGAAAAGAGAGGCTTTCAATTCTTAGAGGGTGTGACGGGACATCCGATTTGGTCTCCGACAGTCAGCATTTGTGCCTGCTATCTCATGCTCGGCACGACGGAGAACCTCTATGACTGAGGGGCAGATCGTTGACACGCACAACGGTTTTGGGTGGACCTCAACAGTCCCCAACCAGATTACCGTCGCGCTGGTCGCTTGGCTTTCGACACTAAAACGGCAAGCTCCGCTAGTTCTTGATATCGGCGCTGGTCTCGGCGTAGGGACTTTTCCCATGCTGGAGGCCGGTGCTAGGGTGATAGCACTGGATATTGAAGCGTCACATTTGGCTTCGATTCGGCAAGAGGCAGCATATAGATCGGTCGCTGAGCGGTTGACGACAGTGGTTGGTGAGTTCCCAGGCCGTCTTCACTTTGAGGAACTGGACGCTATCCACTGCTCGAACGTCTTGCATTTCCTTCCCGGCAGCCAGATTGAGGCGGGAGCGACCAAGATGTATGACTGGTTGAAGCCTGGAGGAAAAGTCTTTCTCCAAGTCGGGACTGTCTATGCGGGACACATCAAGCGTCTCCTTCCCGTCTTCGAGCAACGCAGGCGTTCTGGCGTCAAATGGGCGGGTGAGACTGATCTTGCAAGAGAGTTCGTCGCCGCACAATTTAGCGGTGCAACACCGAGTTTCATGAATTACCTCGACGAAATACCCGTTGTCGAAGCCTTCAAAGCGGCTGGATTTCTTCTTGAACGTGGCTGGTACTACACGCGTAATGGTTTACCAGAATGCTTGAAAAGCGATGGCCGAGAACATTACGGATTAATTGCCAAAAGGCCGGGGCAGATCGAAGAGACGACCGAGGCAGCCGCATTGACCCCGAATCAGCTCACCTCTGCGAAGGAAGAAGCGCTTGCTTCCCTTGCGACGCTCTTGCCTTCATACGCTGCCTTGCAGGAACAGTACAGTTCGCAAGTACACCTCCCGGATTATCGTGCCTTTTCAGGCGAGTGGGAGGAGAGTTTGTATCGTCCTATTAGAGATGTGGCTCGATTTGCGACCGACAGGTCAAACATCCTCGACCGTGGTGCGCTGCTGTACTGTGCCCCGGGGCCGCACGCGCCGCTTTTGCATGAAGATGGCGATTCGACTCTCGCTTCCAGATTTGGCAGTGTCACTCTGCTCGATATCGACACTGCTGCATTGCAGTCTGCGAAGAACATCGTAAAGGATCTCGCCGGAGATGCTCAACTCGAAGAGATAGCCTTTGACTTTAGCGGCCCATTTGGGCAGCGTCTGTGCGATGTCTACTCTGACGCTTTGAGTATTGAGGCTAACCCCGCAGCTATCGCTCAAAGACTTGCAAAAGGCTCTCTTGTCGATTCATCCATCTTCTTTGACGAGGACCAGGTGCTTGCCCAAATTTGCACTCAGTTGGATATTGCTTCGGGGGGGCGGCGTTACACCCAGTCCGTGAGTGAGATGGTAGCCTCTTTTACTGGCACGGCGGTATGGCTTGCATTCCGTAGTGCTCTTTATCGGCGTTTCGCGAGTTCGACGGAACCCGAAGACTTCGGAATCTGCCTGCAAGCGGCAACACTTTTGTGGCAGGAATACAACGAACGCTTTCTGGCGTTTCATTTGAAGTTCTTGCGACATCAGATGGTTTCTGACGGATCGCTCTTACTGGTCTTCGACACGCGAAAGGTTTACGACGATCATGCGTGGGCGGCGCTGAGAGCGTTTCTTCCAGAAGCGTCGTTAACAGGAATGTTGAAAGGCCAAGGATTCCGCATCGTCCGGCATGAAGTCTTGTGTTGGCGTGACCATCCGTGCGGCTTCGACGTTAGCATTTGCGGCATCCGAGTATCCGACTTTCAGTCTCACGCGCACGATGTAGAACTCTACCTGCTGGAGGTCGCAAGCTGATGGCGAATGCATCTGAGCCCGATTTCGAGCAACCGGTGCTCGTAAGCGACAGAGATACACTCCTTCAGATTCAGGACCTCCGCCGTCGCGCGTGGTCCGCAAATGGCGAGATTCCTGATTTCATTGCTCGACAAGACATCTTGAATGATGAGCATGATGTTAACGGGATGCACTGGGCCATCTTTCACAAGGGACGCCCGATTGCCGCGGCGCGAATGAGCATCCATGATGAAGTGATGGCTTCGCCAGACCCCGAAGCCTTGGATGGTTACGAACATTTAATTGATTTGCCGATGGCTTCCGTCACCAGGCTTGTGGTTGACCCCGACTTTCGGGGGCGAGGACTTCCCGAGGCTCTCCGAACGGTACGTATCGCCCTCGCGGTCGAGCGTAAGTGCAAATCGATCATTGGGGTAGCCGAAGAGGAATCCGTTATGCGCTCCATGGAGGCGCTTGGCTTTATTCGGTTAGGTCCTACCAAACTCCGTTATCTCTCCTATGCCCCGTCCATTGTTCTGTTGAAGAAACTGGGTACAGCTACTCAGTCGGAGGCGGTTTGAGAAGCATCAAGCCAATCCGCCTCCGATTCCCAACCTTTCTTGTTGGTCGCCCCTTGGGTCTGCTGAGCGGTATAGTTTCCGGCGCTTGTTACGGAGGGATGGTATTTCTCATCCACATGACCGCTGGACGAGCACCGGCCTCCGAAATCACGCTGCTACGAGCCGTCTGTGCGGTGGTCGTTTTGCTCCCTTTCGTCATTCGCCACGGTCGGCTTTGGCTAAGCAAGGATTCACGACTCCTTTGGACACGAAGTGTGGTCGGTGCGCTCTCAGTCCTTTGCCTTGCGTGGAATCTCCAACATACAAGTGTCGGGTTCGCGAACACCCTGTTCAATCTTGCTCCAATCTTCGTCGTACTGTTGGGTGCGCTAGCTGGCCAGGAGAGGCTCCGCCTTGGACGCTTTCTGAACATCGTTCTTGTTGTGGTCGCCAGTGCTGTATTCTGGCACGGCTCCCGCGCTGAGGTCAGTTTGCTCGTTTGGGTCGTTGGGTTGAGCGGGATGTGCGCCGCATCAGTCGCCTACGCAATGCTCAAGAGCCTACCGTCAGTGTGGAAACCATTTGACATAACTTGGTGCTTGAATCTGGCGACGATACCTGTGGCGGTAGCTTTCAAGCATGGTCCTTGGATTGTGCCAGCGGGTACTATAGGTTTCCTGCTTGCGGCAATTTGCGTTCTAAGCCTTGTAGGAAACGCACTTGCGAATCTCTCTTTTCGGTATCTGGAGTTGTCTACTGCTACAGCGCTCATCCCCTCCGCGATTATCTGGGGAGTCCTCTTGGACATGGGTAGCCACACGTTTCCGGCTATACAGGGTGTTATCGGCTGCTTGTTGTATGTAATTGCAACTGTGATGCTGGCGGCGAAGCCGCCGGGAGCTGACACGCCAATGAACGTCGCGCTCGTCCCTTCAGAGAGCGCCGAAACCTAGCTCAAAGGGTTCCGCTGAGCAGGGTTGGATGAGAGACGCTGCCGGGCAGCATAGAGGCTATATCCAAGAGCGTTGCTGATCGCAGTGGCACCCAATACCTTTGCGGCATACCCGAGCGGGTTGACAACATCAACAAAGGGATACGCAGAGATTCCAAAACTGAAGAGAGTCGCGCCAAGACCAATCAGCGATGTCCATTTCAACCAGGGCGGTAAGGCTTGGCGGATGCCTCGAATCCCGACGATCGGAATCGCAAACATGACCATGTAAGCCAAGGAGTAGTGTGCGGACGATGCATTGATGAGAACTTGAAACGCTTCTTGACTATGGACGCCAGCGCTTCCGAACAGCAATAGGAGCAGGATCAGTCCAGACGCGAACAAAATGGAATTCGTCGGGGTGCGCCAGCGCGGATGGAGCTTTGTAAACCAAGCTGGGAGAAGATGATCCCAACCGGCGGTGAGTGGGAGCCGCGTCACGCCGGTAAAGAGGAAGCTCGATATTCCGAGCAGTCTGATTTCCAGAAGGAGGATGGCGCTCTCTGCCAAGAGATTGCCAACGCCGTGACTGCCAAGGGCTAACCGCAGTGTTTGTGGAATCGGCGCAATGAAATCGACAGTCCCGTGGCCGACAAATGTGACCACGGAGGCCGTACCCAAGATAAACATTGTGCAGATGATGGGCGAAGCCAAAATGACCGAGCGGCCAATGGTCTTCGCCGGGGACTTGCTTTCTCCCGCGAGAATGGCGATGTACTCCAAGCCTGAAAGCGCTCCGAATAGCATCTGGCCGAACAGAGCCATGTTGAAAGCTGTACGTTGAGGCCATTGCAGGGTGAGGGCGGTCCATTCGACCGAGACGCCTCTGTACCAAGCCCAAAAGGGTAGCAGGATGAGAACGACATAGACACCCAAAAGGGCCGCGCTTCCGCCATTATGAATCCACTTCCCGACCTGTAGACCACGGACAGTAAGGATGGTGATACAAGCCAATACAGCCACCAGAAGGCACATCGAAGTTGTTCTGCTCTGTGGTAGCCAAATAGCAGCGGGGCCGAGCATATATGCCAGTTCCGTCGGAAGTGCGAAGAGAATACTGGCGATGTAAATTACCGCATAAAACCAAACGTTCCAGGCGACCATGAAGCCCATCGCGTCGCCGAATGCCCCTTTTGCCCACTGGTAAATCCCGCCTTCCAGCGGAGTTTGTCGATTCAGATAGATCACAATCGCGCCGAGCGGTAAATAGAAGAGAACCATTGCCGCTATCCAGGTCAAGGCTTGAGCCTTCCCCAGAGGTGCTGCGGTACCGACCCAGGTGTTCCCCACGACGGCCAGGATTTGGGCGAACACGAGATCGCGCAGTCCAAGTCGCTTGCTTAGGGCGGGTGGATTTGTGACCGAGTCTGGCGCGGATTTGGCCAAGATACTGAAATCATCGCACAAGTGTTTTGGGCAACGTGCTTTAAGCGCAGGTACTCCCTGCCATTGACCTTAGCGGTATTTTGACGGAGGTAGCCCAGCGTCGCTGCTGCGCAGCGGGTGGAAGGGTGACACGTCACCCCCAAATGGGATGCTGCGGGTAAACCGGCCTGAAATCCAGTTAGCCGACGTGAACGCGCTTTGAATCAGCAATTTGGTAATACGCATATCCGGCGCGGCGGCAATGCGTTTACGCGCGTAAACGCGCGAGCACTCTACCGCGTGCGGCGTGTAAACGCATTGATAGACAAGGGCTTTCGGCAATCGGTCGCTTGACGGCCAAAATCGCAGGGTGCAAGCTATTTTTGAGGCGGGCTTCCCCATGAGCACTCCCCGCATCCCGGCTCCGTTGCAGTCTCCAGCCTCGCCGAGTGGCGAAGCGCGTCCGGTTCTTCGTGCCAAAACCATTGCAACCAGGGTTACGCCGGAAGAGCTGGCCGAGGTAGAAACCGCCGCCGAAGGCGCGGGGAAAACCTTGGCCGAATGGCTGCGCGAGTTGGCCCTGAAAGCCGCGCGGGAACGTCCGGCAGACCCTACCGAGCTGGTACTGGCCGAGGTCTCGGCACTGCGCTACATGCTCCTGAATCTCTTTCACGCGACGGCCCAGGCGAACGCCGAAGGCAAGCATCTGCTGCCCGATTCCGTGGTCAAAATCCGTGACCAGGCGAACCTGCGGAAGCTGGCCGACGCCCGCAAATTGCTCGCAGAGTTTCTGTCCCAGGAGGGACCGGACGGAGGCAAGCAGTGAGCCGCCCCATGCGTTTCCCAAGCCGGACGGGACGGCTGTTCTGGCTTCTTTTCTGGCTTGCGGTTGGCCCGCTTGTCCTCATCTTCCCGGCGTCGGCTTGGCTTGCCTGGACGCTCCAGCCGCTCCAAAAGGTCTACCTTACGACCTATGCCGCCAGCTCCGTAGGGGTTGGGATTCCGCACGGCGAGATGACTATCCGATGGGTGATGAAGACCGCTCCCAAGCGGAAGCCGGTTCCCGCCTCAGCCGAGGATGTAGTCGCAGGCCCAGACCCAAAACTGCCCGTCAGCCTCTCGCCCAAAGCCATCGCGGACGGCTGGCGTGGAGTGGCTTATAGCGCCCCGGAGAAAGTACCCGCAGACAGTCTTGCCAAGGGATTGCGGGACTACGTTTATGACGGGGTGAGTGTCTGGTGGTTGTTTGGCCGTCCCATGCTCAACAGCCTCGCGGTGCTAATGCTGCTCTATGTGCTCTGGCTCCAGATGAAGCAGGGTCTTGGCCGGAGGCAGCAGCAGGAGGAACGCCACGGACGCAGGACCAAAGGCCCGGAGCTGGCATCGGCTTTCCGGTGGCGCAGCGCAAAGACGGATGGCATCCGTTTCCGTCTGCACTTCGAGAATCGCCTTTTGCGGTGGCTTCCCTTTGGCCCAAGCTACTGCATCCCGAAGCGTCTTGAAGCCAGCCACATTCTGATGATGGGCGACACCGGCAGCGGGAAAGTCGAACGCCATCCGGCAGCTACTTCGCCAGGTGCGAGAGCGCGGAGAGAGCGCCATCGTCTACGACCCGGCGATGGACTTTGTGAGCGAGTTCTACTCGCCCGCGCGCGGGCGATTTGATTCTCAATCCGCTGGACCAGCGTTGCCCGTATTGGGGTCTAGGCGATGAGATCGACCGCGACGAAACAGCGGCGACCATCGCCGCCGCGTTCCTGCCGGAGAAAGGAGTACGAGAAAGAGTTTTTCACCGACGGGCCGCGCCGGATACTGGCCCATCTGCTCAAGCGGAGGCCGCAGCCCAGGGACATTCTGAGGATGATGGCCGACCCGTCGCGGATCGAGGCGGCGGTGAAAGGAACGCCGCTGGCCGCGTTGCTCGATTCGGGAGCACCGGCACAGCGGGCGGGTGTGCTTGCCAGCCTGAACATGGTGGCCGACAGCCTGGAGCTGCTGCCGGAGTGGGAACATACGAGGCCGACGTTTGCGACGGCAGAGTGGTACGCCGAGCCGGAAGCGTTGGGTGTTTCTGACTTCCACTCCTGCCTACCGCGCGAAGATTTTGCCGCTCCATTCCGTGTGGCTCGATTTATTCATCCTCCGCATGATGGGCTACTGCGAAGACCAGACGGCGAAGCCCGTCTGGTTTGTGCTGGACGAGCTGGCCAGCTTGAATAAGCTGCCACAACTCCATACCGCCGTTACTGAAAATCGCAAGTACGGGAACCCTGTTGTTGTTGGGTTTTCAGGGCCGCAGCCAGCTTGAAAAACGCTACGGACAAGACGCCGAGACTATGCTTTCGCAGCCCGCAACCAAGCTGTTTTTCAAGACCACCGAGCCACGCGCCGCGAAGTGGATTTCCGATGCCATCGGGGAAATTGAAGTGGAGCGGCTGAAGGAGTCGCGCAGCATGAAGCTGTTAGGGAGCAGGAAATCGTATGCGATGGAGATTGCGACCAAGCCGCTTGTCATGGCTTCGGAAATCTCCGGCTTGGAGCCTTTGCGTGGCTTCATCAAGCAGGAGAACCGCGTTGTTCCCGTTCACTTTCAGTTCGCAAGGAAGCACGGGAGACAACCGGAGTTCATCGAGCGCAAGTTGCCGGAGATTGCGCCCAGGCCGTCACCGCCAACGCCGGTAGTTCGCACGGAGCAATCTAAGACACTTCCGACCGTCCAAGCCAAACTCCCACTTTTCGATGCGCCCGCTGACAATCCCAACGACAAACCTAAAGAGGCGTTTGTGTGGGATGAGTCCAAAGGGATTGAATGACGGTAAGTGTGTTTTTCATTTCTAATGTGGCGTGATCTAGTTATCAGAACGATCTGAGGCCCGGAAGCTGCGACATCAACAGATAAGGTGCTGCAATACTACTTCATTGTTTGTGCATCTGGAAGATGGACATCGACTATCTCAAGATAGCCGAGCCGGGAGTATCCCCACTCACGGTTGGACCCGACTTAATCATCATTATCCGGGGTCATGTCGTCGTTGAATTGCGAGGTCTGCGAATCAGGGTCTCGACTTATACCTTCCGGTGTCGCGACCACAGTATTTTCCTGTTCGTCATCGTCTTGTAGAAACTGGAATTGGTGCTGGTTTCCTTCGGAGGTACCGCCAGCGTAGCGAGGAAGGAGACTGCCGAACTGATTCATTCCTCTGGATGAAGTGCCATTAGTCAATTTGAATTGGTTCTCCTGCGGATCGCCCCAAGCGAAACTTGAGGGTGCGCCAAAGGTCTGTCGCTGTGCAGAATGAATTGAACTTCCAACTGCTTCGCCAGAACTCCGATCGGCTTCCGTGCCTGACGAAGAGATACTAGCCTGTGAGGGGGAAGGCGATTCAGCAGGTTGTGGAGATGCCTTGACGGAAGAATTTGCTGGGCTTTGGGGGTGAAGCGACCAAGTGGCTTTGTCTATTCGAGCTGCAGCAAGAACTCGCTTCCGTGCAGTGGAGCCGGTTTCCAGCTTCTCTATATCTTCCGCAATATCGTTGATTGCTTTCACCGCTTTGAAAATATGTGACGCGCTCGACATTTCTTTGTCTGACGGGGCGCGCCTGTAGAACGCAAGGTGCGCGAGGAAGTACGCTAAACCTTCAGCGCTCATGAGGCTGAAGGCATACTCTGCATTGTGCCGATCTTCCTCGGAACTTTGAATGGCAAGCATCCCGCGCGTGAGTAAGATCACGGGAAGGGACGCAAGTTCCAAAGCCCCGCCGATGCCTACCAAGGCAGAGAACTCGATGCCGTTCAAAGCGATATCTGCAAATGTCAGCGACAAGTCAGTGAGGTTGTCCAATATTTCGACGACTCCACTGTCGGCCTCATCGGCTTGTGAAACAAGACCTTCATGAGAGGTCTGACGATTGTGCTCGAACCATTCATTAATCTCCTGCATGGCCTGGAAGCCCGGGTCTGCCAGGGAAGCCTCAAACTTAATCTGCTCGTCAGAAAGGCTCATAAGGCAATCTCCGCTAAAGCATGACCAAGTTTCACAAAACAACCTGTGGTTGTTGCCAGCGTAATTTTGCCCGCGATTGGCGCAGTGATTGTAAGGCGGCCTTTCACAGCTGCGATACGGTCGTGTTCCTTCGCGAGTTGAGATCTGATTAAATCTTGCTTTTTTTGTAACTGTGCGACAGCCAGTTGAAAGCGCGCTGATGCGATACTCGCCTTGAATACTTCTGCGGACGCTGTGGCTACGGCTGCTGCATTCTGGGTGTTCCCGGCCTTAACTTGTGCTGCAATAGTCGGTGAGAGGGCGGCACCAAAGTTGCCTCCACCATTCTGGTTTTGCAAGTTCGCGGCTGCCTGCTTGTCACTGGCAAAGTCAAGATAGGCCTGCGCGGTCTCCATTGTTGTTTGCAGGACCAGTTTGCGAAGCCCCAAGGGATGAGCAGTGGGAAAGGTAAATTTGTCACCCGGCGCGATTCCTGTATGTTGACCCGCTTGGACATCAAACGGGGTTGGGTGGGCTGGGACTACATTCCCGTAATCCGTGCTGGTATCCTCAAGCGCGAGTAAGGCTAGCGCGAGTGCGATCTGGTCTAGAGATCGATCTTCGTTATCGGTATCCAGCTGAAAGATAGTATCGCCAGCTTTCACCAGGCTACCAGAGCTTACCGCAGTATTGAGGACAAAGGCATCTTTGGGGCTGAGTAGTTGAAGTGGCTGCGCGGAAGAAATAGGTGAACCCTCCGCAATCGGCGTTCCGGCAACGGCGGTACTCCCCATGATTGCCGATAGAAAGCCTCGTCTTGAGAACATCTGTTTGACCTCCAAAGCCGAGCATTAGCGATTTTGGAACTAGATTTGCCGAGATCCACGAAGGCGACTCATGGCCATTATTTCTGCAAGTTTGAAACGCTCCGATATCCAAAACAAATAAGCGTCTTTCCATCGAGCGCTAGCTGTGGATAAGAGAACGAAGTCGAATCGTCGTGGGTAATCTCTTTTGCGTCCGAACTGCCGAACCTCGACAAGAAAAGTGCGGCCCCCTTACCTCCGAGTGCTGGTCGCTCATAAATAGCGATATTGCCATTGGTCGAAAGCACAGTGTAATCACTTGGCGTGGACGGTATGGCATCTGTTGTGGCTCCTGATGTGACATCGACTAAAGCCAGCACAGTCTTGCTATCCAGTGTGACTGGACCATTCTTATCTCGCGCAATGTAGATGACCTGATTCGAATTGCCCGGATTAAAATCTGGGAGCGATAAAAGACTATCGAACGCATCCCTTGCAACTATTCTCTCGTTCTTCCCATTCGAGTCGCTGACTATGATTTCATGTATGTTAGTGCCAAGTGTCTCTCTAACAAACACTACCCTGGTTCCATTGGCATTCAAGCTTCCAGAAGCTCCATCGGTGATGATGACTTTGCGGTTAGCTCCATCTAAATCTTCAATTGCAATTGAGAATCTTCCAGCCTCATTCAATTCAGTGATAAGAAGCCTTGTGCCATCCGGGGAGAATGCCGGATTAGAAAGTCCGCGGATGCCCGGGGGCAGAGGTAACTCATGCGGGTCTTTGCCATCGTAGCCTGCTACGTACACTCCCGCATCTGGTGCGCCATTTTTAGATGTCGTGATTGCCCAGGCGATATGCTTCAGATCCGAACTGAGAGCGAGACCATTGACCCTTGTGGCCAGGGGCAATTGAACGATCTTTTGTTGATTGCTGCCGTCAACTTGCATCTTATAGATGCTGAGGCTTTGGCACACGGCTATAGAGCTAGAAGCCATGAAGAGAAGCGAGGCAAGGGCGTACCGATTAGGTTGCATTCATTGCACCTGAAGGGCTAGATTTGTTGATTGCAGCCGATCTGAGGGAAAGTGTGACCGGTCGTGGCACGGTTCCGTCCGAAGCTGACGGTATTTCAACTGAGTCGTTTGCGACGCGGCCTTGATAAACTGTTTTGGAGCGACAGCGGAATACTATCATAAGGCGCAAAAATATCCGCCAATGCGTTCACCGAGGCTGATTCCTCCTCGAAGGTCAGTTAGCGTCGGGTTGCAGATTAGAATCTTCCTATGCTGACGCTCTCCAAACCGCTGTCAGCGGGGCAGGTACGGACGTACCATGAGCGGGAGTTTGCGTCGGAGCGGCAGAACTATTGGAGCCGCGATCAGCAGGGGCATAGCGAGTGGCAAGGCAAGCTGGCCGAGAAGTGGGGCTTATAGGGTGCTGTTGGCAATGAGCACTTCGCCAGGCTGACCGAAGGCCAGCATCCGCACACGGAAGCGCAGCTCGTTCGCCATCAGGTCTCCAAGACCTATGAGGGCAAATTCGGCAAAGAAGTGACGAGCGTGGAGCATCGCGCCGGTTGGGATGCTACGTTCTCCGCGCCGAAGTCAGTTTCTCTCACCGCCCTTGTCGGAGGCGATGAGCGCGTGCGAGAGGCGCATCGGGAGAGCGTCCGCGTTGCCTTGACCGAGTTGGAGAAGTACACGCAGGCCCGCATCGGCAATGTCCATGCGCCGGAGACGACAGGCAAATTCGTTGCGGCTACCTTTGAGCACGACACCGCGCGGCCTGTGGACGGCTACGCTGCGCCGCAACTCCATACCCATGCCGTGATCTTCAACGTCACCGAGCGCGACAACGGACAAACCCGCGCCTTGCAGCCGCAGGAACTATTTGCTTCGCAGCGCTACGCTACCAGCGTTTACCGCTCCGAGCTGGCGATGCGGTTGCAGGGGTTGGGCTATGAGATGGAGCGCGGCAAGTATGGACAGCCGGAGATCAAGGGCTATACGAAAGAGTATCTGGAGGCCAGTCAGCCCACGCCGGGAGCAGATCAAAGATCATCTCCGCGAGATGGGGATAGACGGAGCGGGAGCCGCGCAGGTCGCCGCGCACCGGACGCGGGACAGCAAAGAACTGTTATCGCCGGAAGAAGTATTAGCGACGGCATCGCGAGTCTGGCCGCGCAGTATGGACATCAGGCCGACAGGGTTGTGGCCGAGGCGCGGGCGCATGAACAACGCCACAGTTACGAACCCGGACCGCATCGCGCAGCAGGCCGTGACCTATGCCCGCGATCATCTGTTTGAGCGTTCCGCCGTGCTGGACCGGCGCGAGCTTCTGGAAGCGGCGCTCAATCGCGGTATGGGTGAAACGACGTATGCCCACATCCGGCAGGAGTTCGCGCAGCGGGCCGCGGGAGGCGAGTTCCGCACCGTCAATCATGCCGGAGCGGGCCAGCAGAACACTACCGCCGCGATGCTTCGCATGGAACGCGAGATCATCGACACGGATGCAGGAAGGTAATCAGCGCGGGATGAGTGACCCGATGCTGGTTTCTCCGCAGATTCGGATTACGACCGGAAGACCGCCACCCGGAGCTGAACGCCTCGCAGCGCCAGGCCGTTGACCAAGTGTTTCTCTCCCGCGAAAAGATAGTGGGGTTGGATGGTGTCGCCGGGGCGGGCAAGACAACGACGCTGGCCGTCATCCGTGAAGGCGCGGAGGCGCAAGGGTACACGGTCGAAGGCTTCGCGCCCACATCCCGCGCGGCGCAAAAGCTGGCCGATGCAGGCATGGAAACATCCACGCTGCAAAAGCATCTTGCGCGTGGAGAAAAGCCGGATACCGGCGAGCGCCGCCTATATGTGCTCGATGAATCCTCACTTGCATCCACCAAGCAGATGCACGAGTTTGTGAATCGCCTGCATCCGAATGACCGGGTGTTGCTGGTAGGTGATCGTCGGCAGCATGAGGCAGTCGAGGCCGGGCGTCCCTTCGCGCAGCTCCAGGATGCGGGCATGAAGACGGTCAAGCTCGAAGAGATCGTCCGCCAGAAAGACCCGGAGCTGAAACAGGTGGTCGAGCAGCTTGCGCGTGGCGAGGTACGCGAAGCCGTGCAGGGTATGGAGCGGCAGGGCCGCGTACATGAGATTTCAGGCCGCGAGGAACGCATCGCCGCGATAGCAAAGGAATATGCGAAGTCGCCGGAGGGAACGCTGGTTGTCTCGCCCGATAACCGTTCCCGCGTGGAGATCAACTTGGCGATTCATGCCGAGATGCAGGAGCGCGGCCTGGTCAACAGAGACGAGCATCGCATTGAAACGCTTGTGCCGCGCCAGGACCTCACCGGGCCGGAGCGCACATGGGCCGCACGGTACGAGTTCAACGATGTAGTGCGCTACGCACGCGCGTCGAAAGAGACCGGCATCGAGCGCGGCGAATACGCGCGGGTCAAGAGCGTTGACGCCGAGAAAAACCTGTTGACGGTAGTGCGGGCCGATGGCTCAGAGATGACCTACGATCCGCGCCGACAGCAGGGCGTGTCTGTGTATCGGGAAGAACCGCGCAGCTTCTCGGTGGGCGACCGCATCCAGTTCACCGCGCCAGCGAATGACTTGAAAATTGCCAACCGCGAATTAGGGACGGTGGAAGCAATTGGCCAGAACGGGCAGATGCGTTTGAAGATGGACGGTGGCCGCGATGTGCAGCTCGACCCGCGCGAGCATCCCCATTTCGATCACGGTTATGCGGTGACGAGCCATTCCAGCCAGGGACAGACCGCCGAGCGCGTCTTGATTCACGTCGATACGGAACTGGCCGCAAAAGACCTGCTCAACAGCCGCATGGCTTACGTCGCCGTCTCGCGTGGCGCGGAAGACGCGCAGGTATACACCAACGACCGCGCAAAGCTACCTGAAGCGTTAGGGCATGACGTGTCCCACGAGAGCGCTCACACGCCAGCGATAAAGCCGGAGCAATCCATCACGCCACCGCAGCCGGAGATCGCGCCGGTCATCGAACACGGTATGGGCTTAGGACACAGCCTTTAACCTATGAATCGTGCCTGTAGAATGGTGTCTCGCGTTCAAGAAATGCACAGAAATCGAGAAATACCCTGCACAGTTCCTACACAACCAAAAATTGGCCATCTATCTCTCGATAAATCAGCAATTTCTAAAAATCAACTCACCCGCTCAGGATGACAGTCCTTCGCGATAGATCAAAGCAAGAGCAACTGCAAGAACAACTGCAAGAACAACTGCAAGAACAACTGCAAGAACAACTGCAAGAACAACTGCAAGAACAACTGCAAGAACAACTGCAAGAACAACTGCAAGAACAACAGCAACTACAGGGGTTCTTCACTGCGTTCAGAATGACGAGAGTTCTTGGCGGGAGAATCACGAGATTTCTTAGGGTTGCGCGATATTCGTCTGACTGATGATTTGGTGGATGAGTTGTTAGATTCGTTTGCGGAGCCACCAGAGGATGAGGGAGACGAGGAGCCAGGCTGCGCTGGCGAGGGTGAGCGTGAGGGTCAGGGTGTGGGTGGGTAGGAATTTCCAGAGGACGATGGCGAAGGCTGCCATGCCCAGGGCGCCGATGGAGGCGCCGGCGGCTTCTACGCTGGCTTCGGCGCGGGCGAAGAGGATGCCGTTGGCGCCGGATGCGGCTTTGCGCTCGATGGCGTGGGTTTCGGTCATGCTGAGGCCGGGGGCGAAGATGCCCGGGAAGGCCATGAAAAGGCCTCCGACGATGGCGCCGTAGCGGTGGGCGATGAGGGTCGCGAGTACGGTGACGGTGCCTCCAAAGAGGAAGCGGGTGAGGTACTCGGAGGGCTTGCCTTCGCGGAGCTTGGCGACGTTGATGCCGATGAGCATGATTACTGTTCACAACCTTTCCGTTCGTAGCGATTCCGTTCACAACGACAAGAGCGAGAAGCAGATCCTTACTTTCGCAGCAGGAGGGCCCAGAGGGTGAAGGCGACGGCGAACCAGACGGGGGAGAGGGCGCCGGCGGCGACGAGGGAGCGGGGGCGGTAACGCATGAGGACGAAGCTGACGACGCAGGCGTAGACGAAGAAGGCGAGGGCGCCGGCGATCATGGAGCGGGCTTCGAGCGAGACGTAGGCGGAGCCGTTGCGATACACGGTGAGTGAGATGGAGGCGAGGGCGATGGTGGGAGCGGCAGCGAAGATGCCGCCGAGGCTCTTGGGCTTGAAGACGTCACCGAGGATGGAGAAGAGGATGACGACGGAGCCGCCGATGAGGAAACGTGCGATGAGGTCAGGCATGGAGCCGTGCATGGTCAGGCCTTCTTTCCGACCCAGGTGATGAGGTCGAGGGTGGCCTTCGAGGACGGGGGGACTTGCTCTTGTTGCTCATGGAGCTCCTGTGTGAACAGAGTGTAAATGGGGGTGAGGGGTGGCTAGCAAATGAGTCACAGGGCGAAGGCAAAGGTTTTGACGCAATGGTCGCGAAGGGAGCAACGTTTCGCAAAGGGGCGGCCGGATGGGTGATTGTGAGAGGCTGGAGAGATGAGGCTGGGGCTGCGAACATTGATGCTGGGGGTGTGCGTGGCTGGCTGCATGGTGGGGGCCTGGGGGCAGGCGACGCCGGTGCCGGCTACGGGTTCGCCGGTGGTGCGGAGTACGGATTCGGTGACGGTGAATGCGGACCGGGGGCTGGTGGGGGTTAGCGATTCGGCTACGAGTGTGGCGGTGGTTTCGCAGCAGCAGATGGGGGCAGAGCCCGGGTTGACGCTGGATGATCGGCTGCATGAGGTGGCGGGGTTTCAGTTGTTTCGGAGGACGAGTTCCTGGACGGCGAATCCTACGACGGAGGGTTTGAGTTTGCGGGGGCTGGGGAGCACGGCGGCTAGTCGGACACTGGTGGTGAGTGACCAGGTGCCGCTGAACGATGCGTTTGGGGGGTGGGTGCATTGGGATGAGATTCCGTCGCTGGGGATTGAGGATGTGCGGTTGCTGCGGGGTGGGGCTGCGGATCTTTATGGGTCGAGTGCAATGGGAGGCGTGGTGGATGTGGTGCCCGTGATGCCGGTGGCGAAGGGGATGGTGGTGAAGGCGGATGTGGGCGGGGGTACGGAGAATTCTGTGTTCGAGAATGGGTTGGTGTCGGGGGCGATGCGCGGGTTGGGAATGCTGGGGGCTTACTCGGGGCTGAAGACGGATGGGTATATTCCTACGGCACCGGAGTTTCGGGGGACGGTGGATGTGCCGGCGGATGTGGATGCGGAGAGTGGGCGGTTGGTGTTGAGTGCGGTCGGGGAAAAAAGCCTGCGGGGATTTTTGTTGGGGAATGTTTTGAATGAGGCGCGGGGAAATGGGACGCCGCTGCAGACCAATGGGACTCGGCTATGGAGGTATGTGGGCGGGGTGGATGCGGAGGAAGGGTGGGGGCATGGGTTGTTGCGGCTGTATGGATCGCGGGAGGCGTATCGGCAGAGCTTTTCTGCGATTGCTGCGGATCGGGATTCGGAGGTGCTGACGAAGTTGCAGCATGTTCCGGTGGATGAGATGGGCGTGGTGGCGCAGGGGGCGAAGACGGTGGGGACGGTGACGGGCGCGCTGGGCGTGGATGTGCGGGATGTGCGGGCGACGGATGATGAGTCGGCGGTGGTGGGCGGGGAGGTTGCGTCGACTACAAGTACGAGCGCGCGGCAGAGGGAGGTGGGCGGGTATGCGGATGCGATCTGGCTGCCGAAGGGGTGGTCGGTGTCGGGGTCGGTGCGGGTGGATTCTTTTCGGACGTTTGATGCGCGGCGGGTGGTGTCGACTAGTGGGGCGGTGACGGAGTTGCCGGAGTTGGATGAGTTGATGGTGAGTCCGCGGCTGGGGGTGGTGAAGACGTTGAGGCCGGGGTTGCTGCTGACGGGGACGGCGTTTCGGGCGTTTCGCGGGCCCACGATGAATGAGCTTTATCGGACAGGGCAGGTGGGGCAGCAGACTACGCTGGCGAATGATGTTCTGCTGGCAGAGCGGGCTACCGGCTTTGAGTTTGGCGGCGAGGTGGGGGGACGCGTGGGGAGGTTGCGGGCTACTTATTTTGGGACGGAGGTGAATCGGCCGATATCGGCGGTGGAGCTTAGTCAGACGGCGACTACGCAGTTGTTGCAGCGACAGAATCTGGGCCAGATTCGGAGTCGGGGCGCGATGGTTGAGGGGCAGACGGCGACGTGGCGGGGGCTCGATGCGAGCTTTGGGTATCAGTACGCGGTGGCTACCGTGACGGCGTTTAACTCGAGTAGCCCGGCGCAGGTGGATTTGAAGGGGAACTGGATTCCGGAGGTGCCGCGACAGTCGGTTACGGGGGTGGTGAATTTTGCGTGGCCAAAGGTGGCGACGTTTCATGGCTTTGGGATTTATGAGGGGAAGGCGTTTGATGATGCGGCGAATGAGTATGTGCTGCGGCCGTTTGCGCGGGTGGATGTGTCGGCGGAGAGGGTGTTGGGGAAGGGGTTTAGCGTGTATGCGGGGGCGCAGAATTTGTTGAATCGGACGATTGATGCGGG
The DNA here is from genome assembly GCA_963796535.1 of uncultured Acidobacteriaceae bacterium. Taxonomy (GTDB): domain Bacteria; phylum Acidobacteriota; class Terriglobia; order Terriglobales; family Acidobacteriaceae; genus Granulicella. The sequence continues at coordinate 34,524 of CAWCMO010000001.1, forward strand.
GTTGACGCCGGTGTTGACGCTGGCGGCTCCGCGATTGGTGGTGGGTGGGGTGCGGTTTGCGTGGGGGAAGAACTAGGGGCTTGGGGTTCGTGACTCGTGGTTAGTGATGGATCGGCTCTCCGACGAGGAGGACCAAGGAAGAAGCAGATTCCCGGAGGGAATGACAGAAAGAAAGGCAAGGGCAAGGGCGGATGGTGTGGGGCTGGGAAATTTGACAGTGGGAGACGTATGCGTGGAAGCGTAGTCTAAAGGGCTAACGGTGGAGAATTTGATTTGAGGAAAGCTTTCCGGATTCGATGCTGGATGCTGACGATCGTGGTTGCGGCGTCGGTGTGCGTGGCGCGGGCGGAGAGTGTGGGGTGTGCGGTGCTGCGCGGGGTGGTGCTGCCGGCTGGTTGGATCGGGTTGCCGACTACGGGGGCGGAGGTGAGCTCGGCGAAGAGGCGGCATGAGGGTGGGGTGGCGTACTGCCGGGTGATGGGGAAGATTCATCCGGTGGATCCGCAGGCTGAGGATATTCATTTCGAGTTGAACCTGCCGGAGGTCTGGAACGGCAAGGCGCTGCAGTATGGGGGCGGGACGTTCGATGGGTATATCGGGAAGTCGGATGGGCTGGGGCGGACGGCGGTGGGGCTGAAGAAAGAGGCTACGCCGCTGATGCGGGGGTATGCGACGTTCGGTTCGGATGGTGGACATCATCATAGTTACTTTCCGCTGCCGGATGCGATCAACGCGTTGAATCCGAAGTTTGCGCGCAATCCGGAGATGCGGAGAAACTTTGCGGGCGAAGCGGTGAAGAAGCTGCATGATGTGGCGGTGGTGCTGATGAAGATGCGGTACGGGACGGCACCGCGGCGGATGTATTTCATTGGGGGGTCGACGGGTGGACGGGAGGCGCTCTGGGTGGCGCAGCGTTATCCAACGGACTATGACGGGGTGATGGCGGCGTATGCGGCGTGGGACCAGGCAGAGCTGGACCTGCAGTTTGTGCGGACGGCGCAGGCGTTGTATGCGCCGGGTGGATTCCTGGGGTACTCGAAGACGCGGATGATTGCGCACAAGGTGGAAGAGCGCTGCGACGCAAAGGATGGGCTGCGGGATGGGATTATCTCTGACCCGGCGGGCTGCGATGTGCAGGCTGAGGAGTTGAGGTGTGAGGATGGGCGGGCGCATCATGGGTGCCTGTCCGATGCGCAGCTGCACACGCTGGAGACGTTTGCTACCGAAGAGCGGACGGCGACGCCGCTGTCGAATGGGGTGGATAGTGTGCCGGGATATAACGTGCTGGCGGGGGCTAGTCTGACTAGCTCCGTGGGGCTGCTGCACTTTCCGCTGAAGAATCCAGTGGTGGTGCTGAATAGTTTCGGATACGTGATTGGCGATGATGTGACGCGGAATTTTCTGACGGCGGGGCATCACTTTAATTCGCGGACGTTCGATATCCATAGCGGCGGGGATCTGCATGAAGAGCTGGTGAAGGCGGCACGGGAGATCGACAGCACGAGCGTGGCGCTGGAGCCGTTTGTGGCGCATGGGGGAAAGCTGATTTTGGTGCATGGGACGTCGGATGTAGTGATTCCTACGAACTCTACGGTGGATTATTTTGAGCGGGTGGAGGCGCGGATGGGGATTGAGGAGACGAAGAGTTTTGCGCGGCTCTATTTGGTGCCGGGGATGGGGCATGGGGATGGGCGGTTCGATGGCGGGTTCGACACCGTGGGAACGTTGGATGCGTGGGTGGATGGTGGGGTAGCGCCGGTGAATTTGGTGGTGACCGACAACAACAATGGAAGAACGCGGCCGCTGTGCGAGTGGCCGGCGTGGCCGAAGTATGACGGGGCGGGGGATGTGAAGAGCGCGGCGAGCTTTACGTGCGTCACGCCGGCGGGTGGAGTGTTGCAGGCCGCTGTGCGATAGGGCGGGCCGCAGGTACTTCGTTGTTGGGAGAAGCAGATTCCCAACGGGAATGACAGAAAGAAAAGCAAACACAACAGCAGGAGCTATCGATAGTTGAAATGGCTCTAACACTGGGCGCGGAAGAAGTTGCGCGCAACACGGTGGGTGGGATTGCGTTTATCTAATTGCACGGCGGATCACAGGGCAGTGCAGGAGGAACGAAAATGAAACTAGCTAATGTCATCGCGAACGTAAAGGGCATGAAGTTCAACGCAGTCAAGGTGCTGGCAGCGGCGACGCTGGCTGGCGGGTTGCTGGTGGCAGCGGCTCCTGCTGCACAGGCGCAACGGTTTGTGGTTGGGTATCGCGGCGGCCCACGCGTTTTCTATGGTGGACCGAGGGTGGTGGTCGCGCCTCCCGTGATTGCGTATGGCAATCCGTACTATGCTGCCCCGGTGTATGGGCCTACGGTTGGCGTCGGGTTCTATGGGCGTGGCGGATGGGATCGCGACCATGATCGTCGCTTCGATCGTGACCATGATCGTGGCGGATGGGGTCGTGATCGCCGGTAAGGTTTGAGAAAGAGGTTCGCAGGGCCGCTCCTAAACGGGGGCGGCCTTGCTGTTTTTGGGGGCGATCGATCAGGCGCGGGGGCCAAGGGGGAAGAGGAAGAGGATGGAGGTTCCGCCGGTGGGGCGGTTGGTGGCGCGGAGGGTTCCATTGTGGAGGCGGACGGCGCGCTCGGTGATGGCGAGGCCGACGCCGAAGCCTCCAGTGTGGGAGCTGCGGGCCTGGTCGACGCGGTAGAAGGGGCGGAAGATGTGGGCGAGGTCGGACTCGGGGATGCCGGGGCCGTGGTCGGTGACTTCGATGGATGCGTAGTGGCGGGATTCGATGATGGTTTCGGCGATGCGGAGAGTGACTTCGGTGTTGGGGTCGGTGTAGCGGATGGCGTTACGGACGACGTTCTCGATGGCACGGTAGAGGAGGTCGGGGTTGCCTCGGATGGTGCAATGATTTTCTTCGACGAGGGTGACGGTGCAGTTGTGTTGCTGGGCTTCGTACTCGGCGTCGGGGAGGAGTTGGCGGCAGAGTTGATTGAGCGAGACGGGCTGGAAGGCGGAGGTATTTTCGCGGGCTTCGAGCGAGGAGAGAGTTAAGAGTTGGCCGATGAGTTGGTTGAGCTTGTCGGCTTCGCGCTCGATGCGGGTTAGGTGCTCGGTTAATTCCGGGTTGGTGTCGTCGTGGGCCAGCTCGAGAGCTACGCTGAGGCGGGCGAGCGGGGAGCGGAGTTCGTGGGAGACGTCGCGGAGGAGAAGTTTTTGGGCGTCGACGAGGGACTCGAGGCGTTCGGCCATGTGATTGAAGTCGTAGACGAGGCCCTGGAATTCGTCGGAGTTGGATTGCGCGGCGGCGGAGGGAGACTGCTGGACGCGCGCAGTGAGGTCGCCGTTGGCGAGGGCGCGTGCGGCTTTGCGCATGCGGACGATGGGGCGGGTGAAGAGAAGGACGAGGACGAAGGTGGTGAGGCCGCCGACGGCGATGGCTACGGGGAGTTGAGGGAAGGCGAAGTGGAGGAGGCTCCAGCGGCGCGGTGGGTGGAGGTTGGTGGACGCGGGTTGATGCCAGACGTAGACGTAGCGCGTGCCGTCGGGAGCGGTGAGGGGGATGAGCCAGAGCCAGCGGTTGTCGAGCATGCGGCCGTCGATGCGGGTGGAGGGGAGGTGGGTGAGGTTGGCGATGGAGGGCGCGGTGGGGGTGGCGCAGAGGGGTTGGCCGTTGGCGTCGAGGAGAGTGGCGCCGGAAGGCTCGTTGCGCGCGGAGTTGTTGCGGAAGGCTGGGCAGCGACCGGCGGTGAAGTCGGCGAAGGCGGTGGTGGCGTCGTGGCGAAGATTGTTATCGAGGGCGTCGGAGACGATGTTGGGACTGGCGAAGTGCTGACGCACGAGGAGCGTGGTGGTGATGATGAAGATGAGGCTTTGGGCTAGCCAGAAGATGGCGAAGATTTTTAGGAAGAGGCCACGCATTTAGGGACGGCCTCCGGCGGCTACGGTGCGGCGAAGGACTAGCTGGTAGCCGGTGCCGCGGACGGTTTTGACGCGGTCGTCGCTGCTGGAGTCGGTGGCGAGTTTACGGCGAAGGCGGCTGACGTGCATGTCGAGGGAGCGGTCGAAGGGATTCCACTTGCGGCCGAGGACGGATTCGGCGAGGGCTTCGCGCTCGACTACTTTGCCGGGGGAACGCATGAGGACTTCGAGGAGGGCGAACTCTACGTCGGTGAGATCGATGAGGGTGTTGTCCTGGCGAACGGTGCGGGCGGCGGGGTCGAGGACGAGGTCTTCGACGATGAGTGCGGAGGATTCGGTCGGGGTGGCTGGCGCGGTGGTGCGGCGGCGGATGGCGCGGATGCGGGCGAGGAGTTCGCGGGCGTTGAAGGGCTTGGCGAGGTAGTCGTCCGCACCCATCTCGAGACCGACGATGCGATCGACGTCTTCGCCGCGGGCGGTGAGGAGGAGGACGCTGTCGGAGGAGGTGGTGCGGAGGCGGGTGAGGACTTCGAAGCCGTCGATGCCGGGGAGCATGACGTCGAGGAGGATCATGGGCCAGGGGCGGGAGCGCGCGGCTTCGAGGCCGGTGTCGCCGCGATGAATGGCGTGGACGCGGAGGTCGTAGCGGGCGAGGTACTCGGTGAGCATGTTGCAGAGCTCTACGTCGTCGTCGATGAGGAGGATGTCTTCCATGCTTGGCTAGGGTAACTCTGCGGAGATGCGGCGTGCGTAAAGGATGGTCACTGGGATTGTGACACATCGTTACATAGCGTGACGTAATGAGGGGGCATGGCGGGGAGGGATGCGGTCTTCTGGGTATGCGCGAACGAGCGCTACGAGGATGACGATGAAGATTGCGGTGCGGTTGGCTTTGGGTTTGGTCATGGTGGCGGTGGGTGTAGGGCCGGTGATGGCGCAGGTAGGGACGGGTGGGATTCAGGGGACGGTGACGGATCCGGATGGGGCGCTGGTGCCGGGGGCGGCGATCGTGGTGTCGAGTGGGAGCGGGTCGGCGCGAAAGTTGAGCAGCGATGCGGCGGGGGCGTTTAACATTTCGCGGCTGGTGCCGGGGCGGTATGAGCTGCGCGTTTCGGCGAAGGGATTTGCGCCGTCGACCGTGAGCGATGTGATGGTGACGGGTGGGAAGACGACGAGCGCGGCGGTGAAGCTGGATATTTCTGTGAGCACGAGCGTCGAGGTGACGGCGGAGGCGACGGGGGTGAGTACGAGTCCGGATAATAACGCGAGTGCGCTGGTGATCAAGGGGAAGGATCTGGATGCGCTGTCGGATGATCCCGATGATTTGCAGAACGAGTTGACGGCGTTGGCCGGGCCTTCGGCTGGGCCGAGTGGGGCGCAGATTTATATCGACGGATTTACGGGTGGGGAGTTGCCGCCGAAGAGTTCGATTTTGGAGATTCGGATTAATCGGAATCCGTTCTCCGCGCAGTATGACAAGTTGGGCTATGGGCGGATTGAGATTGTCACGAAGCCGGGGTCGAACAAGCTGCATGGGTCGTTCATGATTAATGGGAATACGAAGGCGTTGAACACGATGAACCCGTTTGTGACGGAGGAGCCTTCGTACTATTCGACGTTCATGATGGGGAATGTGAGTGGCGGGCTGGGGAAGGATGCGTCGTGGTTTGCGAGCGTGTTCTCTCGGAATAGCCAGTCGAACTCGATTATTAATGCGGAGGTGCCGGGGGCGAATGGGACGTCGGTGAACTATACGGCGGCGGTGCCGAACCCGCAGACGCGGCTGGATGTGAGTCCGCGCTTTGATTTTGCGCTGGGAGCGAAGAATACGCTGAGCGTGCGGTACATGCTGGATCGGCAGACGGAGACCAACAGCGGTGTGTCGGGGTTTGCGCTTGAGAGCCAGGGATATAACGTGTCGAATTACGAAAACACGATCCAGGTGAGCGACACGCAGATTGTGAATCCGCGGGTGGCGAATGATTTGCGTTTTCAATATATGAGCGAACGCGACAACCAGGTCGCCAACGAAACGACGCCGACGGTGACGGTGCAGGGCGCGTTTACGGGCGGCGGAAATAACCAGGGGACGGTGCGGGATAACCAGGACCACTTTGAGTTACAGGATTACGTGACGATGGCTGAAGGGAGGCATGCGCTGAATTTTGGAACGCGGCTGCGGCTGACGCACGAGGTGAATTCGACGACGAGTGGGTTCAATGGGAACTACATTTATTCGTCGTTGAACACCTATGATGTGGGAACGCCTTCGGAGTATGACGTGACGGCGGGAAATCCGAAGGCAGCGGTGAACTTGTTTGATGGGGCGCTGTTTTTCCAGGATGACTGGAGTATGCGGCCGAACCTTACGCTGAGCTATGGCTTACGATTCGAGGGGCAGAACCGGATCAGCAATCACGCAGATTGGGCGCCGCGGTTTTCCGTGTCGTGGGCACCGGGAGCGAAAGATGGGAAGAAGCCGAACACGGTGCTGCGCGCGGGGTATGGATGGTTCTATGACCGGTTCGCGGCGACGTACGTGCTGGATGCGATCCATGGCAATGGCGTGAATCAGCAGAATTACGTGGTGAAGAATCCGACGTTTACCACGGATGCTCCGACGCCCGCGGAGTTGGCAAACGACAACTCGGCCGCGCCGACGATCTACAACGTTGCGCCGAATATGACGGCGTCGGTGAACATGCAGGCGGCGGTGGGGGTGGATCACTCGTTCGGGAAATACGTGACGATCTCGGCTACGTATATTAATTCGCGGGGTGTGCATCAGTATCTGAGCGACAACATTAATGCGTATGAGGTGGGGACGTATGATCCTACGACGGGGACGGGGGTGCGACCGAATGGGATCAACGAGAATATTTATCAATTTCAGTCGGGCGGCGTATATAACCAGAACCAGTTGATGCTGAATTACACGGTGCGGGCGAAGAAGGTGTCGCTGTTTGGGTTCTATGTGTGGAACGCGGCGAAGGCGGATACGTCGGGGCCGACATATTTTCCGTCGGAGCAGACTGATCCCGGGGCGGATTACGGGCGGGCGAATTTTGATGTGAGCAGCAGGTTTTTGCTGGGCGGGAATTATCAGGGGCCGTTCGGAATTTCGTTCAGTCCGTTTTTGGTGGCGGATTCGGGGACGCCGTTCAATATCACGATTGGGCAGGATTTGAATGGGGACAACCAGTACAACGATCGGCCAGCTTATGCGACGCCGACGAGCACAGACACGATGGACACGGCGTACGGGAACTTTGATTTGAATCCGGGGGCGACCGAGACCAGGATTCCTTACAACCTGGGGACTGGGCCGGCGCAGTTCAGCATGAATTTGCGGGTGAGCAAGTCATTTGGGATTGGGCCGCGGGTTGCGGGGAGCGTGGGTGGACAGCAGGGTGGCGGGCCGGGGGGTCCCGGAGGTCCGGGCGGCGGCGGGCGTGGGCCGGGCGGTGGAGCTGGAGGGCCGGGCGGTGGATTGGGGCCGGGAGGTCTGAGTGGGAACAATGGGCCGCCGCGGCTGGATCAGATGGTGCCACGACGTTTTTCGGTGACGTTTTCAGCGATGGCGCACAATGTGTTCAACCATGTGAACCTGGCGGCGCCGGTTGGGGTGCTGGAGTCTCCGCTGTTCGGGAAGTCGACGGCGCTGGCGGGCGGATTCTTCAACAACGCGGCGGCGAACCGGAGCATTGATCTGCAGGCGAGCTTTAATTTTTGAGACGGGAGTGATGCGAGAACACCAATAAGTAACCTTGGATGTGGTTGACGGGGTGGCGGATGCAAATGTTTGGCGGGATAGGGGCAGGAGTCTCGGGAAGGGTTTTGTGCGTCTCATAGTCAAGCGCAAACCACTGCGAACTAAAATTCCTTGAGGCGTGGTCCATGTGGATTGTACGGCTAGCACTTCGCCGCCCTTACACTTTCGTCGTTCTGTCGATGCTGATTGCCCTGCTGGGCATCGGGTCGGCGATTGAGACGCCCAAGGATATTTTTCCGAACATCAATATTCCGGTGATCTCGATTGTGTGGACGTACACGGGGCTGACGCCGGTGGAGATGCAGGGGCGCATTGTGACGCCGTGCGAGCGGGCGTTGACGACGACGGTCAACGACATGGAGCACACGGAGAGCGAGAGCTACCAGGGCGTATCGGTGATCAAGGTGTTCTTCCAGCCGAACGTGCAGGTATCGCAGGCGCTGGCGCAGGTGACGTCGATTGTGCAGACGATTTTGCGGGTATTGCCGCAGGGATCGTTTCCGCCGTTCGTGATTAAGTATGACGCGTCGTCGGTGCCGATTGTTGAGCTGGCATTGAGCGGGCAGGGGCTGAGCGAGGCGGATCTTTACGACGATGGGCTGCAGTTTATTCGGCCGCGGCTGGCGAATGTGAAGGGGGCGAGCGTTCCCTTGCCGTGGGGCGGCAAAGTGAAACAGGTGATGGTGGATACGGACCCGAACCTGCTGTATGCGCGGCATTTGTCGGCGAGCGATGTATCGACGGCGATCACGCAGCAGAGCTTGATTTTGCCGGCGGGCACGCAGCGGATGGGGGATCGCGAGTTCGTGATGAAGACAAACTCGAGCCCGGATGATCTGGCGGCGCTGAATGATCTGCCGATCCGCGCGTCCAACGGCGCGGTGGTGTACATGAAGGACGTGGCGCAGGTGCACATGGGGTTCGCGGTGCAGACGAACATTGTGCGCGAGAACGGCAAGCGGTCGGCGCTGCTGCAGGTGCTGAAGAACGGCGACACGTCGACGCTGGATATTGTGTCGCAGACGAAGGCGATGGTGCCGCAGCTTACGGCTGGTTTGGGGAACCTGAAGGTTACGCCGCTGTTCGACCAGTCGATTTTTGTACGGTCGTCGATTAACGAGGTGGTGCGCGAGGCGACGATTGCGGCGGCACTGACGGGGTTGATGATCCTGCTGTTCCTGGGGTCGTGGCGGTCGACGCTGATTGTGTGTATCTCGATTCCGCTGTCGATTGCGACGTCGCTGATTATTTTGAGCGCGCTGGGCGAGACGATTAACGTGATGACGCTGGGCGGGTTGGCGCTGGCGGTGGGCATCCTGGTGGATGATGCGACGGTGGAGATTGAGAACACGCATCGGAACATGGCCGAGGGATTGCCGCTGACGAAGGCAATTCTGCACTCGGCGCAGCAGGTGGCGGCGCCTGCGTTTGTGTCGACGCTGTCGATCTGCATCGTGTTTGTGCCGGTGGTGTTGTTGACGGGGGCGGCGAAGTTCCTGTTTACGCCGCTGGCCGAGGCGGTGGCGTTCGCGATGATGGCGAGCTACTTCCTTTCGCGAACGTTGCTACCCACGATGATGCATTTCTTGCTGGGCAGCGAGATTCAGCTGTACCAGGATCCGGGCGAGAGCGAGCGCGAGGAGCAGCGCAGTATTATCTGGCGGATTCATTCGAAGTTCGATCGACAGTTTGAGAAGATGGCGCACCACTACAAAGACCTGCTGGACTGGTGCGTGGAGCACGCGGCAGTGACGCTGGGATTGTTTGTGCTGTTGGTGATTGTGAGCCTGCCGCTGACGTTTTTCATCGGAAGGGATTTCTTCCCGTACGTGGATTCAGGGCAGATGAAGTTGCATGTGAATCCGCCGCCGGGGTTGCGGCTGGAGGATTCGGAGCAATTTTTTGCAGCGGTGGAGAAGGAGATTCGGACGCAGATTCCGGCGGAGCGGGTGGAGCTGATCCTGGACAACATCGGGTTGCCGAACAGCGGGATCAACCTGGCATTTGGCGGTTCGTCGACAATCTCAAACTCGGACGGAGACATACAGATTGCGTTGAAGCCGGGCTCGAAAGATACGCAGAAATACACGCGGATTTTGCGCGATGATTTGCGCAGGAAGTTTCCGAGCGCGACGTTCTTCTTTACGCCGGCGAACATGACCAACCAGATTCTGGACTTTGGTTTGCCTGCGCCGATTGATCTGCAGGTGATTGGGCACGATCCGGGAAACTACAACCTGGCGGTGAAGCTGGAGAAGCAGATCGCTGATATTCCGGGGGCGGTGGATGTGCACCTTCATCAAGAGGTGAACTATCCGACGATGCAGATTAATTCCGATCGGACGAAGGCGCGGCAGGTGGGGCTGACGCAGGCAGACGTAGCGAATTCTACTTTGATTTCGCTGGCGGGATCGGGGCAGACAACGCCGGATTATTGGTTGAATCCGCAGACGCAGGTGAACTACCAGATTGTGACGCAGACGCCAATTTACCGGATCAACAGTCTGCAGGCGCTGGCACGGACGCCGATCACATCGCCCAATGGAAACACTACGCAGTTGCTGGGGAATGTAGCGGGCTTTCGGAGGGACCTGTCGCCGATCATTGCAGACCACTACAACATTCAGCCGGTGTATGACGTTTATGCGGATGTAGACCAGAGAGACCTGGGTGGTGTGGCGAGCGAGATCCAGAAGATCATGGACCAGGCGAAGAAGGGTTTGCCAAAGACGACGCAGATCTCGTTGCGCGGCGAGGTGCAGACGATGAATGAATCGTTCCTGCGGCTCGGCGTCGGGATTATTTTTGCGATCATGCTGGTGTATTTGCTGATGGCGGTGAATTTTCAATCGTGGCTGGATCCGCTGATTATTCTGATGGCGATTCCTTGCGCATTCTCCGGGATTTTGTGGATGCTGTTTTTGACGCAAACGACGTTCAGTGTGCCGTCGTTGATGGGCGCGATTATGACGATTGGTGTGGCGACGGCGAACTCGATCTTGATGGTGGTGTTTGCGAATGATGAGCGGCTGGCGGGGAAAGACAAGCGCGAGGCGGCGCTCAATGCGGGGCATACGCGGCTGCGGCCGGTGCTGATGACAGCGTTGGCGATGATCATCGGGATGCTGCCGATGGCGCTGGCGTTTGGCGAGGGTGGCGAACAGAACGCACCGCTGGGGCGAGCGGTGATTGGGGGGCTGCTGTTTGCGACGATGGGCACGTTGTTTCTGGTGCCGACGATTTATTCGTTGCTGAAAGAGCATCCGCCGATTGACTACTCGAAAGAGATTGATGAAGAGGCGGGCCCGGCGTTGAGCGGGCATGGCCAGCAACCACCGAATCCCTCGCAAGGAAGTCAGGAGCAACCAGCCTAATGGCCGATGACAGGAACGACCGAATTGATCCGAAGCACGAGCTGCCATGGCCGGAGGACAGCGATCCGAAGAGCGTTGGCGAGCAGTTTGCCGATCCGAACTCCGGGGATGATCGGCGGCTGGGCAGGGAATTTGAGGAGAAGAACTCCACGCACAAGAAGCACACACCGCCGCTGAAGGAGAGGATTCACTGGCCGGAGAATCCTAAGCCGCTGTACTGGTTTCTGTTGGCGTTTGTGATCCTGGTGGTGCTGGCGGTGCTGGCAGGTGGGCTGCCACGACTGTTCCGCACGCGGGATATCGACCAGCGGTCGAAGGAGGAGAAGAGCGCGAAGCCGGTGGTGGAGACGATGAAGGTGGTCGAGCCCAAGGACCAGGCGGGACTGGCGGTGCCGGGAACGACGATTCCTTTGACGCAGGCGTATGTGTATGCGCGGGCGAACGGGTATTTGAAGAAGCGGTATGTGGACATTGGCGATCATGTGAAGAATGGGCAGTTGCTGGCGGTGATTGATGCGCCGGATCTGGATGCGCAGGTGTCGCAGGCGCGGCAGCAGGTGTTCCAGGCGGAGCGGCAGTTGGATCAGCAGAAGTCTCAGCTGGTGCTGAACACGGTGACGGTGCAGCGGTACCGGGTGCTGGTGGCGAAGGGTGTGTTCTCGCGGCAGGACGGGGATACGCAGGAGGCGAACTACGCGTCGCAGGTGGCGAATGTGCAGGCGGCGCAGCGAAACGTGGACGCGTTCAATGCGAATCTGCAACACCAGTTGGCGCTGCAGAGTTATGAGCAGGTGCGGGCTCCGTTTGCGGGCGTGATTACGGAGCGGGACGTGGACGAGGGCGCGCTGATTTCGGCGGCGGGAGCGAGCTCGGGACAGAGTGGGCCGGCGCCGCAGGGGCAGAACTCGACGGCGGGTGGAACGACGCAGGCGGGCGCGTCGAACAATGCGGGGAGCTCGGGGAGTGGGCCTACGTCGGCGGTTTCGGCGCAGTCGCCGGGGCAGGGCGGGCCGCTGTTCGGGATTTCGCAGGTGCAACGATTGAGAATATTGGTGTCGGTGCCGGAGGGATATGCGCCGGCGATTCATGTTGGGCTGAAGGCGCCGATTGAGGTGCAGGAGTACCAGGGCGCGCCGCTGTTTGCCGAAGTGACGCGCACGGCGAATTCGATTGATGCGAATACGCGGACGATGCTGACGGAGCTGCAGATTGATAACTCGGCGGGCAAGCTGATCTCTGGGATGTACGTGGTGGTGACGTTTCCTCCGGCGGTTGGGGTGCAGGCGCCGCTGGTGATTACCGGGGACGCGATCGCGATTCGCGGGAATACGTCGAAGGTAGCGACCGTGGTGGATGGGAAGATTCACTGGGTGCCGGTGACGATTGGGCGCGACTTTGGCAGCGAGACGGAGATCGTGAATGGGCTGAAGGCTGGCGACATCATTGTTACGGATGTGACCGATGAGGTGGTCGAGGGCGCAGAGGTGGAGATGCACACGGCGAAGGGGGCGGAGCAGCAGTCGACTGCGCCGAAGCAGAGTGTGCCGCTGGGCGGAAGTACGCAGTATGGCAATGCGAATATCACGGACCAGAATTTGCAGGGGCGCAGGGACAGCAGAACCAAGGGGGGAAGGAAAGCAGGGTCCTGCAAAGCAGAAGAGTAGTGAGAGCAAACCATGAGGCGGGCGAGGCGGAGCTGGGCACAGATGGTCGGGACGGCAGTGCTGCTGTTGGCGGCGGTGATGGTGCTGACTGCGGTGATGGTGGTTGCGCGGGGGCAGTCGCCTTCGCCGCCGTTGCCGCCGCAGAATATGCCGGCGCTGAGTCCTGAACCGACGCAGCGGTCGGTACCCCCGGCGAGCGGTGCCGCAGATTTCGCCGCTGGATGGACATGTGGCGCCGCCGAATTCGCCGCAGCCTGAGCTGTCGCGTGCGGAGGATTCGAAGACGGAGCCGCAGCGCGAGGGCGTGACGGGATTGAAGCCGGATTTTCTGGGGTTCCTGGGGCCGTTTCGGCGGCCTACCGTGCCACCGCTGTTTGAGGGCGACGCGACGAGGCTGGACGGGTTGATTCGCGATGGGAAGCTTTACCTGACGTTGCAGGATGCGATTGCGCTGGCGCTGGAAAATAGTTTGGACGTGGAGGTGCAGCGCTACAACCTTACGCTGGCGGGCACGGATGCGGTGCGGGCGGCGGGGGGCGGGAGCGCGCGGGGCATCGACTACGGGGTGGTGCTGCCGCAGAATGGCGTGGGTGGGCCGGGGTCGCCGCTGTTGAATGCGGTGACGGTGAACAGCAATCCGACGACGCCGACGGTGACGGATTTGACGGCGTTGAACGCGACGACGCAGACGCAGCAGTCGTTGTCGGAGACGGCGGCGGGGTTCACGTATTCGCTGGGGCCGAACGTGCCGCTGTTTGATCCGCAGCTGATTGGGGATGCGGGGTATCTGCGGCGGTCGGATACGGTGACACTGGGAAGCACGACTACGACGGGTACGGGGACGGAGGCTGGGACGACGACGACTACGGGGCCGCTGGATTTTGTGGCGGCGAATGTGGCGTATCTGCAGGGGTTTTCGACGGGGCTGCAGCTTACGGCGATTGCGAACAATGCGGCGGTCGGTGGAGTATGGGTCGGCGTCGCAGCTGAATCCGTTTTCGACGCCGAGCACGTCGGTGACACTGACGCAGCCGTTGTTGCGGGGGTTTGGGCGGGGAGTGAATCTGCGCTATCTGAGGATTGCGCGGGCGGACCAGAAGATTTCGCGACTGCTGTTTGAGGAGCAGGTGCTGCAGACAATCTATGGGACGTCGCGGCTGTACTTTGATCTGGTGTCGCTGGGCGAGGATGTGCTGGTGAAGGCGGAGTCGCTGCGCGCGGCGACCAAGCAGCGCGAGGATGACGAGAACCAGGAGGAGCTGGGGACGCTGGCGCCGATTCAGTTGACGCAGGCGAAGGCGGCGGAGAGTTCGAGCCGGTTTGCGTTGATCCAGGCGCAGGGGCTGTACAAGGAAGAGGAGATTATTCTGCGCAACCAGTTGCTGCGGACGGCGTCGCCGGTGTTCACGGCGCAGTTCGACGAGATTGTGCCGACGGATCGGATCGTGGTGCCGGAGAAGCTGGAGGAGTTGAATGTGCCGGAGCTGGTGGGGGAGGGATTGTCGCGGCGGCCGGATCTGGCGCAGGCGCAGTTGCAGGTGGAGACGGGGAAGATCAGCGTGGAGGCGAGCCGGAACAATGCGCGGCCGCAGTTGAATCTGTATGCGAATGTGCAGACGCGGGGAGCGACGGAGCAGCCGTATGAGCCGCTGGGAACGCCGGGGACGGGAGCTGCCGACGACGCCGCAGGATCTGGCGCTGGGCGGGCTGCGGGTGTCGACGATTTACCAGGGCGGGTTGCAGTTGACGCTGCCGCTGCGCAACCGGGTGGCGGAGGCGGATGCTGCGCGGGATACGGTGCAGCTGCGGCAGGTGCAGGCGCGGACGGAGAAGGTGGCGCAGCAGATTCGCGAGGATGTGGAGACGGCGGTGGTGGCGTTGCAGACGGCGCAGGCGGCGTATGTGGCGGCGTCCGAGAGCAGGGATTACCAGGCGCAGCTGCTGGATGCGGAGAGAGATAAGTTGTCGGTGGGGCAGTCGACGGATTTGGCGGTGCTGCAGAATGAGGCGTATCTGGCGCAGGCGAAGTCGACTGAGATTGCGGCGCGGTCGAACTGGATGAAGGCGCGGATCAGTTTGGATTATGCGCTGGGGGATTTGCTGGAGAAGAATCACGTGGAGCTGGATGACGCGATTCGGGGGACGCTGCCGGTGGGTGGTAGCGATGCCGGTGCCGGGAGGTACGGTTCCAGCGGGGGGTACAGGCGGCTCCAGGGAATGGCCAGCCGAATAAGAGATCTGTGCGGTAGAGAAGCGGCATACCCGGAGCAACGGCAACTGAACAGAAAGCAAAAGCAAGGGCATAAAGGGCTCTCACGTCGATCACGAAGACAAGCGCGTGATGCTGCGTCGAAGACGATCTGGCTGACCGGAGGGCCTAGGCGCCGGTGTCCTGGTGGTACTTTACGCAGTCGTCGATGTGGTGGCTGGCGATGTCTTTCATGGAGTGGTCGGGGTGGGTCTGGGCGGCGCCTTGGCGGTAGATGCCTAGCCAGGTGAGGCAGCCGTGGATGTCGGTGAGGTGGCCGTCGTTCTGATTGGGATCGACGGGGAGTAGGCGCTGGAGGTCCTGGATGGCGGGTTCGTAGGTGGCGGGGGGATCGTTGCGGAGGGCGGCGGCGTGGTCGAAGGCGGCCCAGGCGGGGGTGTCGACGCGCGGCTTGTTCATGATGATGGGCGCGGGAGTGTTGGAGATCGCGTTGCGTGCGTCGTGGCGATGGCGAACGATGTTGAAGATGAAGAGGCCGAGGATGACGGCGAGGAGGACGTAGTGGCGGGGGCGTAGTTGCATGGTTTAGTTTCAGTTGTAGTTCTCAGTTGGGGTAGTGAGTTCAACTGAGGAGTGAGCGAGGTCGTGGTTAGTGGGTGCGGTCTACTAAGTAGTGGGCGAGGGATTTCAGGGGGGTGGCGGCTTCGCCGAAGGGGGCCAGGGCCGGCGAAGGCGTCGGCGATGAGTTCGGCGGCGTCGTGTTTGGATTGCTCGATGCCGTAGACGGCGGGCCAGGTGGCTTTGTCGGAGGCGGTGTCTTTGCCGGCGGTCTTGCCTAGCTCGGCGGAGGTTTGGGTCATGTCGAGGATGTCGTCGACGATTTGGAAGGCGAGGCCGGCGCTTTCGCCGAAGGTGCGCAGGCGGGCGAGGATGTCGGTGTGGTCCTGCGCGGACGGCGGGAGTTTAATGTTTGCCATCCCCAACAGGCCTCCGCAGACGATGCTGGTGGTGATGAGGGCGCCGGTTTTGGCGCGGTGGATGCGCTCGACTAGCTCGGGGGTGGGCTTGTGGTGTTCGGATTCGATGTCGACGACCTGGCCGCCGATCATGCCGGGAGGGATGCCGGTGGGGGCTCCTACGCCGGTGCCGATGGCTAGGGCGAAGTCGTGGAGGATGGCGACGATGGTGGCGGGTGGGGCGGGGAGATTGGAGATGACCTGGAAGGCAAGGTTCTGGAGGGCGTCGCCGGCGAGGATGGCGATGGCTTCTCCAAAGGCGACGTGACAGGTGGGCTTGCCGCGGCGGAGGTCGTCGTTGTCGAGGGCGGGGAGGTCGTCGTGGATGAGGGAGTAGGTGTGGGCCATCTCGATGGCGGCGCCCAGTTCCGCCGCGCCTGCGGGGATTTGGCCGGTGCCGGCTACCATGCGGGCGGCTTCCATGCAGAGGATGGGGCGGAGACGCTTGCCGCCGGCGAAGGTGCTGTGGCGCATGGCGCGGTGGATGGAGTGGGGTTCTGTGGTGGCCGAGGGGAGGAGGCGCTCGAGCGCTGCGTCGGTTAGGGTGACGCCGGAGGTTAGGATGTCTTGCACTGCTGAGTTCATGGTCACTGTTGATTCTACGTCCTGCGGTCCTGCGCGGACGGCGAGAGCTTGGTTACCTGGCAGGCCGAGGGGGGCGAAAGGTGAATGCGAGGGAGAGGAGGGCGAGGGTGGTGAGGAGGAGGCCCAGAGTTTGGTCGAGGGAACGGCGCCAGGTGATGTCGATGGAGGTGTTGCCGGCGGGGAGAGCGAGGGCGACGAGGCCGTCGTCGCGGTCGATGGGGATGAAGAGGAGTTCGAAGAGGCGGCAGTGTTCGCAGGTCGTCTGTGAATTGCCAATTGGGGTAGTTGCGGAGATTGAGGATGAGGAAACGCGGTTGGGTTAGGGTGAGGGTCAGATGGTGTGGGGCGGGGGTGGCGAGGGTTTGGGTGTCGGGGATGGGGGTGTCGTCGGTGTCGAGGGTGGGGTTGAGTTCGGCGGCGGTGGGGGTGGTGTTGGGGGCGGGGTCGTTGGGATTAGCGCCTTGATATCGCTGAGGGTACGACCCAGTAAGCGGGGTTGTTGGAGCGGAGGGGATCGTTGTCGGCGGCGGTGGGGGTGTACTCGTCGGTGGGAGGGAAGCCGTGGTGGGTGGAGAAGAGTTGGGCTAGGTGGGTGGGGTCGTCGGTTGGGTCGGGGGGTTGGTGGTAGAGGCGGTAGGCGGGGACGGCGAGGGCTAATGGGAGGATGAGGGTTAGGGCGGTGGTGGTGCGGGCCGTGAGGATGTTTCCTCGAGTACTCGCATCCCACCCGTCCGCAAGGGCGCGTACGGATGGGGCACCCGGGTCCTGCGGGGACGGCGAGGGTTTTGATAGGCCGGGGATTTTGTCCAGAAGGAGGGCGATCGTCAGCGCGAGGATGGGGGTTAGGAGGGCGAGGAGACGCCAGGGGAATTGAAGGTAGGCGAGGTTGGGGAGGTGGTGCCAGATGGGGGTTGAAAGCGGGGTGAGGAGGAAGGCGATCAGGAGGGTGAGGAGGGCGAGAGTCGTCGGTAGAAAGGTGCGGGATGTAGGGGCAGCGGGGAGTTCTTCGGGGTCCTTCGGCTGCGGGCTGCGCCTTTCGGTCAGGATGACAATGTCCTTGTGGGCGAAGAAGACAGCGGCCAATGAAAGCGTGGTGATGAGCAGGAGGGTTAGGGCCAGGAGGCTGATGGTTTGGTTGACGGCGTTGTGGGCGGCGTCGGTGGTTTGGGTGAAGAGGAAGTTGTCCTGATAGCGCATGTTGGGGAGGATCGCCATGGCTGTCTGGATGTACTTGCGCTCGTAGGCCGCGGGGAGGAGATAGAGGGCGGGGAGGGTTAGGCCGAGGAGGGCGGCGGCGAAGTAGGTTGTCGCTAGACGAAGGGAGGAAGGGGGAGGGATTGCGGGAGAAGCAGATTCCCAAGGGGAATGACAGAAAGAAAAACGAGTGGAGAGGCTGGAGCCCACGCGGAGGGCTGCTAGGAGGGCGAAGGTGTAGCTGCCGATGACCGCGGCCGGGGCGTTGGTTAGCCAGAGGAGGGCTAGCGGGATGGCGATGTTGCGGATGGTGCGGAGAGAGGAGGGCAGGTCCGTGGGAGTGGGGCGGAGGAGAGCTAGGAGGAGGAGGGGGATCCAAGCGGCGGCCAGGAGTTCGGCTAGGGCAGAGCGCTCGAAGGCCGTGAAGAGCATGTAGGGGTTGGCGAGATAGAGGGTGGAGGCGATGAGGGCGGCGTTGGGGGAGGCGAACTCGCTGGCTAGTTTGTTGAAGGTGAAGCCGGAGAGGATGAGCGCGATGGCGATGAAGATTGTGGGGCAGAGGTTGATGGGGAAGACGAGGGTTAGGACGGCGCCGAGCATCCACGAGATGGGGGGGTAGAAGAGGAAGCGGGGTTCGCCGGCGTTCCAGGCGGCGGTGATGTCCCAGTGGGGGTAGAGGGTGCCATGGCGGAGTTGTTGCGCGGCGTCTAGCCAGCTTTGGAGGTGGAAGGCGAGGTCCTGGCCGCAGGAGGGGCCGTGGATGAAGAGTGGGTGGATGACGAGGAGAACGGCGAAGGGGATCAGGAGGTATGCGCGCCGGGTGTTCGCGGATGGGGTCGTGGCGGGCATTAGCTATTGTTGCATCGGCAGAGGCTTTTAGCTTTTAGTTTGTGGCTTCTAGCTTTTGGCAAAGGCAAAGGCAAAAGCAAAGGCAAAGGCAAAAGCAAAGGAAGAAGCAGATCCCTGCGGGATGACAATTAAAGGAACAAGGGCAAGAGCAACAGCCAAGGAAGAAGCAGATTCCCAGAGGGAATGACAGAAAGAAAGGCAAGGGCAGCAGCAACGAGCAAGAGCAAGAGCAACGGCAAGAGCAACAGCAAGAGCAACAGCAACAGCAACAGCAAATACAGGGGTCCTTCGCTTCGCTCGAGGATGACGGATTTTTGGTAATGCGAAGTGCGAAGTGCGAAATGCGAAATGCGAAATGCGCAAAACGAAAAGCGCAAAACGAAAAGCGCGAAGCCAAAAGCCAAAAAGCTAAGAGCTCAGAGATGGGAGCCCAGAACCTCGAGTTGGCTTACTGCGGGGTTAGGGTTAGGGTGTGTTGGAGGGCGGGGTGGGTTAGGGGGAGGAGGAAGGTGGTGCCTTGGAGCCAGGGTTGGAACTGGTCTAAGAAGTTGGGGCTGGCGGGGTTGCCGGATTCGCCGGTGGGGATGTTGGCGTGGGTGTTGTCGGGGTCGGCGAGGTCGGCGGTGAAGCGCTCGCTGGGGCCGAAGTGTAGGCCTGCCGCTTTGATGGTGGTGGAGTCGCCGCCGTTGGGATGGAAGCCGGTGCCGGTCGCCACGCCGAGCATGGTGCTGACCGGGGAGTGGCTGCCGAAGATGGGGTGAGCGATGTCGATGGGATGCCGGGAGCCGTAGGTGAGCTGGGAGAGATCGCGCGGCGCGTTGAGGAGGTGGAGGCCGCGTTCGACGGCGGTGGTGAGGAAGTCGTTCCAGTTGGGGAAGGCGTGTGGAAGCCAGCGGGCAGGGGTGTTCTGGAGGAGCTGCTCGAGGGCGGTGCGGTCTTCGTCCCAGGTGTAGAGGTTGAGGAGGCGCGTCAGTTGTATGTCGTCGAGCTTTAGGTGGTAGCGGAGGTTGGCGTAGTCGCGGATTTGGGGCGCGAGGAGCATGGGCCAGATCTCGTGATAGGCAGCGAAGGTGATGGCGGCGGCGGGGGAGTTGGCGGTTACGTCGCCGTTCCAGCCACGGAGGAGGTTGGCGGCTTGCAGGAGGCGCGCGTCTTTGTGGGTTAGCGAGCTGTGGTCGAGGGCGTAGGCGAGGCGCTGGGCTACGAGTAGATCGAACTCGGAGTGGACGTCCATCTGGATGCGCAGCATGTCGGCGGGGGTGAGGGGGTGGTTGGCGGTGACGCTGGCGTCGAGGAGGTGATTGATGCGCTCGACGCGATAGGGGTCGGCCCAGTTGTTGGAGATGTAGTAGGGGTAGTCGTCAGGGGTGATGCGGGCGTTGGCGGTGGCGAGGATGCCGGAGGTTGGGTCGAGGACGGAGGGGAGGGCTTCGTAGGGGATGTAGCCGGACCAGGCTTGGGAGGGGTCGAGCGCGTCGACGGGGATGAACGAGATGGGCGAGCCGATGTTGTAGGCGTCCTGCGCGGACGGCGGGAGTTGAGTGGTCGAAGGTGCGGAGGGTGTCGTGGGGATCGTTTGGTTAGTGCCTGAGGGCGCCGAGGGCTTGGGTGGAATGGGGTTCTTCGGGGTCTTTGGGCTGCGCTGCGCTGCGCTCAGGATGACAGAGTTGTGGCGAGGCGCAATGGAGAAGGAGGCGAGGGTGAGGTGAGGGTGGGGGATGGAGGCGGCGGGGTTGTCGCCGGACTCGTCTTGTTCGTCTTGTGGGGGCGTGGTGTTGGGGAGGATGAAGGGTTGGGTGGCGCGGGGGCGCTGGGTGGCGGGTCCGCGGATGGGGATGCGGCCGAGGAGGTGGTAGCCGATGTGGTGGGCGTCGGCGTAGACGAGGTTTTGGGAGACGCTGGCGAAACCGGCGAAGGCGGCGACGAGGGAGGCGGCGTCGGTGGCGGAGTTGATGGCGAGGAAGGGCGAGGTGAGGGTGGAGGGATCGTAGACGGTCCAGGCGAGGGCCAGGGGACGGTGCTCGGTGGGATAGAGCGGGGAGATGATGGGGGTCTCGATGGTGGTGGCGCCGAGGGTGTGAGTGGTGGTGAGGACGTCGAGGGTGACGTCGCGGCCGGCGCGCACGCGGATGAGTTCGGTGTGGTGGGCTACGGGGGACCACGTGTGGTCGGGCCGCTGGTATTCGGTGGTGGTGGCGTTTTTGCGGAAGTGCTCGATGAGGACGTCCTGGACGTCGGCGCCGGAGTTGGTGAAACCCCAGGCTACGTTCGCGTTGCGGCCTACGATGACGAAGGGGACGCCAGGGAGGGTGAAGCCTTCGACCGCTAGAGGTGTGGGGCCGTCTGCGTGGAGGTTGGCTTCGTACCAGATGTCGGGGGCGGTTAGGCCGAGGTGCATGTCGTTGGAGAGGAGCGGGGCGCCGGTGGCGGAGTGGGTGGCGGCGACTACCCAGTTGTTGGAGCCGGCGCGGCAGCCGTTGCATTGGTGGGCGCGGAGGTCGGCGTAGATGCGGAGGAGGTCTTGCGGGGATGCTAGTCCTAGCGAAGTTGAGGTCGCATTGGATTCTGGTCGGGCCGGCACCGTCGATACCACCTTAGCGACGATAAGGCCGTCGCGAAGATGGGGCACCCGGAGTTGGGGGAGCAGACGAGATTGGGTGTTGTCGAGGGGGATTTGCTCTACGGGGGCGGAGGGGGCGGTCAGGTCTGGTGGCTGCTGGGTGGGGGGGTGGTCGCGCCAGGAGCCTACGGGGTAGAGGTCGGGAACGAGGTTGGGAGGGAGGCTGGCGGAGAAGGCTTCGCGGTTGAGCTTGGTGGGGAAGTCGGTGGAGAGGTCCTGTGACATGACGATGGCGATGAGGAGGGAGTCGCGGGGCTGCCAGGGTTCGGGGGAGTAGTGGAGGATGTGGAACTCTACTGGCAGGCCCTGCGCGGACGGCGAGTGTTGCTGTGCGCTGTGGGAGTTGATGTAGGCGTTGACGCCGCGGGCGTAGGCCTGGAGCTGGTGGAGCTGGTCGGGGGGAAGGGCGGCGGCGGCGCGGTCGGCGGCGGCGCGGAGCTGGAGGATGCGCTGCTCGCGATCGTGCTGGATGAGCGAGGGGCCGAGGATTTCGGCGAGGGTGCCGGCGCCGTGGCGGCGCAGGGCGTCCATCTGGAAGAGGCGGTCGGAGGCGGTGATGTAGCCCTGGGCGAAGAGCAGGTCGTCGAGGTTGGCGGCGTGGATGGAGGGGACGCTTTGCGCGTCGCGGGTGATGGTGACGGGCGCGGTGAGGCCGGCGACGGGGACAGTGCCATCGAGGAGACCCTGGTTGGTGAGAAGGTTGGCGCGCATGTCGCGGCGGAGAGAGACGGCGATGATGGCGAGCGCGATGAAGAACAGAGCGAGCAGGATGCTGAAGGTGAAGGCGACGCGGGCGAGCCAGCGCTTGAGGCGCTGCGTCTTCAACCTGCGGTCGTCGTCGTCCTGAGCGGACGGCGAGAGTTGGGGACTGGTTCGGTGACGGAGGGGTGCGGAGTTGTCGGGGTTTTCGGGGTCGGAGGGGTACATGGTCTAGAGCGATTCTAGGCCACGCCGACGTTGGAGGGGGCGCGGTTCGTGGTGTTGGGCGGACATCGTGCAGGGCCCACGTCCCAGAAGCGGGCCCCTTCGGCTTCGCTCAGGGCAGGCTGCGGGCACCCGATTACGTGGGTGCGAGTTACAGCGCTGGAGGAACTGGTGTGGCGAGGGGGTCCGCGTCGGGTTCGAGGGGAGGTTGGGGGCCGGGTTTGGTGGTGTAGCGGATGATGAGGGCGGCGAGGAGCATGATGGGGATGACGTAGACGCTGCCTTCGGGGCCGTCGATGCCACCGGAGAGGAGGGGATTGCCGGTGGGGTGGGTGTGGAAGAGGCGGCCGGCGGAGATCTGGCCGCTGTCGGGGACACCGTAGAGGAAGCTCTGTGCCCAGTCCCAGGACATGTGGAAGCCGATGGCCCACCACAGCGAGCCGGTACGCCAGAGGGCGTAGCTGAAGATGACGGCGGCGAGGAAGGTCATGACGATGCCCATGGGATTTTCGCGCGCGTTGTGGAGGTGGCCGGCGCTGAAGGAGAGGGACATGAAGAACGCTGCGATGGTGAAGGCGATGGCGCGGGCGTGGGGGAGGGAGATTTTTTCGGCGAGGCCGTAGACGCCGCGGGTGAGGGTGAATTGGAGGAAGCCGCGGCTGAAGTACTCCTCAAAGAGGCCGACGGCGAGGAAGGCGAGGAGCCACTTGATGCCGGAGGAGAAGGCGGCTGCGCCGTAGAGAGCGCGCGCGTCGAAGACGAGGAGATGGGTGGCGTGGAGGATGGCGACGAGCAGGCTGAGGGTGGCGAGTCCCCAGAAGGCGCCGGGGAGGAAGTCGGCGAGACGGTTGCGGCCGATGCCGTAGACGGAGATGTGGCGGCGCTCGATGCGGGACAGGAGGAAGGCGGCGAGGGCGAGGCCGGCGAATTGGAGGATGTCGCCCATGAAGGCGTCGAGGGCGCGGATGTCGGGGATGGTGGTGGGTTTGGCGGCGTGGGAGTTCATGTCGTGGATGATGCCGGGGAGTTTTCCGGCGGCCGCGAGCGCAACGAGGATGAAGAAGATGGCGAAGACGATGAAGAGCGGGATGAAGATGAGGGCGCTCCAGCCGGCGCGAAGGCCGAAGCGGCCGTAGAAGACGGAGCTGGGGGCGGGAGGCGTGGGTGCGGTGGGTAGCGGGCCAGGTTCGAGTGGGGTGAGGGTGGGCTGGATTGGGTCGGGTTGGATTGGGTCGGGCTGATTGAAGGTCATCGCGGGGACTCCGTTCGAGAGATGGGTTTGGGCGGGTGCAGCTCAGGCAGTGGCTGTGGGGCTGTGGGCAAAGTCGTCCTGCGCGGACGGCGAGAGTTGGGACTCGGGGCAGGGGTGAGCGTTGGGGAGATCGAGGGATGGCTGCGGGGAGGGGTGGGTGAAGAAGAGGACGGCGATGGCGAGGAGGAAGATCGGGATGCAGAGGACGCTGCCTTCGGGGCCTACGGTTCCTCCGGAAAAGATCGGTTTGCCGCTGGCGTGTGTGGCAAAGAGACGGCCTTGCATGAGGAGACCGCTGTCGGGGACGCCGTAGAGGAAGGACTGGCCCCAGTCCCATGCCATGTGAAAGCCGATGCCCCACCACAGCGAGCCCGTGCGCCATAGAGCTACGACGAAGAGGACTCCGGCAAGGAAGACCTGGAAGAGGCCGAGAGCGTTTTCGCCGTTGTTCTGAATGTGAGCGGAGAGGAAGATGGCGGAGGTGAAGAACGAGGCTATCCAGAAAGCGACGGTGCGGGCTCGTTGCGGGGAGATGCGGTTGCCGAGAAAGACGAAGCCGCGGGTGAGGGTGAATTGGATATAGCCGCGAAAGGAGTATTCCTCGAGCAGGCCGACGAGCAGAAAGCCGATGAGCTGGAGCCCGCCCCAGTAGAAGACGGAGCGGCCATGGTCGAGGCGCGCGTCGAATGTGAGGAAGTGGAAGCTATGCAGGGTGAGGATCAGCAGGGAGATGGCGGCGATGCCCCAGAAAGCTCCCATGAGCGCGCGGCTGATGCGATGGGTGCCGCCGAGGCCATAGGCGGAGAGCTTGCGATGCTCGATGAGGGACATGAGCCAGCTGACAAGCAGGTAGACCAGGAAGGCGACGCCTTCGCCGATGATCAGGGCGGGGATGGGTTGGGGATCGTGCCCATCGGGGCGGGCGAAGAAGGATTTGGAGGGGGGCGGGGCGGGCTTGCCGGCCTTGGCTGCGGCGATGGCTGCGACGTGGTCGCGGTGAAGTTGGACCTCGTGGCCGATCAGGAAGAGGCTGCCGGCGATGGCGCCGAGGATGGCGAAGTAGAGGAGGAGGCTCCAGAAGGCGCGGAGGCCGAAGGGGCCGTAGAAGATTCGTCGAGCGGTGCTGGGCGCGGGGTCCTGCGGGGACGGGTCCTGCGGGGTCGGCGGGAGAGGGATTATTGTTGGGCCGGGCGGTAGTTGCGGGGGTGTCAGGTCCATCGTTGGGGGGCCTCAGAGAGGGTTTGGGGTGGAGCGGTCGGGATGTTCCCGATGATACGCGAGGGGGGAAGCGAGGGTTTCGAGGTGGGTCAGATATGCTGTGGGGGTACAGAGAAAGCTAGAGGGGCGGCGCGACGTGAACTGCAGAGTTTTCTATCACGATAAATGTTTTGATGGCGCTTGTTCGGCGGCGATGTTTACGCGGTTCCACACGGAGTGCGCGAAGACGGCGGATGGGTCAGCGTGGAGATATGCGTACCAGGGGTTGGTGCATCGGGCGGGGTCGCTGTTTGACGAGAGCTGGTTTGAGGCGCGGGGCGAGAATGCGATTGTGGACTTCAAGTACTCGGCGTCCCCGAAGCTGACGTGGTGGTTCGATCATCACCTGTCGGCATTCATGACGGTGAAGGATGAGGAGACGTTTCGGCGCGGGCAGAGGGATGGGTCCGAGACGATGCGGCAGTTCTTCGATCCGTCGTATACGAGCTGCACGGGCTTGATTGCGCACGTGGCGCAGACGAAGTTCGGGATGGATATCGCGCCGTTCTTTGAGTTGATCTATTGGGCGAACATTGTCGATGGCGCGAAGTACGAGAGCGCGAAGGCGGCAGTGGAGATGGCCGAGCCCGCGATGAAGCTGACCCTGGTGATTGAGAGCGCGCCGGATGAGGATGGGGAGTCGGTCTCGAAGAAATTTATTCCGCTGCTGACCGAGATGCCGCTGCAGGCGGTGCTGGATCAGCCGTTTGTGCAGGAGCTGATCGGGCCGCTGCTGCGGCAGCATTTCGAGATGGTGGAGTTGATTCGGGAACGGGCGGCTTGTGAGCGCGGCGTGATTCGTTTTGATATTACGGACCGGCCGACCGAGGGGTACAACAAATTTATTCCGTACTACTTGTTTCCGGAGGGAACTTATAACGTGGGGCTGTCGAAGTCGAGCTTTCGGACCAAGGTGAGCGTGGGGACGAATCCGTGGACGAAGAAGGATGTGGGGGAGCTGGCGAATATTGCGGCGATCTGCGAGCGGTATGGGGGCGGGGGGCATGCGCGCGTGGGGGCGATCAGCTTTCCGGTGGATAAGGAAGAGGAGGCGCGGGCGGCGGTGGGGGAGATTGTGGCGGAGTTGGAGAAGAGCGGCGCTTAGCTTTTAGCTAAGCGCAACGGCAACTGCAAAGGCCAATGCAGGGATCTCTCCAGTGCGCATCACAAAGACAAGAGCGTGATGCTCCGGTCGAGATGACGGTGTTGGTGGGTGGAGAAGCAGATTCCTCCGCTGCGCTGCGGAATGACAGCCAGAAAAGCAGCGGCAAGGGCAAGGGCAAGCGCAACTGCAACTGCAACTGCAAATACAGGGATCCTTCGCTTCGCTCTAGGATGACGGCCTCGGTGGACGCGCACAGTGAGAGCTGGGAGCTAGAGCTGGACGTAGAGGCTGGAGCTCGATGTAGAGGCTCGGAGCTAAGAGCTAGAAGCTCGGGGCTGGAAGCTAGTGCAGGTGGAGCTTGGTGATGTCGTTGAAGATGACGAAGAAGGCGAAGAGGATGATGCAGACGAAGGCTACCTGGTAGACGACTTCTTTGAACTGCTGGTTGACGTCGCGGCGCATGATGCTTTCTACGATGAGGAAGAGGATCATGCCGCCGTCGAGCAGGGGAAAGGGCATCAGGTTGAAGATGCCGAGGTTGAGGGAGATGATGCTGATCAGGTTGAGCAGCGGCCAGATGCCCATCTGGGTGGCGATGTCGATCTGCTGGGCCATGCCGACGGGGCCCATCATCTGATTGACGGCTACGTGGCGGGTGAAGAGGCCCTTGATGACGCGGAGGATGAGCATGGAGCCTTCGCGATTGTCCTTGAGGGACTGGGAGACGGCGGCGCCGATGGGGAGGTGTTCGATGTCAGCCGGTGGGGGGCGGTAGGTGAAGCCGAGGCGGTACTGGTCGCCGGCGCCAGGGGTCTCCATTTTTTCAGGAGTGGCGGAGAGGGTGAGGGGTTGGCCGTTGCGGAGGACGCCGAGGGTGTCGGTGGCGTTCTTGTTGTCCTTGAGGAAGGCGAGCAGAGCGGGAACGGAGTGAAGCTGAAGGCCGTTGATGGTGACGAGCTGGTCGCCGGCCTTGAGGCCAGCACGATCAGCGGGGGTGCCACCGGTTACGGTGAGCACGTTGATGGGGCCGGGATCCATGCGGGGAATGAGGCCGACATTGGCGATGTCGTCGAGGCCAAACTCGGTGTTGGGCGGAACGGTGATGGTGAGGGTACCGGTGCGGGCTTCGCCGTTGTGGGTAAAGGCGATGGGGATGGGCCGATTCTGGTTGAGGGCAGACTCTTCGAGGATCTTTTCCCAGTTGGGATTGGAGACGCGGTTGAAGCGGGTGATGGTGTCGCCGGCGGAGATGCCGACGGTGGCCGCGGTGCTTCCCTGGGGAACGTAGTCGACGACGGCGGGGCCGTTGAGGTACTGGTCGACTTCGTGGTGGTAGTGGGCGACGACGAAGAGCAGGACGAAGGCGACGAGGAAGTTGGAGACGGGGCCGGCGAGGGCGATGAGGACGCGCTGCCAGCGGGGCTTGGAGGTGAGGTCGTCGGGGGCGCCGGTGGAGGGGGTGCCATCCAGGGGGGAGCCGTCTCCGCCGAGTTCGCCGGCCATTTTGACGTAGCCGCCGACGGGGAGGATGGAGATGCGGTAGTCGGTATCGCCGTAGCGGAAGCCGAAGAGGCGGGTTCCGAAGCCGATGGAGAAGGTTTCGACGCGGACGCCGCAGAGCTTGGCAACGATGAAGTGGCCGAGCTCGTGAATGAGGACGAGAAAGCCAAGGACGATAGCGAATTCAATAACGACGAGGAGAATATGCATGCGGACTACGCGGGAACCTTAGAGAAGTACATGGGCAGGATGAGACAAAATTCCTTTGCTCAGGATGAAAAAACTTGAGAATTCGCGACGAGCTCGGCGGCTTGTTCACGGGCAAGAAGGTCGGCTGCGAGGACCTCGGGGATAGACGCGGGAGAACCGTTCGTGGTTAGCGCTAGCACCTTCTCTATTGTACGTGGAATGCCGTTGAAGGAGAGTTGACCGTTGAGGAAGGCGGCGACGGCGATCTCGTCGGCTGCATTGAGGGCAATGCAATGGTTCTGGGAGGCTGCGGCGGCTTCGTAGGCGAGGCGGAGGCAGGGGAAGCGGGCGAGGTCGGGGGTTTGGAAGTCGAGCTGGGAGAGATGAGCGAGGTCGAAGGTGAGGTCGCTCGCGACGCGGTCGGGCCAGGAGAGGGCGTAGAGGATGGGGAGGCGCATGTCGGTGACCGAGATTTGGGCGAGGATGCTGCCGTCGATGTATTCCACTAAAGAATGGATGGTGGATTGGGGGTGGACGGTTACCTTGACGCGGTCGGGGGGAAGGTTGAAGAGGCGGCAGGCTTCGATGATTTCGAGGCCCTTGTTGAGCATGGTGGCGGAGTCGATGGTGATGCGCTGGCCCATGACCCAGGTGGGGTGCTTGAGGGCCTGAGCGGGGGTGATGCGGTCGAAGTCGGCTAGCGGGGTGTTGCGAAACGGGCCGCCGGATGCGGTGAGCCAGATTTGTTTGACCTCGGCGGCGGTGCCGGCGCGGAGGCATTGGTGGATGGCGTTGTGCTCGGAGTCGATGGGGAGGAGGTTTACATTGTGCTCGCGGGCGGCGGCGAGGATGAGGTCGCCGGCGGCTACGAGGCATTCTTTGTTTGCCAGGCCGACGGTTTTGCCGGAGAGGACGGCGGCGTAGGTGGCTTCGAGGCCGGCTACTCCTACGATGGCGGCGACTACGAAGTCGACGGCGGGGAGGGTGGCTACGCGGACGGTGCCTGCGGTGCCGTGGACGATCTCGATGCCGGTGATGCCGTTCTGTTTGAGGCGGGTTGAGAGCTTGTCGGCTAGGGGCTCGGTGGCTACGGAGACGACTTGTGGGTGCCAGCGGCGGCACTGCTCGAAGATGACGTCGAGGTTGGAGCCGGCGGCGAACGCGATGGGGTGGAAGCGGTCGGGGTGGGACTCGCAGATGCTTAGGGTGCTCTGGCCGATGGAGCCGGTCGAGCCGAGGACGGCGATCTTCTTCACGCTCTCTATTTTAGTCCTGCGCGGACGGCGAGGGTTTGGATTTTGGGTGGGGCGTGAGAGAAGCCGCCCTTGAGTTGAAGGCCGAGGGTGGTGTAGGAAAGTCCACAGAAAGGCAAGAACAAGAACGGGAGGAAGCAGGTTCCTTGCTGCGCTCGGAATGACAATTTCTTTTGGAAATTGTCAAAGAAAGGCAAAGGGAAAAGAAGAAGCGGATCCCTTCGGGATGACAACCAGAAGGGGCAAAGCAAGAGCAGAAGCAGATTCCCGAAGGGAATGACAGAAAGAAAAACAAAGGCGAGTGCGCCCCATTCAAGTGGGGCGCACTGCAAGTTGGTTAGGCGGATACGGGTTCGGGCTCGAATTGCTCTTCTTCGGTGCTGCCGGGGAGGGCGTTGGTGGAGGTTTCGCCGTGCGAGATGGTGGTGGCGACTTTGTCGAAGTAGGCGGTGCCGACGAAGCGCTGGTGACGGACGGCTCCATAGCCCTGGTCGGCTAGAGCGAACTCGCGCTGCTGGAGGTGAGAGTAGGCGAGCATGCCGTCGTGCTTGTAGGCCTCGGCTAACTCGAACATGGAGAGGTTGAGGGCGTGGAAGCCGGCGAGGGTGACGAACTGGAACTTGTAGCCCATGGCGGCGAGGTTTTTCTGGAAGGCGTGGATCTCGGGGTCGGAGAGCTTGGCGCGCCAGTTGAAGGAGGGCGAACAGTTGTAGGCGAGGAGCTTGCCGGGGAACTGCTTGTGGATGGCGGTGGCGAACTTTTCGGCTTCGGCTACGTTGGGCTCGGAGGTCTCGCACCAAATGATGTCGGCGTAGGGGGCGTAGGCGAGGCCGCGGGCGATGGCGCAGTCGATGCCACCGTTGATGCGACAGAAGCCTTCGATGGTGCGCTCGCCGGTGACGAACTCGGCATCGATGGGGTCGCAGTCGCTGGTGAGGAGCTGTGCGCCGTTGGCGTCTGTGCGGGCTATTAGGAGGGTGGGGACACCGAGGACGTCGGCGGCTAGGCGCGCGGTGATTAATTTTTGAACAGCTTCGCGGGTGGGGACGAGGACCTTGCCGCCCATGTGGCCGCACTTCTTGGCCGAGGAGAGCTGGTCTTCGAAGTGGACGCCGGCGGCTCCGGCTTCGATCATGGACTTCATGAGTTCGAAGGCGTTGAGCGTGCCGCCGAACCCGGCTTCCGCGTCGGCGATGATGGGCAGCATCCAGTCCTTGGTGTCACCTTCTTCGCTGTGGTGGATTTGATCCGCGCGCAGAAGGGCGTTGTTGATGGACTTGACTACCGTGGGGACGCTGTTGACGGGGTAGAGGCTTTGGTCGGGGTACATCTGGCCGCCGGTGTTGGCGTCGGCTGCTACCTGCCAGCCGGATAGGTAGATGGCCTTGAGGCCGGCCTGCGCCATCTGGACGGCCTGGTTGCCGGTAAGCGCACCGAGGGCGGCGATGTGGGCGGGCTGCTGGAGCTCATTCCATAGGCGATCTGCTCCAGAACGGGCTAGGGAATACTCGATGTGTACCGAGCCGCGGAGCGTGTAGACGTCTTCGGCGGTGTAGCCGCGCTTGATGCCGGCCCAGCGAGGGGATTTCCAGTTAGTTTCTATCTGCTGAATTTGCTGTTGTTTGGTCATTTTCTACTCCTTGGTTCGGATGGGGTGGTTGCCTTATTTCGGAGTAGAGTGGATTGCGGGTGCGGTGGCAAGGGGTGGTAGTACGAATCGTGCTAGTGAACGAAGTGTGCCAGAACACAGACAGAGGCAACGCGGGCGCTGGAGACTGGTGAGGTTGTGGAGGTTCGAATGACTGCGAAGAGTGCGAGAGACAGGCAGGAGCAAAGTCTAAAGCAGATTCCCAGAGGGAATGACAGAAAGAAAGGCGAGGGCAAAGTCAGAAGCAGATTCTCAGGGGGAATGACAGAAAGAAAGGCAAGAGCGGTCGCGGCGGGCAGGCATCCGGCGGACGGGGATTGGCTGATGGCGATGATGGATTGCCTGCGGCGGCGGAGTATTGCCGAAGGGATCAAGCTGCTGGATCGGGCGGAGGGGGCTTGGAGGTCGCTGGAGCTGAATGATCGGCATGGGGCAGAGGTGTTGCTGATGCTGGCGCAGTGGGTGGATGTGGGGTATCGCGAACCGCAGTTGTTGCGTGAGAGGCTGGACCGGTTGACGGCGGCGCAGAGGGAGGAGATGGGTGTGGCGGCGTATGTGCGGGTGCGGATGACGGAGGCGTTCTATGCGCTGTCGACCAACGATGCGGATGGAGCGATACGGATATTGGGTGGGCTGCTGCAGATGGAGGATGTGTTTCGGGATGCGGAGCTGAAGGCGCTGGCGAATCTGTGGAAGGCCCGCGCGCATCGCAAGAAGGCTGACTACGACATGGCGCGGGATCATCTGATTGCCGCGCTCGAGCTTGCGCATTTGATGCCGGGGTCCGAGGCGCTCGTGGCGATCATCAAGATTCAGCAGGCTTGGATTGTGTTTCAGAATGGCGATAGTGCAGGCGCGTTGCAGATGCTGAACGAGGCGGAGAAGGGGTTGAAGAAGACGGACCACTGGATTGCGCTGGGCAATATTGAGAGCGCGCGGGGAAGGATTGTGCGGCGGCATGGCGACTATGCGCGGGCCGTGACTCACTTTGAGCGGGCGGTGGCGCTGTATGAGATCAGCCATCCGAATCATACGAATTTGGCGCGGGCGGTAACGAACTTGAGTTTTGTGAAGCGGCTGCTTGCGGCACAGTTGAAGAGGCATATCGATGTGACCGCTGCGCGGAAGAATGGCAAAGGAGGGTCCGGAGATTCGCGGCTGAGGGAGTTTCACCGGCAGTACCAGGAGCTTTATCGGAGCGCGATTTTGGAATTGGAGCGGGCGAAGGAGATTTGTACGCTGCATGGGGAGCATGGCGGGTTGGGGTCGGCACTGTTGAATGCGGGGTATCTGCATCTGGATGTCGGGGATTTGGGGATGGCGGCGAAGGAGGCGGCGCAGGCGATGGAGATAGCGGAGGCGCATCACAACGTGGTGCTGCGGGCAAGGGCTTGCACGCTGATGGGGATGATTGAGAATGCGCGGGTGGAGGAGCTGTTGGGGTCGGCTGAGGAGATTCCGGTGTATGCGCGGCTGGCGAAGCAGCATTGCATGGAGGCGGTGGCGCTGGCGCAGTCGATGGAGAACAAGCGCGTGCTGCTGAATGCGTATGTGGCGCTGGGAGAGACGGCGGCGAATAATTTCTTTCACGATTATGAGTTAGCGCAGCGGTGCGTGGATGCTGCGTCGGCGCTTCTGGACCCGCAGGATGCCGATTATGCGGTGGAGGAATTGAACACACTAAAGGCGCGGCTGCTTAAGGTGGTGGGGATCGAAGATACGCTGCGGGCGTGGTCGCAGGGGATTATTACGGGCAAGAGTTTTCAGGAGGTGACCGAGCAGTTTGCGCAGCTGGTGATTCCGCGGGTGTGGATCCGGGAGGAGTGCAAGATTTCGAGGGTGGCGAAGAAGCTGGCGATGTCGCCGCAGAAGGTAAGGCGGCTGGTGAAGCGGTCGTCGATGGCGGGGGCGCCGGTTGCGGGACTGGGGAAGGCTGGTGTCTGAACGGACTGTCACAGCGTAGAACGGAAGGTTAAGCGAGAATTGGGCATCGACGGACAGACGGATTGAAGGACTTTCATGAATAGCAAGGACACGGCACATCTGATTGAGGCGCTGGCCAGCAACTGGCAGGCGGAGATGCGGGGATATCACACGTACCAGACGCTGAGCGAGCAGGAGAGCGATCCGCAGCGAAAGCGGACGCTGCGGAACCTGGCGCTGGCGGAGAAGCACCATGCGGATTTGTGGGCGACGCGGCTGACGGTGCTGGGCGCGGCGATTCCGAAGTATGACGGGCCGCAGGAGGGTGAGGCGGGATCGCTGGCAACGAGGGTGGGTGGACAGGATTTGGCGTTGCGGCGGCTCGAGCTGGACGAGAGTCGTGACATTGCGCGCTATGGGAAACAGATTCGCGAGTTGGGGGATGTGGAGAGTATTGCGATTCTGAAAGAGGTGATCTCGGATGAGGCGGACCACGACTTAACCTTGGGCGGCTTGATCCGGCATCATCTGCCGACGGAGCCGCGGGAGGCGGAGGGGGCGCAGCAGGCGCTGGATGAGCTGGTGGCCGAGCGCGAGAAGGGTCAGCCGAGAGCGGCTAGCTGGATTGGCGATGCGATTTATGGAGTCAACGATGGGTTGGGCGCGATCTTCGGGATTGTGTCGGGCGTGTCGGGAGCGACGCTGGGGAACAGCAAGTTTGTTTTGATTGCGGGGCTGGCGGGAATGTTTGCTAGCGCGCTTTCGATGGGGTCGGGCGCGTATTTGGCATCGAAGAGCGAGCGCGAGATTTACGAGGCGGAGTTCGCGCGCGAGCGGGATGCGGTGGAGAACAATGAGGCTGAGGCGCGGGAGTTGCTGTCGCTGACGTACCAGGTGCGGGGGCTGTCGGCTGAAGATGCGGACCATTTTGTGGGGCACATTGCGGAGAAGAAGGAGCAGCTGGTGGAGGCGCTGGCGAGGGAGCGGCTGCATGTGAGCAAAGAGGGGCTGAGCAAGCCGTGGGTTTCGGCTACGTCGGGTGCGCTGTCGACGGCGGTGGGCGCGCTGATCCCGGTGATTCCGTTCTTCTTCCTGGCGGGCGTGCCGGCGATTGTGGTGGCTGCGATTGTTTCGCTGCTGGCGCACTTTGCGGTGGGCGCGGCGAAGTCGCTGATTACGATCCGATCGTGGTGGAGCAGCGGGCTGGAGATGACGATGGTGGGATTGCTGGAGGGCGTGGTGACGTATGTGATCGGGATTGGGATTGGGCGGTTGGCTGGAGGGTGAGGCGAGAAGGAAGAGCCAGGTTTTCCTTTCTGTTTGTGCTCTCAAGATAGAGCGGTCCCAGAAAGGTATACCCAAGGCCTAGCGAGCAAACAGCAGATTCCCGGAGGGAATGACAGAAAGAAAAGCAAGAGCCTTCGGTACAGCAAGTAGGGGCTCGCCTAGTGGACGAGCTCGACTTTGGGTTCAGCGGGTGCGTCGGAGGTGGCGTTCGCTGGCGGCACGGCGGAGCTTCTGAAGAGGCCGTAGCGCTGGAGCATGAGGAGCCAGAGGCCGACGCCGGCGATGAAGAGGACGAGGAAGACGGGGAGCACGGCCCACTGGGTTTTGACGGCGAACTGGTGGGGATGGAAGTAGGGTTCGAGGTAG
This sequence comes from uncultured Acidobacteriaceae bacterium, assembly GCA_963796535.1. Taxonomy (GTDB): domain Bacteria; phylum Acidobacteriota; class Terriglobia; order Terriglobales; family Acidobacteriaceae; genus Granulicella. Next base: position 68,434 of record CAWCMO010000001.1, read on the forward strand.
GCGTCGCGCAGGATGTCGCGCATGACGATCATGGTGATCATGACGATGGCGAGGAGTCCTGAGACACCGTAGGCGGCGACGCGGATGTTTTGCTTCCGGATGGCGTTGGACATGAGGAAGATGGCGGCGACCGTGGCGAGGATGCCTACGAGGAAGAGCACGGAGGCGAGGGGGCTGTCGCCCATGAAGATCATGCGGAAGTTACGCGGAATGCTGATGAGGAACCAGGCGCCGATGATGAACTGGGCCATGGTGGCGTACATGAATGCTCGGCCGCCGTACTGGAAGAGGTAGCTGGCGTACTCGCGGTCTTTGTTCCAACGTGCATAGGCGAGGAGCACCAGCAGGATGCCGCCGACGGCGATGGCGGAGGTGACGAAGTGCAGGTAGCGGGGGATGAGGGTGGGGTCAGAGAGGTTGTTGCTCCAGCCGGTGGGGGAGGCGAAGTACTTGGCTGCCCAGTGGCTGGGCGTCTGCATGAGGGTGACGTTGGTGGATTGGATGAAGGCGATGACCAGGACCAGAGCGAGGGAGACGAGAAGGACGATGCCGGCGGGACCGGGGCGACGCTGGCCGTTGTAGGTGACGTAGTAAAAGCCGTAGTAGGCGACGACGAGCAGGATGAGGAGGAGGAACCAGGGCCAGGCGATGAGGATGGTCGAGGTGTAGAAGTACTGTCCGTAGATGGCCTGCACGAAGAGCAGGGGCGCGATGCCGATAGTGATCGTGGCGGCGAGGAAGACTGGGATTTTTTTCGCTAAGTCGAGGAAGATGCGGTGGCGGAATTCTTTGCCTTTGGAGGTGAAGCGCGCGACGACGGCGAGGAAGGCGCCGCCGAGCATGAAGTTCATGGCGATGATGTGAAGGAGGAAGGTGACCAGCAGGAGGGTCTTGAAGAGCCAGTAGGGAGCTGGGAGCGGATTGGGGTCGATGGTGGGAACCATGCTGGGGTTGATCATGTTATTTGCCTCCTTCGGCTGCGGGGCTGAGTTGGGCGTGTTGAGCGGCGGGGCGCTGGGTGTTGATGTACTGGACGAGGGCGTTGCGTTGAGCTGCGCTCAACTTGATGTCGGGCATGAGGGGGAAGATGGTGGTGAGGTCTTTAAGGGAGTCGGCCGCGGCGGTGGGGTCGGTGACCATGCCCGAGAAGAACTGGTCGTTGGGATGATCCTGGTGGCACATGGAGCAGTTGTTCTGGTAGAGCAGCTTGCCGTCGGTGGCGGGAGTTGGGGTGCTGGTCTGGAGAGTGTTGAGATAGGCGGTGAGGGCGTCGCGTTCGGGGTCTGTGCCGGCGAAGGGCGGCATTACGCCGTTATGCATGAGGGAGAGCCCGGTGAGCATGGCGCGGGTCGTGGCGGGATCCCACTGGCGGTGTTCGAGGAGTTGATGGATGCCTCGATAGCTGTTGGGGGTGTGGCAGGCCTGGCACTCGACGCGGAAGATCTCGTGGCCGACGGCTACTTTGTTGTCGGGGGTGATGGTGCGTTGGTCGATCCAGGCGGCGGAGTTGAGGACGCCGACGGTGTTGAGATTGTCTACGGTGAAGCCGCCGTCGCCGGGCATGGTGTTGGCGTAGAGCGAGTTGTCGTAGAGATAGTTTTCGATGACGAAGGGTTTGCGGACGTCTTCGCGGACGAACTCGAAGGAGTCCATCGCACCGAGAGCGACTAGGCCGATGACCAGGGCGAAGGCCAGGTGCATGCGGCGCGGGGTGAAGAGGGCGAGCAGCATCAGGACGAAGGTGACGGCGAGGAGGCTCCAGGCGAGGAAGGCGTAGTGGGTCGCGGTAGGCATGGGGCCGCGGGCGCTGAGGAAGAGCGCGGCGGGGACCTCATGGATATACCACCAGCCGAAGGGGATGAGGGCTAGGAGCGAAGGGACGGTCCAGAGAGCGGCCCAGCGGACGATGCGGGCTTTCAGGTCCTTGTCCTTCTGCACGCTGGCGGTGATGAGGGCGTAGATGCCGGCGAGGGCGATGCAAATGGCGCTGCGGAAGAAGAGGGAGGGGAAGTAGGTGGGGTTGAAGAAGCCGATCCAGAACTTGTGGACGTCGAGCCAGCTGCCCGGGGTGAGCATGAAGGTGATGATGCCGTTGATGACGACGAGGCTGGCGAAGGCGGCCCAGAAATAGATCCATCCATACCACTGGTGGAGCTTGGGGCTTAGTTTGTCCCAGCCGGCGAGGTAGAGGAGGGCGGCGGTGATTTCGACGAAGAAGAAGACCCACTCGATGGCCCAGCCCCAGACGAAGATGTGAATGAGGTTGCTGGTGGCGGTGGGGGAGATGAGGCCGATGGTGAACCAGATGCCGACGCCGCTGACGGCTCCGTAGACGACGGTGAGCAGGACGAAGAACCTGGTGTGGGACTTGAGCCAGTTGAGCAGGGCGTGGTCGTTGGTTTTGAGGGCCTTGCGCTCGGTGAGGACAAGGAAGAGGCCTCCGCCGACGGCGAAGTGGGAGACGAACACGTGGAGTCCGGCTACGAGCGCGATGAGTAGACCTGCGCCGAAGGATACGTCCCAGATTGGGTAGTTCATGATGCTTCCTCTCGCCTGCGTGCACGCCGCTTGGGAGGGCGCACGTTCCTTAGGCTCTGTGAACAAGCTGAATTGTACGATTCTCCAGCCGGATGGCTGCGGTGTGCGGGGAAGAGTGGGGGATGCAGGAACAAGTGAGGGGCCGCTGGAAGACAGAGGACTGCTCGACGCGAGATGTCTTGGACCGACACACTTGAACGGGGGTTCACAAACTTCTCCCTTCGCCACCGTGCTGGAAGTAACCCTATAAGCCCCACTTAGGGTGCTGCTGTGATGGCGGTCACGATGAAACAGCATGCAGCCGGATGAGGATTAGTACAGCCTGTCAGAATCCATGGCGGCGTCAGCTAAAGACAGAAGCTTCGACCAGAGAGGCGGACAGTCTGCTGGAACAACCAGGAGTCGCGTCATGTTATCGGAAAAAATTCTTACGCCACTCCTTCGGTTTGTTACTCGAGATGCATTTCAGCTGGAGGAAAGCGGCGCGACCGACCTGCCTGGTCCAAAGGCAGATCGACGCTACATGCTTTATATCCATATTCCGTTCTGCGACATTTTGTGTCCCTATTGCTCGTTCAACCGGTTCGCTTATAAGGAGCCGGCAGCGAGAGCTTACTTTGTGAGCTTGCGCGAAGAGATGCGCATGACGGCCGCTCTGGGTTATAGATTTCGGTCATTGTATTTTGGCGGGGGGACACCCACCATTTTGCTGGATGAATTGATAACGACCATTGATCTGGCCAAAGAATTATTTGGAATTACTGATATCTCTTGTGAGACGAATCCAAACCAATTAGATCCGGCCCTGGCGGAGAGACTGGATGGAAGAGTTCAGCGGATGTCGGTAGGGGTCCAGAGTTTTGATAACACGCTTCTGCACAAGGTAAGTCGCCTGGAGCGTTTTGGGGATGGCGAGCAGATATTAAAAAGGATTCACAGCGTGGAGGGAATGTTTGCATCACTCAACGTGGATATTATTTTTAACTTTCCTGGTCAAACGAGAGACGTGTTACTGCGAGACATCGAATTGGCGATGGGGTCGGGCGCGAATCAGATCACGTTCTATCCGCTGATGAGTCCCTCGTCGGTTATTAAGTCACTGAAACAGACGGTGGGTGTTGTTACTTACGATTGTGAGTACGAGGATTATCAGTTAATCCTGGAGAAGATGGCTGTCGACTTCGAGCAGACGACAGGTTGGGCGTTTTCCCGCAAGAATGGCGGTTTGATCGACGAGTACATCGTGGATACGGAGGAGTACGTAGGGCTTGGTTCAGGGGCATTCAGTTATCTGGATGGGACCATTTACGTGAACACGTTTTCGTTGAAGAGTTATGCGGAAGCAATTCAGGCTGGACGCAGGCCGGTAATGGGTTCTAAATCGTACAGTCATCATAACCAGATGCGGTATCACTTCTTGATGGATTTATTTGGTTCTGGATTGGACCGCAGTCAGTTTCGCAGCCGGTTTGGAGTGTCTGTCGAACTTGGACTACCGATGGAGTTGTCCTACTTTACCGTCAACGGTGCGCTGGATTTTTCAGACCCTGCTGTGATCCGACTTACAACCAAGGGGAAATACCTTTTCGTTGTGATGATGCGCGAGTTTTTTATCGGGATTAATGAGTTTCGCGATCAGGCACGCCAGTCGTTGACACCGGAAGACGGCACGGAGGGAAGAAGCTGCGCGGTGGGAAAGGGTCTGGAGACGATTGCTCTTTTGCCCCGCAGGTTGGCGTCGTAGACGTGTGCCGGGGAGTGGCGGATAGAGCGCGTGCGGTTGGCCGATCGCGGGAGCGGCCTGCGCGTGACGCTGGTGTCGAGGCTTCGGCAGTTGCGAGGGTCGTCTGGGATGAGGCGTTTCTGAGGGTCCTGCAAGAGGAAAGCCCGCAAGGGGCACGGGTCCGGACTACAATCTCAAAAAGCAAAGATCGTGGAGAGTCTTATGCCTGGTGTCGATACGAAGCTGGCTGCATCCGATCCAGAGCCGCGGCGAGCGGAGTTGGGGTTGGTCGATGGGCTTGACCTTCATGCGAAGTATTTTGTTGACCGTACGGGCGGGGACTTCTTTGATGCCGTGCGAGTGGGCACACGGGTTGTATTTCTGCTGAGTGATATTGCGGGCATACGAAGCGAGGCCGGCCCGATCGCGGCGCGCACGCAGGACGTGTTTCGAGCGAAGGCGCTCGAGCTGTTTGGTGCAGGCGACGTGAATTTGATGGAGGGGACGGAGCTGCTGGTGCAGGCGATCAATGGTGCGATCACGGGGCCTGCGAATGCGATTCGTTTCGCTCCGACGGTGGTGGGTTGCTACGACGTGCAGCTTGGGGTGCTTGCGTATGTGAACGCTGGCGGGCAGACGGCAGCGATTCGGGACTCTGAGGGGACGCGGCTTCTGGCCGACGTGGCCATGCCGCTGGGCCTGTTTACGCGGTTGATCTATGACGCGTCAATGCAGGCGTTCGAGCCGGGGGCGACGCTGCTGATCGTCACGAAAGGAGTGACGCAGAGCATGCGCGGCAGTGCTCCGTTTGGTGCTGAGCGGGTGATGGAGGTGCTGCGGAGTTCGAAGCAGGAGTCTGCAGCGGAGGTGTGCCGCGAGGTGTTGGAGGCGGCGCATCTGTTTCAGCAGGGCCGTTGGGGTCGGCTAACGTTCTGGCGCAAGAAGGTGCCGGAAGACATGACGGCGCTGGCGATGGTTCGGAGCCGCTAGAGACGTTAGAGCGTAGAAATGGCTAGGGGCGGAATTCGAAGCTACAATCGAAGGCAATCCCGGCGAAGTCCCTGACCGGTCCTTTGACACCTCTAGCTTGGGCATACTCCGATGAACATTCAGTTGAACGTGAACAACGTGACCACGATGGTGGACGCGCCACCAGAGACCCCCCTCCTGTGGGTGCTGCGTGATCTGCTGCACCTGCGTGGCGCGAAGTATGGGTGCGGGATCGGGTTTTGCGGCGCTTGCACCGTGCTCGTCGGGGGTCAGGCGGTACGCTCCTGCATGACAGCCGTGGGGGGTGTTGGCACCGACCCCGTAATTACCATTGAGGGGCTTTCGCCGGATGGCCTGCACCCGCTCCAGATGGCGTGGGAGGAGATGGATGTGCCGCAGTGCGGATACTGCCAGGCCGGGCAGATCATGTCGGCCGCCGCTTTACTGCAGCTGACCCCGCATCCCAGTGACAAAGAAATCGATACTGCCATGGAAGGCAACCTGTGCCGCTGCGGAACGTATACGCGCATTCGCGAGGCGATTCATCAGGCAGCAAAAATGGGCGCGGCCAAACCCACAAACGGCGCGGCAACTCCCACAAACGGCGCGGCAACTCCCACAAACGGCGCGGCAACTCCCACAAAGTAAGAGAAGGACGAATGATGAAGATCGATCGGCGATCGTTCCTGCAGATGAGCGTTTTGGCTGGCGGAGGCCTTGCGCTGAATCTTTATCGTTCCCCGCTGGTGGAAGCACAGGAACCAACCGCTCCTGCTGACCTGACACCACAGGCCTTTATTCACGTTGCGCCCGACGGCGTTGTCACGATCATGGCGCGGGCTTCGGAGTCTGGCCAGGGCATGCGCAACATGCTGCCCATGCTGATTGCGGAGGAGCTGGATGTCGATTGGAAAGATGTGCGGGTGCAGCAGGCTCAACTGAATGAGAAGGTTTATGGGCGACAGTTTTCCGGGGGCTCGGCGAATACGCCGATGGGATGGGAGCCGATGCGTCGGGTTGGCGCCGCCGGGCGACAGTTGATGATCACGGCTGCTGCGCAAACCTGGGGAGTGCCCGCGGATCAATGTACGACGCGCAGCGGGCGCGTGCTTCACGCTGCTTCGGGGCGCTCCATGGGATATGGGGAACTCGCTGCGAAGGCTGCTGCACTGCCGGCGCCTCCGCTTGCCAGCGTGAAGCTGAAAGATCCCAAGGACTACCGGATCATTGGCCACTCGCAGGCGGGCGTTGATACGCATTCGATTGTCACGGGCAAGCCGCTGTTCGGTATCGATATGGAGCTGCCGGGGATGCTGTATGCGTCGATTGAAAAGGCTCCGGTGTTTGGCGGCAAGGTGAAGACGGCGAACATTGAAGAGATTAAAGCTCTGCCCGGCGTGCGCCATGTGTTTGTCATCGAAGGTGGCATCACGCTTGCAGCCTATACGCCGTGGGAGCCGGGCATGGAGCCGGGCATCGCGATCGTGGCGGACACCTGGTGGCAGACGCAGGAGGCGCGCACAAAGCTTAAAGTGGATTGGGATCTCGGCCCGGCCGCTGCGCAAAGTAGTGAGGGATTCGCAACCAAGGCGGCTGAGTTGCTGAAGGGTCCGCCGGGATCCACTGTGCGGAAATACGGCGACGTGGAGGCAGCGCTCAGTTCATCGGCGAAGACGGTGGAGGCCACGTATCAGTTTCCGTTTATAGCTCACGTCACCATGGAGCCGCAGGGGTCTACGGCGCTCTGGAAAGCCGGCAAGCTCGAAATGTGGTCGACCAGCACACTGCCTGCCGATGGCGTTGCACTGGTGGCTAAAACGCTTGGTATCCAGGAAACAGATATCACGACGCACATGGTGCGCTCGGGAGGCAGCTTTGGACGCCGGTTGCAGAATGATTATCTGGTCGAGGCCGCATGGATCGCGAAGCGCGTCGACGCACCGGTTAAGCTGCTCTGGTCTCGCGAAGATGACATCGCGCATGACGGCTATCGCCCAGGCGCGACGGTTGGTCTGAGGGGCGGCCTGGATGCGCAAGGCAAGATCACCGCGTGGCGACACCACTTTGTGACCTTCGGGGATGGAAAACACGCGACGTCTGGCGGTGGCATGGGGCAGGACAGCTATCCCGCGGGGTTTCCGCCGGCTTACGCTCTGTATACCTCGATGCAGCCGCTGATGCTGCGGACCGGAGCTCTCCGCGCGCCTGGCGATAATGCTTACTGCTGGGTGGCGCAGTCGTTCCTGGATGAGTTGGCATTTGCTGCCGGACGCGATCCGTTGGAATTTCAGCTCGACTTGCTGAGCAACAAGAAAATGCCCTGGACCTCCGGAGAGCATGACGCGGTGGGTGATCACGAACCAACCGGTGCTTCGGTTCTGATTCCGGAGAGGTTCAAGGGCGTGCTGGAACTGGTCGCGGAGAAGTCAGGCTGGGCGAAGCGCGTGAAGCAACCGGGCCACGGGATGGGAATGGCCGCATGGTTTTGCCATCTGGGCTACTTCGCCGAGGTTGCCGAGGTGAGCGTTGACGCGCAGAACAAGGTGACGGTGCATAGGGTGTGGGCAGCTGGAGATGTGGGCAGCCAGATTATTAATCCTCGCGCCGCCGAGAGTATGGCGCAAGGCGGCATCATGGAAGGCATGGGCCACCTGGGGCAGGAAATCACGTTGGCGGAGGGCAAGGTTCAGCAGTCGAACTTCCATGACTACCCTATGATGCGCATGCCGCAAACACCTGCAATCGAAGTCTATTGGCGCAAGACCGATTACGCACCGACCGGGTTGGGCGAGCCGACGCTCCCGCCGATACTACCGGCGGTCACCAACGCGATCTTTGCTGCGACGGGCAAGAGAATTCGCACATTGCCGCTTCAACGCAGCGGCTTTAGTTGGGCTTGAAGAGGGCGTGGTCCTCCCTCATGGCTTGACGGTGGTCGTGATCTGTCCCACCGCCCAAGGATGCCTGGCATTCGAGGCTCTGATCATGGATTAAGGTCGATGGTCGAGGGTTGCTATCGGGGTGGACGATTGACTGAGATCATCGGTGCCCTGAAGCGGATCGGTTTCCGTGAGGCGTGCGCCTAGTGATTGAACGAGGTCAGGGATGTCGTAGTGAAGAAGGACACCGGGGATGATGTCCTCAGGCGCTCCGATCGGCATAGGGGCATCGATTAAGCTGCGATAGCTGGTGAGGACGTTGTCTACGGAGATGTGCTTGAGGCGTGGGTCAAGAACAGCGGCGTGCAGTAGCACGAGGCCCATATGTCCACTGCCGATGGCCGTGATCTGCGCGGGATCGACATCCGGACGGCTTGCGAGGTAATCGGTGATGGATGCGACGTCGTCGATGCGCATGCCCACGAGTGTGCGGCTAACCAGATCGGCGCGAAGGCTCAGTAGATAGAAAGGCCCAAGGATAGGAGACTTCATGTCTTCTGTACCGGGAGGCGACGGACGCGGGGTGATGGCCAGCACGATATTGCCGGCAGCGGCTAACGATTTGAATCGAACCTTATTCGCGCTGACGATGGGACTATCTCCGTTGATCGAATTGGGAACGAGGAGGATGACGGCGGGGTGACGGCCCGAAGTGGTAGGAACGTAGAGATCGCCGTGAAGGTCTGTTCCGGTGATGGAAGGAAGCGTGAAGTCACCCGTCGTGGCGGCCAACAGAGTCGAGTCGAAGGTTGAGGTTCCGGGACCGACGGAGGCCTTGGTTGCTTCACGAATAGCCTCAGCCAATTTCTGTGCGGTGAGTCTTTGCGAACTGGGGGGAAGGAGCGTCGCGGCACGCTTCCGATTGAGAGTGAAGACGGTCTCGGAACCGGGATAGCTGGTGGCTACCTGGCCTGTTGGGGTGACCTGCAGTGCCCCGCTTGGCAGGTCGGCTGACGTCCATTGCGAGCCCTTGTCAGGGAGAGAAGCCGTGGGTGGAAGGATGGGATGGCTGGCATCGGTGCCGGGCTTCAGGTTGCGAATGAAAAATTCGACGAGGTCGCCCATGAGCGGCGCGAGAGCACCGTGACGCCCGGGGCCGGTGATGAACTGGAGAGCGGCCGTAGGTGGAATCTGGTTCGTCGTGTCGGCATTCAACGCGACTCCGGTGGGAGTGGGCGGGACCTGGGGTGAAGCTATACCGGACGTCACCCCGGCGTTGTTGCGATCGAAGATGGAGTAGAAACGGCGGGCCTCGATCACGCTGGAACGTGCGCCCGCAAAGGGGAACATGTCGGAATAGGTGGCCACCACCGCGGTCGGGCGCGGTGCTCGGAGCTCAACCCAGTCGGGTAAGTCGAGACCTGACGCGATGAAGTTCGGCATGGACTGTTCGCCCTCCTGCGCACCGAGAGCGGGCAACAGCGTATCGAAGTTGGTGATGTAGCAGGCGATGGCAGTGGCGGCCAAACGGGGATCGAGAGCTCCGAGAAGCGCAGTGACCGCGCCACCGCCGGAACAGCCGAAGGCACCTATGCGTTTTGAATCGACCTGCGGAAGCGTGCTGAGGTAGTCGATGCCGCGGATGGCGTCCCATAGCATGTAGCGATCGATGGTATCCCCGATGAGCATGGGTTGCAGACTTGCTTCCCCGTGTTCGCCGGTGGGACGCGTTGCGAGCGACTCATTTGGATCCTTCGGATTTGGATATTGGAGGCGCTCACCCTGACCGATGGGATCGTAGGAGAGAACGATGAAGCCGTTGTGAGCGAAGATCGCTGCGGAGGTGTAGTCGCTGACCTTGCCACTGGGCAGATGGCCTGGAGAGATGAGAATTGCGGGGAGCTTCTGGCCATCTGCAAGTCCGTCTGGAATGTAGAGTAGCGCGGGGACGTGAAAGCCGGGCTGACTATCGAAGAGCAGCTTTTGGATGCGGAAGCCGTCGGCCTGGGTCACTCCCATGAGCCTGACACTCAGTGCGGTGCGCTGGGGGAGGGGGCCAATCAGGGATAGGATCTTTTTGCGGACTATGGCTTGGCGATCCTCTGCTTCGGTGCGCGTGTGGATGGTGGCGACCTTGGCGTCTCGGCTCGTGATGTACTCGGCCGCGATGCCATCGAGGTAGGCGGTGAGCTCGGCGCGGCCGGCATTCGTTGGAAGCCCGGCGGCGTGGGGAGCGGTCGGAATGGGCTGCGTCGTGTCCTGTGCGGCAGCGGCTTGGAGAAGAATCGAAGCTGCGGCGCAGATGCGAAGAAATGAACGGATAGATTTGGGCATCACACTCGGGGTAAGGATTACTTTGTTGAGTAAGCGCGGACTCTTTTGCCCTCGATTAATCTGGAGGCAGCCTAATGCAGAACGTACGGTTTAGTTGGTGCTGGTGCTGGAGCGGGGATCTTTGTGGCTTCCAGAGGAGCAGCTTGGGCTAGACCGACTCCGGTTACGTTGTAGGTGTTGAGCAGAGCGCCGGTATACCCGGTTACTCCGATGTTTCGCAGCACGGCGTGCTTAATGTTCGCAAGGAAGATCCCCTTGGCGCATGTGCCGCTGATGTTGGTGAGGAGTAAACCTTCGAGCGGCTTGTCGGGATGGATTCCAACTCCATCGATGAGCACTGGCACGTCCGTGACGCGAATATTGCTGAAATTGAAGTTGCGTATCGTCGGGATTCCCTTGTCTCCTGGAATTGGAAACTCATCCTGCTTCCCGCTGTTCAGGATGTTGAAGCGGAGGAACCCCTGGTCGGCTCCGGAAACATCGAGATCGCTCACGTAGATGTTTTCGATGAAGGCGCCGCGTCCGGGGCGGCTCTTGATGTAGATAGCAAAGGTCCGCGCGGCTATGCATTTGCAGTGATCGATGTGGACGTTGCGAATGCCACCGGAGGTTTCACTGCCGATGCCGATGCAGGCCCAGTGCGAATCGGCGAAGGTACAGTTGCTGATGCGCACGTCTTCGGTGGGTCGGTGAATCGCGTAGCCTTCCGCGCCTCGGCCTGACTTGAGCGAGATGCAATCGTCGCCGGTGGAGAAGGTGCAGCTTTCGATTACGACGCGGCTGCATGAGTCGACGTCGATACCGTCGGCACCGCCGCGTACCGTGACGTTGCGGAAGAGGACGTTGTCGCAGTAGACGGGATGAATCGACCACATGTCGTTCTGCTCGGTCACGCAGTCTTCCACGCGGAGGTGGTTGCAATTGACGAACTCAAGCAGAGCGGGATGGCGCAGTCCATTTTGTGGATCCACGCGACCTTTGATGGCGGGGTTGCCAACGATTTTTCCGATGCCCGTGATGCCGATGTTGTTGGCATCCATGGCAGCGATCAGGCCCAGGTAGCCCTTCACCCAATGGCCTTCCCAGCGCACTTGTGTGAGCGAATAGTCGGCCAGGTTTGGCGATCCAAGCAGGGAAGCGTCTGGGTCAAGGTGCAAGGTCGTGTTGGAGTGCAGCATGACGGTGCCCGTCAGGTACTCGCCAGCTGGCACGCGGACCTGGCCACCGCCGAGGACGCTGCAGCGATCGAGCGCCTGCTGAATGGCAGGCGTGTCGTTGGTCTTGCCATCGCCTACAGCGCCAAACTCTTTGATGTCGAGACTGACCGAGGGGGCAGCGGGGCTTGCCGGATCGGCAGATGCGCGTTGGGCTGAGATGCCACGCGTTGTGGACAAGAGTGGGAGGGCGGCCAGGGTTCCGGCGGCGGTTCGAAAAAAGTTCCGGCGGTCTGTTTGGATACTTCGCACCCTGCTCAACGCGTCTCCTCATCGTGGCCACCGCGCTGTGCGATCACCCAGCGAACGAGTTCCTTGCCTGCAGCGAAGTTGTCCCCGGACGGATGGTCTTTGCGGCCGTCGGTGTACTCGTTATAGAGCCAGGGGTCTACAACCGCGAGGACCGTGCCTTTACCGTACTTTGCCGTGGCGATGACGATGACGTTGCGATCGGTGACGAGAGCTCGGGCTGGCGCGGAGACGGAGATCGTGCACGTGTCTTTCATGTAGAGCACGTGGGAGGAGTGAAAGAGATCGCCATCAGGTTTCACTGGAATTTCTGCGGCGGCGTAGTCGGTACCGACGACGTGGTGGCTCAGGACGGGATTGAAGTGAATGCTGAAGCGGTCTGCGATGTTGTTGAAGTGCACGATGTCTGCGTTGGCGGGGTCGTTTTCGAGGAGAAGGAGAGTGCCTCCCTTCTGAACCCACGCTGCAACCTCCGCGCCGTCTTGCGCGGTAGCGTAGTGCGGATGAGGATTCTTCGCAGGATTGTCTGGCGAGGCGATGATGTAAATCTGTGCCTGTTTCAGGCTGGATTCGGTCGGCGCAGTGTAAAGCGTGCCTAGAGTCGCGCCCTCGCGCTGAAAGAGGTGGCCGAAGAGGGAGTAACCATCATTCGAGAAGTCGTTCCACTTGTAGTGGAAGGATTCTGTCTGTCCGGCGGCGTTCTTGCGCTGCTGGCTGTTAAACCATGCGTCGACGAGAACGGTGTCGCCGCGGAGGGTGGTGGCGCCCGGCGCGTTCTCCATCTCGGTCGCGGCCAGGAGGAATGCTCCAACCCCCTTGGGATCATTGCTGCCTACCGGTGCGTGAATGTAGTAGCTGTAACTGCCGTCACGATAGGGAGTGCCACCAAGACCAACAGCCTTGACGGTGCTGGTGAGAGTGACGGAATCCTTCGCGCCGGTCTGCACAAAATTATCGAGGATTCCCAGCCAGCCGCGTTGTGCATTGGCCGCGTAGCGCTGGGGAAGATAGCCGAGCCGCACACCCTTCTGGAGCGCGTAGACGAACATGCATGCGGCGGAGGACTCGAAGTAGTTGCCGTCGTTACCGGGTTTGTCGAGAACCTGATACCAAAGGCCGGTGCGCTGATCCTGCACGCGTGCAATTGCTTCGGCGGTGCGGTTGAGTATCTCGATGAGCTTGGCTCGGCCCGGATCATTTTGCGGGTAGTAGGGAAGCGTGTCGACGAGAGCCATCATGTACCAGCCCATTCCGCGCGCCCAGACGATGTGCGATGTTCCGGTGTTGGGATCGGCCCAGCGCTGTTGCCGCGATTCGTCCCACGCGTGATACAGCAGGTCTGTCTTCGGATCACGCACGTGCGCTTCGACCAGGGTGAACTGCCGGGTGATATCGGAGAAGTCCTGCGGCTCGTGAAAGACGGAAGCATATTCGGCGTAGAAGGGTTCGGCCATGTAGAGGCCATCGAGCCACATCTGGTTGGGGTAGAGTTTCTTGTGCCAGAAGCCTCCGGAGGCGTTGCGAGGCTGCTCGGCAAGCTGACTGCGAAGTAATACTGCGGCCTTGTAGTAGCGATTGTCTAACGTGACTCGATAAAGACGGAGCAACTCGCGGCCCAGCGCGATATTGTCGAGCGTATAGGCAGAGGCGTTGTAGGTGGGAATCGATCCGTCGGGCAAGACAAGCGTGTCGAGGGACTGCTTGATGGAGAGGAAGTATGCATCGTTGGCGGTGTTGTACCAGACCGTATCCATCCCATTGAGCAGCGTGGCGAGCTCGTAGTTCCACGTCAAAGGAGCGTCTGGCTTATCGCCATGGCCGATGTTGAGTGAGATGGCGGTGTTGGCCATGCGCTGAGACCAGGGCTGATCTTGTGAAAGGGCTGTGCGGCAAAGCGTGAGGCAAAGAAGCGGGACGGCCGCGTGGCGGAAAGTGGGCCGGAGGAGACGCATTTGTGTGGTCGCTGGCATGAAGTTTCTGATGGTTGGATGCTCATGAGGGGAAAGCAAACGGCGCGAAACTCGTAAAGTTTCGCGCCGTTTTCCTGGTGAGGTTGAGTTAGAAGTTGATGTGGCCCGCGAACTGGAACTGGCGCGGATTGTTTGCCTGACCTGCTACGGTACCGAGGCTCGCAGCGCCGACCGAACTGCCGATGGAGCCGTCCGCGGTGCTCGCCGGGCTGCCGAACCAGACGTGGTTGACTGCGTTGAAGACCGACGCATCAAAGACGAACTTTACGCGGCCGCCCTTCCAGATATTGAAGGTCCTGCGCAGGCTGGCATCGATGTCGTAGTTGCCGGGCCCGCGAAGTCCATCAGGAGCGGTGCGTGCGACGTTACCAATGTAGGGTGCGGGGACCTCCACGAAGGCGGCGGGGTTGATGTATTGAATCGACGCCAAGGTTGTGCGGGTAGCGCCCTGTCCCCACTTGCCGTGCTGACGCGCAGAGCCGGTAAAGCCTGGAGCGTAGCCTGGCATGCAGGTTCCCTGTCCGGTGAGGCCTGTGCAGGCAGCACCGGTCAGCGCGAGCGGATTGCCCGAGACAACTGTGAGAACTCCGGAGAAACGCCAGTCACTTCCGATGGCGCGGACAAAGGCGTTGCCGGAGCCGATGCCGTTCTTGCCGAACGGCAGATCGTAGTTGGCGGTCGCAACCAGGTTCTGCGCTTGATCCTGGGTGCTGACGGAACGCTCGATCCGGTCGATCGCCCAGGCTTTGCCGTTGTTGTAGAGCACGCCGGCGGGAATAGCGTAGCCGGTGCGGAAGGTACCCACATCGTCGATCGTCTTGCTCCAGGTGTAGCTCAGCATGAAGCTGAAGCCGTGGCTAAAGCGCTGCTGAACGAAGATCTGCAAGGCGTTGTAGTTGGAGTTGCCGACCGCCGGGAGCTGATCCACCAGGCCGGAGTACTGCGGGAAGGCCGTCAGCGCGCGGGCTACCGTATATCCCTGAGAAGCCGTTCCGTTGAAGCTCGCGTACGGCAGGGAGGTGCCGGAAGGCATGTTCGTCGCGGCGGCTGAGCCAAGCACGGTTGTGCCGAGTGAGAGCCATTTCGGATCGAGTTGATCGCTCCAGTAACCACGCGGGCTGCCGGTCGGCACCAGGAAGTGGCCCTGGTTGCCCACGTAGCTGATGGTCGCCGTCATATCCTTCGTAAGAAGAACCTGGTAGCCAAGCGACCATCCCTCGAAGGTGGGGGTGCGTCCGCCATAGTAGGGATCGAGATACGCAGGGCTCGAGGAGACCTTGTAGGGCGAGACGGCGTTGGTGGAGTAGTAGGTTGCGTAGGAGGGATTGAAGACCGGCGGCGCAGCAATCGTGCTGGTTCCGAATGCCGTGTTGGCAAGGCCCGCGCCGGTGAAGTAGGGGCTGTTGTTGAGATAGAACGCCGGCAGCGATAGTCCCTCACTGGTCGGATTAGGTGATGCGGCATAGCCCAGTTCCATGTTGCTTGAGGGCAGTGTTGTCTGGCCTCCGGAGGTGCCGCCGCCATGGCCATAGTAGATGCCATACGAGCCACGCAGCACGATGCCCGGGTTAATCTGCCAGGCAAAACCCAGCCGTGGACCGTAGTCCTTGTAGTAGGTTTTGAGCGGCGTGGTGCAGTTGCAACCGTCGGTCCCATTGCCAGCGAACTGAAGAATGCCGGGGGAGCCGGTGACGGGGTTGGTGGCCGTCGGGTTCAGGAAGGAGAAGCGGTCCTCAGCCTCGCGGAAGGGCGGCATGACATCCCAGCGCAGGCCGATGTTCACGGTTAGCTTGGGAGTTACCTGCCAGTCATCATTCGCGTACAAGGCAAAGGGACGGTAGCGGGAGCCGGTTTCCTGTGCAATCGGCGCATACTCCGTGTAGCTGCCAGAGTCCACGGCACCGAGCAAGTAGCTTGCGTAGGGAAGGCCAGTGCTGGCCTTCGCCGCTGCAGAAGAGCCGCTTACCTGCGCCGTTTCGTTCAGGCCGAAGTTGAGTGTTGCCAGGGTGCTGCCGGTGTCGGCATAGAGGTAGTTGTACTCCATCCACTCAACCTGGCCGCCGAAGGTAAAGGAATGACGCCCCTTGACCCACTGCACGTTGTCGAGCGCCGTAAAGGCGTTGGTATTGCCTACGTAGCCGGACTGCGGTCCCCACGGCGCAAAGGTCTGCGGGCCGCCGGAGAACTTCTCGTAAGGAAAGCTGCCCGAAGCCTGGCCGGTGGGAAGGTTGGTGATGCCAGCGGCGGAGGCGGCGAACTCGGGAACTCCATACGTCGGGTTGTTATCCGGCGAGTGGTACTGTGCCGCGCCGTATTTGAACTGGTTGACGAGATTGTTCTTAAGAACGTAGGTATCCTCCAAGATAACGACCTTCGAGATGGGTGCGTAGTTCTTGGCGTACAGATAGGGCAGGGGAGCTACGTTGGTTGTCTGGCTGCCCGCAGGACCGATAAGACCCTGGCGGCCCATGGCAAAGATTACGTTCACCTTGTGCTTGTCGTTGAGGTCGAAGTCAAAGCGATCGGCCGTGGACCAGTTGTTGAGACCCCATTGGTACGAGCCATAGTAGTTGTTGGTGAGGTTCGAGTTGCTGGGCGCTGGCATGAACTTCTGCAGGTACTGCGCAATGGGCGAAAGCTCGTCCTGAGGAATGACGTTGGCTATCACAGGGCCTGTCCCGCAACCGGCGCTCGTATAGCTTGCACCCTTGAACTGTTTGCGCGAGTAGCTTCCACCGGTCTCGATCTGCGTGGTGGGATCGTAGATGTTCTGTCCGACCGCGGAGAAGTCGCCGCACAACTCAGCGGGCGTCGGGATGGTCTGCACTTGGGATTTGGTCAGCGTTGAGTAGCGGAATCCTGCGTAACTGCCAAAGAAGAAGATCTTGTTCTTCCAGATTGGCAGGCCCAGGGTCATTCCATACTCGTTCATGTGTTCTGGTGGTTTGTAGTAGGTGCCGGCAAGTTTCGGGTCGGGATAGTTCGCCGGATATTGTGCTGGTATGAAGCCGGCAGAGTCGAGCGCCGTGTTGCGGAAGATGTCGTAGACGCTGCCATGAATCTGGTTGGTGCCGACCTTCATGGTGAAGTTTTCGACGCCAATGCCCTGGTACTCGGGAGAGTAGCCGGTTGTTTTGAGTTGGAACTGATTGATTGTCTCCACGGAGAAGGCGGGCCAGATGAAGCGTGGATCGCCAGCGGTCGAAGCTGATTCCAGCGGAACGCCTTCAACGTACATGGTCGTGCCAGCCGAGTAGCCGTTCACTACCATCGGCTCATCCGATTCGTTGTTCTTGATCTCGTTGTTGGTGGCGCCGGGCATCATGATGGCGTAGTCGGTGACGCGGCGCTGATCGGTGCTGACCCCATTGGCACCGCCCATTTCGAGTGGGAGGGACGTGTAGGCCTCATGCTCCATGGTGGCGCCGAGGGTCGCGTTTTCCGTCTCCAGCGGGGGAGGCGACGCGGTCACCGTCACCGTCGTATCGGCCGAGCCCAGTTGCAGTGCAACGTCGAGCGGGAGCACCTGCATGCCGTTCAGCTCGAGCTTCTCGCGCAATAGCGTCTCAAATCCTTTGGCGGCGATCTTAACCGTATACTCGCCGACGTCGAGCGGCGAAATGTTGTAGCGGCCGTCGGAGTTGCTGGTACGGACCATCTCAGCGCCCGTCGCGACATTTCGCGCAGTTATGGTAGCTCCCGGAACCACCGCTCCCGAGGAATCAGTAACCGTTCCTTCAATCGTCCCAGAGCCACCGATCTGTGCCAGCGCTGCGGCGGGAAGAAAGAGCATCAACACTGCACAAACGGTAACGATTCCCGCGGAGCGGACTCGGCGCAGCCTGGTTGAGCAGGATCGGAGATTGCTTTCTCGGTCCCCTGGAATGACCGGCGTCCCACGCCGCTCTTGTATTCGTCCTACCACTTCATCTTCAAACTTATCGATCATTGGCATGCGCTGGCTTCCATTTTCTTTAGGAATTCACCATAGTTCGGCGATGTTATAAGTTGATGGGATTTTTCATATGCTGAGTAATGATTGTTGGTGCTGACCTCTAGGGCTTTACGGTCCCCGGACGCTTCTCGTGGGCGCATCTGCCGCGATGAGTGGATTGTCAGTCTCTGACAGACTGAGAAACGCAACGGAGTCTCGAATTGTTCTGAACACTGTTCTAACCGGGGCCTGCCGATGTGGCTGGTACGACGCGTCAAACTCATCTCACCCTCTTCAGGGATTAGCACTTCGGATAGCTTGGCAACGTAGCCAAATTACGAGCGAAATAGTAGACGTACAAATCAGCGATCGTCAACAGCTAAATTTAAACTGAGGAAGACTAGCGTTAAGGGGTCTACGGTAAACCCGACAATCCTTCGCCCTGCGAGTGAATGCGACGGGCGAACTACGGTCTCCTGGAAGAAGCTGGTTTACATCCGCAGGAGGATCGAACCATCATGTTGCCAGCTATTACTACATGAACGGGCTTTTCCTTTGAGCCGGATGTGCGCACCAGTAGCTGTTGAAAGGCAAGGCGGGCAAACTGTTCCGCAGGTTGCGCCAGGGTCGTCAGCGGAGGGTGGATGAAGTTTGCGAACTCCATATCGTCTATTCCAATAAACCCGATTTCGCTGAGCGGGATGTGGCTGTCGCGCAAAGTCGAGAGGATCGCAAGAGTGACCGAATAGCTCATCGAAAGGATGGCTGTCGCCGGTCCTCGTTTCCTCTGCAAGGCTGCGCACAGCTCCTTCCTGAGCTGCTCCGATTCATGCCAGACGATGATTTCTGGGTGCTTCCCAGCCGCTTCCATCGCCTCTTTGTACCCTTTGAACCGGCTCTGCAGCGGCTGCAGCTTGTACGGTGCGTTCACCGCGACGATGTGAGAATGCCGATGGCCGAGCAGGTGCTCGGTAGTCTCACGCGCTGCTCTGTAATTGTCTAGGAGCACGGAATCGATCGTACTGCCCAGGGAGCGATCAAATGCTACGACGGGTGTATCGCCGAGCAGAGCGCGTACCTGTGCAACGTTGGTCTCCGCGGCCGGGACGAGGATGATTCCATCCACCTGTGAGCGCTTGAGCGATGCCAACTGCTCCTGCTGCAGCTTCGCTTCCTCCTGGTGAGTAAGCAGCATCACCGTAAAGCCGCTGATGCGCGCCTCGGTCTGAATCGTACGAATGGCATTGCCGAAGAACACATTGTTGACATGCGGAAACAACACGCCGAGCGTCCGGGTCTTGCCAACTCTCAGGCTGCGAGCCAGAGTATTTGGCTCATATCCCAGCTGCGCGATCGCAACCTCGATCCGTCTCGCAACTTCCGGACTAACCGATTTCCCTCCTCGAACGTGCCGCGAGACAGTCGATGATCCAACGTTCGCCGCGCGGGCCACGTCGATGATGGTAGGACGTTTCGTGTCTTTCATGCTGAACGATACTAACAGCCCTGGTGCGTGTGAGTACGCTTATAAACCTTTCCATGCACCCGCAGTTACCTTGACGTGGACTATTTTTGATTGCTACTATCGGCTGGATCTGGCCACGTTGCCATGGATTGCTGCCCGAGCGACGATTCCGATCATTTTTCGATTCCTGCGCGGCTTGATGTAGCTCGGTGGGTAGAGGTGACAGGCACGTTGGTGCGCGTACACGCTTCAAGTTGACTTGCCTTTGATTGCGAGAGTGCTGAATTGTTGTATCAACGTTTTTGTCGAGGAGGTGAAGATGACGCAACCTATGCTGAGAGCCGCGCTGCTGGTAGTCGCTGGCGCGGGAATCGCGGCCAGTGCACACGCTGCAAAGGTTTGCGCTGTGCGACAGTACGGAGCAAAGGGGGATGGTACTACCAACGACGCCGCAGCGATTCAGAGAGCGATCGATGATTGCAGCGGAACGCATCCAGGAACGGTTCTGTTGGACGGTGGCTCTGTGTTTGTATCGTCACCATTGATCTTGAAGAGCCATATGACGTTGCGGATTGCGGAAGGCACGACGTTGGCGGGGAGCAAAGATCACGGGGATTATCCTGACAAGGACGAGTTCAAGGATAAGGGGAAGCAGGCGCTATTGACGGCAACGAATGCTGAGGACGTGACGATCGAGGGGTCGGGCGTGATCGACGGAAGGGGCGAGTCGTGGTGGGACAGGCCTCATGATCCGCGGCCTCGGTTGATTGTCTTCGATCATTGCAAACACGTTCGTATGCGTGGGGTAACAGTGGAGAACTCACCGATGTGGCAGATTGTCCCGTATTACTCGGACGATGTGACGTTTACGAATATGAGGGTGCTGGCGCCGCAACAATCGCATAATACGGATGGTATCGATCCGTTCTCGTCCTCGAATATTGTTATCGACCACCTGACGATTGATACGGGTGACGACAACGTAGCGATCAAGAGCGGGCAACCGGATTCTCCTGGGCCCGATGCGCCGTCGCGTCATATCGTGATCACGGACTGCACGTTTCTACGTGGGCATGGACTTTCGATTGGGAGTGAGATCGCGGGTGGCGTGCAGGATGTCCGCGCGGAACGCATACATTTCAAGGGTACGGATCAGGGTGTGAGGGTGAAGTCGAACCGCGATCGCGGGAATGCTGCGATCGGACATTTTATTTTTCGCGATATCACGATGGAAGGCGTTCACACACCTATCCTCATCAGCGAGTTTTATCCGAAGGTTCCGGAGACGATCAGCGAGGAAAAGGTTACTCGGCTGACTCCATTTTTCGACGACATCACGATTGAGAATGTAACGGCTACGGGCGCCCGGCAGGCAGCATTGATTGTTGGATTGCCAGAGTCGCCGATTCGCAACCTGAAACTGATCCACATACATCTATCCGGAGAGGCCGGCGCGATTGTGCAGTATGCGGATGTAACCGCGACCGATTTTACCGTGACTGCGGCGCACGGTGAGAATGTACAGATTGGTGCCGGCGTGCGCGGAAACCTGAAGTAACACAATGTAACGATGAAGATTGACTTCTATTCACGATGACGCGGTAGAGGAGAAGGACATGAAACAAGAGCTGACACTTCCGCGATTTTCGATTGGAGTGGGAGACCGTTTTGGAATGCAGGCGAAGGCGCAGTTGCAAGCATGCATTCTGGCGCTAGATACCGGAGTGGAAGTAGCGCCGGTTTGGAACAAGTCCAATCGTGAGCATGTGATTATCGGCTCCGAGCCCGGGTCGGTTCGGGTTGCAGCGGACATTGCGGTGGAGGAACTGCATTGGAGCAGGCCTTACTTTGTGGACGCCGATCACGTTCAACTGAATACAGTTGAACGGTTTATTGAACCGAGCGATTTCTTCACGCTCGACGTTGCGGACATGATTGGGCAGCCGGCCCACGCGATTGACGTCGACGCGTTTATTGCGCGTCATGGTGAGTTGATTGGCAGGGTGGTAATCCCGGATGTAGATGCGCCGTTCGAGGTGGATCGGGAGTTTCTACGGAGCGTGGCAAATAACTTTTTAGCGGCGGTGAAGGAGGCTGGGAGAATCTATCGCGCAATTGAGCAGAGCAAGGGCGAGGGGCAGTTCGTGTCAGAGATTTCTATGGACGAGACGAATGCCGCACAGACGCCGGTGGAGCTGCTGGCAGTACTCGCAATGATTGCGGATGAGGAGATTCCGATTCAAACCATTGCGCCGAAGTTTACTGGTCGATTCAACAAGGGCGTGGATTATGTTGGCGACGTGCCTAAGTTCGCACGCGAATTCAGGGAGGATATCGCGGCGATCGCCTACGCGGTGGAGCGGTATCGTCTGCCCGCGAATTTGAAGCTGAGTGTGCATTCGGGTTCCGATAAATTTTCGATTTATAGGGTGATTCATGAGGCCGTGCAGCGTTCGGGCGCGGGTGTGCATTTGAAGACGGCTGGGACGACCTGGTTGGAGGAGCTGATTGGATTGGCGGAGTCAGGAGGTGATGGCCTTGCGGTGGCGAAGGAGATTTATGCTGAAGCGTTTGCGCACGCCGATGAGTTGACCGCACCGTATGCAACGGTCATCGACATTGATCGTACGGTGTTGCCGTCGCCGGACGAGGTGAAGGGCTGGAGTAGCGAGGAGTTCACCGGTACGCTGCGACATGACGGAACGAACGCTGCATATAACCCGAGTTTTCGTCAGTTATTGCATGTTGGGTTCAAGGTGGCAGCGAAGATGGGGCCGCGATACCTTGCGACGTTGAGGGAAAATGAGGAGATTGTTGCGCGGAACGTCACGACGAACCTTTTTGAGCGGCATATAAAGCCTGTATTTCTGGGCGAACAGGTTTGATTGCGTAGGTTGCGGGTCTCCGGGTGTTTGGGAAGGGAACGCTGGAGTGAAGCGCGGCTATTCCGTTGGGAAGGGAACGAATCGATCGGCGCAGGAGTAGGGCGTTCCTTGGGTTGGCGAACCGGAGATGGTGGCGTCCGTGCCAGCGGGAAGCTGGAGATTGCTTCCGCCAGGGCCGAAGACGACGTCCGCATTGTCGAAGGTGTAAGTGTACGGAGGATCCGGGGGCGTGCTGTCGATGAGGAAGACCCCGTCTACGTTAACCTGCGCGCGATGGTCATGATCGTAGCCATCGAAGAGGATATGGCCGCCGCCAGAGATGCTCACGTTGCGCAGGGTGATGTCGCGGAAGGTGGGGGGCGAGTTTCCCTTGACTGGGCCATTTGCGGCGTAGGCAGCGGTGATATCCAGTGGTCGGCCGGAGTTGCGAATGCAGACGCCGTCGTAGGCGATGTCGTGCACGAGCCCGCCTTTGGTGCCCATGGACTTGATGCGGATGCCGGAGTCGGTGCCGTCCAAGGTGAGGTCCGAGACACGGATCTTACTCACTCCGCCCATGGTCTCGGATCCAATCGACATGCCATGACCCCAGTAAAAGTGATTGTGGATCACGGTCATGTTGGTGACGCCGCCGGGGCCTCCTTTGATGGCCACGTTGTCGTCGCCTTCGCGAAAGAAGGAGTGGGTGATCGTGATATTTTTTGAGCCGTTTCCGGGATCGATGCCGTCGGTATTTCTTGAGAGTGGATGGGGATCGCTCGCGATACGCTGCACGGTGTCTATCTTGACGCCCCACACCGTGAAGCCATCGCCGGCGTTATAAGAAACGTGAAAGTTGGGCGAGTTTCTTAGCGTAATGCGGTAGAGGATAAAGTTGTCGGCGTGGTCGGTAACGATCAGGCGGCTTACCTTCTGGCCTGCATTGTCTTTGAGGGCCAGTTCGCCGAGCTCCCACGCAGACATGGTTTTGCCGAGAATCTTCTGGCCGCCTCGTCCATCAATGACTCCGTCGCCCATGATGCCAGCGCCCGACACATGGCTTACAGAGATCAACGGCTTACATCCTCGCCCAGGGTCTTTGCTGACAATCCCGCAGCTGCCTGGAGAGATCTCCAATACCTTAGGGTCGAGTGTCTCGAAGAGCGTGGCGCCCTTATCCACTACAAGGGTCACTCCTTCGCGAAGCTCGAGCGGACCACTGACAAATGCGTTGAACCCACCGTGAGTCTGGAGGGCGACGGCTCTTCCTTTTCCGCAGCTGTCGATGGCTTTTTGGATGCGATCCGTATCGAGCTTGCCTTCGTCGGCCGCTGACAGGGTGTTGTAGGTTCCGTCGCTGATCGAGGTGAGGTGAGCGTCGAGTTTGGTGCAGAAGGCAGGAATCACTGGCTCCGTAACTGTGCGAGTATCCTGCGCGGCTGCGGCTGCTGATAGGGATAATGCGAGTATCAGCACGGTTGACGAGTATCGTTGCATGGCTGCTCCTCGGTTCTTTGCTGTGCTTAGTGGAGTTGAAGAGTGCGAGAACGAGTCCGGCTAACGTCCTGGCTACCACTACAGTAGTGGGCCGCTACTTCGCTTCCCTGGTTGGGTTCCAGCCGTCTGTTCCGGCCAGGAAAATTTTCGTCTCGAACTGCTTGGCCTGCGTGGCTGTTAGCTGGTGAGAATGCGGATCGCGAGCTGCCGGGTTTGCGCCGGGACCACTTGACTTGTATTCGGCGTAGAAGGCCGTGTCGAGATTATGAGTCTCGCCCGGGTGCCACTCGCGCCAGCCCGCTGGTTCGATGTGAGCTCCCATCTCGGTGTTGAGGAAGACCACGGACGCGTAGGGGCGCCAGGGTCGACCAAGATAGACATGAGCCTCTCCAGGTTCGGCGGTGAGGCGGCAATGGTTGAAGACGAACGTGGACAGTTGATCGGGCAGATACTTGCCCTGCGCGGTCAGGTAGCCGCCTGCGGCATGGAGTGTACTGCGAATCTCGCATTCATGGAACACAGCGTTGCCGTCGCCATAGATGAAGTCGACGTTCCCGGCAATGACACAGTGCGTAAAGTAACTGCGTGTGGGTTCCGGCGTACAGGGTGCGGTGGTGGGTGGAGCGGATTGCGCAGTTGGAAGAGGAGATGGCGAGCTTGGAGCCGGTGTCCTGCGGCTTCCTGCCTGGCCGCAGCCGCGGGCGCCGATGTAGAGAGTGTCCTGGTTCGCGAGGACGCTGACGTGGTCGAGGATGTTTCGGTCGCCTTCCAGGTTCAGCGCCTGGGCCTGCGATCCGGCGAACCCTTGTTCGTGGGTGCGGTTGAAATCGTTCTGAAATGTGAGGTTGAAGGCGTGGAAGTCGCTGCCGAGGACGTGAACGGTCGCGTAGCTCGGCTTGGTGCCCCGCGTCCCCTGGCCGGTGTCGTCGACCAGGATCGTCGCCTCTGGGTTTGCCCCGGTTCCGCGCAGCGTGACGTTGGACTGGTTGACGATCACCTGCTCGCGATAAATGCCGGGTGCGATTAGAACTGTCCCACCGGTAGCGGGAACGGCGTCGACCGCTGCCTGAACCGTTTTGTACTGCGCCGAGCCGTCGGCGGCAACGTGAAAAACAGATGGCCCCGGTGCTTGAGGCTTGCAGGGTGACGCGATTGCGATCAACAACCCACTTGTAAGAAGTCCTAGTGTTCCACAGCTGCGAACCATTGTGCAGATGAGCATAGCTTCTCCGGTCGCTGGCAGGCAACTTCGAAGTCGCGTTCAACCAGTTCTTCGGCTCCCCTGGCAATGTGCTAATCTCGTGCAAATCGTCAAGGTCACATAAATCTCTCTTCGAGGAAACCATGCCTCGCACTTCGACCCTGCTTACCCTTATATGGATCTTCGCAACGGGCGCAAGCCGTTGTGGGGCCGCCGACCGCGTTGTCTTTCTACGCAGCGGCCCATCCGAGGCCACGCTCTATATCGCGAACGCTGATGGGACCGCTGAGCGTGCGCTCACAGAGCCCGGTTCGTGGAATTACAACCCTGCGTGGTCACCCAAGGGAGACTGGATCGCCTTCACCTCCGAGCGAGCCGGCTCCGCCGATATTTACCGTGTGCATCCCGATGGCACTGGTGTGGAGCGCCTTACAGACTCACCGGCCTTCGATGACCAGGCGGCCTTCTCGCCCGACGGCAACCGCATCGTCTTCGTCAGCACGCGCGCGACGGGCCGTGCAAATCTCTGGATTCTTGACGTCCAAACCCACAAGGCTACGCCGCTTACTACTGGCGATGGCGGCGATTTCAGGCCCGCGTGGTCACCCGACGGCCAGTGGATCGCGTTCTCTTCGGACCGTGGCAGCGACCTGCCGACCGCCAAAGGCCGCTGGGAGCGGCTCCACCTCGTCGACATTTACATCATGCATCCGGACGGCTCCGGCTTGAAGCGCGTCACCGAACATGGCAACTTCTGTGGCACGCCGAAGTGGCTGTCTGATGGTAAAACCCTGCTCGCCGACTGCATGTCCGCGCAGAACACCTGGGATTTTCGGGTGCGACCCTCCGCTGAAGATACGAGCCAAATCATTAAGGTCGATGTTGCCACAGGCTTGACGACACCGGTCAGCGGCGGACCCGGCGTTAAGATCGCCCCCGCCGTTCTGTCTACTGGCGAAATCGCTTATATCCGGACCGCTGCAACTGGCAGCGCGGTCGTGTACGCCAGCGGCAAGCCCGGGCCCGCTGGCGCTGGACTTTGGCGCGATCCACCGTCCTGGTCGCCTGACGCAAAACAGGTGGTATTCTGCCGAATCGCCATCCATCGCTCCGCAGATCCGCAAAAGCTCTGGAGCGCGAACCCGAAGTTCGACCTGTACGGAACGACGTTCCTGCCCGCGTATGATCCCAGCGGGGAGCACCTTGCCGTCACCACCATTGGGGCGAGCGGGTCGATCCTTAACATCGTTGAAGACGGCGAGCCCGACACGGCCATACTGACTCGCAAGGACCTGATCCTCGGTCCGCAGTGGTCGCCTGACGGCAAACAAATCGTCGTGGGGGTAGGGGGATTTACGGCGTTCCTCGACTTCGCTGCCGGTGGCAAGAAGCCCAACGATGCAGTCAATGGCGGGGCCGCAATTGGCATCCTCAACGCTGACGGCACCGGATTCCACGTCGTCACCTCGGGTTCCAACAACAATGCCTTCGCCTCGTTCTCGCCGGATGGGAAGAGTATTGTCTACCGCACTGCGGGGCCGGAAGGCGAAGGATTACGCCTGATGCGACTGGGGGACGGCACCGTCACTAAGCTCACTACCGCGTACGACAACTTTCCCGTCTGGTCGGCGCACACCGACCTGATCGCTTTCATCCGCAGGATCGACGGCGATTTCGAGGTGATGACGATTCATCCTGACGGCACCGGCCTGGCACAACTCACTCATACGCACGGTAACGAGGCGCATCTTGCCTGGTCGCCCGACGGAGAGCAGCTGCTTTTCACGAGCTCGCGCATGGGCTTCAAGGACGAAGCGATTTACACCGGCGCGCCGCAACCCTACGGCGAGATCTTCGTCATGCGCTTTGACGGTACGCACATAGAGCAACTCACAGATAACCAGTGGGAAGATGGCGCCCCGGCGTGGCAGCCTTCCCGCGCCACTGCGCTGACCGCAGGTGCGCACTGACCTCGAACGAAGAGCTTTGTCCTGCGCTGCGAACCATGCGCGTTGAACGAAGGCGCGTCGACTATTCGAAGCCATCATCATGCTGCTCGATGTCTGAACTCGTCACCCATCACCTAGTTCCGCTGCCCGCGCAGGATCTAATTCCCTCGGGGGACTGCATGCACTAGAAACGTCACCCGACGATCCAGGGCCTGCTCAAAGAGATCCGTGCCGTCATGCTCCGATTGACTGTCGGCAATACCCTTGCCTGATAGCGCAGCAGCATCAATTCCGCGCTCTTCCAGTAGCCGGATCACGGTAGCGGCCCGCTGCTGGCTTAGCTCCGCGTTATGCCCTTCAACGCCCGTATGGTCTGTATGCCCAACAACCTCGATACCAACCACGATACCCTGCGCCTTCGCATCCTTAATCAGACGCCGAATCTGTTTGCTCAACTCGTCGACCCTCCGCAGCTCATCCAGTGAGATCTGCGTGCTATTTACCTCAAAGCGAATCGACATATCCTGCACAAGGCCGCGCTCAGTATCCATTCTTCGCGCATCCGCCAAACGCGGATCCAAGGATAGATACTCCTCCCAACTTCCAGTCACTTGATCTTCACGCAGATGGAACTCAGACAGCAGGGCACGGGGCTCGATCGCCAGAGGATCTCGCATCCCAGCGAGGGCCAGGGTCTTCCATCCGCGATGGGCGTCGACGACAACAATCCCCGGCTGCTGACGAAGTTTATTCACATAACCGTTCCAGCGCATATCTTGTCGGACACGAAAGGCGACGCCGCACACCAGCAGGGCAAACAAAACACCTGCGACAATCTTCAGCTTGGTATGGGATCGTGATTCAGTAGAAGCTCCCTGTCCAAGCAGCAATCCACTCAGCCCATCCTCAATCCCAGGAATAGGCCTTCCATCCTTCTCGAACGCCATAAGGCCCGCATGGAAGTCCTTATGGATCTGCTCCACCTTCGCCGCGAATCTTAGCTGTAACTCTTGCGGCAGCCGGCCTCGCACAACGATCGCAAGAATCGCCAGCGGTCCATGGAGAAGCCACACCTTGAACTCGCCAATTTGCAGGACCTCAAGATCGTCCTGCTTGGTGCTTGTGAACGAGTCCCGTGCAAAGTCCTGCAGGGCAGTCAACATTCCAACAACCAGATCCGCGTCCTCCATCAGACCTGCATTCCTGGTGGCCTGAGCGAGCAGCATCCCTGTTTTTCGATGGATGAGATAGATCTGCTCGACGCGATAAGAACGGCTGCGTGCCAGCGCTATTTCAGCAAAGCTCTTGCCGGTGCGCATAGCCTCAAGCCGCCAGCCCCAGCGCTTGAGCGAAAATCCATCTTCAAAGATCGCGTTGATCGAATCAAGCAATTGCTCGACCGCATGCGCCACCGATTTGCGTACGGCTTGCCCCACAATGGGGAACAGCGCTGTCGCCAGAATCTCCGGCTCTTTTTCAACGGACGTGCGCAAGGAATGTTGAATTACCGGATGTAAGGTGGTGGCTATTTTTTGGTCTCGCTGAATGGACAGAGAAAGGGCTTGCGCGAGGATCCTGCTCACCTCTCCCGCGCGCACACCCGGGTCATCGAGCCGGATGCGAAGTTCCTCCACCTTCTGCATCTGATCGCCGAGCAGAAGCTCGCGCAGTTCGATGAACTCTTTCTCCGGGATCAAATCAGGTTGCTGCTCGTCCAATGCGCTCTTCGTTTCCATGCACACCTCGTCAGCTATTCTGACGCAGCATTCTGATCCTTATCATCCAGGTGCGCTGCAATGACGCGAAACAAATCGGACAGGTGCGATCGATCGACCTTCTGCGTGCGCAGTTCCAATACCCGCGCCTCCATCAGCGAGCGAAGGCTATCGTATCGCTGATCAATCTCGTCCAGAAGTTTTCTGGACTCGGTCATCAGATCCTGCCGCAGGGAGCTATGGCCTTCATTCATCGCTGCTTCAACATTGTTGACGTGGCTGGCAAGGCCGCCATGAGCCTCTTTCGTCTCTCGTTGGACATTGGCGATATGGGTTGCGCGCTCTTCCTTTTCGGCGCGTAGTCGAGCTGCCATCGCCTCGGACTCGGCCTTGAAAAATGACTCGATCGACTCAAACCGCTTTCGCATCAAGTCCTTCAGTTCGACAGTTTCGCGAACCAGGTCTTGCTCCAAACGCGCAAAGCGCGCGTCGTAATTCTTTATTTGCGATCCAAAAATGATGTCCCGAATCTTATCAACGCTCGCTCCGCTCTCAGCCGGCGCTTCCGCTGGAGCGGTTGTTTGGTTCTCAACGGAATCAACCTCGGTTTCTTCATTGACGCTGGACATGGAATGATCCTTTCACCACAAAGTAACCACTTCAGGACAGTTGCATAAATTCACTTCCCCGGGGCCCAGGAAAAAGAACACATCAGATCGGATGGTCGGCAATCACAATTCGGTCTCGACCATTGCGCTTGGCCTCGCGCACAGCATCTTCTACAGCCCCCAACATTTGAGCCGGCGTTTCGTCGCTCTTGGAGGGACGAGTAAACACGCCGATGGAGACTGTGGCACTCAACAGTCCCCGCGAAATCGGATCGGGCACCCTCAGGGTCCGAATCATACCCCCGAGAGTATGCGCGAGTCGAACGGCCTCGGTACCATCCGTGCCCGGAAGCAACGTTGCGAACTCTTCGCCTCCGACCCTTGCAGCTATATCTTTCGGCTTGCTCAGGGCACCTTCTATAAGCTGCCCTAGCGAGCGAAGGTAAGCATCCCCCGCCGGGCGCCCATATCGATCGTTGATCACCTGGAACTGATCGATGTCCAGGTAAAGGAGCGAGAGCGGCTCATCCTGTTCATTCGCGGATCGCAACTCCAGCTCGAACAGTTCATCAAAGCGTCGGCGGCTACTGATGCCGGTAAGAGCATCCCTGGTCTCAGATTCGCTTGACCTCGGCTCCGAGCTCTTCGGCGAGCCTGCCAGATTGTCCAGCGCGCGTTGCCGCAGCGCCGCGAGCTTCAACTGTTTCACCGATGCATGAGCATGTTGCTGCGCTTGTTCGCTCTCGTGATAGAGATCATCCACGGAGCGAATCAGTAGCAGCCGTTTTCCCTCAACGGCCAGCGCATAAGCCAGCAGGTGAATCTTGCCTCCAGATCCATCTGTCTGCGTCCAGAAATCCGACACCAGCTCACCTTCGCTAGTGTGATCCCAAAAAAGCGTTGCGTCCGGCAAAAAGCTCTCTAGAAACGGCAAATGATCCGTGATCGACGATGCATTCCCATCAGCAGACTTGATCCTATCAAGCCACTCAGGTGAGGCGCTCGATTGATGCAACTCTCCGGAGTTCGATTCAAACAGCACACTGTCCGGGGGTGGGAAGTCTGAAGCCACCGAGCTAGTGTCGTCCGCGCCCTGGTCAGGATTCAGCATTGGGAACTCCCTCAGTGTCAATCAACCTGCTTGCGAGATCCAGAAACATCTCCTCCACGCCCGCGCCCGACTTCGCACTGGAATATCGAACGTCCCAACCGCGCTCACGAAGCGTGTCTGCTACTTCTGGACCCACGCGCCATTGCTCGACAAGATCTTGCTTATTAATTGCAAAGATAAACGGAAGGGGCCCTAAAATGTCGCTAACTTTTCTCTGCAGCGCGATCGCGATATCAATCGTATCCGCGCGCGTTCCGTCCGCCACCAGAAGAAAGCCTGAGGCCCCGCGAACCTGTGCTGGATTCAGCGTTCGTAGATGAGATTCGCCTGCGAGATCCCAAATTACGAGATTGACCAGGGCATCGCCAATTTGACATTGCTTCTTATCAATTTTTACGCCAACGGTCGTATGGTACTTGTCGGAAAAAATGCTGTCTACATACCGAGAGATAAGACTCGTCTTGCCGACGCCGAATTCGCCGATAACACAAATCTTCTTCTGTATTAGCATGTTAACGCACGATCTTATCACGCTCTATCGGACACAATCCTCAATTATTCGCATTCGTTTGCCGGTAGATTTCGGGCCGCCAGACTGCCCCCGCCAATGGCGTGATGAGTGGGGTCGCCAGTGTGAATGAATCGTCTCCTCACTGAATTCGGTAGGTTCTTCCAGCATGCTCTCGACCGTTGGCGATGGCCGATGCAATCGACTGCTACTACGGAGCGAGACCTGCCTGGTCCAAGTAAGGGCGCGACCTGACGACTGAGCGAAGCGACGGGGGAGTGGGGTTTGGGCTTATGGGAGAGACGTGGAAATGCAGGTTTCAGTCGCCAGGCGAGGGGAATGCGATGCTGAGGTTGGGTGAGAGTGGCCGTCAGCCCCGGACACCTCACGAGGCGGTAGGCTGCGGTCGCACCAGTACCATTCCTGCGAGAAATCCTGCGACCAAGCCACCCAGGTGGGCGGAAAGGTCTGTCG
The DNA here is from genome assembly GCA_963796535.1 of uncultured Acidobacteriaceae bacterium. Taxonomy (GTDB): domain Bacteria; phylum Acidobacteriota; class Terriglobia; order Terriglobales; family Acidobacteriaceae; genus Granulicella. The sequence continues at coordinate 99,657 of CAWCMO010000001.1, forward strand.
TTCCGCTGATGGAACCGTAGACGACGTTGTACAGGACGAAGATTCCCGCCGACCTGCCAATGCTCTTGATTGCCGCTGGATTGAGGGTCCGACGTTTGATCAGGAGAAAGCCGAACACGGCTCCGTAGAGTCCGAAGATGGCGCCCGATGCGCCTGCGCCGACGGCCATCGGATGGACCCATACGCTGACAATGCTGCCTGCGAGGCCTGCGATGAAGTAGATGAGCAGGTAGCGTAGGCGTCCGAAGACGGTCTCGATGAACGGCCCGATCAGGTAGAGAACGTACATGTTCATACCTATGTGGATGATGCCGAAGTGCAGAAAGCAGGAGGTGAGCAGACGCCACCACTCGTGTGCGCCGACGGTTGCGGGGCCGAAGTCGCCGCCCCACTTCAGTATGTCGTGAGGCGTGGGCTCGGTGAGGGAGATGCCGCTCGCCACCATGGCCAGGAAGACCAGAACGTTGATTGCGATCAGAGCGATCGTGATGGTGTAAGGACTGCGCGAACGGGGCGCGGCGGATTCCTGGGCGAGGGGCTCGGGGATGTCAGTGTGGTCCATGTCTCTATAGTTCTAGCATTGTGCCGGTGGAGGCGTGAGTTGGTAAGAGACGCGGCGAGACTCTGTGCCAGAGGGGGCCGCGGCAGCATTTGGCTATCCAGTATTCGCGCGATCAAGATCGATTCGCGAGAGGTTTCGATCCAAAACGTCGTTAAGAATATAGGCATCGCCAAGACGGACTTCATCATTCCCGGCGTCCTCCGCTCTAAGAAGCTTGTGAACGTGTCGAAGCACAACTACGCGCTCGAACCCAACGTTCGCTTCAGACCCCACATGAAGATGATCATCTTCATGTCCAACATGTTTGGAACCACCTATGTATTTCGTATAGAGGTCGCCAAGGCCGTGAATTAATCGGAGGAACGAATGCTGTGAGACTGCGTGACGGGAGTGGTCCCATTCGCTTGAGGTATTCGCCATGACCAACCACCATCGTTGAAATCGCGCGACCAGGAATGCCGGGGTGATTGCAAGCTACGCATGATCCGCCGACAGCGGACCTTCGGGGATACTTCATCGACTTCAGCCGGACACGCGGCATTCCTCACGAGATGAAATTCATTAGGGAAACATCCGAGACTTATTGCATAATGATGCAGCTTCAGCTCGATCCAGGCAGGTGACCATGGCAGCACGAAAGACCACAAAGAGGCTCTATCTGATCCCGGTTCTTTCCAAGTCGCTCGATATCCTCGAGCTTCTTCAGGCGGAGAACGAGCCCATGACCCTGGAAGCGATCCATCGCAAGACCCGCATTTCCAAGACCACCGTTTACCGCGTCCTGAAGACGTTTGTGCATCGCGGATACCTCTCGCAAGCCTCGGACGGAACGTATCGCCACGTCACCGGTCCCAAGAAACTACGGTTCGGATTCGGTGGTCAGAGCGCGGAGATGCCATTCTCCGTCGAAGTCACCGAAAGCCTTAAGGCGGCTGCCATCGCGGTTGGTGTCGACTTGCTTATCCTCGACAACTGTTACGACGGACCCACCGCCGTACGCAACGCCGAGGAGTTTATCAAGAACAAGGTTGACCTTGTCATCGAGTTCCAGGTCGAACAGGAAGTTGCTCCCGTCATTGGGGACATGATCGCGGGCGCCAATATTCCCCTCATCGCGATCGACATTCCGCATCCCCACGCTACCTACTTCGGCGTGGACAACTACCGTTTGGGGCTGGAAGCCGGCGAACAGCTCATCAAGTACGCCATCAGCAACTGGGCAGGTAAAGTAGATTGGGTTATCGGACTTGATCTTCCTGAAGCCGGTCAGCTTGTTCAGAGCAGAACCACTGGTGCTTTTGAAGCAGTGCGCAAAGGCCGCCCTGGGCTCCCCGAAGAACTCTTTGTCCGCATCGACGGGCGTGGTCTTCGCGACAAGAGCAGGAAGGTGATTTCCGACTTTCTGGATCGTCACCCCAAGGACAAGCACATCCTCATCGCGGCTGCCACGGACTCCAGCGCTCTCGGCGCCGTTGATGCTGTGCGCGAACACAAGCGCGACAAGCACGTTGCGATCGTCGGACAGGACTGCATCGCCGAAGCGATGCTAGAGATGCAACGGGACAAATCTCCCCTCATCGGATCCGTCTCGCATGAAACAAGCTCCTACGGTCCCAGTCTCGTTCACCTTGGTCTGTCCTTGCTGCGCGGCCAGATGGTGCCGCCCTACAACTACGTCACTCATAAGATGGTGACCCGGGCTTCACTTCTCTCAAGTTAGGGCTAGTTGGCATACTTTCCGGCACACCTACCGGGCCCTTCTTATCCTAGTGAGGGCCAAACCTGAGGTGTAAACGGTCCTCATGCATCACTCCCAGCAGGCGACGACAGACAAGATATATGGGGGCCGCAGATGCAAGCTGGGCCAAATAGCTTCCAGATGATCCGCCACGAACTCCACAAATCTCCGATTCAAATCTAAGTGGGTGACTCGGCCTGATATCTTTAAGACCCGAAGATCGATCATGGTCATCTTGTTCGGGTCATTTGGCTTTACGGTTTCAACATCAGACGCCGACAGGTTTCGTTGCAGCATATGGATCTTGTGCATTGCTAGAAGAATACTGCAGCAGCATTTGGCTATCCAGCACTCGCGCGATCAAGGCGATTCGCAAGAGCTTCCAGCACAGCTTCCGGGCGAATCGGTAAATGACGAAGCCGTACGCCTGAGGCGGCGAAGATCGCGTTCCCGATCGCGGGTGCGACCACTGTAGTCGCCGGTTCACCAAGGCCGACCGGGGTCGCCGTACTTGGCAGAAACTCGATTTCGACTTCGGGTACGTCGCCCATGCGAAGGGGGGTATAGGTATCAAGGTTCGAATCTTTCGGCTGACCGTTCACGAACTCTGATCCTTCATGGAGGGCCAGGCTTAATCCCCACAGTGCAGCGCCCTCAACCTGGGCTGTAGCCCCGTCGGGCTGAATAAGAGTACCGGCGTCGACGACCAGCGTCAGTTTCTCTACGGTCACTCGACCGTTGCTGCGGTCCACCCGTACACGAGCGACGCAGGCAACCCAAGTGGGCATGTCGCGCTCCTGGCCAAAGGTCGTCGCGATGCCAAGTCCGGTATTACTGGGCATAGCGTTGCGCCATCCCACCTTCTCGGCAACTCGTCTAAGCACGGCCGCTTGCCTATGGGCGCCGCCCACGGCGTTCGGAGCGGATCCGGAGTTGCGCCCGGCGCCATCCAGCAAGCGCAATCGAAACTCTACGGGATCGATTGCTATCGCATGGGCCGCCTCGTCCATAAAAGATTCGAGAGCCCAGTTGGTCCAGCCCGCGCCCACCGAGCGCAAATAACCTGGCCGGAAGGAACGATTTGCGAGATCATTTTGCAGCGCCCGCACTCGATGGGCTCCAACCGTGTACCAGTGGTTGGCGCCGAAGATGGCGAAACCGTCGTACGGGACACCACGTGCATCTTTGAGCATGAATGCTGGATTGATCGCAGCCGTCGGCCAGCCCGCTGATGCATGATGTTCCATTGCCGTCACCTTCCCGCCGTCTCCAAAAGCCATGCGTAGCGTCTGCACGGAGGGTGATCGCGGGCAATCGAAGCGCATGTCGTCGGCTCGCGTGCAGACCATCTTCACAGGTCGGCCGACCGCCTTGGCAGCGAGCGCAGCCGGGACAGCATAATCTCCGTCAAGGCGACGACCGAATCCTCCACCAAGTAGATAGCTGCGCATAATGATCTTGTCTTGACTGCGGCCCAAGGCCTTGGCCAGCACCGGCAAGATCGCTGTCTGCCACTGATTTCCCGTGTGAATCTCGAAGACCCCATTCTTCTCGAAAGCCAAGGCATTGATAGGTTCCAACGCGAAATGCATCACCGTGCTGGTTGTGTAGGTTCGTGTGAGTTTCTGCTTTGATGCGTTGAACGCCGTATCCACGCCTGGGTCGTTGACGACCAGGGCGCCTCCGTCTCGATCTTCGATCAATTCAGCTGCGTGCCGTTGTAGGCCCTGCTCGGACACATGCGCTGCTTCACCCGAGTTCCATCTCACTTTCACGAGATCGGCTGCTCGGTTGGCTCCTGTGAACGAGTTCGCGTACACCATGACCCAGCCGGGCGCCGTGCCCGAGGGATCATCCAGAGCGAGGCTCTGAATATAGCCGGGCACATGCTTCGCCGCTGAATCGTCGATCGAGATCACTTTCGAGTCGTACCGTGTGGGAGGGACTTTTGGCCGTGCGTAGATCATTCCCTCGACCTTGGCATCGAGGCCGTAGAGGCCTTTACCGTTGACCTTCTCTGGGACGTCGAGCGCTAAGGTGTCTTTGCCGATGAGTTGGCGAAGGGCCGGCGCCTTGATTGGAATTTCTTTCAATTGCTCGGGCGTGTAGGTTCGCGCCAAATTACCGCGAGCCACGATATCGCCATAGGAAATCGATCTCCCGGCCGCATGCACTGAACCTTTGAAGGCCTTGCAATTCTCCTTGCGAACCCCGAGCAGTTTTGCTCCTTCTTCAACCAGAGCGATGCGGCCCGCGGCACCTGCCCGGCTGAGCACCGGAAAACTCTGCCACACCGACCAACTGCCCCCGGTTACCATTTCGCCCCACTTTGGATTGGAGTCTACGGCGAGGATGCGAACCTTTTCCCAGTCGGCCTCTAGCTCGTCGGCTACGATGCGGGCAAGTGCAGTGCCGACATGCTGACCCATCTCGGCACGCGTGATGTTGATCGTGACTGCACCGCCGGGATCGATGCTGTACCAGATCGTAGGTTCGAACAGCTCACCGCCGCCGCCGCCTCTAAGGGCAGAGGCGCTGGCTTCCGCCGCTGCGAGGCCGCGCCGGGCAAACCCGAGCGTCACGCCAGTCCCTAACATTGCGATCAGGAAGCTACGCCGAGACGGGTCGTAAGAGCCCCTCAGTCCGTGAACAGACCTGCTATCCATGAGTCGCTCCATCTCGCATTCTCCCCGCTGCCAGTTTGATCGCCTTGCGTATGCGGAGATAGGTCATACAGCGACAAAGGCTACCAGCCATGACCGCATTGATGTCCTGATCGGTGGGATTCGGATAATCCATCAGAAGCGTGGCAGCTTGCATGATTTGTCCTGACTGGCAATAACCGCATTGAGGGACTTGGAGTTCGAGCCAGGCAGTCTGTAGTGGATGTTTGCCCTCACGGTCGAGGCCCTCGATGGTCGTGACCTTGGCGCCGGCGACCGCGCTGATTGCGGTGATGCAGGATCGAGTGGCGCGGCCCTCCACGTGCACCGTGCAGGCTCCGCACATGCCAATCCCGCAACCGAATTTGGTTCCTGTAAGACCAAGCTCGTCACGAATCACCCACAGCAAGGGAGCGTCCTTCGGGCTATGTGCCGAAACAGCGCGACCGTTGAGGTTGAAGGTTGTCATAATCGTGTGGCTCCTGTTCTCCTTGTTGTCAAGGCGACGACGTCAACTTTCGGCGGGCAACAAACACCTTGTTTTCCAGGTTGGGCCAGGGTGGTAGCTTAGTGCGGGTTCTGCGCAGATAAGCTCCAAGTCTCGCCACTTCGGCGTCGTTGAACGACGAAGCGTAGGCGGGCATCACCAAGCCAGGCGCGCCGTCTGTGCTGCCGACGCCCATCAGCACGGCCTGAATAAAGTTTGTTGGTTCCGGCAGCCAGAGTGCACTGTTGAGTGCGAGTTCCGGACGGGTCGGAAGTGGAACTGTGCCAGTGTTGTAGTGGCATGAAAGACAGGCGGAGGCATAAAGGTTCGCGTCCGCGTCGTATTCCTGGCGGCTGCCGAGAGATGAGTTCTGGAGCGCCTGCCTCGTTGCCGTCTGGGAGTTGGACTCGCCTCCTCCCGCATGTTCGATGTCGCCCATGTAGACCGCGATAGCCTGGACATCACTATCTGGGACAATCGGAAGGTCGAGGCTGTTGCGGACGGTGGGAGTCATCGTTGCGGCAATCGCGCCGTGCAGGGGATCCACTCCGCGGCGGAGGTAATTGAACAACTCTTCTTTCGTCCAAGCGACGGGCGACGGATTCGCGTCGGTCAGGGGCGGTGCAATCCAGTCATCCACGACGGTGCCTGTGTAGGCGTCCCGGAGCTTTTCCCCGCCAATCGCGTTGCGCGGGGTATGACAGCCGCCACAGTCGCTGACCGCCTGAGCAAGGTATGCTCCTCGATTCCATTGCGTATCTTTTGCGGGATCCTGCCGGTAGCGTCCACTCCTGAAACACAGTAGCTTCCACCCTCCTTGCAGAAAGCGGATGTTGAGTGGAAACGGAACTGTGCTCGGCGGTACCAAGGCACTGACCGCAGGTCGCGTCATCAAATAGGCATACAGCGCCTTCACATCATCATCTTGCAACTCGGTGTAGGCGTTATAGGGGAACGCGGCAAAAAAGTGAGACCCGTCCCGCGAAACACCTTCGCGCATGGCGCGGGTAAATGCCGCGAGTGACCATCCGCCTATACCGGTTTCTGGATCGGGTGTAATGTTTGTTCCGTAGATGATCCCGAACGGCGTGTTGACTCCATAGCCGCCGGCGAATGGTTGTCCGCCGGGACTGATGTGGCAGGACAAACAGTGTCCCTCCGCGGCGAGAACTTCTCCTCTCGCGATTGATTCGGCGGAAAAACTTCCCGGGTTTGGACGCTCAATGGGAGCAATAGGCGGCCGCCAAGACAGAATTGAAAAACCCCCAAGCCCAAGCAACACTACTGCGCCAACCCCGACTGCGACGCGCCGAATCATCGCAATCCGCCTGAACCTTGCTTCGCCACGCAAACGATGCGATCCATGACGACCACTCTCCTTCCGCCAGCAGCAGTCCGTGTTGTGACAGAGTCAACCAGACGCTTGGGGAGAATCAATTGAACCTAGGTATCGGTCGACACCTAGGTATCGCCCGTGCGTGAAGTTGGATTCTCAGGGCTGCTGACGAAGAAAACCCTTATATTTCCCGAGTGGAGACGCGGCAGTCGATACAAAACGTATGGGCGATACCATTGGCCAATTGCGCGGCTCTATTTGTTGTGGCTCAATGGCTGAAGGCTTATGAACCGGATGGCTGTCGGACGGGTTCCAGCCTTAGTTGGCTCCAGGCGTGCAAAGCTGCTTCAAGTTTCAAGCTTTGGTACTGCGATGCGTGAAGACGCTTGCGTGCTGAATCTTCTTGGGTTGTGACATCACAACCTCCGACGGAGGGACGAGAGATGGATTGGAAATGGTTGGTGCGGCTTGGTCTGGGAAGCGGCGGTTTGGAACAATGGGCCATCCTGCTAGTGCGCATTGCACTCGGATTGTTCTTCGCCATCTCCGGGGCAAACAAATTGTTTGTCGCCGGAGGCACGCAACCTGTTTACGAAACACTCGTTAAGGCCAACATCCCCTTTCCGCGGCAGACAGCTCTTTTCGTAGCGGGTGTCGAATTCGTTTGCGGGTCTCTACTGGTCGTTGGTTTTCTTTCGAGTGCGGCCAGCGCGGCTCTATTGATTGATATGACGGTCGCCACCGTGACCAACTCGCTTTCCACGTTACCGAAAGGGCTGTCGCCACTTAGCTGGCTCGACGATCTCCTGTATCTTCCGGAAGTGTTGTACGTTCTTTTCTTTATGTGGCTGATCTGTTCCGGCCCGGGGAAGTTTAGTGTCGATTACTGGCTCGCCGGTAAGTTGCTGGCGTGATCGCTTAGCCGCGGGTCTTTCATGCGACGTTTTCGCGCCAACAGAAGCCGCATCAACCGGGGTGCTAGAGCAAGTGGCCGAGAAGATTCTTTTGGAACTGCAAGCTTTGGGGCGGGGATCGTTAGTGCTGCGGGTGGCCGATCTCGAGGACGATCTTGCCGGGCTTGTGGGGTGCGCCCTCAAGCATTTCCTGGGCCTGGCGGGCTTGTGAAAGCGGCAGGATTGAGCCGACGCGTGCTGTGATTCTGCCGGCGTCAAACAACGGTGTGAGGGTCTGTAGGCGCGCGGTGGTTACTTCCGCATAGAAGAAAATGGCCCCAGTCGCCGGTGGCTCCATGGAAACCGAAGTGACGAGTTTGCCTCCGGGTTTCAATGCAGCGACCAGACGCTGCAACGTGCTGCCTCCGACGGTATCGACGATGGCGTCCACTTGCGGAAGGTCCTGCTCGAAGGCGGACCTGCTGGAGTCGACGATGGATTGCACACCTAGAGAGTGGAGCAAGGGCTGGTCGTCGAGCCGGGCGATGGCTATGACTTGGATGCCGGCGTCTACGGCTAGTTGCACTGCGTAGGCTCCGACGTTCCCGGCGGCCCCGACGATCATTACCGTTTGTCCGCGCGACGCCTGTGCGTACTGGAAGAGCATTTGCCAGGCGGTGACCGCAATGACAGGGGCCGATGCTGCTTCGATGTAATTCAGCGACTGCGGTTTCCGTGCGACCATCGCGGCCGAAGCCACGGCGAACTCGGCCTGGGCGCCGCAGAACTGCGGGTTGGTGACACCATAGACTTCGTCGCCTGGCACGAAGTCCGTAACGCCAGAGCCGACTTTCTCCACGACGCCGGAGAGGTCCGAACCGAGGGTGAGCGGGGGTTGAGGACTGACCTTGCTCTTGCCTTCACGGATGATCGCGTCCCACGGAGCGACGCCTGCCGCCATCACGCGCACGAGAATTTCGCCGGGGCCCGGAGACGGGACGGGTACATCCTCGACGACGACGTCGTCGGGCGACCCGAAGCTATGAATTCTGGCTGCCTTGATGGTTAATTCCTCGTCGTGTTGAAGATGCTCAAAATCGATCGACATCTCGACTGATTGCGATTAGGCCGGACGCGAGGAGAAGAATCAATGCGACGAAGGTATCGACCAATACTTTGGTGTGGATCGATACGTTCGTCCAATGGATTCGTCGTTGCGCTTCTGCGAATCTTGGCTTGAACAGGCACTCGCTCTGACATCGAAAGGAGTACCAAGTGGACGGTACGAATGGACTGAAAGAGGCTCCCGGCGTGAGTGCGCCTGTCGCGTCCAACACGCTTGGTGTGAACGTTTTTACTGCACCGGGAAAGGCTATGGTCGGTGAGCGGCCAAGGCCTTTTGGCGAGCCGCTGGGTTTTGATCCAGCCACGTCGACGTTGATTTTCGGCGAGCACGACGCGGTACTGGTGGATGCCATGACTACGGTGGCTGAGGCCGAGGCGCTCGCGGACTGGATTGCGCTGCATAATCGGAACCTTGAGACCATATATATAACGCATGCGCATTTCGACCACTTCTACGGTCTGAGCGTTCTTCTCGACCGTTTCCCAAGCGCTCGGGCGATCTCAACGCCCAAGGCGGTGGAGGGGATAAAGATGTATTTGTCTCCTCCAGTGCAGCAGTTAGCCCGTCGAATGTTTCCTGGGCAAGTGTCGACGAAGTTGGTTGGACCTGAGCCCTATGAGGGCGAGACCTTCACGCTTGAGGGCCACGAATTGCGCATCATCGAGCAGGGCCGCACCGATTGTCCGGATTCGACGTCTCTTTATGTTCCATCGATCGGCCTGATCGTCGCTGGCGATGTTGTGTACAACCAGTGCCGCGTGTACGTTGGCGACACTACCCCCGAGAGCCGAAAGAATTGGATCGCAGCGCTGGATCGACTAGCGGCTCTGAACCCGGCGATGGTTGTCGCCGGTCACAAGAAGCCTGGTGCGCCCGACTCGCCTTCAACGATTCAGGAGACCAAGCGTTACCTGGAGGACTTTGATCGGTTGCAGCAAACCGCGAAGTCCGAGAAGCAGTTGTTCGATCAGATGACAGAACTCTACCCGCATTGGGTAGCGAATCAGTCGTGGTTGATGTTTGGATTTCCGATGGGATAACCAGATCAGCCGCGACGGCTTGCACTTACACGCTTTGAGAAGCAGTAGGAACAAAGGGAACGTTCCCCAAGTTCAAGGAATGGGATATCCCGTTTGTCCCAGTCTTAGTTCCGATTTCAGAGAGGAGAATAAAAATGGCAGCAAAAGGAAAAATTCTGGCATTGATCTCGAGCGGTCGCGGCTTGCCCTTGAAGGATGGCAAGGTCTATACCGGCGCTGGCTACTACCTCAACGAAGTGACGGTTCCGGTTCGCGCCCTGATGGAGGCGGGCTACGAAATCACCTTCGCCAACCCTAAAGGCAATACTCCCCAGGTGGATGTCCATTCCGAGGTCGTCGGCTTTTTCGGCGGGGACGCGGCCAAGCTTCAGGACTACATGCTATTCCGCGACGGGTTGCTTGGGCTCAGAGACCCAGTTCGCATCAGGGATGTCATTGCGTCGGGGTTGGATCAATATGACGCTGTCTTCGTCCCTGGCGGTCATGGCCCGATGATTGATCTTCTGGATGATCCGAATGCCGGCATCGTGCTGAGACACTTTCACGAAACGTCCAAGCCTACGGCGGTACTCTGCCATGGCCCGATTTCACTGCTCTCGGCTCTTCCGAATTCGTGGGAGTTCGTCGCAGCGCTGGCAGCGGGCGATGTCGCCGGAGCACATGCGAAGGCTCAAGGCTGGATCTACGGCGGGTATAAGATGACGATTTTTACGACGGCCGAAGAGCAGCAGCGGGAGCCACTTGAGATTGGTGGCAAGGTCCTGTTCTACCCGGACTTCGCCTTGCAAACGGCGGGCGGCGACGTAAGTGAAGTCGCTGCATGGGGGAGCTATGCCCTTCAAGATCGCGAGTTGATCTCGGGTCAGAATCCGTTCTCTGATGAAGCGGTTCTGAAACTTCTTCTAGCGGCACTCAGCGCGAAGAAGAAGTGAGTCGGGAAACGGGAGCTGGCTCCCCCCTGTCGGTAAGCCTAAGCCAGAGTGGGGTCGTTCATGAGCGTAAATGTTGAACAGCAGAGCTATGAGATGCCCCCGCGCGATGGGTTAACCGTCACACTGTTTATCACCGTCGCCGACATCGAGCGATCCGCTCGCTACTACGAAAAGGTCTTTGGAGGGCGCATTTTGAGCCTGGGCGACAGCAAGGGCGCGTCTGGGCACATTGAAATCGCGAATACGTGGCTGATCGTGAACGTTGGCGGCGGCCCTACGCCGGACAAGCCGACGGTAACACTCAGTGTGCTTGCCGATCCGGATAAGATCACCAGCTTTATGAATATTAGGGTTGCGGATATTCAAGCGTGTTATGAAGTATGGAAGAGTCGAGGGGCGGAGTTCATCACGGAGCCGATTCCAAAGTACGGCGAGATTCGCTGCTACATCCGCGATCCCGACGGCTACATTATCGAGGTCGGACAGAGTAAGGACCTCACCTTCGGCTAACGGGCAGCCGGGATGGCCTGTTATTTGGGAAGCCTCCGTGGCCGCAAACGATACCAAGGTGTGGCCCAATACCTTGGTCCAATTGTTTGGCCTTTCCTGGTCTGGCTTAATTGTCCTTGGGTTATCGATAGGAGTGAATCCATGTCAGCAGATAAGCACGGTTTATCAGAATTGGAGTTGCCAATGGACGGCGTACAAATCGGACAAAAGAGCTATCAGATGCCCCCGCAGGAAGGGATCAGCATTGCGTATTTTCTTACCGTGAAGGACCTCGAGAGATCGGCTCGCTACTACGAAAAGGTTTTTGGCGCTCGCATTTTGACCATGGGCGACGGCAACGCGCCCCCGTACCTTCAACTCGCGAATGTCTGGATGATTCTGAACGTCGGCGGCGGCCCCACGCCGGACAAGCCGACCGTGTTGCTCAGCGTTCCTGACCCGAATCACATCAGCAGCTTTATGAATTTCCGGGTTGCAGACATTCAAGCCTGCTATGAGCTATGGAAGAGTCGAGGTGCCGAGTTCATCACGGAGCCCATTCCGAAGTATGGCGAGATCCGCTGCTACATTCGCGATCCGGACGGATATATCATCGAGGTTGGCCAGAGCACTGACCTCACGTACGGTTGACGTGGGGTATTCGTCTAGGCCAGCGCTTGAGGTATCGCTTCTTCCCAACGGCCTTGCGCCTTCAAGATTAGCTCTATCACTTCTCTGGCGGCTCCGTGTCCACCTTGCCGCTGTGTCGTGAGGTGACAGACGTGCTTCAATTCTGGCGCTCCGTCGGCCACGCAAACTGCTAGTCCTGCTCGAAGCGCTAAGGGAATATCAGGCAGATCGTCGCCCAAGTACGCAACTTCGTCCGGCTGTACGTTGGCCATTTGAAGGCATTGATCGAATGCCGCCATCTTTTTTGCTTGCCCGAGGTGAACGAAGTCGACCTTGAGTTCGTCGGCACGCTTGGACACAGCTGGCGAGGAGCGACCGGTGATAAAGCCCGATTTGATCCCCATGGTGTGTGCGAGGGACAGGCCCTGACCGTCGTGTGCATCGAAGACCTTCATCTCCATGACCATAGGGTCTGGCTCTTCCGCTGTCGTTGAGGAGATCAGGCAGACGCCACCGTCGGTTAGGGTTCCATCGACATCCATCAGAAACAGCTTGATTTTGCGCGCGCGGGACAATACATCCGGGGAGGCGAGTTCCATAGGCATTTGGGAAAGCTCCAGCACTTAAATGGGTACTCTCCTTTGATGCCCAACGCGGGTTACAGGGACACTAGAGGCTTCAGAGATTCAAGCAACGTTGCCACTGTATTTCCTGCGATCGCTGGAGCCCAGCCGGCCTACTTCGTTTGTGCTTATTCGAATGTGCGGCTGAGCGTTAGTGCATACCATTGGCGCGCGTCTTTCCATATCATCTCAGGCGTGAAGCCCGAGTCAAATAGAAGTGCGCTGAGCGTGTCATCCGTAAATTTGTAGCTATTCTCCGTGTGGATGGTCTCACCAGGTCGGAAGTCTAGCTCGAGCTCGGCGGCTGGAATCTGAATAACTTGACTACGCGTGCTTTCGAGATGCATTTCGATGCGGGACTCGAGCGAATTCCAGCGGGCGCAATGGCGAAAGCCAGAAAGATCGAAATCCGCATCGAGCTCCCTGTTGAGCCGACGCAGGATGTTCAAGTTGAACGCCGCCGTTACGCCCTGGCTGTCCTGGTAGGCGGCGACCAGTATCGAAGGGTCTTTTACGAGATCCGCGCCAAGAAGAAACGCATCCTGGCTGCCCATTTGGCGACCCAGATTGCGGAGAATCGTTCGTGACTCACTTTGGGTGAAGTTCCCGATGCTGGTGCCAAGATAAAGTGCGAGGGTAGAGCCCTCAAATTCTTCGAGTTGAGGCGGAGAGTCGACGTAATTTACGACTAGTGGCTCGAGGCCCACTTTTGGAAACGCATCCTGGATGTTCTCGCATGCGAGGTCCAGGGCTTCGGCCGATACGTCCAAGGGCATGTAGACGACGTCGATGTGCATGCGCGCAGCGGCGGCCAGCAGCAGGCAGGTTTTTGAAGCTGAGCCTGCGCCGAGTTCGACGACACGCAAGGACCGGGAGCCGTCCGCAACGGAAGCCACGATTGCGTCGGCATGCCGGCACAGCAGCGAGCGTTCGGTGCGAGTGGGATAGTACTCCGGTAGGTCCGTAATTTGCTCGAAGAGAGTGGATCCCAAGTCGTCATAGAGCATCCATGGTTTGAGCGTGCGCGGCCGAAAACGGAGCCCATCCAGCACCTCGCGAATAATTTCGCTACGCGCGTCGATGAGAGGTTGGCTGTCGAGGTCGAATAGGGGAGAAAGAGTCGTCATGCGGTAGCCTTCACTTTGCCAAACGTATACTGCTGAACTGCCATCGCGTGGCGGGGGGAAAGAAGTTGCGATAGGTGGCGCGTAGATGATCCGCGGGTGTAACGCAGGAGCGCGCGCCGGAGCGGTCGACGACGCAGCTCTCGGCCAAACGTGCAGTTCTTGCAGCGTGAGCACTATTCATCTTTCCTCCTGTGCTTTTCCAGTAAGCCGGGGTCGGCAAGAGAAAACAATTGGACGATGGTATTGACAATACTTTGGTATCTACGTGCGGCTTCGGATCTGCAGCCCTAGGCTGCGGTCGCGAACTCAATGGGCGGGCTTCTTGCCTTGTTCAGCTCCATCCAAAGGTAGTGACCGATACCTTCGTCCAATAGATACGAGCGAGCTCTTCTGGCCTAATGACAAGACCGGTGGCCGCGCCCACGAGACGACCTGTAGCGAAGCACCATTGAATAGCCCGGCAAGATACCGTGGAGGAAGTTGATGATCGAATCCTCTGATTTTCGGAATGCGAGATTGCCGCTAAGCTACGGAGCCGGCCAGATACCTGTGCTTGGGTTTGGTACGTTGATCCCCGATGCTGCCGAGACGATACGTGCTTCCAAGGACGCGCTTGAGGCTGGATTTCGCCATTTCGATTGTGCGGAACGGTATGGTAACGAGCGTGAGGTCGGCGAAGCGCTGGAAGCAGGATTGGACGCTGGAGAGGTAACCCGCGAAGGGCTTTTTATCACTACAAAGCTATGGAATACCAACCATCGACCAGAGCGCGTCATGCCGGCGTTTGAAGCAAGCCTGGTGAGGCTTGGGCTCACGTACCTGGATTTGTATCTCATTCACACGCCCTTTGCGTTTCAACCAGGGGACAACCAGGATCCGCGAGATCAAAACGGAAATGTTCTATACGACCAGAGTGTTACCTTGCTCGACACGTGGAGAGCGATGGAGAGTCTCGTCGACTGTGGAAGATGTGGAGCCATCGGGTTGTCTGACATTACCCTGGAGAAATTGTTGTCCATCTATGAATCTGCGAGAATCAAACCGGCCGTGGTGCAGGTTGAGTCGCATCCCTATCTTCCAGAAACTGAGCTTCTGGAGTTCTGTAAGGAAAAGGGAATTGTATTCCTGGCATTCGCTCCATTAGGTCATGGAGCAAGGCCTGGGCCGATCGAAGATCCAGTGATCACAGCAATCGCTGCGCGCGTCGGAAAAACGCCCGCGCAGGTATTGTTGGCATGGGCCGCCCAGCGAGGGACAGCATTGCTTACTACTCCCAAGACTGCGGAGCGTGCGAGAGAGAACTTTGACGTCTCCGCACTTCCAGAGGACGCCTTTGACGAGATCAATCGCATTCAGACGAGACAGAGACTTAATGACGTGGTGAACACCGGCACGCCGGGCTTCATTCCACGCGCCAAGTCGGCGTGAACGTCGGACAGCTTGAGTGTGTATGTCCCTGGAATGCGGATCCCGTTGCATGGCATTGCGCCGCTACGCTTCTGCAATTTCGCTAGAGAAGCAATGAATCGAAAATTCGACTGAGGCTCCTGGGCCATCATTGCGCATGACGCATAAACGACCGCGGAAGCGCTTTATGATCGATCTGCAGACGTACAGCCCGATACCCATGCCGGTACTTTTCGTGGAATAAAAGGGTTCGAACAACATTTCGGTATCTTTAACGTCGAAGCCGATTCCAGAATCCATGACTGTCAAGCGAACATGATCGGGCTCGCCTAGTTCGATCCTGAACCAATTCGCCCAGGGGGAGAGTTGGTTCAGCGCACATAAGGAATTGGATTCTTCCCAGTTTCATAAAGAGAAATTAGTGTCACCCGGCGTCGATTCGGCTTTGGAGTTCAGGCACTGACGTGCGCAGCGCTTTCTTCGCGCGCATCAAACGGGATTTCACCGCCCCGACAGTGATACCCAGGGTTTCTGCTACCTCACGTGTTGAGCAATCCTTAGCTAGGTAAAGCTCAGTCACTGAACGGAAGCACCATGGCAAATGTAGTATCGCGCCGCGGAGCGACTCTTGTACTTGACGCTCTGCGTAGAGAAGCTCTGGATTCGGGGAAAGATCAGGAAGCTCCTGCAAGACAAGGCTATCGGCTAAGTTCGCAGTGCTAATGTCTGAGATCTGGGCGCGCCGGCGTCGTCTCCGCAAAACCATGAGTGCCGAATTGATTGCAATTCTTGTGAGCCACGTTGAGAAGGTGCAATCGCTCCGAAACTGTCCAATGTTCCTAAAGGCCTTGAGAAGCGAGTCTTGAAATACATCTTCAGCGTCTTCCCAATTTCGGACGATTCGGTATATGTGGCGTTTGATTCTCTTGGAATGTCGCAGGGCCAACTCATCGAAGGCAGCACTATCTCCAGATTTCGCGGCGAAAGTCAGAAGTGCGTCCGTCGCTCTTCGACCATCGACCTCGAGATCAGCCTGATAGTCACCGTCTGGCGACTCCCGCCAGGTTGGGCGGCTGACCACTCGAGAGGTGTCCAAAACAAGGGCTGTATCGTTGTTTGTCATAGTTAGCTCATTCTGTTTGATCACCTTCAATGGGAGTGTCGAGCCTGGACGGTGATGCCGGTCATCCTCTGTTACGCGTCTGGGTCGGTCTGCTCGTGAAGTACCTGCGAGGCAATGAAGCCATTCAACAAGTCCCTGCTGGTCTGGTGCGGTTGGTTGTTTTGATGCAGCCATATCGGGAAGCCAGAATCCGATTAGGCCATGAGTGCGGTCTGGAATCTATTGGACGATGGTGTCGACCGACACCTAGGTGTCTGTCGATACCAAAGTTCAATAGCTTTGCTCGTGATCTTCTGGTGGGATTTTTGAGAATGCTGCAGAGATTGCGATGTATCGCCTTCACAGCACCTTCGAGAGGTCGATCGGGCATGAATCCGAAAGCTAACCATAAGGCGACACAAGGGTCATTCGTCGGAAATGTTCGCGTAGCAATCCTTCTTGCGATCTTCGGAGCGCAGGTCCAAGTGATGAAGGGCCAGGATGAACAATCCAATCGACCGCAGGTTGAAGTCGGGACGGTGCACGCCGCGCTTGCCAGCAGCGGAAAGTTAACAATTGCCGAGGCTGTTGAACTGGCGTTGAAACAGAATCTCGACATCCAAATTGCCAATATTGAAACTGCAAGCAAGCAGCAGGATCGTCTGATCGCGCGCTCCTCACTATTGCCGCAAGCTAGCTTCGAGGCAGAAGACGGTATAAATCGTCACAACCTGAGAGCCTTGCTTGGGATTCAAATTCCAATTCCGGGCGTTCCTCACACCATCGGGCCCTATCAGGCGGTCTATGTCGGGCCGACATTTTCGGCTCCGATTTTCGACCTGACGCTGATCCGCGAATTCCAGGCGAGTGGGCATCGCGTGCTGGCGAGTCGTGCAGATGAAGAGACGGTCCGTGAAGAGACTGTGCTGCTGACTGTTAGCGAATGTATGGCTCATCTTCGCGCGCTTGCCAGCATCACCGCAGCCGAATCGCGGGTGGGATTGGCGACTCGATTGGCCCGTCAGGCGGATGACCTGCTGAGGGACGGTGTAGCAAGCAAGATTGATGTATCGCGCGCACAGGTGAGACTTAGAGATGAGGAGCAGCAGCTAATTGATGCGCAGCGCAATGCTGACACTACCATCTATGCGCTAAAGCGAATTCTCAACATTCCCGACAGCCAGAAGGTTGAATTCGCCGAGGTGCAGGACTTCTTTCGGATTGCCTCACTCGACTTGGCAGATCCATTGGCGACGGCCCTTGCACAGCGCCCGGAACTGCGCTCTTTAGTCGAGGCGATCAAGGCCGCCCAACTAACGCATCAGGCTGCTGTTGGACGGTCCGTGCCAAAGTTTGAGCTAAACGGATTCTGGAACGAGCAGGGTGAAACGTTCAATACGGCCACTCCCGGATATCTTTACCAGGTCAGCATGACTCTTCCCCTCTTCACGGGCGGAAGGTTAACGGCAGAACGGGAGAGCGCGGCATTAGTCGAACAGCGGACGCGGAAAGAGCTCCAGCAAGAACGGAATCTGGTAACCGAGCAAGTACGCGATGGACAGGTCGAGTTAGATGCAGCCTTGCATCAAGTGGAGCTTAGCCATGAAGAAGTGGAATTGGCTAATGAGGAAATCTCGCTCTCGCAGGGACGATTTGCGTCAGGCGTAACCGACAACATCGAAGTCACCACGGCTCAGGACTCGCTTGCCCGCGCAAACGACGCGGAAATTGCGGCACTGTTCCGCTACAACATCGCCCGCGCGCAGCTTGCTTACGCGATTGGCGGTGTGGAACAGACCTATACCCATCCTTAACCCCAACTTTGAGAGAGGACAAGGCGATGAGTGAAGTAGTGTTAGAACCACCGGCCCGAGATGCAGTCATTGCACCCGAACCTCCAAAGGCCAATGGGACCGCCAAGAAGAGGGGGTTGTGGCTGATCGTGGGAGGTATCGCCGCGGTGATTGTGCTGCTGCTCTTCGGCGTCCGATACATGGTCTGGTCTGCGCATCATGAGACGACAGACGATGCGTATCTGGAAGGCCATCTGCATCCAATTAGCGCCCGTATTACGGACACTGTTGAGCAAGTGCTGATCGACGATAACCAGCACGTAATCGAAGGTCAGACCCTCGTTCTTCTTGATCCTAACGACTACAAGGTGAGGCTGGATCAGGCGCAGGCCGCGCTCGACGAGGCAAGCCGTCATGCGGACACCGCCGAGGTCGCAATTCGAGCAACCTCGCAGTCGGCGATCGCGCAAACTACCCAGGCGCATGGATCCATCGGAGAAGCGGAGGCGTCGATTCAAGCCGCGAAAGCAGCTGTCACCGCTGCAGAGGCAGAAGTATCGCGTGCTAATGCCCAATCGCAGGAGGCAACTGCGACCCTTCAACGCGAAGACGCGGATCTACACCGGTATCGGGATCTGTATGCGAGGGAGCAGGTCTCGAGACAAACCCTCGACCACCAACAGGCCAGTTACCAGGTGGCGGTGGCCGCACAGACCGCGGTCCTGGAACAGGTGCGACAGGCAGAGGCGCAGCTTGTCGCAGCGCAGCAGGGCGTCATTCGCACCGAGGCTCAGTTGACGAACTCTGAAGGTGGGTTGCAGTCCGCACAGGCAACCGTGCTCGAAACTCGGGTTCGTGAAGGGCAGTTTGCGACAGCACGGGCAGCGGTCGCGCAAGCGGCCGCCGCTTTAGAAGACGCGAAGTTACAGCTCTCCTACACGATGATCAAGGCGCCTGCGAGCGGGCGTATCGGCAGAAAGTCGGTCGAGGCTGGCCAACGCGTACAGGTAGGCCAGCCGCTGATGGCGATCGTGGAAGACCGGCCATGGGTGGTGGCTAATTTCAAGGAGACACAACTGGGGAAGATGCGCATCGGTCAGCGCGTAGAAGTTGAAATCGACACCTTTCCCAAACACAAGTTCTATGGGCAGGTGGACAGTCTCGCTCCCGGATCCGGTAACGAATTCGCGCTACTGCCTCCGGACAATGCAACCGGCAACTTCACGAAGATCGTGCAGCGCATTCCGGTCAAAATCGTACTCGATCAGGACAGTGTGCGTGGCTATGAGAATCTGCTTTCGCCGGGCATGTCGTCCGTTGTTACTGTTGCCACACGATAGGGGCGAACTTCGATGGCAAGCACCGCGATGCGTCCGGCGATGGCTGTGAAAAAAGCCGCGACAGAGGCTAACGACCATGTGTCGTTGAGGACGTGGATATGCGTTACAGGGGTGCTTCTCGGCTGCTTTATGGCAGTCCTCGACATTATTGTCACGAACTCTTCGCTTCGCGACATAGCGGGAACGCTTTCAGCCAGCTCGGATGAGATCTCATGGGTGCCAACGTCATATCTAGTTGCGGAGATCGTTGTGATCTCTTTGACCTCTTGGTTGTCAGCTGCGTTCTCTCTCAAGAGATATCTTCTGGTGAACTCGATCTTATTTATCGTCTTCTCTGTCTGCTGTGGCCAAACCCATTCTTTGAGTCTGATGATCCTTTTTCGTGTGCTGCAGGGTTTCACTGGCGGCGTATTAATACCCCTTTCGTTCGACGTGATTCTCACTTACCTGCCGCCGTCAAAGAGAGCTATTGGCATGGCCATGTTCACCATTACTGCCACCTTTGCGCCTGCACTGGGGCCGCTGCTGGGCGGATGGCTGACCGACAATTACGGATGGCCATTCATCTTTTACATCAACGTCATTCCAGGAATTCTGCTGATCGCGGCGGTGTGGTTCACGATGGATATGCAGTCCATGAATCTTGGTCTGTTGAAAAGAGGCGACTGGTGGGGAATCTTTACAATGGCGATAGGCCTCGCCGCCTTCGAGATTGTGCTTGAGGATGGAAATTGTAAGGACTGGTTTGGCGATCCTGGAATTGTGAAGTTGGCCTGGACTGCTGCAGTTTTCATTCCCGCCTTTATCCTCGTTGAGCTGCGCGAAAAAGAGCCGTTGGTCGACTTACGCCTGTTTGCGCGCAGAAACTTCGGGCTTGGCAGCATCGTCAATCTAGCTCTAGGAATGGGACTCTATGGGACGGTGTTTATCCTGCCCTTATACCTGGGACAGGTTCACGGCTACGATGCAACCCAGATTGGAGAGGTCATCATTTGGATGGGGCTTCCGCAACTCGCTGTCATCCCGTTTATCCCGAAGCTGATGAAACTTGTTGATGCGCGACTCATAATCGGCTTTGGCATTCTTCTTTTCGGCGGCAGCGCATTTTTTGATATTCATCTCGATTCAAATTTTGCGGGACCGCAGTTCTATATTCCGCTTATCGTCCGCGCGGTGGGTCAGCCTCTCATTATGACCCCCCTTTCCGCCATTACCACGGCCGGTATGGCCGAAGGACGTGAAAGCGGCGCAGCGTCGTCGCTCTTTAACATGATGCGCAATATAGGCGGATCAATCGGGATCGCCGGCCTATCCACGTTGCTTTCTGTAAGAGAGCGGTTCCATTCAGAACGCATCGGAGAATCGGTCACTATCTATTCGGGTGCTTTGCGCGAACGCTTGCAGCAGTCGGAAAATTACTTCACGTCTGAGGGCAGCGACTCGTATTCGGCCAAAATGCGCGCGATCCGCGCGGCGGGCAATACGGTCCAGCATCAGGCATTTCTGCTCGCTTATAGCGATTGTTTCCTGATACTTGGTTGTGTATTACTAGCCAGCGGAATGGCGCTGTTCTTTATGAAAAGGACGAGACTCTCCGGGCCAGTCGGAGGACATTGATCTGGCAATCGGTTCTCTTCAAGTTTCGTCGGAACCAGCCATCCGAAACGGTTTCTGTGCATCCCATAAGGTGGACGCGGACGAAATTGAGTGCGTTGGAGGGAACACATGCCAGGGAAGAATCTGCAGGCTTCAGCGATCCGGGATCGAGAGCAGCAAAAGAAGGATGCGCTCGCCCGCGAAGCTCGTACTGGTACAACCGCCGCAGACATCGCAGTCTCGTTCCGCAATCATATGACTCATAGCGTGGGCAGGCCATTGGAGTTATCCAACCTGATTGATAAATATCATGCGGCTGCGACCACCGTTCGAGATCGCTTGATGGATCAATGGCTTGAAACGATTGAGATATACAGGCAGGGAGACGTCCGCGTTCTTGCATACCTGAGCGCCGAGTACCTTCTTGGGCCTCATCTACAGAACGATCTGCTGAATCTGGATCTGACGCAACCAGCCGAGGAGGCGTTCAAAAGCCTTGGACTCGAACTCAACATCATTGCGAACGAGGAGCCTGAGCCCGGACTGGGTAATGGCGGCCTAGGTCGACTAGCCGCTTGCTTTCTTGATTCGCTGTCTACGCTGGACGTACCGGTGATTGGCTATGGCCTGCGGTATGAGTTCGGTATCTTCCGTCAGGAGATCGTAGATGGCTGGCAAGTAGAAAAATCAGACAAGTGGCTGCAATTCGGCAATCCTTGGGAGATCGCCGCATCCAATTCTTACGAAGTGGGCTTCTCCGGACACACCGAGACCTATACCGACGGGAAGGGCGCAATCCGTCACAGATGGGTGCCAGGCTACAAGGTAAAGGGAATTCCGTTCGATACACCAATACCGGGTTATAAGACGCGCACCGTTAACCGCCTGAGATTGTGGAAGTCCGAGGCTGTAGATTCCTTCGACCTGAGCGTATTCAACAGCGGCGACTATGCTGGCGCAGTGCGCGCCAAGATGGAGTCCGAGACAATCAGCAAGGTGCTGTATCCACCGGACGAGAAGGAGGAAGGTAAACGCCTGAGGCTGACTCAACAATTTTTCTTTACGTCGTGCAGCTTGCAGGACATGGTGCAACTGCACCTGGCTTTCGGAAAGCCGCTTGCAGAGTTCGATAAGAAATGGACGGTGCAGTTGAATGATACGCATCCCTCCATCGGGATCCCGGAGCTCATGCGTCTGTTGATGGATGAGCACGAGATGGGATGGGAGGATGCATGGCGGGTAACGCTGTCTACGTTTGGTTACACCAATCACACACTTCTTCCTGAGGCGCTGGAGCGATGGTCCCTGGAGTTATTTGGAAGTCTGCTACCGAGACACCTGGAGATCGTCTACGAAATTAATCGCAGATTTCTGGATGACATGCGATTTCGCTTTCCCAATGATGACGCGCGGATGCGACGCATGAGCATCATTGGAGAAGACGGCGTACGAAGCGTGCAGATGGCGCACCTGGCTGTTGTGGGTAGCAAGGCCGTCAATGGTGTGGCGGAACTGCATACAGAACTCCTGGAAAAAACGACTCTGCACGACTATTACGAGGCCTTCCCGGAGAGGTTCAGCAACAAGACAAATGGCGTCACGCCCCGACGCTGGTTGATGCTCTCCAATCCTGAGCTTACTGGCTTGATCGACGAGACTATCGGCACAGGCTGGCACAAGGATCTATACGGCTTGAAGTTGCTCGAACCCTTCGCCACGGACAAAGGCTTTCTCGATCGCTGGCGGAAGACGCAGGAGGCCTCGAAGGGAAGGCTCGCCGCGTACATTAAGGAAACGATGTCCATCGACGTGGATCCGACATCGATGTTTGATGTGCAGGTGAAGCGGATACACGAGTACAAGCGCCAGCACTTGAATGCGCTGCACATCCTCTCTTTGTATTGCCAGATCAAGAGCGGCATGATCAAGGACTTGACGCCGCGCACCTTCCTCTTTGGAGGCAAGGCGGCGCCCAGTTATACCTTGGCGAAGCTCATCATCAAACTTATATGCCAGGTGGGCGAGCTGGTTAACAACGATCCGGAGGTGAAGGATTTGTTGAAGGTCATCTTCGTTCCGAATTACTCGGTTTCGCTCGGGCAGCGTATCTATCCCGCTGCCGACCTGTCTGAGCAAATCTCCACGGCCGGATTCGAGGCAAGCGGCACCGGATGTATGAAGTTCATGATGAATGGGGCGGTCGCCATAGGCACGCTGGATGGCGCCAACATCGAGATCCGAAAAGAGGCTGGTGAAGATAACTTTTTCCTTTTCGGATTAACCGCACCGGAAATCGGCGACCTGCAACGTGCGGGCTACAACCCACGTAGCTACTACAACAAGAGTCCGCTGCTGCGAGAGGTCCTGGACGACCTGCGGGATGGCAGATTTTCAAACGGCGATCGAGCTTTGTTCGCGCCGCTGGTAGATGACTTGATGAATTCCGACCGCTACTTTGTGCTCGCTGACTTCGATGCCTACGCCGAGGCGCAGCGAGCAGCCGGCAAGGCATACGCCGACACTGCACACTGGGGCACGATGTCCTTATTGAATGCGGCACGCTCAGGGAAGTTTTCGTCGGATCGCACGATCCGCCAATATTGTGAGGAGATTTGGAAGCTGCCAGTCCCGAGTCGCTGACCTCGAGGTGTTAGAACTCCTCACTTCATTAGCACACATTGGCCACCGTCGATCGAGGGGATCAGGAGATTCATCAGGATGATCATCAGGTCGTAGTGCCAAATGGTTGTAGCCGCTGGTGACGAAAATTAGGCCCGCCATAAAGCGAAGCAAAAGTGGGTTGAGGTCGGTGAAGCCGACGAGTTGCGGGAACTTTACGAGATTTCCTGAGCTCTGGATGGTTTCCTGGGCTTGCTCCGGTTAGGGCATCTTGATTAAGCCTGATCCGGGATATCGAAGCTATTGGACGACCGTATCGACCACAACCAAAATATTTAATGGCCAATCGGCGCCCCGCCGTGCTCACCGTATGCCAAGAAGTAACACGAAGGTGTTGCCTATACCATCGTCCAATTGAATCGCCTGATCACGTTGGAGTGTAATCGCTCCATGACGGCCAACCCTGGGCAATCAATAGTCAACGACGATGACATAAGGAGGGAAGCGTGGACCACAACGAGGCAATCCGGAAACTTGATCATTTGTTGATCAGAGAGGCTGGTCACGCACAAGAGGCGGCAATTGAACTTGAAGCGTTGATTCCGTTCCTGCTGACTGACAAATCGCGGCAGCTCGCACAGTTGCAGGTAAAGGCAAGCCACAAACAAGCCAGGGAATTTCGAGAACTTGCGCAGAAAGCCAAAGAAACCTAGGTCCGTACTGGATCGCGGATCAGGTCGACGCAGCAGGAGAGACTAGGAATTCCGTTGCGGTCGCATTGCTGACCGCCCGCCCAACGGCGGGGGACCGGAGGTAAAGCGTGAAAGCAATCGTTGTCCATCAATATGGCGGCCCGGAAGTACTGAAGTACGAGGATTACCCGGATCCGGTAGCCGGCCAGGGTGAAGTGCTGGTGCGCGTGGCTGCGACGAGCGTCAATCCGATCGATTACAAACGACGTGCCGGGTTGACGAAAGACTTCTATCCCATAAAGTTCCCGGGCCTAATCGGAGTCGATGTTGCGGGGACCGTGATCAACACTGGACCGGGAGTGGAGGGCTTTTCTATTGGCGACGGAGTGTTCGCTATGGCGGACAATACTTACGCAGAACTTTGTGTCGTGAATGCAGAGGTCTTGGCGAAGACTCCCAAAGGGCTCGATTTGATCCAGGCGGCGGCGCTGCCGCTGGTGACGACGACCGGCAACCAATCTTCTTTCAGCTACGGACATCCATGCGGGTCAGACGATTGTGGTCGTAGGCGCGGCAGGAAATGTTGGGCGTTCGGCAGTATTCACTGCGAAGGAACGCGGGGCGAAAGTGGTCGCCGGTGTTCTAAAGAGGCAGACTGACGGGGCGAGAACCGTGGGTGCGGATCAAGTGGTCGCAACCGACGATGAGGTCGCCATCGCGAGCCTTCCGCTGCTCGATGCCGTGGCGGATACAGTTGGGCGAAGCACCGCCGAAAAACTTATGGGGAAGATTAGGCCCGGAGGAGTGTTTGCTTCGGTTATCGGTGCTCCGCAGAACGCAGCGAACTACCCATCTGTAAAGGTCGTATTCGTCTTCTCTAAATTTGACAGGGAGACTCTAGAGTTCATGGCCGAAGCGGTGCGAGGTGGCAAACTGGTAATCCCAATCAGCGAGAAACTACCACTCAGTGAAGCCGCGGAGGCTCAGGCAGCAGCAGAAAAGGGTGCGACTGGGAAAATATTGCTGGTGGCTTGAACACTTGTGGGACATGCAAGTCTAAGGAGAGACCAAGATGAAGCAAGATCATCGTGGAGTTAATCCGGCTTCGAGGCCGAGTGACAACGGATGTCTGGAGTGTCTAGCATCGCCCAAGGGTTGGTGGTTTCACCTCCGCCGGTGTGCCGAATGCGGGCATATCCGATGCTGTGACAGCTCCCCGAGCCAGCATGCCTCAAGGCATGCGACCGCGGCTGGGCATCCAATCATAATCAACTTTGAGCTCGGCGAGGATTGGTTCTTCGACTATGAGAGCCAGACGATGCTCAATGGAGTGAAATTGCTTCCACCGCACGCACATCCAAAAAATCAGCCGACACCTGGACCTTGGCGAAAGGTGCCCGACAACTGGGAATCGCTCCTCCATTAAATGCCCGGCTCAGGGTACCCATGTTTAGTCCGGATTTCGCCTGTGAGTATCTGCACCCGATGTGCGCTATACGACAATTAGCCAGATCCGATCATTCGTAAAATGCAGGTAGCATCTTCTGCGCATCGCTTTGGGCCTGGTCGTGGTTAATCCATAGCTGCGCATGTTCTTTTTGAAGGATTGCCGCTATTTTTTCCATGGACTGAAGCGATGCCTGCTTGTTCCAATTGTTGGAAGGGACATAGCGATGATCGAAGCTGGTTTGGAAGTGCGCGGCATCTCCGCTAAGAATTATGGGTCCGGTTTTGGGCAGCCGAACGAACAAAGATTGGTGACCTGGCGTGTGTCCAGGTGTCGAAAGCAGTACGAGGCTTCCGTCGCCAAAAATATCGTAGTCGCCGTCGATAAGCTTTACCGGATGCTTCTTGTTAAAGGCGACAGTATCCTGCCGGCTCCCAGCCCATTGGTACTCGACGCGTTGCACCAGCATCAGCGTGTTGGGAAACATTTCGATATTCCCCGCGTGGTCCGGATGGCTGTGGGACACTCCCATCAGCTTTATATCTGAGGGCTTCACATGTATCTCTTCGAGCTGGGCCGCCAACGTTAGTGGCTTGCGCCAGATCGGGCCTGTACCAGGCCCCCATTCGTGCAGCACGAGTTCATGATTCGGCAGTTTTGCCACAGCATCATCTACGCCCGTATCCCACAGGAACCACCCTTGAGTGTGGTGAATTAGGTAGCAGTGGCCGGGAAAGCCGACGGGAACTCCCACGTTGACTCCCGGTGTCCAACGTGATTCGTCCGGGCCACTTCCATCCCCACAGTCAATTACATACAAGCGGTCTACTCCGGATTTAGCTCGCGGTTCGGGCGCAGCGGAGATGCGCATCGCAGCGAAAGTAGCCGCCAGCGCCCAGGCAACAATCAAGGTGGTGAATTTGACCTTTGCTTTCACGAATTCCTCCATTTCAGATCTGATCGAGTGAGTGGTGGCCAACGCGCCAGTTAGTGACTCGAAGAAGCGTCTGTTGGCCGAGGCGGTCGGGGAAAGAAAGCCAAATGGCAAGCATGACCCAGCCAGCCGCCCGAAGACTAACACCATTCAGCCAGAACGAAATCGAGGAAGCAATTGGACGAAGGTGTCTGCCATACCTTCGTATCTATTGCGCATTTTCATGTCTAAGGCAGGACGGTTTCGATGTCAGTTGGCGCTTTGGAACGATGAATTTTGAAGAAGTTTCTCCGACACCTGATACGAAGGTATCGTCGATACCTTCGTCCAATTGTTTACTCTCCTCACGTCTGGCCTAATCGAAGTCATTCGAGAGGCGGGTTGATCGGGTAGGGAAGACGTTTCTTGAGGGAGGAGCATCATGTGTAAGCTTGTGATGAAATCTGTAACGCAACGAGACCAAAAGATAAAATCCCGCACTTTCCTGGAACGCGTTGCGCGCTTTGCCCCCATTGCGACAACCGTGGCAGTTCTGGCGCTTTCTGTACCGACAACTGTTTGCGCGCAGGACAAGTACCAGTTGAAATCACCCAGTGGAATTGCGTTCTCCGATTTTCGAGGATACGAAGATTGGGCCGACGTCTCCTCCGCACGTACCGACGAGATCCTCAAGGTAATCGTCGCCAACCCAACGATGATCGCGGCGTACAAAGCAGGCGTCCCCGGGGGCGGTCAAACTTTCCCGGATGGCTCGATGATTGTTAAGCTGCAATGGACACACAAGAAGAGCACGGAAGCGCCCTTCGTCGTGGAAGTGCCCGACGTGTTCAAGCAGGTCTTTGTTATGGAAAAAGACAGCAAGAGGTTTCCAAAAACGGGCGGCTGGGGTTATGCAGTTTTCAACTACGATGCTGTATCGGGCAAGTTCGCGGCCGATCCTACAAGCCTCTCAGACTGCGGAAATGCTTGCCACACGGCCGTGAAGTCGAAGGACTACATCTTCCATCCTTACCAGGTACGTTGAATCGCGCTTGCGCAGTGATTGGCGCGCCGAAGAGGGCCTGTGACTTTACGAGGCGCCATGTTCGACTTGGAGACGGTGCTTTGTACAAAATCGGAACGAATCGTGTGACATGGCGCTGGCTAAAACGATCTGTTCTATTTGCCGTTTGCTTCAACCCCACATCGGCCAGTCGTCAACAAGACGATCGACCTCGGCTGAACAGTGTATGCGGATTGATTCGTGGTCTCGACTCCCTGTTCTTGAAAGTCCAAGGGTTCGTCCTGAAAGGTGTCGATGAGTCGACGCCATGGTCCACAGTCCTCTGCGACTACTGGCAGAGCGAAGGATAGAGGCTCCCAATATGCGTTGATCATCAAATGAAATCCGCCTCCGATCTCTATATAGGCGGTCATGGCGAGGCTGTGAGAGTCAACTGAAAGATCGGGAGCAGACAAGTGCACCCCGTCCCATTGGATCTTTGCGCGCTCGACGAAGTCGGCGAGTGACAGGAAGTTCCCGTCTCGATTTGCGACAAAACGCATACGCAACTGGATCAGGAGCTTGACGAACCTGTGAAGATCGGCATGCCTCTGGCAGAGGCTCCAGTCGAACCAGCTAACTTGATTGTTCTGGCAATACGCATTGTTATTGCCGAGCTGCGTCCGCCTCACTTCGTCTCCCATGAGCAGCATCGGAGTTCCAACCGAGAGTAAGTTCAGCGCCAGGGCGTTGCGGATCTGTCGTGCACGGAGCCGTTCGACTTCCCGATCTTCTGTGGGGCCTTCCACTCCGCAATTCCACGAATAGTTCTCGGAGGCTCCGTCGAGATTATTTTCCCCATTCGCTTCATTGTGCTTCCCGTTGAACGAGAACAGATCGTTTAGCGTGAAACCGTCGTGACAGGTCACGAAATTGATGCTTTGTTCCGGCGAATGGTGGCGCTTCGTATAAACATCGGGACTTCCGAGAAGCCTCTGTCTCAGATTGAGAACGGTGTCTCGATCGGATTTGAGAAAACGCCGCACGTCATCGCGAAATCGTCCGTTCCATTCCTTCCAGCGATCTCCGGCGAACGATCCCACCAGGTAGAGTCCTCCCGGATCCCACGCCTCGGCAATCAGCTTTCTGCCCGCAAGCACGGGATCGGTATCAATCTCCCAGAGGATAGGTGCGTCGTCGGCCGGCCTGCCGTGTTGGTCCCGAGTGAGCACCGCGGCGAGATCGAAGCGAAAGCCGTCCACATGCATCTCCGAGACCCAGTATCGGAGACTGTCGCCGATCATCCGGCGGACAACCGAGAAGTTGGTGTTGAGCGTATTGCCCGTACCGGTGTAGTCCGCAAATTGCGAGAAGTCATCCGATAGAAGGTAGTAGAACAAGTTATCCAGTCCTTTGAAGGAGAACGTAGGTCCCTCAGCACCACCTTCAGCAGTGTGGTTGTACACGACATCGAGAATCACCTCGATGCCGGCCTTGTGCAGGGCTTTTACCATGTCACGAAACTCGTCGAGGCATCCCAACGGGTCACTCCGGGAGGAGTAACCGGCGTGGGGCGCGAAGAACGACATCGGGCTATATCCCCAGTAGTTCTCAAGACCGGCAGGCGCGTCCTGGGCGTCAAACTGGAAGACGGGCATCAGTTCGACTGCGGTGATCCCCAGATCCTTCAGGTACGGAATCTTCTCGACCAGGCCGGCATACGTGCCTCTCTTTTCTTTGGGGATATCGGAGTTTGCGTTGCGCGTAAATCCGGCAACATGCATTTCATAGAGAACAGTCCTCGAAAACGGATGGTCGAGAGGTCGATCATCCTCCCAGTCATACTTCCTGAGATCTGCGACGACGCTTTTCGCGGCGGTTCCTATATTGTTCCCCGGTCTCGCAGCAGCACTGCGCTGATAGTTCTTCGTGGAGATCGCTCGGGCATACGGATCGAGAAGTATCTTCTCCGGATCGAAACGATGACCCAATTCGGGGGCAAAGGGTCCACTCATCCTGTAGGCATAGATCTGGCCTGCCTTAATTCCCGGCAGGTGGATGTGCCAGTAATGCGAGGTGCGGCTCGTCCCGGGAAAGAGATTGACGATTCGGCTCGGTTGGGTAGCCTCTTCCGTGTCGAAGAGCAGCAACTCGACACCCGTTGCATGATACGAGAACACGCTGAAGTTCACCCCCGTCTCCGTGACCTCTGCACCGATTGGATGGGGGCTTCCATTCTTCATCTCTCATTCCTCAATATCCATGAAAAATAAAGCTCAGGAGATCGCAGGGAGCGGACGCACTGTCACCCTGAACTGCACCCATTCTCCCACTTCAGAACGTGATCGGCCATAGAGGTCGTGACGGTCGCTACCAAATTCTGTAGCCAATCCAGAAGGCGCACATCACGAACAGCGACACCATGGCGACGGCACCGAGAAACCGCAGCCGAGAAACTCTACGCCACCCGAAAGATCGCACTTTGATTAGGCCACGGGTCCGAAAGCGAATCCATTGGACGATGGTGTCGACCGATACGTAGGTGTGTATCAATACCAAAGTTCAATAGATTTCGAATCACCCATCTGGTGTGATTCTTCAAGAAGGCCGCGGGGATATTTTTCCATCCCTGCCGTGCGCGGCAAAGGATCCCGAAGAAGGAATGAAGGATGCACTCCTTATCAAGGCTGTTAGAACAGTCGCAGACAAGCGGGGTAGCGATCGGCCACTTCAACGTCTCCGATCTTGTTTTGTTGAAGTCAGTTGTGTCGTCCGCACTGGAACTGCAGGTTCCGGTGATGGTGGGTGTGTCGGAGGGAGTCGATGCACGTCAACAAGCAAACGTTGGCGGGATTAGAGGGCCTGCCCGATTAGACGTCCAAACCACAGACCGTGAGCGCGCTTCGCTGCAATCGTGTTCACCGCACCGGCTCTCATAGAAATGGAGATTACGGTATGACTGCAACTATCGCTACCACCACCTGGAAGATCGATGCCGCCC
The DNA here is from genome assembly GCA_963796535.1 of uncultured Acidobacteriaceae bacterium. Lineage (GTDB taxonomy): Bacteria > Acidobacteriota > Terriglobia > Terriglobales > Acidobacteriaceae > Granulicella. The sequence goes on from CAWCMO010000001.1 coordinate 130,216, forward strand.
ACTCGTCAGCTGAGTTCAAGGTAAGACACATGATGATTTCCTACGTGAGAGGGGAGTTCTCAGGAGTCGCTGGCGTGCTTGAGCTCGATGAAGAAAATTACAGCCGCTCAACTGTAGAGGCCACGATCCCTGTCGCTACCTTGAGAACGGGAAACGACGATCGCGATGTTCATCTGAAGGCCGCGGACTTCCTCGACGTTGAAAAGTTCCCGGTGATGACATTCAAGTCGAAGAACATCCGGTCCACAGGCGGTAACGATTACGCAGTGGCGGGAGATCTGACGATTCGCGGCGTTACGAAATCCATCACGTTGGCGGTCGAGGACGTCAGCAAGCCAATCATCGACCCCTGGGGTAATTCGCGAATGGGGCTCTCCTGCTCGGTGAAGATCAATCGGAAGGATTTCGGACTTCTTTGGGACACATTGCTCGAGACCGGCGGTGCGGTGTTGGGCGACGAAGTCACCATTACCCTGGACGTGGAGTTCACCAAGGGATGAAAGGCTGATGGCGTCCATTATCTCTGTCGGTGTTACCTTCCGCGTGACGCCGAACGGCGAAGAAAAGCAGCTCTCCAAAGCCGTCGTCTGATCGTACAGCTCTTCGGGGTCTAGCTCAAGGAATGCATTTGAGGACGAGCGATTGATTCTGTCCGGGATCAACCGGTTTCAGTAGAAGAAGGAGTGTCCCATGGCAACTTTAACCTCACCTGCAGAAACTGCACAGATACGCATTACCCGGCGCTCCCCTGCCTACTGGCGCGTGACAATCGAAAACCCGCCGATCAACGTGATGGGACCGGAGATGGTCCGGGAGTTTCAGGACCTCATCGCGGGAATCGAGGCAGATGAGCAACTCAAGGTGGTGGTGTTCGAGAGTGCGGTCGACGGCTACTTCTTGAATCACTCCGATTTCCAAGCGAAGCTGGAAGATTTGACTTCAATGCCTGCCGGTACGACGGGACTGCCGCCCTGGCCAGACTTTCTCGTGCGCTTGACCCGCACACCAGTCGTCTCCATTGCCCTTATCAGGGGACGCGCGACGGGAAACGGTAGTGAAATTACGCTCGCATGCGACATGAGCTTCGCCAGTTCGGAAAAGACCATCATTTCGCAATGGGAGGTTGGTGTAGGAATGGTCGCCGGCGGCGGTCCAATGGCCAGGCTGCCCAGGCTGATCGGTCGAAACCGTGCTCTGGAGGTGCTGCTGAGCTCTGAAGACATAAGCGCCGATCAAGCCGAAGCGTATGGCTACATCAATCGCGCTCTACCCGACACCGATCTTGACGCATTCGTAGAGGCGCTCGCGAGCCGAATCTCCCGGTTCGACAAATGGGCGATTGCGAATACCAAACGTCTCGTAAATACCAGCCTGCCGCCAGACGTTGAACTCGGTGCTGGATGGGACGCCTGCATCGAATCGCTGGGAAGATCCGCGGCCCAGGACGGAATTAAGGCGTTGACAGCCCGCGGGTTCCAGAAGCCGGGAGACGTCGAGAAACGGCTGGGCTATTACCTGGGTCAAATCGCGTCCTCAGGCCGGAGCGATCAGCACGGTGACCAGTAAAGACGAGCAGAACCGGTAAAGGCTAGCTTGGTCTGGCCTTTAGGGCCACGCCAAGTCGGCATACAAGACCAAGAGGTAACCCAGCGAGGAATTCCGACATGTCTTCGACGCCGGCAATGAGTTCGCTCAACCCAGCGACCGAAATGTATCCTCTCTTGACGGAGGGGCAGATCGCACGTGTTCGGGCCTTTGCACGGCAAAGAACCGTCGAGGCGGGAGAAGTTCTGTATCAGCCTGGCGATGTGGCGGTGCCTGTTTTCATTTTGCTGTCGGCCTGCATAGAAGTTGTGCAGCCGGATGGAGAGGGCGAGAGGCCCATTGGGGTCTTGCAGCCGAGGATGTTCACCGGGGAAGCAGGAATGATCGGGGGGCAAAGGTGTGTCGCGCTCGGTCGCGTTACTCGACCGGGAGAGGTGCTGGAGATCCCTCATGAAGACGTCCGTGGGCTGGTAGCCAGGGATGCCGAGCTTGGCGAGATATTGCTACGCGCTTTCATGCTCCGCAGAATTAATCTTATTGCGCAACAGCTGGGGAACGTCATAGTTATTGGTTCGAGTCATTCTGTGAATACGATGCGCTTAAGAGAGTTCCTTGGCCGGAATGATCATCCCTACACCTACGTCGACCTGGACACAGACGTCGCGTCACAGCGGATGCTCGATCGGCTTTCAATAACCGTCGAAGAAATCCCCATCGTAATTTGTAACAACAGGGCCATTCTTCGCAATCCCTCAACACTTGAACTCGCAGATTGTCTCGGACTCAACGACGACGTGGAGCGCAGCTTGCTTCGCGATTTGATCATTGTGGGTGCGGGGCCCGCGGGCCTCGCCGCTGCAGTGTATGCGGCATCAGAAGGCGTGGATCTTTTACTTATTGAAAGTCATGCTCCAGGGGGGCAGGCAGGTTCGAGTTCGAAAATCGAAAATTACCTGGGATTCCCCACGGGAATCTCGGGTCAGGAACTCGCCTCGAGGGCAATGACCCAAGCGCAAAAATTTGGCGCGAAGATGGCCGTTGCCCATTCAATTGTTGAGTTGAAGTGCGACCGGCGTCCATACGAGCTCGTGATGGAGGATGGAAGCGCGCTGTTCGCGAGAACGATTGTGATCGCGACCGGTGCTTGCTACAAGAAGCCGGATATATTTCGACTTGAGCAATTCGAGGGGCGCGGCGTTCATTATGGGGCGACGTACATCGAGGCGCAGCTTTGTCTCGACGAAGACGTTGTGGTGGTTGGAGGCGGAAATTCCGCCGGACAGGCCGCCGTGTTCCTCTCGCAGTCGGCGCGGAAGGTCTATATGGTTGTGCGATCGGGGGACCTATCGCAATCCATGTCGCGCTATCTCATTCAACGGATAGAAGGGAATCCATCCATCGAATTGCTCTGTGATACGGAACTCACGGGGCTATGCGGCGAAGGTTCTCTTGAAAAGGTTTCGTGGATAAACAAGAGGACAAACCAGAGTTCCTGGCTGCCGATGCACCATATCTTCATCATGACAGGTGCGTCACCCAATACGGAATGGCTCCGCGGGCGTGTGGCGCTCGATAAGAACGGGTTCATCCTCACGGGGCGAGATCTACCGCTCTCGCTATCAAGCGAGATGGGTCCAGCGTGGCCACTAAGACGCGCGCCCCAATTATTTGAGAGCAGCCTTCCGGGTGTTTTCGCGGTTGGCGATGTGCGGGCGGGGAGCATGAAGCGAGTGGCTTCCGCGGTTGGTGAAGGAGCGATTTCGGTCAGCTTCGTTCACCGCGCGCTGTCGGAGCCGTAGTGGGCGGCGGACCGGACGAGGACGGAGAACGTGGACAATCAACGCCCCTTGCCGTAACACACAGATGCTCTCACTAAAGGTGTAACGAGCACGCCCACGCAAACTCATTGATAGCCGGCATCATCAAGTCTGATCACTGCCCACATGGATACGAAGGTATCGTTCAATACCTTCGTCCAATTGTTGGTCTACCAGGTTTCTGTTGTGATCGTTTCATGCCGCAACGTTCCATAGAGCGCGCATCGGAAGGAGCACGACATTGGCAAACAAAGAGACAGTAATTGTTACAGGCGCCTCACAGGGAATTGGAGCAGCGATCGTGCAATCGTTTCTGGACCACGATTATCAGGTTGTCGCAACTTCGCGTAGCGTGACCAAGTCGCAGTTAGCGTCATCACCAAACCTTGCGCTCGTGGATGGAGACATCGGTAAGGAGGCGACCGCGGAGAAGGTCACGAAGACCGCTTTGGCCAAGTTTGGCTCGATTGATCATGTGGTCAACAACGCCGGAATTTTCTCGGTAAAGCCATTCACGGAGTACACCGCCGAAGAATTTCGTAGCTTCGTTTCCACGAACCTCGAAGGGTTCATCTTCATCACCCAACTCGCGGTGAAGCGGATCCTGGCGCAGGGTACCGGCGGCAGCATCACCACCATCACTACGTCACTAGTTGAAAACCCTATCGCCGGCCTCACGGCGTCGATTCCGATGATTACGAAAGGCGGCCTGGAGGCTGTTACACGCAGTCTGGCGAGCGAGTACGCAAAGGAGAACATCCGATTCAACGCAGTCGCGCCTGGCGTTGTCGATACGCCTCTTCATGCGAAAACCCCAAAGGAATTCATGAAGACGCTTTCACCCATGGGCATCGTTTCGGATTCCGCAGATATCGCGGATGCAGTCCTATATCTCACGGAAGCCCGTCATGTTACAGGGGAGGTGCTGCACGTGGACGGCGGTGCGCACGCAGGCCGGTGGTAGCGGGTCAAAGTTTGCAGGGTGGCGCGGAGGAGCGACTGCAGGAGCTTGGAATCCAGCTGCCCGCCGCTCCCACGCCGTTTGGAACCTATGTTGAGGCATTGCAAACGGGGACCTTGCTTTTCCTGAGCGGAATGCTTCCGGTGGTCGACCATAAGGCAAAGTATCTCGGTCGGCTCGGAAAGGAACTCGATATCGACGCAGGACGCGATGCGGCTTATACCGCCGCGCTGGGTGCACTCGCTGCCGCTAAAGATTATTTGGGTTCACTCGACCGAATCACACGCATCGTGCGGCTCGGAGTATTTATCGCGACCGATGAGGATTTTTTTGATCACCCTAGGGTGGCGGATGGTGTATCCGATCTATTTCGCGACGTCTTTGGCATCGAGAGGGCATCGGTCCGAACCGTAATTGGCGTCGCGAGTCTTCCGTTGGGAGTGCCCATTGAGCTCGAGATCACCTTTGAGGTGCAGACGGCGGAGATTGTATGAAGAGAGTACCTGGGGTGGGAAGTGGAGAATGTCGAGGTTGTGTCTCCTGAGGTGAACGATGCATCTTCTGAGACGTTCCGGTTGGACGAGATGCCTGCAGATAGCCTGTGTGGCATTGATGCTGGACTTCATGCTGCAGGCAGAACGAAAGGAACATCCAATGGCATATCCGATTGGTTACCGCACTGTACAGGTTGATGGATTATCCATTTTTTACAGGGAGGCCGGGCCGAAAAATGCGCCGACGATCCTTTTACTGCACGGGCTTCCTTCGTCATCGCGGATGTTCCAGGCTTTATTGGCGAGGCTCGCAGACAACTACCACCTGGTGGCGCCGGACTATCCGGGCTTTGGACACAGTACCTGGCCCGATCCCAAGCAGTTCGACTACACGTTCGATCGTATTGCTTCAGTGATGGCCGACTTCACCAAGGCATTGGGTTTATCCAACTACACGCTTTATATGCAGGACTATGGGGGGCCGGTCGGATTTCGTATGGCGCTCGCTCACCCGGAACGAGTGCAGGCTCTCATCATTCAGGATGCAGTCGCGCACAGTGAAGGCCTTGGGGCGAACTGGGTAACGCGGCGGGCATTTTGGGCAAATCGGACTGCTAACGAAGAAGCGTTGCGCACGAACCTGTTGTCGCTAGCGACTACAAAAACCCGTCACATTGGCGATGACCCAAACATTGAGCTTTATGACCCCGATCTTTGGACCGACGAGTATGCGTTTTTGAGCGCTCCAGGACAAGCCCAGATTCAGATCGATCTATTTTATGACTATCGGACAAATGTTGAGGCCTATCCAAAGTGGCAGGTGTGGATGCAGAAGACGCAGCCGAAGCTCTTGGTCTTATGGGGGAAGCACGATCTCTCCTTCGATCTCGGCGAGCCCGACCGATACCGGAAGGATGTGCCGACCGCAGAGGTCCACGTACTAGACGCGGGGCATTTTGCTCTTGATACCAAAGCGGACGAAATTGCGGCGCTGGTGCGGCAATTTATGACCTCTACGGATTGAGGGCGCGAAGCGACCCGACTAAGCAAGACAAACACCATCGGAGGGAACAGTGATCAATGAAATGCAGGACGTATTAGTAGCGGACGATAACCCCTTGCTTGTGAGCGTTCTCGCGGAAATATTCAGGGAGTCCGGTTATTCAGTTCGAACGGCGCCAGACGGCTTCGTAGCGTTGGCAATGATACGGGATCGGATCCCCGATCTTCTCATTTCAGATCTGAACATGCCTCGCATGTCTGGCTTCGAGCTTTTGTCGATTGTACGTCGGCGATTTCCGAGGATCGCAGTGATCGCGATGAGCGGAGCGTACCCAGGAACTACTCTTCCCTGCGGGATTCCGGCCGATGCGTTTTACGCGAAGGGTGCTTGCAGCGTTGCCGAGCTGTTCGACATGCTTTACGCGATCAAGGAGGACGCGACGCGGCATTCCGCACGTGCCGCTGCACCAATTTGGGTACCCGCATTGCCGATCGGTCAAGACGACTTCTTCGTTATGGCGATCGCATGTCCAGAGTGCTTGAGGATCTTCTACCACTGCCTCCACGATGCGGAGCTTTTGCGCGCGGAACGCAATTGCCCTTTCTGTCTGCATCCGGTGCAGCTGGCAATCGTCAGGACAGCGGCGGACACGGATAAAACCAGCCTTCCGTTCGCATCCATTACGAGTACCAACAGTGTTTCCGCATACCGTCGCTAAGTATTCCGAAACCATCGTTCATGGTGCCGTTCAATGATCAATCTTGTTCTTAGTTTGACTACATTTGTCGCCATTAAGTGGGCCTTCTTGAAGATCTGCTCGGGTTCGCGTGAAGGGGGCAATGCGGCACCAATGGTATCGCCTTGGAAGCTCGCGAGTGAGGATTGCTGAATCAGGGGCAGCGATGGCTTAGGCTCGCCTGAAGTACGGCACTATGCTCTAGGTGTCGCGGCGATACGGAGCCTGACCGCGATTTTCACAAGATTAGGAAGGGAGTCGGCTTGCATCTTCTGCATCACTCTACCCCGATGCGCCTTCACCGTAATCTCGCTGATGCCTAGCTTGCTGCCGACCTCTTTGTTCGATAGTCCCGAGACCACAAGTGCCAGGACTTCCCGTTCGCGAGGCGTTAGCACTGCATAACAGTCAAGGAGCACTCCCATCTCCGACTCGCGACGAAGAGCATTGCGGCTGCGTTCAATCGCGTGGCGGATAGCTCTTAAGAGCACTTCATCATCAAATGGTTTTGTCAAAAATTCAATAGCTCCGGCCTTCATTGCCTTCACAGTGGTGGGCACGTCGCCATAACCGGTGATGAAGATGATCGGCATGTCTACCCGATCCGATGTGATGCGCTTCTGTAGATCGAGACCGTTGAGATCGGGTAAGGAGACATCGAGGACCGCGCAACTCGGGGCAGGAACGCGCGGGCGAGCCAGAAACTCCTGAGCGGACGCGAAGATCTCTGGTTCCCAACCTTCGTGACGGATCAATAACTCGAGCGATTCGCGAACTGAGATGTCATCGTCGACAACGAATACTACTGGTGTGGCGGGAGGCATGGCAGGTGACCTCGATTCGGGGCCCGGCACTGCTGTCTAATAAACAAATATATTGACTGGTCGCTCCAAAGAGCAAGCGACGCGCCTACTGATTTCCTTGGAATGCTACCTTGATTGCATCCAGGAGATCCGGTTCGCTGAACGGTTTCAATAGGCATTCCACAGCTCCCAGCTTACGCAAGCGGGGGCGAATCGTCTCATCTCTCTGAGCTGTAATGAAGATGATCGGAATCTTTTGTTGACGAATCGCCAATTCGTGTTGTAGATCAGGTCCGGTCATTCCGGGCATGGCAACATCAAGGATCAGACAACTGGTTTGAGCCAGTTCATCGGATGCGAGGAACTCTTCCCCGGCGGAGAAGGCCTTGGCCGCGAAACCGAATTCTCTTAGCAAGTCAGGTAGCGACTCGCGTATGGATTGATCGTCATCAACCACCGATATTAGTAAGCGTTTGTCTTTCACGGATTCCTCTTGGATTTCTGGGGGTCCATCGAGGGAGATGCGTGAATTACCCCATGACTGCCGTCGTTTGTCTTACCTTCAGATACGCTCGCCATCTGGAAGCGCAGTCAATACCTGATCGGGGAGGGCGCTGATGACGCGGTTGAACTCGTGCTGCGCAGAAGCCCTTTCTCAACAATGTCGTACATCCACAGAGTGGACTAGAGGATATGCGGATGTCGATAGGACTTTGGTATTGCTTTCGAAGATTGCCAATGCCAGTTCGCCCCATCGCCAGCGTCGATCTTTAGCGAGACGGTTGGTCAGATGGCGACAGCGGAGTGACTCGTGTTAGCGCTATGATCACGCGAAGCGACACCAAGGTATCGACTTATACCATCGTGCAATAGATTACCCGGCAGACTTCTGGTGTGATTGCAACTGGCGAATGACTCGAGACTTTATATCTACTGACCGCCGCTCGCTAACTGTCCTACCGAAGATGCGTAGGCAGCGTTGGTTAATATATCCCCTACTTCCGACAGGCTATCTTGAATACCGAACCAGTCCGTGTAGGAGTTCGCAACATGAGCCGACCAGATGAACCCAAGAACGGCATTAGCGTTTTCGACGAAGAGGATCGGTCTGCGCGAGGATGGACGAGAATGTCCCGCCGTAAGTTTGCGCTGACGGGAATATGTGCTGGAACACTGCAGCTGGCAACGGGTGCACTCTTGGCCAGTGTCAACGCGAAGCCAATTTGGTCGTCGGCGTGTACGTCAGGCGCGAGCGCCACGTTTACCTCCATCAAGCAGATCGACGCTGGGCTACTTAGTGTGGGACACGTCGAAACCGGTCCGGCCGACGGCCGACCAATAATTCTGGCGCATGGCTGGCCCTACGACGATGTCGACCACTTTTAATCTGTGCGAGCTTGAATTCAGTTTCGCAGTGAGATTGGGAAGCCATCGCGACGACCGGCTAGGGTCCGGCTGTATCTCAGAACGCTTTAGACATTCGTACGGTTTCACATCACGGTTCGACATTGGAGCTGATTATGACCGAGAGAGTCCTCCGCATAAAACGCGTATATCTTGATCCCAGTGAAGACGATGGCGAGCGTATCCTCGTTGATCGGCTCTGGCCTAGGGGTCTTACAAAAGCGAAAGCCAAGGTAGACCTCTGGTTGAAAGAGGTTGCACCTAGCAACCAGCTTCGCAAGTGGTTCGCGCATGATCCAGATAAATGGCTGGAGTTCAAGCGAAGATATGTCGCAGAGTTGAAAGCTACGGAGAAGCCTCTCACCCTGTTGAAGCAAGAGACGAGTCGGAGCACAGTTACTCTGCTTTATGGTGCAAGAGACGAAGAACACAATGAAGCGGTCGTTCTGCTGGAACTGCTGCGGCGCAAATAGCCGACAGAGACGGTGTCATCGCGTACATGTCGCGCTATGATTCGGAAGTCGACGTCGAATCCGGACGGGAGAAAACTCACCGTTCCAATGCGGGTTTCTGCCATCTGGTCATGCAGAATGGCGAATGTAAAGGTGGATCCCAGTTCGTCATTGGCTGATGCCCGAACGCCCCGCGGTCAGCTATCGCCCGTTATTTCAATTCGTTACAGCAATTGACCATCGCCGCTCCCCCGAAAATGGCGTAAACGGCGCGCATCGGCCACCCCGTACTATTGGTCAACGCCATTCTGTCCCGCCATCCCGCCATTGATGATTAGCAGTCGATCCGTTCTGCCGCGCCGCGAACGAGTGAGTCCAGCAATTCTTCGACGCTGGAACAACGGGCCAGATTTGCACTTTGTCCAGCCCACAGCGCCAGCAGCTCCGAATTCTGTGCCTTTTGCGCGGGAATGGCTAGATTGCGCATGAGAGATCGCTGCAGTGGGTACGGCAGGATCTCTACGTTGGGTCGATTCATCAACTCGAGCAGTTTGTTGTCGACCCCGCGAGCCAATCTTCCTGTGAATCCACGCGTGAGAGCCGTGCGTCCAGCGCGACCGCTAAGGATGGCTTCCCGATGGACTGGAAGCGCCCCAGACTCTTCGCAAGCCAGAAAGGCCGTTCCCATTTGGACTCCCTCCGCACCCAGTGCAAACGCGGCGGCGATACCGCGAGCATCGGCGATGCCGCCCGCCGCGATCACTGGAATTTTCACGGCATCCACAGTCTGTGGAACGAGCGACATCGTTCCGGTCAGCGAGCTTTCCGAATCGCGCAGGAATGACCCTCTGTGACCCCCAGCCTCGAAGCCCGATGCGACCACCAGATTCACGCCGGCTTGTTCAAGTGCGGAAGCTTCCTCGGGTGTCGTGGCCGTTCCAATTGTGACGATGCCTTGTTTTCTCGCCTCCTCAAGAATTTCGCTTGGCGGGAGACCGTAGATAAAGGAAAACACAGGTACTTTGGCATCAAGCAGCACGCGCGCCTGGTCTTCAAAACGAATCGGAGTATAGGGTGAGAACGAGGGCTGCTTGCCTCCCATGTTCGCAATGTGCGGGGCGAGGTGCGACAGCGCCCGATGAAACGCCTCTGCCCCGGAAGTCGCGGTGCCTTCGTCCTCCATGGAGACCCAAAGATTCATGGCGAAAGGTTTGGAGGTGAGTGAACGTATCTCGGCAATCCTATCCTTAATCGCGTTGGGTTCGAGGCCGTGAGCTCCGAAGGAGCCGAGTCCGCCGAAGTTTGACACTGTTGCGGCAAGCCCCTGGGACGAGAGACCTCCGAGCGGCCCCTGAATGATGGGGTATTCGATGCCGAGTGCGGTCGCAACTCGGGTGTGATTCCACGCCTTAGCCATATGTCTTCACAATATAGACAAGAAGGTATTCCGTGGAGACGCATAAATGCATTGGTCACAATGCGCGACCGTCATCAATATCCCACAAACGTCTCCCGCTCGCATTTCCTCACAACCGATTCAGCCTACCTTCCGGCTGTCCGCAATTTTATCGAAGGTGAACGGTACAAAAAATGAGAAGGTCGCTCCGGGGCCATCGTTGCCTGTGGCCCACAACCGGCCGCCATGACGCTCGATAATGGATCGACTCACAGACAAGCCCATCCCCATGCCGTCGCTCTTGGTCGTGTAGAAAGCGTCGAAGAGCCTCCCCATGTCCTGGGTAGCGATACCCACTCCCGTATCCTCCACCGTCAGGCGCACGCCGTCGCCTTCGTCTCGTTCGGTTGTAATCACCAAGGTTCTCGGACGATCGTCGACGCCGCTCATCGCGTCCGAAGCATTTAGCAACAGATTGAGGATGACCTGCTGAAGTTGGACGCGATCCCCGGTGATTCGCGGAATGTCACTTGCAAGTTCCTGTCGAAGCATTATGTGGTTCCTCTGAAGCTCATCCGAGCAAAGCGCAACCACCTCGCGTGCAGCCTCATTCAATTCAATGCTTTCGGCGGTGGCTTCTTTCTTGCGGAAGAGCGTACGCAATCGCGCAATGATCTCGGACGCCCGGTTGCCATCGCGAACAGCGCGCCGCGCGGCTTCGGATGCGCCGTCGATATTGGGAGGATCTGCGGTTAGCCTGCGCAAGCAAATATTGGCATTCGTGACGATCCCTGTCAGCGGTTGACTGACTTCGTGTGTAATCGAAGCCGTCAGAGCTCCCAGGCTCGTCACCCTTGCCACATGGGCCAGTTCCGATCGAAGTTTGCTGAGCGCTTCCTCAGCGAGTCGTTGCCCGGTAACATCCTGAAGTGCGCCTATGTACTCCAAGCGGCCATCCTGTTGTCTTGCTGCGTGAGAGACAGCATGGACATATTTGACGCTACCGTCCAGCATGAGCAGGCGCATCTCATCATCATGGGGTTCGCCTGCCGTCCGCGAGGCGACCATTTTCTCTGAAAACAGAGACACATCATCAGGATGAACCCTTCCGCGGATCTGCTCGAGCGTCACAGGCGCATCGGGCTGAAAATCGAAGATGCGACAAGCCTCGTCTGAAAATGCGAATTCGTCCGAGTCCAAACGCCAGGAAAAGCTCCCCGTCAGGCTCAAGCGTTGGCCGTCTGCTAAAAGGCCCTCTTTGCGCTGCAACTCCTCTTCGGCGCGCTTCTGATCGTCGATGTCGGTGGTCGTACCGACGAATTTGAGGACCTTGCCCTCTGCGTCGCGCAGAGCCACGGCCTTCTGAAGGTGCCAGCGATAGGTCCCGTCCTTAGCGCGGAGAGATCTAGTTTCGAACGCAAAACCCTGTCCCAGGCGCACTCCGTTCCAAAAGCTCCTGGCTGCTGTTTCGCGGTCTTCGGGGTGGACAGCGTTCATCCAGGCCTCGGGATGCGATCGCACGAAATCGAGGCTTTGACCGGAGAATTCAAGCCAAACGTGATTCACGAACTCCGGTGTCCCATCAGGCTTAAGCGTCCAGGCCGATACGGGAAGATGTTGCAACAGCCCAGCCTGGAGGCGCAACTCTTCATTGCTTTCGACAATCTCTCTCGTGCGCTCCGCGACCTGCCAATCGACTTCACGTGCAAGCCGTGCTTGCTCATCCAGGCGCACTTCCTGCTGCAAAGCAATCGCTAACTGATTCGCGGCCACTCCAAGCACCAGGCTCTCAGTCTGCTCTGGATAGCCCAATCTGTGTGATCCTGTGACAAGAAAGCCCATGTCACTTATGGCGCCCATTCGCATTGGAAATATCGAAATCTCCTGGTCTCCAATCTTGCGAGGTATTTCTGAAGGCCGATCGATGTGTCCTTCATCCAGCCAATGATCAAGGGACTGCTTAATCTCGTTCTTCCGATGCGACCGACCGACCCGTAGCACCTCAAGGGGCTCCTCATTGATTTGCACAGTGAGTCTTGCGTAGAAAAAGTCGAGCCCCAGCATTCCCATCAGCGAGTCCCCGAAGTACGCCAGAATTTCAGATGGAGCGTGACTTCTCCAGGCGGCAGGGAATGCCATCACCTTGACCACGTTATTCATGCACCGACGAAGGCGCCTGATCTCCAGGGCCGGGTCAGTCAGATAATCGAACTGCTGGCGAAGCATCACGTAATCCTCTTGCATGCGGTCATTCATGTGCTTGATCTCCCTCAAGGGAACTACCCACGAAATCCTCAATTGGAGCAATGTAAGAATTGCCAATCAGGATGCTACGCAAGAGTCCCAAAAGCCCTAAGGCGCGGAGTAGCTGATTTGAAAGGACGTTGGAATCAAATCCCGTTTCTGAAATCGCGTGGAGTTAAACCAACGATTTTCCGAAACACCTTCGTGAAGTGCTCCTGGGTGCGAAAGCCGGTCAGTCTGCTCACCTCAGCGATACTTAGCGCCTGATCTTTCAGATGGAGCTTTGCACTCTCTATCCTTGCGCGCAGAAAATACTGGTGAGGCGTTAGGCCAGTTGCTTCTGTGAACAATAATACGAAATGGTTCGGCGACATCCCGGCGATCTGGGCCATGGCCGCCACGCTAAGGTTTGCGTCGGGATTCACGCGGATGAAGTCGATGACTCTGGTTACTCTTCTCTTGCCAATGTGCACATCCTTCCTCTTTGCTATTACTCTCTGCGAGAAACAATACCGAAGAACGTTGGTCGAATGTTCTGAGTTTGGTCAATTCTTCCGAAAAAATGGTCTAAAAAACAGGCGCCCGGGCCAGCGGCGTTATCATTTTCCTACTGGTGCTCTGTCCTGCGGAGGTTAAGCGATGGATAACTCTGGGGTTCTTCCTGTCAAGGCTGTTGAAGTGATGTGCAATGGATGCGCGGTGTGCCCCATCCCTGCTATATCGTCCCTAAGCAGTGAACGTGCTGGCTGGGACGGCATTGCCCTGGAATCGTTCAGTGACGTGCCGGGCGTCTCGATCCCGGATCATGATCATCCAACTCACTTCCTGAATCTTCTTACCCATGGAAATATCAGGGCGCAGTGGACCACGGAGGGTAAGAGCCACAGCGCAGACAATGGTCCAGGGACGATCTACGTGTTGCCGGCGGGTACCCGCGATCGCCTCACCTGGTCTGGCCCGACCACTCGTATCATCGTGGTCCTGGAACCGCGGTTCCTCGCGCGTTCGTTTGAGCAAACTGCGCACTTGCAGGATGTAGAACTAACCACCCACTGGAATCTTCGTGACCGCCACATTCAATCGTTGATGCTCGCGCTGCATGCTGACCTGGAAGACGGTTCGCCTGCCGGTCCGATATACGGTGAATCTCTCGGCCTGGCGCTAGGCACCTATCTGGTTCACCGTTATTCGGTCCGTGATTGCGCCAGGCGTGATTACCGCGGCACCATGCCGGCGGTGCGCTTGAACCGGACCCTGGAGTTCATTAGCCAAAACCTGGCACGCGATATTCGCCTATGGGAGATTGCACAAATAGCTGGTATGAGTCCCAACTACTTCTGCGAACTTTTTAGACTAAGCACAGGCTTATCCCCTTACCAATACATCTTGAAGTGCAGAATTGACCGCGCGAAGCAATATTTGCGCGACCCCAAGATCACCTTGGCCTGCGCAGGAGCGGCAGCGGGCTTCGCCGATCAAAGTCATTTCACCAAAGTGTTCCGTCGAATCGTGGGTGTCACGCCAATGAGATTCCGCGGCAACATTGGCTGCGGGCACGACCAAGCCTAAAGGGGGTTTGTCGGACAGTTCCCAACGGCTTACTGTCAACCTGCTCCTGCAAGTGGTCGGCAGTGACCGTGCCGTTTATCAGGAAGAGCTCGCGGCACTCGATTGCGTCTGGCGGTCGCCTACAAGAACCTCCGGCATCGCGGCTAGAATGCCTCTAAGGAGTGCCCATGTCGCAGCCCAAGCCGGGGGACCGATTCTCATTCTCCTTTCTCGACGAGGAAGGCGCTCGATCGCACCGAGCCGTCGTCGAAAGCATCCTCTCCAACCGCGAGGAGGGCCTCTCGCCGGAGATCGACGAGTATGTAGCCGACTGGCTAGAAGCGCTTCCCCTGGACCCGCTTCCCGACTCGGACGCTCCCCTCAAGTCCTTCACCGTGATGCTCGGCACCAACAATAAGACATACATTCAAGGCCGCCTCGTCACCCTGACTTTCGAGCATTAGGCACCTTGGCGTAGAGTGCAGAAACTGCGGAGGAGTTATGGCTTACGAAGAATGCAAAGTCCTGCCTTTGGCCAAACAGAAGGATCTGCTCGCACAGCAGAGCCTTGCCGAACACGACGCCCAAGGCGAGGCTCGCGAACGCGTCCGAGATTGGAGCGACGAAAGCGTAGCGGACGAAGATTCAGGCTTGTCTTTGCAGGAGGCAGATCAGGACACGGCGCTCCTGCAGCAGATTCATGCCGCTTCGCTAAGCGGTGCCGACACCCCGATCGACGTCCAGCAATAGCTGATTCGTCATGCCCAAATTTCAACGATGCGGGGCTACGGCGGGCCGCCTATGGAGAATCAAAGGCAGGCGAACAGCAAGGTCGTGAAAGCCTGTTGTCGCATCGATCGGCTGGCTAGTGACCGTCGGAAAGCATTGAAGACGGGAAACGGGCGCTCAAGGGCGCCCGTTTCGATGGATCGGGAATGGACTGGCATTCCGCTAAATGGTTGCGGGGGTAGGATTTGAACCTCGTCTACCGCTTAGTTTTCCGTATATTGCTGAAAACGCAATCTGCACGATATCCATAAAATCCAGCCTATCGCAGATATCCAGATCTTGAGCACAAACAAGCACAAAGAAAATTAGCGCACTACGGTTTACGTTCAGTTACCGGGATGAGCACCAAGTCCTTTCCGTGGTTACCAGCCTTGACTCTCGGCAATTCAACGTCCAAGTATCGCTCACCGTCGTCCCCCATGTGAAGTGCTAAGACATCCAGCGTTGGCTTGAGATGTTTCAACTGCTCTGCTAATTCGCCTACTGTCATTGTTTCCTCCGCCCAACTTCGTCGGGCATGAGAAGACTAACAGCGCGCCTGTAGAAAGGCTTCCGTGACTGTGGGTGGAAAATTCGCTCATGTTACTCTCGCGGGCAGCTTCTTGGAGGGAGCTACCGATGAATCAGAGTCCAGATAGGAATCCGAAGGGTTTGCAAGAAGCCATAGACAAAGCGACCAAGGAAAAACCGATATCCAAAAGGATGGAGGAACCGAGCGACAACGGGCCGTCACTCGACAGTCTTATTCCGGATAAGACGCCACCGAAGCCGCCCGTGAAGGCTATACTTTTTCATGAGTAAAACAGCAAGGCCAAGAGTCCTCCGCCAAGAAGGCGGTAGCGGCGAGTTCGTGATGATTGTACCGAATGCTGAATTTCCCCACTTGTCTGTGCATAGAGGGAAGCTCACGAAGGAACAAGTGAGAGATATCCTCTCTGGCGAATGCGGAATGTCTCTCTCGGAGATTGAATCGCTGATAAGAGAGTCCCCCGTAGTTCCCATTCCCGGTTTGCAGATGACGGGGGATAAGGAATGAGGAAGTTCTGCTTGGCGGTGCTCACGGCGCTTATGTCTTCACCAACGGTCTGCCAAGTCAACCAGGTCTACACGGCAACTGTGCAGAAGGAATGCCCTGTTGAGGGTCTGCGCGTCACGCCTCGGGTGTATGCTTATCGCCTCTATACTGCCGGAGTGGAAGGTTGGCGTCCTGATTCGAAGATGGCCCTTGATTTACGGTTGAAAAATAGCGGTGATCGTGCAATCGCGGCGATGTCTTTCGAAATCAAAGCGCCAAGGCTTCCGCATAAGAGCAACTCGGATGACGTTCTGATGGCCCGTTTTGACAACGTAGTCTTGAACCTCACACCGGGTGACGAGCGCCAGTTGTCATTTCCCGCAAATGGGAGGGACCTTATCGATCTAGCGTTCTATCCGACCAAAGGCTGGGTGTCGGTCGTCGTAACTCAATTGAGGTATGGCAACGGCGAGATCGTGGATCTTGCCGCGTGCAACTTGGGAGACGCGCCAATCCCTCCCCCGTTCAAACCTGTGACACCACCGTCACCCACGCAAATATATCCGGTCGGAGGCGAAGTTTCGCGACCCCGCGTTCTGGAGTCGCATGCGATGCCCGAACAAAATGGGTGGCAGGGTGGGCCCACGGTGATGACTCTATCCTTTGTTGTTGAAGTAGACGGAACGCCGCAGGACATCAAAGTGGAGAGCGGTTCTCGTGGTCCAGAGCTCGACGAGCAAGTGATAAAAACGCTGCGGACTTGGAACTTCGCCCCCGCGATGATGGGTGACAAACCCGTCGCCACAAGGATCAAAGTTCAATTCAAGCTCGGAGGATAGGCGGCGCGGCGCACCTCTGGCGGGCGCGCAACTCACGCGGCAGGCGGCGGAGCTGTGCTTCTGTGAGGGGCTTCTCCACGACGTAACTGCCTATCAGTGTGCGGGACAGCACGTCGTAGCGCCTCCAGGACGCCAGCAGGTTGCGGTGGTCGGAGACGGTAATTGTGGTGGTGCGGTCGATAAGCGAAAGTGACATGATTCCTCCAAAGCGAAAGTAGTTCTGGAGGCAGTTGACCATGCCCTCTAATGGTTGTCAAGTGATTCATTATCAATAACTTATAACTACAATCTTACGACTACAACGGTACGAATCCATTTCGTAAAAGTGGGCACCAAAATCTGTGAGCATGAAAATAAACCAACCTACGACTGCGCTAGAGCACATCGTTATCCAACAGGCACTTGCAACAGTTTCCGCGCTTCGCAGGACGTGTCCAAGCACAGGATGGGCGGCCAGTCGCTTGCAATTGCGAGTCTGGGTAGGTAAACGGAGAGTAGAGGGGCATATAAATAAGCGGCGTATTGACAATGCCCGCCCCAATACGTAAGTACGAGTATAGGAGGACACAAAATGAACGGGCACCGACCACGCCTTGACAGCCTCCGCATCAATACGTAAACAGGGGCTTAGAGGGACAAATAAATAAACGGCAACCTTGACACACCGATGGGTGGCAGGTAAACACCATTCTTAGAGGGACAAATAGAATCAAGGCCCTTGACAGCGACCACCTCGATACGTAGACACAAGTTTAGAGGGACACATAAAGTCGGAGACGAACAAAGCCAGCACGTTGACAGATAGTCCCGCTTTGACTAGATACAAGTATAGGGAGCATGTCTCCTAAAACGAAGGCTCCACGGCACACCGGAAGGCAGGCAGAGCAATGTATAACTTGGCCGAAATGAGCAAAGCGGAGAGCAGAGTCTTCATCGTTGCAAACGCCGATGGCACCGACGCGGAATTCATCCCGATGGATGCGCTAGAGGCAGGCTTCCAGGACTTGGCCGCACGCAGGCCGGGGATGCAGGGGCATCTAGCTGGCGTTGGAGTGGCCGGACTCGTTCACGGCGTGCCCGTTGTGCAGCTCCGTCAAGATCCCGATGACTTCATGGTGGTTGTTCGGTTGACGTCCGCCTTTTCGCAATACGTTGTAAATGGACGTGCAGTGCCCAATGCAGAGCCTCACGTGCTCCAGGACGCGTTTGTAGACGTTGGTGACAGCGTGGATTGGCTGGAGGCGCTGTATGCGCTTCGCGATTCTCGCTCTGAGTTGTAGCCGTAGCCGTAGCACGTAGCACCTCGATTCGTACTCGGATTCCTCGCATATCGCTTCTCGACAAAAGTTTGGTGCGCCTGTTGTTCAGGCCATCGAAGGCGGCTTCGTGTCGCTTGGAGTGTTGCTGGCCGGAGAAAAAGCTCCGGTCCATGCGCGATAGCGGGCACAGTACGTGTCCTGGAGACGTGCGGGAAGTGGCACCGAACGTGGCGGCGGGGAGACGCCCCACAACCTAATCTGCCGCACAGGGAGAAAGCCCTGTGCCATCACGACGGCATCCCCGAGTACCGGGTTGGTGAGGCGTGGCGCTGGCGGTGATTTTCTACTCACCCCGGCACAGCAAGTTAGAGGATTATCAAAAATGGAAAACCTATTTGATCTGAAACGGGCATACAAGGCGGAACTTGATGAGGCGGAGCTGCATGCCGACAATCCGGACCCCGACCAGATGAATGCGTATGCGCAGGCCATGTATCGCGCCAGAAAGATCGGTGTGCGACTCCAGGAGCGCGAGTCAGACCCGCGTAGCAACATCCGCGCCATGTTCCCAAGCGGTATGCCGGGTCTCGGTTTGGATGGCCCGCCGGACGTACTACCCGCAGCGGGTGCTGCACGCACACCCACGCTCTCACGGCTGTCGGCAGACTACGCGTCGGCCTTCCGCGAGTATGTGAGCAGCAACGGCCAAAAACAGCAAGCCGCACTTTATGAGGGCGCGGGGAGTTCGGGCGGTTTCGCCGTTCCGGTGATCGTAGAGGGGCAGGTAGTACCGCTCGCGCCCACAGACATGGGCGTGCGGTCCATCGCCTCCGTGCTGGCAACAAGCTCCGATATCAAAATCCCGGTGGCCACCACTACCAGCACGGCTAGCGGGAAGCTGGAAGGAGACGGCACCGGATCTAATGTCTTTCAGGAGTCGGAACCTGTGCTGGCGCAGTTCACTCTCTCTGCTTTCATGATGGGTGTTCTCCATCAGATTAGCTGGGAGCTTGCGCAAGACGTTCCGTCCTTCCAATCGTTTGCCGTGGCCGATATGCTTTTGGCCGCCCAGTTGTATGAGGAGAATCTGTACGTCAACGGCACCGGCACCGGGCAGGCACAGGGCTTGATTGGTCACACGGGCACCGGCGTCACCGGCGTTGCTGCCGGATCCGACAATTATGCGTCGGAATTGTTGGGGGCAACCTTCGATGTGCAGAGCACGTTGAAGACGGCCTATCACCAGAATGCTGGTTGGCTGATGTCGCGGGCAACTGCCACCGTCATCAAAAAGCAGCAAAGCCAGTCCAACCTCTTCACACCCGTATGGACGCGTGAGAACGGCAAGGATTTCTTCCACGGTTATCCTGTGACGTTCTCCACCGCGATGCCTGCGATAGGTGCGGGCCACACGCCTGTACTTTTCGGAGATTTCCAAACGGGGTATGTGATCGGTGACCGTGGCGGCAGTGGGCTAAATATCAAGATCCTTGACCAGCCCAAGGCCGCTGAAGGCCTCATCCAGCTACTTTGCTACCGTCGTTCAGACGGGCGCGTGCGAAGGAGTGAAGCAATTCAGGCTATCTCGCTTACCTAGCGGCTAGTCTCCAACGAGAAGGGCGGGAACTATCTCGCCGTCACGGTTCCCGCAGCGCGTCCTAGATGCGCCCTTTTACACCGTGGCGGCGCTCCTTACTCATACCCGGCTTGGTGCAGAGCTGAGCCGGGTCTTTTCCAAATACGAACCAAAACAGAAAGGGATTCCTTATGTTTGAAAGCTACGATGGTGAAAGATTTTGTCAGACGTTGCCCGGCCAAGGTTGGCAGGTGCTAGTTGATTGGGATTGTGAGTCGTTGGACTTGGATGCGGGTGACCCGCGCTTCACGCTGGAGCCTGTAGTTGCGTGGGCCACGGTCAAAGTGGAGCGTCAAAGCGCCGACAAAAAACGAGCGTGGACACCTCAAATTTTCGTGCCCATCGTCCGCTCAACCTCTTCCGATGAACTGGTGTTGCTAGATTCAACAGCCCATCGCTTCATCAAGTTTACGTATCTAGCACCAGGCGAGGAACTGGCGGACGCTCACTTCGCGTTGTTGAAGGGTGGCCGTCGCAAGGGGGTTGAACCCCGTGGCTAGTCCGACGCTAGATTACGAAGCAGTGTTGGCCACGATACGTAAGGCACACAGCGAAGGCGTAAAGCGGCGGGATGCCGTGGGCCACCTCTTCAGGGTGTACCAGAGCCGCAGTTGCGCCACTGGGCGAGATCTTACGCGCTCTATGAATGTTGTCTATGGACCGTATGACGCCACGGCCCAAACTCCCGCCTGGATGGACCGCTATCACACCTCAACTGAGATTCTGGACGCACCGCCTATCACGTTTCTGATTGACCAGTTCTTGACGGATAACGCAATCACAGTGATTGCAGCGCCCGTTGCCCAGCGAAAAAGCATCATCGCTTTGAACGTGGTGCATTCGTTAGTGACTGGAGAACCTTTGTTCGGACACTTCGCAGTGTCGAACAAACCGGCGCGGGTGCTGTACTGCTGCCCTGAAATGGGTATCCAGTCCTTCTCTGCACGGCTCAAGAGCATTGGATTAGCGCCATACCTAGGCAAGACGTTGTTTTGCACCACCATGCAGAGCGAACAATTTGACCTCAAGGATTTGTCACCAGATGAACTGAAGGGTGCGGTGGTTGTTCTTGACACTGCCATTCGCTTTCTAAAAGGCAACGAGAATGACTCTGATGCCATGGCGTTGTTCGCCGGTCAAGTCTTCCGGCTCATGAAAGATGGTGCGGTTTCCGTTCTCATGCTTCACCACAGCAAGAAAGGAACGTCCGGCGCTACTGAATTGAACCTGGACAATGCCATGCGCGGCAGCGGCGAGCTAGGCGCATTCGTGGCGTCCGTGTGGGCTACTCGTTTGCAGGATGGCAAGGACGAATACCACACGGCTAGCTATTTGGAGAACGTCAAGAAGCGTGACTTCGATAGCAAACCGTTTCAAGTGCTGCCAGTCGAAGGCACTTACAAACTTGTCCACGATGCACATGAGTGCGTTGTGCTGTCCAACCGTTCCGGCAGGGTCAAGAAAGACGAGGACGGCAAGGAAGCGGCGGCGTTGACGTTGATAACAGAAGCACGCAAGGTTGATCCAAAGGCGTCGTACAGCACTCTGTCAAAGATGTTGTTGGAGCACGGCATCAAGCGTAGCCCGGAATGGATCCGGCAGAACGCACCGCATTCCGGCACCACCTACCGGAGTGACTAAAACAACAAACGCCTAACCACCACCAACTACACACCCTAGGGTGTGATGTAGTTGTTGTTGGGTGACGGATTAGCAGTCGGGTTTTGACAAGAGAATGTCGCCAGTTGTTGGTTGATATCACGGTTGCGGATGTGGCGACATACGGCGTCATTCGCACGACTGCAACCGTGGTGCATTTGATTGATGTGTAGTGAGCGAATGCGCCGCCTTTGGACGACAAATCTAAGTCATTCGCTATCAATCACATAGGGGTGGGTCAAAATGTTGCCGACATACCTCAAATAGAGCTCCGCCATCCACAAATTTACACAAACAGATAATTATGGGAATATGGCAAATCATAGGCATATTCCATAAACTGTATAACCCGCGATACGGTTGGACACCACTAATTCAACCTGTCAAGATGGCTTCTATGTTAGTCACAGCGTTCGCATTGGCGTTGGCTTCGCAGCAGCCTACTCCCGCCCAATCAGGCTCAACCCTTTTCCACCAGTGCCAAGCGAACATTCGCGAGATGGACACCCCTGGAGGGTCTACCGATAGTGACGCTCGGCTGGCAATGGAGTGCGTAGATTACGTTTCTGGTTTTGTGGACGCCGCGAAGATGTCGGCAAATTTCTGTTTCGGGAACGCAACGGTTGGGACAGTGACACGCGTATACGTATCCTTCATGCAGCAGAACCCACCGCTTCTAGATGAGGAACGCGGGATGGGCCTCTACGGCGCGCTAATCATTGCGTACCCGTGCCCGGTAAAAAGGAAATGATCCGTTCATCACGGTTTGTGCGGGTACAGTCTGCGTAGTCCGTCCCGGATGCCCTCTGGCGTGTCCCGCTGACGCTGCGCAAGCATTACATCATCGGGGTAGCGCTGGTGGCCGTGCCACCCGGCCTCATTTTGCGTTTGACCTTCCGCCACTTTGCGGCCATTGCGGGTGGAAACGTAAATCAAACCTCTTTTTGACACAATTTGTTCAGGCATTGGCAAACCTCCGCTATAGGATACGCCGGTATCACCCGGCCCAGGCAGCCACAATGAGCTTGTCCAGACGGTCCTGGATGCAAAGCACTGAAACCACAGCTAACCCGATGCGGTCCTGCGCCGTGATACTCTTCGATACCCCGAGGGGACTTATGACCAAGAATGTCATTCCAGCTAACAATCCAGAGTTCATTGAATCGTATTGCGAAGCGCCAACGCACTCATGCGGTCGTTGCCAGAGACAATACGATTTTGGTGGCCTACCAACTCCGCTAAGTCCATGCTGCTCGTTTGTCTGTTACTCGCTATCGGGCGGCCCGGTTTGGTGTTTACCAATCGCAAATTAGGGCATCGGCTAAGCGGCCCATGCCTCCATGACAATGGTGTCAAGACGGGCCTGCCGCCCCTTGACCCATTTTGCGTAGCTCTTCTCCGTTGTCTTGATGCTTTCGTGGCCAAGCATCTTGGAGACATCCGGCAACGGCACGCCTTTCTCCAGGTAGTAGCAGGCGAACGTGTCGCGGAGGCGGTGGCTTGTCATGTTGCCCGCCTTCTTGATTCCGGCACGCGCGAATAGCTGAGTGATGCGGCGGCGTGTCCAGGTGTTCACGATGTCAGATGACCCGTCCCAAAAGAAGTACAGCTGGCTTACGTGGTCCAACGCAAGCAGCTTATCGGCCACCACGTCCGGCACCACAACCTCTACGTGCGTCCCTGTCTTCTGCCGGGCCGTCTGCACCCGCCACTTGCCGATGTCCTTGACGTATTGCAAAGCGGCGCGTGGCAGCCGGAGGGAGTCACCCACGGCAAGGCCGGTCCACCGCATCAAGAGAACCAAGGCGTGCTCATACTGGTTGGTGGCCGCTGCCAACAGCCGGGCCACCTCCTCCTCCGTCAACGGCATGGTGGGTGGCTCATCCACGGAGATGCGCGGCAGCGCCGGGATGCGCTCCAGCCATTGTGCCTCATAGCAGTACCGGAGGAAAGAGCGCAACCGAGTCCGCACGATGTTCCGCGTCTGAGTAGATGGGTAGGTGTCGGCCCACGTGGCGGCGTAGCCGGTGAGCAATTCGCGGGTCAAGCCCTGGACGGCATACACGCGCTGCCGGGCACAGTAGTCCACCAGCCGGGCCAACTCGCGGGTGTACTTCCCTTGCGCGCTGGCGGAGATGCCCTGGACTTGCTTGTCTTTGAGGAAGACGGTGACGGCGGCGGAGATTTGGGTGATGGTTTCCGCCACGTCTGGAGCCTTCCTGCCGGACAGTTGGTCCTCAGAATCCCGCTTGAGGACTTCAGCCTCCGTCCAGGAGCGTGTCCCGGCAGCCCGGCGGTGTTGGGTGCCGGTGGAATCCCGCCACCTGAAGTGCTTGCGGCACGTGCAACGCTTGGCGAATTCGTCACCGGCCCACTTGCACTTGGGCGTGTGGCGGACAAAAATGGTGAGGACGACAGGCCGCGTCATGGGCGCACCTCGCCGCTACGCGCCCAAGCACAAATTGAGCACAAAATAAGACGCCATCCTCGAAAGATGCCGTCTTTATTGGGGATTTGATTGGTTGCGGGGGTAGGATTTGAACCTACGACCTTTGGGTTATGAGCCCAACGAGCTACCGGGCTGCTCCACCCCGCTCTTTGATTATATGTCGTGGGTTAGTGAGGGTCAAACTTCCGTGGACTTGGATCGACTGCTGGCGAGTTGATGAGAGTGTGTGCCGCCCTCGCGGGACGGCGCATCTATAGCTATATAAAAAGATTGGACAGCCGCCGGAACGGAACTTTTCTTTGCAAACCGCGTCTGTGATACTGTCGGTGTCCCGCGGGATGTGCTGTGTCGGAACTGCGCGGAGCGATATCGAGCAAGAACGCGTCGCGGGTCTTCCGCGGGGCGCAAGAGGAGTAAACAATGAGCGTTCGAACGTTTCACAGCGTAGCGATGGCATTTTTGGCAGCTGGTCTAATGTCTGGCGGGCTGGCGGTGTCGGCGCAAAGCAATTCTGGGCAGGCCGGGTCGACGACGATTCCGGATGCTCAGATTGAGTCGAATGTACTCAGAGCGTTAGCCAGCGCTCCAGAGCTATCTTCACAGAACATCCAAACCTCTACGGTGTACGGGACGGTTACGTTGACTGGCAACGTCCATGATGAGGCGATGCGCACGAAGGCCGAAAATCTGGCAGCGCGGGCGCAAGGCGTCCAGAAGGTGGTGGATGAGTTGGAGTTGGGCGACACTCCGCCGGCACCGGCGGGCGACCAGGCGGTACAGGAGGGGCAAAATGGCGCTCCAGCCAACGGCCAGCCGGACGGATCACAAAATATGGTTTTGCAGTCAGACGGGACGTATGCTCCGGCCCAAGGCCAGGCAGGCCCTCCTCCGCCAGACCAGAACATGCAGAACGGGGCACAACCGCCTGACGAACACCAGATGCAGGGGCAGAGCGCCCCACCTCCAGAGGGACAGCAGGGGCCTCCGGATGGACGCCAGCCCATGAATCAGAGTTATGGCCCTCCGCCCAATGGCGCTCCCATCCCGGGCGGTCAGCAGGCCGGAATTCCGGTGACGGTCCCCCCGGGATCGATCCTGCGGATCCGGATTAATCGGGGCCTCGATTCTAACCACATCGAGGCTGGTGCTGCCTTCGACGGAACGGTCCTTACAGACATCGTGGCTGGAGGTCAGGTCGCGATCCCACGCGGCGCGACGGTAAGCGGCGAAGTTGTGGGAGCCAAGAAGGCTGGGACGTTCAAGGGACAGGGTCAATTGGCGCTGCAGATTAGCAGCCTCACGCTCGGCGGCCAGGTTTATCCGCTGACCACGGAGGTCTGGGCTGCAACTGGTCAGGATAAGACAGGCACGACGGTGGGGAGCACTGTTGGTACAAGCGCCTTTGGAGCGATCATTGGCGGAATTGTGGGCGGCGGAGCAGGTGCAGCGATTGGCGCAGGGGCCGGCGCAGGTGTAGGGCTGGCTGGCTCGGCGGCGACGCCCCGCGGCCAGATCATCATCCCGCCCGAGTCAGTCCTGATCTTCACAACCGCGGCACCGACGACGGTAAATACGGTGTCCGAGAGGGAGATGCAGCGGCTTTCCTATCAAGCTGGGCCCTCGCAGCCCAATGGGCCACCTCGGGTTCGGTACTACAGCCCCTATTACGGCTACTACTATGGTCCCCCCCAGTGAGCCGTTGTTGAACCTGGAAAGAGAGGCTGCGGACGCATTCGCAGCCTCTTGGTTTTGGGCGCTGACCGGTCTTCTGGCTAAACCAATCCTGCCAGACACCTGCGCCTGATTTATACTTTGCCATGAGCCCCTGCGAGCAGGAGTGGTGCGTCTCGCAGGAGATGGTGCCCCAGCCGTGCGCAAAAATCCCGGGCAGCGAGGTCTCCGTCGGAGATCCGCCTGAAGTGAAGGTCGTTAGCCAAGCATGATCCGCATTCTGCAGCAAGACAGCCGTATCACCAAAGTTATTTTTGCGGTCATTATCGGCGCCGCCATCGTCACCATGGTCATCACCCTTGTACCGGGTATTTTCGATAATGGTACTGCCAACGATGCGAGTGTCTACGCAACCGTGCACAGTCCGGGAGTGTTCGGCCGCATCGTCGGAGAAACGACCTCCATCAAGACTGTGGATGTTCAGCGTGCTGCCGAGCAACAGATGCAGCAGCAGCAACTGCCCGAGTTTTATCTGCAGTTCATCATGCAGCGCGCCGGCACGGTGCAGGTAGAGCGCGCTGTCCTGAAGCATGAAGCCGACCGTCTCGGCCTGCAGGTCTCCGACGACGATCTGCGGAGCTTTCTACAGCACGGGCCGTACTCCCAATATCTGTTTCCCAACGGCACGTTCATTGGCCAGGAGCAGTACATCAACTTTGTGGAGTCGGCTTTCCGTCTGCCGGTTGCGCAGTTCGAGACCGAGGTAAAGTCTGACATCGAACTGCAGCGTCTGCAGGCGCTGGTCACAGGAGGCGTTAGCGTACCAGACAGCGCTGTCCGCGCCCAGTATCTGCAGACCGGAACAAAGGTAAAGTTCGACTATGCCGTCATTTCGGGGACCGACATCAAGGGCAGCATCAATCCCTCGGACGCCGATCTGGAAGCCTTCTTCAAGAGCAATGCCGTGCACTATGCGAACGCCGTTCCCGAGACCCGCAAGATCGAATTTTTCAGCTTCGAGACCTCGAATCTTCCAGGTGGAGCTCCCGCGGTGAGCGACGGCGACGCGCAGGCCTACTACCAGTCCCATCTTGAGCAGTACAAGACGCCCGAGCAGGTGAAGACGCGTCACATCCTTATCACAGTGCCTAAGGGCGCCGACGCGAAGACGGACGCGGTGGCCAAGGCCAAGGCGGACGACATCCTGAAGCAGGTGAAGGGGGGCGGAAACTTCGCTGATCTGGCCAAGAAGAACTCTGACGACCCGGGCAGCAAGGATCAGGGTGGCGAGCTGCCGATGATCGCGACCAGCTCCCTGGATCCGGCTTACGCGAAGGCGGCGATGGCGCTCAATCCGGGTCAAACCTCTGGACTGGTCCGCTCCTCCTTCGGCTACCACATCATCCAGACGGAATCGAAGCAAGCGGCGGAGGTGAAGCCGTTCTCTGAGGTGAAGGCATCGATTGTTGAGCAGCTGCAGAGCCAGAAGGCGGCTGCCGCGGCGCAGAATTACGCGACGCAGCTCACCGGGGAGGCGCAGAAGAACGGTCTGGAGAAAACAGCCGCCGCCCACAACCTGCATGTCATCACTACTGACTACGTCGCCAAAGACGGCATCATCCCGAGCCTGGCCGATTCCACTGGGCTGCTGGCAGCGGCGTTCAGCGCTCCCAAGGGCACTGCTCCTCAGAACGCGTCCAGTGGCGAGGGCTTTGCGATCTTTCAGGTGCAGGACATCAAGGCCGCCCACGCTCCGGATTTTGCCAGCTACAAGTCTCACATTCTCGACGATTACCGTTCGCAAAAAACACCGGAGCTGCTGAATGCGCAACTCATCAAGCTGTCCGACCTGGCCAAGAAGTTGGGTGACTTGCACAAGGCGGCCGCCCAGATGAACCTGACCGTCAAGTCCAGTGATCTGGTCGGGCGCGATGCGCAGATTACCGACATTGGTTCGCTCACCGGTGCAGCCTCTGTGGTGTTTACGATGCCGGTAGGTGGAATCTCCGGACCCATCAATGAAGGCGTCAACGGGGCCGTCCTGCAGCTCACAGATAAACAGGAGCCAAGCGCAGCCGACATCGCACAGCACTTCGATGAGACCAAGCAGGGCTTGCTCAATCAGCAGCGCCAGGAGGCCTTCAGCGTTTTCGTTGACTCGCTGATGAATCGGTACGAGAAGGCGGGAGCCATCATTTACAGCAAGAAGCCGGCTCAATCCCCGCTCGGCAACTAACTTGAACCCCAGCTTACCTTCGTGTAACCGACTCTTGTGCAGCATCCGCGCACAAGAGTCGGTTAGTGTCGTTTGCGGCGGCATCCCGGGCCGCGCGATTACACGTCCTACGCAGCAGGGCCGATCGCGGTTCGCTGCGATACCTGGAAGGGCGGAAGATGAACGCTGAGCGTATCTCCGGCGTCTTGTTGCATGTCACCTCGCTGCCGTCACTTGGCGGGATTGGAGACTTTGGCCCCGCAGCCTACGGATTCGTCGATTTTCTCGCCGCAGCCAAGCAGCGTCTGTGGCAGGTGCTGCCACTTAGTCCGACGGGCTATGGCAGCTCACCCTACTCCGCTCTCTCAGCGTTTGCCGGCAACCCGCTGCTCATCAGCCTGGAGTTCCTGGTGCGCGATGGTTGGCTGGGATCGGATCGTCTGGAGAGCATAGCTGGCGGCCTGCCGGGGCATGAAGGCCCCTGCGACTTTGGAGCAGCCTTCGCCTGCAAGATTCCGCTGATTGAAGAGGCTGCGGCAAACTTCCTGGATCGCGCTTCGCAGGAAGACCGTCTCCGCCTTCAACGCTTTTCCCAGGATAACCTCTCCTGGCTCACCGATTACGCGATCTACAACGTCCTGCGCCGGCGCTTCAACTACTTGAGCTGGAATGAGTGGCCGCCCGAGTATGCCGGTCGCCAGCCCGATGCGATGACGCGGCTGATGACCGACAGCGGTCGCGAACTCGCCATCGAGCAGGTCGTACAGTTCTTCTTCAACGAACAGTGGGCCGCCTTGCGAGCACACTGCGCAGAGCGTGACATCCTCATCCTCGGCGATGTCGCGATCTTCGTCAGCTATGACAGCGCAGATGTGTGGACACATCCTGAGATCTTCGAGCTCGACGAAAGCCGCCATCCCATCCGCGTGTCCGGCGTGCCACCCGATTACTTCTCTGCAAGTGGGCAACGTTGGGGCAATCCGCTGTATAAGTGGTCGCTGCTGCAGGAGAACGGTTTCGACTGGTGGGTGGCCCGCATCCGGCGCGCGCTAACGCTGTATGACGAGGTTCGGCTCGATCACTTCCGCGGCTTTGAGGCCTACTGGTCTATCCCTGCCGAAGAGCAGACTGCGGTGAATGGCCAGTGGATCAAGGCGCCGGGCCACGCGCTCTTCAACCGGCTCAAGGAGATTTTCGGGGAGCTGCCATTTATCGCCGAGGACCTCGGCCTCATCACCAAGGAAGTCGACGAACTTCGCGAATATTTCGGGATGCCCGGCATGCGGATCCTGCAGTTCGGATTTGCGGATCGCGGAGGCCATCTCTATCTCCCCCACCGTTACGTCCCCAATACGGTTGTGTACACCGGCACGCATGACAACAACACCACGCTTGGCTGGTGGCGCGACGATGCCACTGAGACTGAGCGCGTCAATGTTCAAACGTATCTGCACCGCATCGAGAAGGAAACCGACATCGTCTGGGCGATGATCAAGGCGGCTGCTGGCTCGGTGGCGACCACGTGCATCTTTCCCTTGCAGGATCTCCTGGAGCTTGGTAGCGAGGCGCGGATGAACCGCCCGGCAGCCGCGGCGGGAAACTGGACTTGGCGTTTCAGCCTGGATGCGTTGCGCCCCGATCTGGCCTCGCGGATGTCTGCGATCATGGAGATGACAGACCGGGACGGCTACCAGCAACCCACCGAGGGTCTCACCGCCGGCGGCCCAACCGACGAGGCTTCGCTGCGGGTTCGCGAGGGTTCACAAACCTGAACCGAGGCACTTTTTCTGCAAGCTCATCTCATCTTAACCGCAACCGGGTAAACTAGTAAGAAACGAGGAGACTTCCGTGCCACTTTCCGGTGAAGCTATTCGCACCATGAATTACGTTGACGACATCTCAGTCACCCTGCGCCGAATCCTGTCCGTGCTTCCCGCGCTGACCCCCGAGGAACGCGAGCGCATTGCCGATCACATTCGTCACGCCGAACCGAGCTACGAATCTGTCATTACGGCGGTTTCCGCCAAGTAGGCTAAGGCGTTTCACTCAGCGCACACAGTCTAGTGCGCGCCATCAGGATCAGGCTTGTACGCCTTTTCAATCAGCGCGCGTGCCTCATTGACGGCGCCTTGCGTGTTGTCCTTCGTCTGAATCGCAAGTCGGTATTCATTGACAGCGCGCTCGCGCTGACCGGTGATGTCGAAAATCTTCCCTAGGTTTACGTGGCTCCAGACCTCGGTCCACCTCGGATCGCCGTCGCCACGAAGGCAATCGCGAAAGCTATTCGCGGCGGCCTGGTAATTCTTCTGTGCCATATAGACCTCCGCCAGCCGGTAGTTTGCGAGCGAGCTTCCGCGATCCACTGCCAGCGCCTTCTGGTATGCTGCGATCGCGCTATTTTGATCGCCCATTGCGATTGCCTGCTGGCCAAGGAGGACGTTCGTCCGCACTGCCAGTTCCGGCGTACTCTTCAGCAACCAGTTGTCCGGATCCACGATGACCTTGGTCGGGCGGCCAAAGGTCTCAATCGAATACTGCGCCGCGCTTCCTGTCACATCCACTCGCCGATCCAGCGTCTTGCCCTCAGTCTCGATGCGCAGATCGATCGGCATCGAAAAAAGGTCAAGATCCTGGGACACCGACCCGACGGTGCGAAATCCCCTGCCGCCTCCGAGTCGAAAGACGCTGTAGCTATCGGTGTACGCGGGCGCTCCTGTGCTATCCAGCCATTGCGAAAAGAACGCCGCCAGCGGCAGCTTGGATATATTCTCGGCGAGCGTCTTCACTTCGGCTGTAGTCACGCCCTTATCCGCAGACTGTTTCAGCAATGCCTGCAAAAATTGTTGGAAGACTGCATCCCCCATCTCCCAGCGCAACATGTGAAATACCATTGCGCCCTTCTCTAAGGTCATCGACTGGAACTGCGGCGAGAAGGGATCGACACTCCCCATCGACGTCAGCGGCCCGTTATCATACGCCAGCGCGGCCGCCTGGACATCCGCGACACCACTGTGAAACGCCGCATTGCCGCTGGTCTCCTGGACATACATCAGCTCAGCGTAGCGGCTCATGCCATTCGTAATCCACGCGTCGCCCAGGGTCGCGGGTGACACCTGCGATCCCCACCACTGGTGTGCAACGGTGTTTGCCAGCAGCCGCGCGCTCCCGTGGCTCGGCTTGATCGCAATTACTCCCGGCGCCCAGGCGGCTGATACGGAATCCACAGGCAACTCCACGATGTCCAGCCGATCTGTCTCCGCGCCACCAAACTCGCCGCTCATCGATCCGAACGCCTGTGCAACCGTTGTCGCAAACTCCTCGCCCCGGGGATAGTTTTCCCGCGTCAAATAGGCGCGAATATTGGCCACTCCTGGCAAGGTGATCGCTGGCATGAACTTCCCCGCAACTAAACTCCCCGGAAATCCCGGCTTGTTCCAGTTGAAGTCGAACTGGGTTCGTCCATTACCAAGATCATGGCCGCCGCCGGGAGTTCCACCGCTGCCTACTACTGTTTCGCCCGACGGGACCCTCACGTGAATCTCCGCGGTGAAACGATCTGTGAATAGCCCTGGCATGGCGAGAGGAAACCATCGCCCCGGGTACAGTAACGCACTCACCGGGTCGTGCACCCGCACAAAATCAATCCCATGTTCCGGGCTTGTCGCCAGCGTTGGCACGCCCGCATAAGTGAACGTCCAGGTCATGCTGCTGCCCTTGCTCACGACGGTCAAGGGCGTTACGCTCACCGTCGAGTCTGAGGCCTCGCGTACACATGTCAGCCTCGTACCCAAACCATCGCGTACACTTTCCACTTGCAACGCGTTGTTCAACCCAAACACAGCCACATCCAGGTCCTCAAGCGCGGTAAACGTAACCGCTGCTGTCGCGCTCAGTCTTCCCGCCGCAGGATCGAGATCAACGTGGATCACGTATCCCGTGACGTCGATCTGTGGCCGCAGAGGAACCGCCGCCCAGGCGTTGCCTACTGCACCGAGCGCGAAGGAAACGGCGATGGCGAAGAGACGTCTCATTTTGTTGCGAGGCTTCGATCTACGCATCAGCCACCGTCGGGAGCAAACGGGTCACCGCGTCTGCCACCCGTTGAATCGGCGATGCATTCGCAGTTGATTCTGCTCCCCCCTCAGGAACCAACCGCCGCCGCACCTCGCGCAGCCCGCAAATCTGCCGCTTCCGCTCCGGCCCATCGATCAGCAGGGGAGTAAGCGCTGATGCAACGTTCGCGGCCGTAAAGTCTCCCTGCAGCAACTCGGGGATCAGCCGTTGTTGCGCAATCAAATTTAC
Organism: uncultured Acidobacteriaceae bacterium; assembly: GCA_963796535.1. Lineage (GTDB taxonomy): Bacteria > Acidobacteriota > Terriglobia > Terriglobales > Acidobacteriaceae > Granulicella. Next base: position 162,453 of record CAWCMO010000001.1, read on the forward strand.
CATCGACACCGGTAAGTTCCCGTGAAGGTCTGGTTTTGCGTTGAGCTCTTCCGGGTACTGCACCAGTTTCTTCGCCAGCGCAAACGTCAACGCCGAGACCCGATACACCACCACGAACGGGTTGCCCACAATCGCCGCCAACACCGTTGCCGTTCCGCTCGCGACGGCCGACGCGCGTGCGTGAAACAAAGCCTCGGCCGCATCGGGAACAAGCGTGAGCCGCAGCATCGATGCCTCGGGTCCAAAATACTTCAAGTGCTCCGCATTCAACTGCCCAATGTATTCTTGCAATGCCGCGCCATTGATCGTGGAGGCCACCGGCAACAGGAATTCGTATCGCGTATGCGCCGCGGGGTCGCTCGGCTGTCGCGTTGTGTCGCCGTCAAACGTCGTATAGGCCGCGGAGCTGCTGATGAGATCGCTCATCGCGAGCTCATGCAACGCTGGCAAATTGGCGTGGATCTCCTTCCATCGGCTCCCGGGCAGCAGCGCAATCCAGGTCTTCGCCGGATCGAGGTGAAACTGCTCAGCGTAGACTTCGCGCGACTGGGTGATCACGGCTCCGTCCACGAGGGGATGACCTACGAACTCCGCATCCACGCCTCGTTGCTGATAGAAAGTTTCCTCGAACGGAAAGATCACCAGCATCTTGTCCACGCGTTGCTGCACCCAGCGCAGGCGGCTGCGTTTCCATGCCCATAGCTGTGGGCTCACAAACCATACAACCGGAACGCCTGCCCGCCGCAGATGTTTGGCCAGGCGAAAATTCACATCAGGGAAGTCAATAAGCACAGCTATATCTGGCCGTTCGCGACGAATACTGGCAACCAGTTTGCGATAACTCGCGTAGATATGTGGAATGTGCCGAAGAATTTCAGTCAGCCCCATCACGGCAACATCCTCGGCTTTGACGACGCGCAGTTGTCCGGCAGCTTCCATCTGGCTGCCACCGAGGCCGGTGAAGTTGGCGTGAGGCAGTCGTTCGCGCATCGCGGCTATCAGCGCCGCGCCGTACGCGTCACCGGACGCTTCGCCGGCGGAGATGAAAATTCGCGGGTTGGGCTTTGTACCGATGTACCAAGTCTATCTCCGCATTTAGGATGTGGTCATCGGAGGTAGCATCATGGCAAATCGGGCCCGAACCTTTCGCGCCCCCCTCGAGCAGGGAAGCCTTGCTCTCGGTTGGATCATCGCGCGCGTTCCATTTGATCCCGCCGAAGTCTGGCCGAAGATGATTCGCCTGCGTGTGCGCGGCGAAATCAATGGCTTCGCCTTCCGCACGTCACTCTTCCCTGACCCTCGCAGCGGCTTCTATCTGCTAGTCAATCGCATGATGCAGAAGGCCGCGGACGCCCACCTTGGCGATCTCGCGGACTTCCGCCTCGAACCCGATCTCGACGCCCGCGCCGCCGAGCTTCCCGATGAACTCGCCGTCCTGCTCGATGACGAACCGGGTCTTCGCCCCTGGTACGACTCGCTTACCGAGTACACTCGTCGCGAGATTGGCAAGTGGATCACCAGCGTCAAAACCGACGCCTCGCGCATGAAGCGCGCAGAGCGAATGGCCGAACGTCTCCTCGCCACGATGGAAGCCGAAGTTGAGCTGCCGCCCCTTATTGTCGCTGCATTTCGCCGAAACCCAAAAGCTCGCGCCGCGTGGGACAGCCTTACTCCGCTGCAACGCCGCAATCAGCTCATGGCCGTCTTCTACTATCAGACCCCAGAGGCCCGAGAGCGCCGCGTTGAAAAGATCATCACGATGTTGCTCGAGAACGAAAACAAGCGCCGCCTCTAAGCCAATATTACCGCCGCAGCATCCGCGTCTAACTCCTGATCCTTATACTGCAGCTGATACAGCTTGTAGTAGAGCCCATGCATCGCCAGCAGTTCCTGGTGCGTCCCCTGCTCACGCAGTTTGCCCTTGTGCATCACCAGGATCGTATCTGCCCGCTGAATTGTCGACAGCCGATGCGCGATCAACACAGACGTTCGTCCCGTGATCATTCGCTCCAACGCCTGCCGCACGCGAACTTCTGTCTCTGTATCCACTGAGCTTGTTGCTTCATCGAGAATCAGGATTCCAGGCCGATGCGCCAGCGCACGCGCGAAGCTGATGAGCTGTTTTTGGCCAGTCGATAGCGTGGATCCCCGCTCCAGCACCGGCTCGGCGAAACCCTGCGGCAGCGTCCGAATGAAGTCCGCGACGTTGACTTCTTCGGCCGCATGGGCGACCTCATCTTCTGTGATCCAGTCCGAGCCTAGCCGGATATTTTGTGAAATCGTTCCCGAGAACAGAAATGGGTCCTGCAATACGACGCCGAACCGCCGCCGGAGTTTGCGCAGGTCTTGGTCGCGGACATCTACGCCATCGACCAGCACAGCTCCGCGCTGCACATCGTAGAAGCGCATCATCAACGCGGTAATCGTGGTCTTGCCCGCGCCTGTGTGGCCGACGATTGCAGCGGTTGCGTCGGGCTCTACGGTAAAGCTCACGCCGCGGAGGATCCATTCAATGTCATTGCCGCGACCCAATTCATCTTCTGTGAGGGTCTGTACACGATCGTGCTGCTCAGCCGTCAGGGTTTGATAGGTAAACCAGACATCGCGAAACTCGATGCGCCCGCTACCATCGCCCTGCACTGGATGAGGGTCGCTCTTGACCTCTGTCTCCGTGTCCAGCAGCTTGAAAATTCTCTCCGACGCGGCCATTGCCGCCTGCAAAATGTTGTACTTGTCGCTAAGATCCTGGATTGGCCGGAAGAACCGTTGCGCATATTGAATGAACGCAATCAGAATGCCAAGCGTCACCAGCGGATGCAGGAAGCCGGCATGCGCAGCTAACGCGGGGTTTGCATGAAGCACGGCGATGCCACCGCGCCAAATTACCAGTGCAATCGCGATCGAGCTAAGGAACTCGACGACCGGGTAGTACAGCGCATAGGCGAAGATTGCGTCCGACCATGCTCTCTTATTTTCATCGTTGACGGCTGAGAAGTCGTTGAACGCCCGCTGCTCACGATTGAACAGCTGCACTACGCTCATGCCCGACACATACTCCTGAGTGAAGGAGTTGATCTTTGCTGTCGCCGCTCGCTGCCGGCGATAGCTCTCCCGCACATGGCGCCGAAATAAATGTGTAGCATACAGGATGAGTGGGATCACCGAAAGCGTGAGTAGCGCCAGCAGCCAGCTCATCTTAACCATGATCGCCACGATGAAGGCCAGTACAAACACATCTTCGAAGATCGCCAGCACGCCTGACGTAAACATGTCGTTGAGCGCGTCAACGTCCGAAGTAAGCCGCGTCACTAGTCGTCCCACCGGATTCCGATCGAAGAACCCCACGTGCATTTGCTGAATATGTCGAAAGATCTGTCGGCGCAGGTCGAACATGATCTTCTGCCCGGTCCACTGCATCATGTAGGTCTGTACAAACTCCAGACCGAAGATCAGCCCGAGTGAGGCAAGGTACAGGATGGCAATCTCTGTGACGCCACGAACCGGGCCTGTGCTCAGCTTGTCGGCGAGCCACGAATGTTTCTCGCGGGTGGGCGCAAAGTACTTGTCGACGGCCACTTTCACAAAGTAGGGCCCCAGCACATCGCTGGCCGCCTTCAGCACAATTGCGACCGCCGAGACTGCAACCTGCAGCTTGTATGGCGCGAGATATCGAACGAGCCGCCGCATCAGTCGACCGTCGTACGCTTTCCCGACAACGTCGTCGTCCGCAGTCTTGCGCGAATCGTCCGGCTTGATCGGTTGGGGGGACGCTTCGGTCTTTTTTCGCTCGTCTGGCATTGATTCCATTTTAGTGGGTTTGCCGCTCCTGTAACCGGTTCTTCTATCCGCGCTGCCGCATGAAACAATCAAGGGATGGGTATGGCTGGGTCGAAGACGACGTTGGCACTGTCGGAGCGGAAAGCGGCGCTGGGCGTCTACCTCTCCGTACCCTTTTGTCGCGCAAAGTGCAGCTTCTGCAACTTCGCTTCCGGCGTCTCCTCCCCGGTGGCCATCGAAGCCTACGTCAGCAAGCTCTGCCAGGAGATCGCCGGGACTCCTCTCAAGGCCGCGCGCCTCCATGCTGACCTTCCCCCGACCGTCGACACTCTTTACTTTGGCGGAGGAACGCCCAGTCTGCTCGAGCCCCAGCAGCTTCGCCGTATCTTCACCGCGCTCCACCAGACCTTTGACATCGTGGCTGGCGCAGAGATCACGCTCGAGGCCGCACCGGGCCAGATCGCAGACGCGGTCCTCGACGAAGCACAGCAGCAAGGCGTAAATCGCATCAGCCTCGGCGTACAATCGTTCGTCGATCGCGAGAGCGCCGCAGTCGGGCGCAGCCACACCGAGCGCGACTGCGTCCAGGAGATCCTGCGGCTCCAGGCAGCCGGTGTAACCGATGTCGGCGCCGACCTGATCGCCGGACTCCCCTACCAAACCGCCGCAAGCTGGCAGCACTCGCTCGATGTCGCAACCAGCATTGGCCTGACTCACCTGAGCATTTATATGCTTGAGATCGACGAAGACTCGCGCCTGGGACGCGAGGTGATGGCCGGTGGCCAACGCTTCCATGCCCATGGCGTTCCCGTGGATGAAGTCTCTGCAGAGTTCTACGAGATGGCCTGTGCGTGGCTTCCCAAACACGGATTTCCGCAGTACGAAATTTCGAATTTCGCGCTACCGTCCCATCAATCCCGCCACAATCGCAAGTACTGGCAGCGCGATCCTTACATCGGCTTCGGGCTCGACGCTCACTCGATGCTCCTGCGTCCCAACGGCGCCGTTCGCTTCGCCAACGCGGACGAACTCGCGCACTACGGAGCCGAAGTCACTCCCTGCGCACCGATCGACATATCCCAGCGCGAGGTCTTTGAGGAGACGATTTTCCTTCGTCTTCGAATGAATGAAGGTCTGAGCGTTTCGCGATTACGCGAGCAGTCTTCCCACGAGCTGTTTGCGCCTACGGAAGAGGCCGCGCGCGAGTTGATTCGCGAAGGACTCATGATCGAACGAAACGGCCGATGGCAGCTAACACTGCGTGGCCGCCTGCTCTCGAATGATGTATTCACCAATCTATTGATGGAAGCCGCTGTCTAAGGTGCCTCAGGAGGAAGAGAAGTTGGACCTCAACTCGAACGTGATCGATCTTCGCAGTGACACCGTCACCCGCCCCACTCCCGCAATGCGTGCAGCCATGGCTGCTGCCGAAGTTGGCGATGATGTATATGGCGAAGACCCCACCGTCAATCTCCTGGAATCGCGCGCTGCTGATGTCTTCGGTCGTGAAGCGGCTATCTTCGTCCCCACCGGAACCATGGGCAACCAGATCGCCATCCGCCTACATACGCAACACGGGCAGGAAGTCATCTGCGAGGCGCGTTCCCACGTTCTCGACTGGGAGATGGCGATGATGTCAGCCTTCTCGGGCTGCATTCCTCGAACGATCGTCGGCGATCGCGGTATCCTCACGTGGTCGCAAATCCGCGCAGCCATCGCGCCAAAGATTTACTACCGCGCGGCTACCGGTCTCATTACCCTCGAGAACACGCACAATATGGCAGGCGGCACCGTTACGCCTCTCCCAATCTACGAAGAGATCTGGCAGGGAGCTGCGGACGTCGGACTGCCCACGCATCTAGACGGAGCCCGCGTCTTCAACGCCGCAGTGAGCCTCGGCATCAGCGTCTCCGATCTCACACGTGGCTTCGACACCGTAAACTTTTGCCTCTCCAAAGGCCTTGGAGCACCTGTGGGCTCCATCCTGGTCGGCTCGCGCACGTCCATCGATCGCGCGCGCATTTATCGCAAAGCGCTCGGTGGCGGCATGCGCCAGGCCGGCATCCTCGCGGCAGCTGGCTTGATCGCGCTTGAGGAAGGGCCGCCGCGTCTCCACGAAGACCATGCCAACGCGCACCTTTTGGCGGATTCAATTGCGACCTGCGAGCGTGCGGACATTGATCTGCCGTCAGTCCAGACCAACATCGTCTTCTTCACGCTCAAGGACGGCGGAGACGCACCCGCCCTCGTCGCCGCGCTGAAAAGCGAGCGCATTCTGTGCAGTGCGATTGGTCCGCACACAGTTCGGCTGGTTACCCACTCCGACGTCAGCCGCGAGCAATGCGAACGCTGCGCCGCTGTCTTGGTGCGCTTGCTCAAGAAGTAAATCGCTACTTGCCTGCGACGTCCAGCGAGACGTGACTTGTCCAGTAAAGCAGCCGCGGCAACAGCGGATAGAAAAGTCCGAGTTGTATCGGCATGTCCCCATCCGGCAGTGAACGGTGCAGCTCAGCGTAAGCCTCAAGCTGCGTTTTGTACTTCGCGATCTCGGTCGCTTCAAACTCTTCGTCAGAGCGCGGACCCTGCAGTGTTGTCTTGAAGTCGACGATCCATATGTGGCTTTCGCCGGTCAACAAAGGTTGAGCGCCAGCGAGAAAGGTTCGATCGACACGCAACCCACGTGAGCCAGGCGATCCAACAGTCAACGCTCGTTCACTGGCCGCTAATGCTCGTGGCGACAATATCCATCGTCCTACCGGGTCGCCGAGCGTCAATTCGAGCGCCCTTCGCGCTCGAACAGCTTCGCGCGCAACGAGCCCAGGAGGCAGGCCCTCTCCGCGCAGGCTTGCCATGAGTCTGGACTCCCACGACGGGAATTCCCCAAGTAACTCGTCGCATGTCGCGTTCCGCTCTAAGTGTAAGGCGACCAACTGGAGATAGCGATGCACCACGTTACCGAATGCACGGACGGCAAACGATCCCTCAGGCCGATCAAACGAAATCGTGCGGTGGAGCGCCGATGCGGTCGGATAAGATAGCCGTCGCTCCTTCGCGTCGCGAAAGCGTGCAGCTGGATCGAAACTGAGGGGGAGCCTTTCAATGATGGGAGCTATTCCTTCGGCGAGCTCATCTTGAACGACGTCCGCCGCGGCCGCCAGAGCGAAATCCTGGTCAGCATCCTCGCTCAGGGAATCGATCAATCGTTCCTCGACCGACGGTGTCGCCGCCGCGAGGAGTTCCTCGAAATATGGCGCCGCAGCCGGCCAGCATGCACGTAGCAGGCTGTCGTACCGGGGTAGCACAAGCTCTCCCTTGGCGCTGAGGGTTGCGGTGCAGAAGAGATGTAACTCCTCGCGTGCGCGCGTGGCCGCGACATAGAAGACGCGCTTGTTCTCCGCGGACTCACGTTTCGCGCGGATGCCGGTAAGCCAGCTGCTCAATCGATCCTTTTGCGTCCCTTTCTGTCCGATGGGCGCCAGAACGACGCTCGCAGGCATCTCCCCATTGACATCGCCATCGAACTCCAGCCAATTGAGCAGCACACTGCGCGATTGCCCTCCGCCGCGTTCCAATCCCGGCACCAGCACCAGGTCCCACTCCAGTCCCTTGGCCTTATGAATGGTCAGCAGTTCGACAGGCAGTCTTCCGTCAACGATGGAGCCCGACGCCGGCTCTGCATAGAGCTTGTTGAGACGCCGCTTGAGCACTCCCAGATCGACGCGACCTGCTTCCGTCTCCACCTCGCGTAAAACCTGTAAGTAGCGCTGCACATTGCTCCCTCGACCAGCGGACAATGCCGCATCGCCTCCCAGCGAACGCCACGTGCGTTCGACATGGGTAGCAAGCGACGTGCGGCCGAGAGTTTCAACGGCTGTCTCGAGCAATGGCCACGCACGGTCAAGCAGTCTCTGTCCTTGTTCGCTGACATATTGCCGCCGCTCTTGGACAAGATATGCGATGGTCGCACCGGGATCCGCTTCCTCGCCTTCACCAGTAAGCGCCAGTAGATCCGCGAGCCCGAGCCCGCACCACGGCGCATGCAGCACCGCGAGCCACGCAATCCGATCGGAAGGATGCAGCAGAGCGCGTGTGAGAGCCAGCGCATCCAGCACCTCCGGCAGTTGATCCAGCGGATCGAGATCGATGGCCCGATACGGAATCGGTCCATCGCCGTAATCCTTCTTGAATTCCTCGATCACTGCCGCGAGATGACTCTTCGCCCGCGCAAGGACAGCAATGCGCCACGGCTTGAGTTGCGAAGATACACTCCGCTCGATTGGTAGTGGCATGGCCAGACGCTCTTCAACGATGCGCCGAATACTCCGAGCCTCTTGTCCTGAATAATCACGACGCGAAGCGCCTTTTTCAAGCACCGCCGGATGCCAGACCACGCCTGCATCGCCACTCCGCTCGCGCACAGCAGCGGCCTCCACAAACGGGACATCAATACCCTCGCTTCCCAATAGTCGCCGGTCATCAGGTCGCGGAAAAAGCGAAGCGAAGATCTCATTGAAGTTTGCAACCAGCTCTGCCTGGGAGCGAAAGTTGGACGTCAACTGTAGTGACTCTAATTCGATCTCGCCCAGCATTTGGTACTTCATCGTGCGCAGGAAGCGTTCGACGCGTGCCTGGCGGAACAGGTAAATCGATTGCTTTGGATCGCCGACGAGGAACAGCGTTTGCGTGCGCCCGTCCCACGAGCGCGTCAGGAGATCCAGTAATTCATATTGTCCCGACGACGTATCCTGCATCTCGTCCACCAGCAAGTGGCGCAGGGTTCCACCCGCTGAAAGCGCGAAGTTGCTGGAACCCTCGTCCGAATGGAGCGCCTCGCGCGCGGACAGCGCAATCTCGGTGAAGTCGCATTTACCACGCTCAGCGAAGAGCAGTCGCAGCTCTGCGAGCGCATGCCTCAACACACGAAAGAGTGCCTTCGCCACCTCCCACTGGTCGTCCGGATACTTGGCCGGCGGCAGCGCGAGCACACTGGCGAGTGCTTCGCGAAGTTCATCACTCTGAATTCTCTGCACCAGGTCCTTAAGTCGCGCCGTGCCCTCTTTCGGAATCTCGAACTTCATATCCGTCCGCGAATGCCGCTTGCGCCAATCTCCATCGGTCTTCAATACCAGCCATATCAGCGCGACCCAATGATCTAGATGCTCGGCAACAGCCTCCGGAGGATTGTGCCTGCCCGCACACAGAGCAATCGGCGAAGGATTCTCATCGATTCCAGGTTCGATACCAAGCCGCGCAGCCAGGGACGTCAGATCCTGCAGAATATCTGCAGGCAATGCCCGCAGTGCACATGAAAGGCCAGCACACACAATGCTTTCGAGCGATCGTTCGAGCTTCATGCGCACTTCGCGATCAAGCTCTGCATCATCGGTTGCATTGGGTGCGAGGGGAACTAGTTCGCCCCATTGCTCACGAGTCCTCAGCATGTCCGCCAGCAGCGTTTCGCAGTCAGCCAGGTTGCCATCGCGGTGCAGCAGCACGGTACAAAGCGCCGCATGCAAGGCGGCATCTTCACCACCAAGCTGTAGAAGAGTTTGGCGCGCTGCGAGCCGGTACAGGGGTTCTGCATCCTCGATCGGCTGTCGCGGCCCACCCGCCCCTGAAAGAAGTGGCAACGAGTTCGCTATCTCCGCGCACACCGAGTCAATGGAGCGAATATTCAATTGACCCGGTCGCTCCAATAATCCCCAATTAAGTCTTGTGCTGCGCTCGAAGGCAGCTTTCGCCAACTCCCATGTCTCTTGCGCGAAGCTCGAAGCCTGTTCCTTCAGAGCTCCTTGCTTCGCTTGCTGCAACTGCTCCAGCACACGTTCGCGCAGCTCGGAGGTGGCCTTGTTAGTGAACGTGATAGCAAGCACTTCTTCCGGCTGGTCGACCGTGTCGGCTCCAAGCAGCTTCAGATAGCGCTGCACCAGAAGGCCCGTCTTTCCTGATCCGGCAGGCGCTTCGACAATGCACGAGGCCCTTGTATCGAGCGCTGCTGCTCGCGCCTCTGCGTCATTGGTTGTAGAAGGGAAGCGCACTAACTTACTCAACGGCGTCCTCCGCTTCTTCACCGATCTCTTCGGCGAATCCTCTAAGAGATGAAGGATCAATACGGCAGAGAAGCCGCTGAGCGCATCGAGTGCAGTTGATTTCGAAACTCTTCGGGTGCACCTCCGCTTTTCCTGCGGCAAAATCTTCGGCGAGCTGCGTGAGCACCTTTCGCCACGTCTCCGCCAGTGAAGCGATGTCCCGGATATTCGTCTTCGACCGCGAAGGCGGCAGAATTCCTTCCTCTGCCTGGTAGCCCAGCCACTTCATGTCCCGCCCGGCGCGCACCTTCGCAAACGCGACGCCTTTGAGCTCATCGGCTTCGGCAAGAAGCGTGTAAAGCGGAAGCTGCGGATCATCGGGTCGCGGCCCCGCCCACTGCTTCGGATCGACATCTGCACCGGTTTTGTAATCGACAAAAAAGAGGCCCTCTCCAACCGAATCAACACGGTCCACTCGAACCTCCAGCGTGAGTGGTCCTATAGTCACGAGCTCATTTCGCTCAACATCGGAAACGGCGAACGGCCCCCTGCGCAACTCCTGCTCCAGCCACTGTTGCAACACTGAACGCAGTCGATGCTTCAGCAGCCGTAGATATGCGCGGTCCCATCCATCGCGCAGCTGCAGCCGGTTCGGCAGCGCGGAGTCGATGGCGCGCATCAGTATTTCATCGCGGTCCGCCGGGCTCATCAAGCGCAGCCTGTCTTGGGTCTTAGTCTCACGCCAAAAGTACTGAAGAACGCGATGCAGCAAACTTCCGCTCTCTCCTGCATCGAGACCCATTGTTCCGGTTCTAGGTTCGGTGGCCTGTAGTCGCAGCTCGGCAAACGCTAGGAACCCGCATGCCGCCTGCAGTTTCAGCACAGACGCTCCGCCGCCGACTTCATACGACGGGAGCGGAGGCAGCTCGCCATCATCTGCCACGATCTCGGTGTCCACGTGGTCGAAAGGCTGCGGGTACAGGTTCAACTCCGCTGCATTGATGACTTCGATACCAAGCTCACCCAGGATCGGCGATGGCCGCAACTTTCCATTTTCATCCTCGGTTGCATGGCAGAACAGCACCGTGCTTGACGAACGCAATAGATCTTCAGTAAGCGCGCGACAGTTTGATGCAGCGAGAGCAGGGTCACTGCCTGGCATCTTCAAAGCTCGCTGCAGCGTCCACGGCAACAGGGGATGCACTCTCTGCGGCGCCGGCCAATTCGCGTCGGTAACGTGCAGAAAAAGGACAGCATCGAAGATCGACCCCTCCGCCTCTGCACCATTCATCACCTGCACGGTCGCATCTAGCGAAGGCGTCGTAAACACGCTCTTCTGCGCCTGCAACTCGAGCGCCTGCAGCGCGTTTGAAAACGTAACGCGGCGTCCGCTAAAGTCCAGCGTCGACACCAGGTCTAACAAACTCTCCCACGCGCGTGTCGCCTCAAACTCCGACGCGGTGAGTGCACGATTTCCGGGCCAGTTTGCAGTGAGAAGAATGCTGCGCACAAACTCCATCAACTCAGCAAAGCCGCGAGGCCGCTTGAGATCGCCGCTCGTCTTCAGGAACGCCTGAACATCGCGCAGCCATGACAGAACGGCCGGCATCCCGCTGCGATCCGCCTCATAAACGTTGACCAGCTCCAGCAATCCCGGGACGTCGATCTCCGATCGCAACAGGAGCGTGCGTCGCAGCCGGCTCACATCGAACCGTGCTGCCGCGTCCCGAGCGCCCGCGTCCGTCGCAATCGTTCCGAGATACGGAGAGAGCAGCAGCGAACTCACACTCTCGATCGGCAGCGGACCCTGCGTCCATCGCATTAATCCCAAGGCATCCCTTACCATGGCAAGCGACGACAACGGAACACCATCTGAAAACTCCCACGGCGTGGACGACAAGTCTGCGTCGATCGATTGCAACTCGGGCGTCAGCACTTCGCGAAGCACGCTCTCAAGCTGCTCGCGCTCCTCCGCGAGATTCGGAACCAATAGCGCGACGCGGGGAGGTGGCTCTGCCGTTTGGCGGGCTTCAAGGAACTCTCGGACCCATCGCACTGCGAGCAGGCGTTCTTCGCCCTCGGTTGGCACCAGCACCGACGCGACCAGTCGATTCACATTCCCCGTCGACTCGAGCGCTCGCTGTCGAACGACAGTACCACGCTCCCTAAGCTCTGATAGCAAGGCCTGTTGGCTCGGCACAATCAGGCCGTAGCCAACGAGATCAAGCGACTCGGGCACTACAATCGCGCCACGCCGCACATGCTCCAGCAGCGCGGCATTTAATTGGCCTGCAGAAGCGTAGCTTCGCTCGACGCATTGTCGTGCGAAGCTCTCGGACCACGCGGCAAAGACACGGTTATCATGCGACGCTGCGAACTCTCGCAAATTCCACGTGGCGTCGTAGTCGCTTGCGAGTTGCCATGCGGACTGCGCAAGTTCCGCCAGTGAATCAACGGAGCTAATGGAGCGTTGGCTCACATCCTCCACGATGATCTTCCGCCACACGCTGTGCTCCTGCGCGGCATTCAGCAAGAGGCGTTCTTCCTTGCCCCCAACGATCAACTCATTCCACAGGGAGTTCGTCCACTGCGACCAGCTCAGCGCGCGAGCCGGCTCCCACGCAGGCAGTCCACGCAAGCGCTGCCGAGCATCGAAGGCAGCTCGCATGTTGCGGGCAGCGCGGGGGTTCGGCAATAGCAGAAGAGCGCCTTCATCCAGTGCGTCAAGAAGGTCGGAGAGGGTCGCAGATGGCATCGACTACCGTTATACCCAATCTTCTCCAAAACTTCGCCTCTGCAGAAAATCTATCTCGCAGACAAGTCGGCCTCGGCTCCATCCGGTCGAAGGCTAAGTACCAATAAAATCAATGCCAACGCCAGAGGCACCGCCATAGCAACTCGGAGCGAGCCGCTTTGGGTTGAAACAAACCCCATCAGCCACGGAAACAGCGCAGCGCCCAATCCGGACACCGCGAGGATGAATCCCGCCTCGCGCGCCGTCGGCCGCCGTTTCATCAGGAGCGCAAAGGTCGTCGGAAAAAATGGCGCGAGGCTCAGACCCAACAGCACGCAGTAGAGCGACAGTAGGGGGCCATGCCGCGTCGTGACGAGCGCCGCGATCAGGAGTGCAGAAAGCCCCAGCCCGATGCGCTGCAAGGTTGCCTCGCGCATGACCCGGAGCGCTGCCGACGACAGCGCACGTCCCGCTGTCAGCGCCGACCACAAAAGCACAATCGCCGACTGTCCGCCCAGCAGCCGCACGTCCGAAAAGCGCAACGTGTACGTCGTCAGCCAGCCGGTCATGCAGGTTTCCAGGCCGCCATAAAGAAACAGCAGCAGGGCGAAGCGCGTGAGTATCGGCATTGGCAATGGAGGAGCGTCCAATGCTGACGATTCCGCCGTCGCCGCTGCTTTCTGCGATGGATTCAGAAACCCACCCAGCCCCGTTACCAGAAACAATCCGGCAAACGTCAGCAGCGGTCCACGCAGATGAAAGCGCGGCAGAGCAGCCGCGGCGATGACACCACACAGCACCGCACCCAGGCTCCAGAAGAAGTTGACCGACGCCAGCGCCGAGCCCGTGTGCTCGCGATATCGCCGTCCAATCAGAATGTTGGTGGATGCGATGATCTGCCCCAGGCCAAAGCCGCCGACGAACAGGCACGCAGCGCCGCTCATCAAACCGACGCTCAGCGCGAAGGCCCCAAACCCTCGCACACGCAAATGCCATCCCGCCCAGCACGCCCAGCCGCAGACGTCGTGGTACCGACACGCCACCCAGAAACGAGCCGACAAACTTTGCTGCCAGCAACAAGCCACCCTGCTGATCGGTAAGCCGCCAGTCGTGTAGGAGCGTCGGCATCAGCGGGCCAAGCATTACTGTTCCCAGGCCCGCGAGCAGGAAGCCAACCGCCAGCCAAAAAACGGACGGACCGGCAACGCCATCATGAGGGTTGGCAGGGGACATAGTCGGTCGCGTCATACTCTTCGATCTCTGCTCGACAACATCGCAAGCCTTCCTTGATAGCGCTGAATACGGAGTAACGCCGGGGCTTTGAGACCACTCACAGCAAGCGCACAGACCTTCACGCGCGATAGCCGCCGCACCTGTCTACTCCCTTTGAATACTGTGTTTCGAAGCAGATGCTACCACGCGGACATGCGTCCACGCGCACCTATCTGCCCAGCCTCTCATCATCCACGGTTATCATGAATAGGGAGCTCAGCCACGGCGCGGGCCTCGAGGAGATTCACTATGCGTGTCCGCTCGTCCCGTGTCCTGTTGCTGGTTGCGAGCGCCGCCATTGCCTGTGGTATGAGCGGCTGTCATGGCACAGGGATCGCCCCCACTGTCAATCTAGCCACATCGCAGTCGTACCCGGTGCGCGGAGTCGTGGTTGGCACTGATCCGGCCAACGGCGAGGTTATTCTCAAGCACGATGCCATCCCCGGGCTGATGCCCGCAATGACCATGCCCTATCACCTGGAAGATCAATCAGCCCTCTCCGAGCTGCATCCCGGCGACATCGTCACCGCCACCCTCCTCGCGGATCACGATGCTGCCGGACCGATTAATTTGCGCCTAAAAGACATCGTCGTCATCGCCCAGGCGCGCCCCGACTACAAGCCAACCGTCAACTACCATGTACCCGCCAAAGGCGACGAGGTCGCAAACTTCAAGCTGCTCAATCAATCGAGTCGGACCATCGACCTCAAGCAGTTTCGCGGTAAGGTTGTGGTGATGACGTTCATCTACACGCGCTGCCCTCTCGCGGATTTCTGCCCTCGCATGAGTCGTAACTTTGCCGAAATTGACAAGGCGCTGCAGTCTGATCCTGCGCTCTACAAGAAAACGCACCTGCTCAGCGTTAGCTTCGATCCCACTTACGACACGCCCAAGGTGCTACGCAGCTACGGCGCGGCATACACCGGCAACTACACCAACGAAATCTTTCAGCACTGGGAGTTCGCAGCGCCTTCGGTTGCCGATCTCCCTTCCATGGAGCAGTTCTTCGACGTCGGCGTAACCCCCGGCGAAAATGGCACCCTGCAACACTCGCTTTCCACCGTCGTCATTGGCGAGGATGGCAAGATCGTCGCCTTCTACCCCACCAACGACTGGACCCCCACCCAGGTCCTCGCCGACATTCGCAGCGCAGCATCCTAAGCTCTGATCTGGCCACTGATTCATACCGGCCGCATCGATTCGACTCCCCGGCGCATCGTATGTTTGCGCATCCGCCAAGATTTCGGCACATCAGCTATCTTCTTTCCTGAAAGGAAAATCATGTCGCGGATCACTCTGTACTTCGGCGCCATCCTCATTGCCATTGGCGCCTACTTCTTCGTTTCGACTGGATCAACTCATCCCACCGCGCTTATTCCGGTCTGGTTTGGTCTCGCGCTCGCCCTCTTCGGTTTCTTGGCCAACTCCAAGGACGCGGGCAAGCGCAAGCTCTATATGCACATCGCGGTCACCATCGGTCTGCTCGGCTTCCTCTTTCCAGCGTTCAGGTCCGCTCGGGAGCTCATCAAGGCCCATTTCGACAATCTTCCGCTCGCCCATCCCGCCGCCGTTCAGGAGCAACTGCTGATGGCGGTTCTCTGTTTCATCTTCGTTCTGCTCTGCGTGCGCAGCTTTATCACTGCCCGCCGTTCAGGCATCGTCTAAGCTCCAGCCCCGCGTAAACTGAGGTCAAATGGCAAACCACGGAATTTCCAATATGGGTGGCACGCCCCGCATGCGCGCAGCGGATGCCCCCTCACGCGGAGCCGGCCGCGCTGCCGCTGCTGATCTCACCACAAAGCGCGCCAAGCCGAAGTTCAAAGACATATGGCCCGAGATCTGGACGCTTATCCGGCCACGCAGGTTCCTGCTGCTCGGCTGCTTCTTTCTGATGATCATCAACCGCGTCTCGGCACTGGTGCTGCCCTGGTCGTTCAAGCCGCTCATTGACCTGGTCTTCACCAAGCATCGCCACGATCTGCTTCCCTGGATCGTTGGCGGTGTTCTACTCGCAACGCTCATCCAGGGCATTACCTCGTACACCCTCACCCAGCTGCTCTCCAAGGCCGGCCAGCGTCTTATTGCCGAACTCCGCATGCAGGTCCAGCAGCACGTCGGCAAGCTTTCAGTCTCCTTCTACGACGAGAACCGCACCGGCACCCTAGTCGCCCGCATCATGAACGACGTCGAAGGCGTTCGCAACCTTATCGGCACCGGCATCGTCGACTTCGTTGGTGGCGTCCTCACCGCCGTCCTCGCCTTCAGCTATCTTCTGCACGTCTCTGTCAGCATGACGCTGCTCGCCTTTGTCATCATGACCGCCTTTGCGCTCGTCCTGCAGCGCGCCTTCAAGGTCATTCGCCCCATCTTCCGCGAGCGAGCCAAGATCAACGCGGAGGTCACCGGCCGCCTCACCGAATCGCTCGGCGGCGTCCGCGTTGTCAAGGGCTACCACGCTGAAGAGAGCGAGTCCAAAGTCTTCGCCGGCGGCGTCGACCGCCTCCTCCAGAACGTGATCAGCTCCCTCACCGCGCAGTCTCTTATGACGCTCTCCTCCACCGTCATCCTCGGCATCGTCGGCGCGCTCGTCATGTACATGGGAGCGCACCTCAACGGCGTCGGCAAGCTTACCACCGGCGGATACTTCTCCTACGTCATGTTCCTCGCCTTCATGACCGCCCCCATCGTCCAGCTTGTCGCCATCGGCACGCAGCTCACCGAAGCCCTCGCCGGCCTCGATCGCACCCGCGAGATCATGGGCGAGCGCGAGGAGGACGCCGACCCCGCCCGCTCCATCGAGCTCGGACCTCTCACCGGCGACGTCCGCTTCGTCGATGTCGGCTTCTCCTACGTCCCTGACAAGCCCGTGCTCCACAACATCAGCTTCGAGTCCCGCCCCGGCACCGTCACCGCGCTGGTCGGCTCCAGCGGATCCGGCAAGTCCACCATCATCTCGCTCATCTGCGGCTTCCACACCGCGCAATCCGGCGCTGTGCTCATCGACGGCCACGATCTCGCCGCCGCCCGCCTGGCCAGCTACCGTCAACAGCTGGGTGTCGTGCTTCAGGAAACGTTTCTCTTCGACGGCACCATCCGCGAGAACGTAAAGTTTTCGCGCCCCTCCGCCACAGAAGAAGACTTCTTGAAGGCCTGCAAGATAGCGAGGGTAGATGAGTTCGCTGAGCGCTTTCCCGAAACCTACGACACCATCGTCGGCGAGCGCGGCGTCAAGCTCTCCGGCGGCCAGCGCCAGCGCCTCTCCATCGCCCGCGCCATCTTAGCCGACCCCCGCATCCTCATCCTCGACGAAGCTACCAGCTCCCTCGACTCTGAATCCGAAGCTCTCATCCAGGCTGGCCTTAACTTCCTCATGCAGGGCCGCACCACTTTCGTCATTGCCCATCGCCTCTCCACCATTCGCCGCGCGGACCAGATCCTCGTCGTCGAGCAAGGCCACATCATCGAGCGCGGTACCCACCAGACTCTCTACAACCTCAACGGCCGCTACCGCGATCTCTACGACCGCCAGCACGGCCTCGAAGCCAATCTCTTCCTGGCACCAGGTGAAGGCGACATCATCCCCGACACCGTTTAGCTCTTTGAATCTTCGGCCTCCACCCCAAGCTCCCGCAGCACGAACGCATCATCGAAGGCGATTTCCTTCAAGTAGTCGTATCGCCCACTGGCCCCGCCATGCCCTGCGTCCATATTGACGTGCAGCAGCAGCGGCGTGTCATTCGTTTTCAACGTCCGTAGTCTGGCCACATACTTCGCCGGCTCCCAATACATCACCTGCGAATCATTCAGGCTCGTCTTCACCAGCATCGCCGGATATGCCGCTGCCCGCAGGTTTTCGTACGGCGAATAGCTCAACATATAGTCAAACGCCGCCGGCTCATTCGGATTACCCCACTCCTCGTACTCCGCAACGGTCAACGGCAGCGTCGCATCCAGCATCGTATTCATCACGTCGACAAACGGCACATGGCTCAGCACGACGCGAAAAAGATCCGGCCGCATATTCACCACAGAACCCATCAGCAGTCCGCCCGCGCTTCCACCCTCAATCGCCACTCGCTTCGGATCTCCATACCCTTCGCGCAACAGAAACTCTGTGGCTTCGATGAAGTCGGTAAATGTGTTGCGCTTCTTCATCATCTTGCCGGCATCATGCCAGGGATCACCCAGCTCTCCGCCGCCGCGAATGTGCGCATACGCCATGACTACGCCGCGATCAAGCAGTGCCAGCCGGCTCACCCCAAAACCCAACGGCAGCGCGTACCCGTACGATCCGTATCCATATACATAGAGCGGCGAGCGTCCATCCTTCTTGAACTTGTCTCGCCGATACACCAGCGACACCGGAACCTGTATACCATCTTTCGCTGCAAACCACAGCCGCTCCGACGCATACCGCGAGGCATCAAATCCGCCCGGAACCTCATGCTCCTTCAGCAGCACCGACGCGCCGGTCCGCACGTCATACTCGAACACCGATGGCGGCCGCACCAGCGACTGGTACGCATACCGATACGTCGTCGCCGCAAAGTCCCTGTTCACATCCCCATCCGCCTCATATGCCGGGTCAGGGAAACGTATGTCCTTCCGCTCTTCCGGCAACCCGTCTTCGTTCAGCGAAAACACGCGCATCACCGGAAGCCCGCGCTCCCGATAGCCCGCCACAAAGAAATCGCGGAAAAGATCCACATCCTCTAACGGCGCATCCTTCTGCTCCGCCAGCACCTCCACCCAATGCTCGCGACCAGTCTCAGTCACCGGCGTCCGTATCAGTCGAAACTGTTCTGCGTCATGGTTGGTCCGAATATAAAAAAATCCCTCGCGATGATCGACGTCATACTCCTCGTCGTCCACCCGCTGCGCAACGATACGGAACTCTCCAGTGGGATCCGCCGCATCCATCACCCACGTCTCACTGGTCGTATGGCTTCCCGCCTCCAACAGCAGATACTTCCGATCCCGTGTCCGGCCCACGCTCAAGTTGAAACGCTCATCCTCCTCGTGGAACACCTCAACTGGCTCCTGGCCCAGGCGCTTGCGAAACACCCGGTCATTCCGCTTGGTCTGCTCATCCTCGGTCGAGTAAAAAAGCGTAGCCGAATCCGGCGCCCACACAATCGAACCTACCCGCTCCGCCGTATCTGTCAGCATCTCCCCGGTCTCGAGGTTCTTCACCGCCAGCATGTACTGCCGAAACCCGGTGTTATCGGTCGTGTAGGCCAGCAACTTTCCATCCAGGCTGATGCTCATCGTGCCTACGTCCATAAACGGCTGTGCCTCCGCCAGCACATTCACGTCCAGGATCACAGCTTCCTCGTCAGGCTTCCCCACCGGCCTGCGGCAGAAGCGCGGATACTGCTTACCTTTCTCGGTGCGGGTCAGATACTCCCACTCCCCTTCGCGATATGGAAGCGAAACGTCATCTTCTTTGATGTGGGACAAGATCTCGTCATACAAGGTCTTCTGCAACGCCTCGGTCCCGTTCAATGCAGCGGAAGTGTAGGCGTTCTCCGCCTCGAGGTATGCGGTGACCTGCGGCGCGCCTTTCTCGCGCATCCAGGCGTAATCATCCTGCAACTCGGTTCCATGGATCAGTGTCTTCTTCGGCTCGCGTTCAGCGACAGGTGGCACAGGCAAGGTCATTTTCGTCAGAGCTCCACCCCCAGCATAAATGTCCGCGATCTGTGCAACGCCAACCCGTGCAAGTCCCCTCTTACACCTCGTATCCGCTCGTAACTCGCGGCATGGCCGCATTTGAAAAGGGACCCCATGAACAGAATCACGAAATTGATTTGCGTCGCAACACTCGTTTGCACCGGAAGCTTGCTCTCCCTGTCTGCTCGCGCAGCGGTCACCGACCAGGACAAGCAATTCCTCATCAAGGTCTCGCAAGGCGGTTTCAACGAGATTCAGTTCAGCAAGCTAGCCGAGACCAAGGCCACCAACCCCCAGGTTAAGGCCTTCGCACACAAGATGGTCGCTGAACATACGCAGCTCGCAGCGCAAATGAAGCCCTTCGCCAACGACTGGGGCCTCACCCCACCGACCAGCATGGACGCCAACCACCAGGCCGAATATGACAAGATCAACGGCCTCTCCGGCGCCGAATTCGACAAGGAATACATGAATGTCATGGAGAAGGATCACCACGAGGCCCTTGACCTGTTCAACGAAGAGGCGAAGACCACCACGGACGCCAAGTTCAAGGTCGCCGTCATGCACGGCCAGAGCGTCGTGGCCGCCCATACCCACATGGCCGACGACCTCGGCGCCAAGCTCAGCTGAACCGGTAGATATAATGAATCCAGCGAAAGGCCTCCGCTGCAGGAGGCCTTTCACCTAATATTTGGCCCCGTGAATCCATCCACCCCTCTAGGCGTACCATATGTCTGTGACTGCCAAAGGCATACTTCTTCGGGTCGCTTTGCTCGGCGCTGCGCTCGCTGGCTTTGCCCGTGCCGAGGCGCCAGACAAGCTGCCCAAGCCCACTAGCTACGTTAGCGACTTCGCGAACGTTATCGATCCTGTCTCCAAGGAAAACATTGAAGACATTGCCTGGCAGGTTTATTCCAAGGCCCACGCCACGATCCAGGTAGTGACCGTCAAATCCCTCGACGGCGAGGATATCGACCCCTGGACGACGGCTCTCGAAGACAACTGGAAGGTTGGTCCCAAAGACACTGACAAGGGAATCCTCCTTGTTTTCGCGATCCAGGACCGTAAGGCGCGCATTGAAGTCGGCTACGGTCTCGAAGGCATCCTACCCGACGCGAAGGTTGGCGACATCCGTCGCAGCATGAACGCGCAGCTTGCCCAGGGCCAGTATGGGCCGGCTATCCAATCTGGTGTCCAGCAGATTGCCGACGTCATTGCGGCGGATGCCAATGTCGCGCTCACCCCGCCTCAGCAATCGGCGCCCGTTGGAAACTATCAGCCTCAGCAACATCACACCAACTGGTTCGGCATCATCTTTTTCTTGATCTTCATCCTGCTCATGTTCCGCGGAGGGGGCCGTGGTTGGCTCTGGTTCCTGCTCGGTAACATGATGGGGGGTGGCTTCGGCGGCGGTCGCGGCGGCGGCTTTGGTGGCGGCGGCGGCTTCGGGGGCGGTGGCGGAGGAAACTTCGGCGGCGGTGGCGGCTTCGGCGGAGGCTCCGGTGGTGGCGGCTCCAGCGGCAGTTGGTAATACCGCGCGGGCGGCAATTGAAGTAAATTCATCTCAGCGGTCACAAAGGTTTACAACGAATGACTACGATTGACGGGAAAGGGAATACATCGATGAAAGCTCTTTGGGTTGTGCTCGGAGTCGTGGGACTCCTCGTCCTGGTCGTCATCCTGAGTTTCGGAAGCTACGTCTCGTCCAAAAACCAGATGGTGCAGCTCAATGAGGATGTCAATCAAAACTACTCCCAGGTAGACATCCAGCAGCAGCGTCGCCTCGACCTTATTCCCAACCTCGTTGCCAGCGTCAAGGGTTACGTGAGCGAAGAGTCAACCGTACTGACCAACATCGCCAACGCGCGTGCCGGCGTAATCGCTGCCGGTTCCAATCATGCAAGCAGCATCAACGCCAATAGCCAGCTGGACGTCGCGATCAGCCCGCTCCTTCGGCTTCAGGAGCAGTACCCTGATCTCAAGGGCAACCAGCAGTTCATGCGTCTTGAAGATGAACTTTCCGGCACGGAAAACCGCATCTCCGTCGCCCGCATGCGCTACAACAAGGCTCTCGAAGGGTACAACGTCTATATCCGCCAGTTCCCCAACAGCATCTGGGCGAACATGGCGGGGTTCCATTACCGCGACGAGTACTTCAAGGGAAATCCGGCCAACGCCGCCGCCCCAACGGTCGACTTCAGCAAGTAGATTAGATATTGCAACCAGAACCTAACGCAGAAGGCCGCTATCCCGGAGCCCTCGCAGCACCCGCTCGATTGACCAGTCCAGGGCCTCCGTGCCACTGACCGTGATCGTAGCCTGTGCCTGCGAGGGAAGCACATACTGCTCTGCCATCGGACGGGCGGTGGCCTCAAACTGCGCCCGCACGCTCTCCTCGGTCCGCCCCCGCTCCCGCATGTCGCGGTAGATTCGCCGGTTCAAACAAATCTCATTCGGCGCATCTACATATACGCTGAAATCATAAAGCGGCCAGAGATGGTCATAATGCAAGGCCAGGATCCCTTCCACGATAAGGAACGGCGCCGGCTCCACTGTTTCAAACTTCCCCGTAACCCTCGTATGCCGCGAGAAGTCATACATCGGCCGCTGAATCGCGCGACCCTCCCCCAGCTCCCGAATGTGATCGATAAATAACTCGCTCTCGAGCGAATCCGGATGATCGAAGTTCTGCATGTGGCGCGCATCGAGAGGGAACTGCGACAGGTCGCGATAGTAGAGATCCAGGGGAAACAGCGTCGCCTCGAGCTCCCGCGCCAACTCCCTCGCTAGCGTCGTCTTGCCCGAACCCGAGCAGCCGGCAATCCCCACCACGGTCGGCTGCCGCGGCAAACTCAATTGTTTAGGTTCTCGCCCCACTCGCTCCAAGGTCATGCCCCTAAGCCGTAACTGCCGCCACCTGCGGAACTAACGCCTTCACCAGCGATGTAAACTGCGCCTCCACCCGGCGGCCTGTCTCCATCACCTCCGCATGATTAATCGGCTGGTCCAACACGCCCGCCGCCATGTTCGTCACGAGCGAAATACCCAGCACCTCAATCCCCATATGTCGCGCAATGATCACCTCTTGCACCGTACTCATGCCCACCAGGTCCGCACCCAACACGCGAAACGCACGGATCTCCGCCGGCGTCTCGTAGCTTGGCCCCAGGACCGCCAGATAAACACCCTCGGGCAGCGGAATCTTCTGCCGCTCCGCCTCGGCATGGGCCAGCGCACGCAGCTTCGGAGAATAGGCCGCCGTCATGTCGAAGAATCTCTGCCCCGCGTCCTTCTTTATCCCAAATCGCTCATCATTCCGTCCCAATGCCGCATTCGTTCCGGTCAAATTAATGTGATCGCTGATCGCAACGAGCGTCCCCTCGCCAAAGCTTTTGTTGATGCCTCCCGCCGCATTGGTCACGATGACCGCCGTGCATCCGAGCAGACCCAGCACCCGCATCGGAAAGGTCACCTCGTTCATCGAGTAGCCCTCGTAGGCGTGCACTCGACCCTGCATCACCGCCACACTCACTCCGCCGATCGCCCCCAGTACAAGCTTTCCCGAGTGCCCCTCCACCGTCGACTGTGGCCAGCCCGGAATGTCTCCGAACTCGATCGTCGTTGCATCCTCGACCTGCGTCGCGAAGTTCCCCAGCCCCGATCCCAGGATGATCGCCAGCCTCGGCTCCGTCTTATGCACCGAGCGAACATAGTCCGCAGCAGCGAATGCGCGCGTGTAATGGTCAGTCATTGGACGCACCTCGTTCCTAGTTAAATCGTTCTACTTGATCAGCATGCTAACAATGCTGGCCGACATCAAGTTTGCCATCGTTCCTGCCAGCATCGCCCGCACGCCCAGTTGCGCCAGGTCATTGCGTCGATTCGGCACCAGCGCTCCAATCCCGCCAATCTGCATCCCAATCGATCCCACATTTGCGAATCCGCACAGCGCAAAGGTCGCAATCGAAAAAGTTCGTGGGGTCAGCGTGGCTTTGATCTTGCCCAGTTCGGCGAACGCCAGGAACTCGTTGATGATCGTCCGTGTTCCCAGCAGGTTCCCAATTACCTTGCACTCACGCCATGGGATCCCGATCAGCCACGCCACCGGCGCTCCCACCACTCCCAGCACATTATTTAGCGAATGCGGGAAGGGAATATGTCCATGTCCCCACGCGAAGTTCGAGATCGCCAACATGATCGCGTTGAACAACCCGACCAGCGCCACAAATGCTATCAGCATGATGGCCACGTTGAATGCCAACTGCCCACCGTCGATCGTTCCGCGCGCAACCGCTCCCACAAAGTTCTCGTCCTTGTGCTCTTCATTCGGAGGCATATTCACGGTGCCCGCCGTCGCCGGCACCTCGGTCTCTGGCACCAGCATCTTTGCCACCAGGATCGTTCCTGGCGCCGTCATGATCACCGCCGAAAGCAAATCCTTCGCGTTGATCCCGAACAGAATGTAAGCTGCCATGATCCCGCCCGACACGTGCGCCATCCCCGACGTCATGATCGTCATCAGCTCACTGCGCGTCGCACCTGCAAGAAAAGGCCGAATCGTCAGTGGGGCCTCCGTTTGCCCCATAAAAATCGACGCTGCCACGTTCGTGGACTCCGCGCCCGACGTCCCCATCGTCCACTGCATCACCCACGCGACGACCTTGATTATTTGCTGCATTAACCCAATGTGATAGAGGATCGCGAAGAACGCGCTCACAAAAATGATCGTCGGAAGCACCGCAAACGCAAACACGCTCAGCGGATTGCTCGGGATGCCCAGGTAGCCGAACACGAGCCCTGACCCGTCGGCTGCATGCCCCAGCAACCCAGTAATCACGCCAGAGACGTTGCTCAGAATGATCTGCCCGTAGTTCCACTTGATGACTGCGAAGGCAAACACAATCTGCAGCCCCAGCCCCCACGCCACCGTCTTCCACCGAATCGCCCGCCGGTTGGTCGAGAAGATGTAGGCGAGCGAAAGAAACACGACAAGTCCGAGCAGTCCGGTAAATCGTCCCAAGGGCAGGCTCCGGTGGTACAGGCTGGGTGGTACAAGCTACAACAATAAGCCAAGTCGAAGGCAGTAACGGCAGTGTATCGATTCAAACCGTTATCGACCAGCCAGCCCGCAGGTCACACCGTGCGTCTTGCGGCGCGCTACCCGCGCACTTCGGGCAGTTCAACCTATCGGCGGAAGTCACGCTCTCTTCTGTGCGCTCTGTCACCGCCAAGTGTCTATCGAGGAGGCCAGTATCAGTCGGGAGTAGGTGCCTATGCATGTAAGCAGAGAATCTTGGTTCCAGCGCACAGCCAGCTTGACCTTTGTCGTCGCCCTCGTCATGAGTTTTACGCCCGCACTTCACGCCCAATTGGGATGGGAAGGCGAGACAGGTGTGTTCGTAACGCCTTTCGCGTATACCGCTTCCGCGCCAGGGCAAAAGCTGCATCCGGTGGTGGCGTATCACTACTTCAATGGCGGCCCCATCATTGGCCAATTTCAAGAGATATCCACCGAGGTTGGCATCGGCAAGCGCCTTGAGCTTGGTTATACGCACGAATTTCATTCGTTCGGAGACGACCCTGCCCTGAGCTTTCTCTGGCAGAACGGCTTTGAGATCTTCAATGGCAAGGTCAACCTGGTCCCCGAAAACAGCCACGGGAAGCTCTGGGTTCCGGCCATCTCCATCGGCACCATGGTGCGGGGGAACGTTCGCAACGGCGGCAACTATATGGAGGAGTTGAACCCTGCGTTGGGAAGCGGCAAGACCGATGGAGATGTGTATCTCGTCGCCACTAAGATCGTGCCCCAGATATTCAAGAAAGTTCCAGTGATCCTGAGCGGTGGCGTGCGTGGAACCAATGCCGAGCTCTGGGGTATGAGCGGCAACGCTCCCAACTGGTCCGCGCAGGGCTTCGTCGCGGTCGCCTTCGTGTTCACCGGACCGAAGAAAAGCTCTATCATCGTCGGCTCCGAGGCGGCCCAGCAGCCTCACCATCCCATGGACTTTCCGACCCTGAATATCCCTACGACTCTGACGTATTGTGTGCGCATCGTTCCCACCCCGAAATACAAATTGAATATCGACTTCGGTATCGCGCAGATCGCCGGCCAGGTTGAGCCAACCATCAATCTGCAGGCGCGACACCAGTTCGGCGCGCAGGTTACCTACGGTTTTTAGTCCGGGACGGCGAGCGCTTGTTGCTTCGAAGGACCGGGGCCGGCATCCTCGCGAGGTCTAAGCTCAACTGAATCAATGCCCCAGACCGACGAACCTACATCCCACAAGCGCTGCATGGTATACTAATTTTGGTCGTCGAATACGATTGGTCAATTTGCTTGTTCCGGCAGTATCGCTCTACACGCAAACAACACCAACATTGCGTTCAGCGGTACATTGCTTTAAGAGGAACAAGAATAATGGAACAGGGAACAGTAAAATGGTTTAACGATGCCAAGGGCTTCGGATTTGTCAGCCGTGAGAATGGCGACGACGTCTTCGTGCATCACTCCGCCATCCAGAGCAACGGCTTCCGTTCGCTTCAGGAAGGTCAGCGCGTTCAGTTTAACGTGGTCAAGGGACCCAAGGGCTGGCAGGCTGAGAACGTTCAGGCTCTGTAATTGATCTTGCAGTAAGCCGAAGGGGCAGTTCGTCAAGAACTGCCCTTTCGCTTTTTTCCCCACCTAATTGTCTTCTGGCGCGCACTCCGCGCAATCAGAAGTCATCGCTTTTCCCATGGTACCGTCGCACCCCACACCTGTCCTGCAGCGGTCTAATGCCGCAGGCGGCTAACGTTTTGAGTCCGAACCGACTCTGGAGCGTGTATGACCAGCCCCACCAACCCTACCGCGATCGAAAGCAAGTATCAACTCAAGACCCTTCACGCTGATATCGACCTCTTCGATCGCCGTCTCGCGCACCTGCTCAAGTATGAAGTGTTCGCCACCGAGGCCGCCCGCGCCGCCGCTTCTCGCAAGATCACCCTCAAACGCGACGCTCTTGTCATCACTGCCAAGCGTCTGGCCGCCGAAGGTGTCGAATACAAGGAGAGCGAACTTCCGCGCTCCTTCCGCCCCGAAGGTGTCCCGGCTCCTGCCGAAGTGAAGCTTCCAGAGCCAGAGCCCGCGGCCGCGCCCCACAACCCCCTCGAAAACCGTTCCGCCCGCCGCCAGGGCTCGCCCTACGCTGGCACCTCCCTCGATTGGGAAAAGTCCGTGCAGCACTATATGCAGAACAAGGCCGCCAAAGCTTAATTCGCGTTGCCGCGAAGGTGAGGCGCAGATTACCGTGCATTAGCTCGCCGCCCTCACCACCTCACGCACCAGGGGCAGCCGCTCCGGCCGCACATCCCCAATCTGCACCGTGGCCTCGAGCATCCGGTAAGGCTCCTCGAGCAGCGCTGCCTCCTCGCTAAATAGCGTAAAGAGCGCCTGTCCCGCCTCTACCAGATCGCCAATCTTGGCGTGCGATTCAATCCCGGCATGCGCGCTCACGGGATCGCCCGGCCGCGCACGCCCCGCACCCAGCCGCTGCACCGCCCAGCCAACTTGCTTGCAATCCATCCCAGCCACAAACCCTGCGCGGGCCGCCCGCAGAACGCGGGTCGCTGTCGGTCGATGAAACGCGGCCGGATCCTCAAACACACGCGTGTCCCCGCCTTGAGCCGCCACAATCTTCAGCCACGACGCATACGCCGCCCCCGTGTGCAGAATCTCATCCGCCAGCGCCGCACCGTTCTCCGGCGAATCCGCACGGCCCGCCAAATACAGCATCCACCCGCTCAGCGCATTCGACAGCTCAATCAAGTCCGCCGACATCGCATGCCGCCGGCCCTTCATGATGTCCACGCACTCCCAAACCTCCACCCAGTTGCCCGAAAACCTCCCCATCGGCTCGTCCATCGCGGTCATCAGCGCTACAGTTTTCGTCCCCGCCGACTCGCCCGTCGACACCATCAACTCGGCCAGAAACTTCGACTGGTCGACGGTAGGCATGAAGGCTCCCGACCCCACCTTCACATCCAGCACCAGCCCGCGCAAATCCTCCGCTAGTTTCTTGCTCATAATGCTCGCGCAGATCAAATAGGGGGACTCCACGGTTCCTGTATGATCCCGCATCCCATATAAAATCCGATCCGCCGGCACCAGCCGCGGTGTCTGCCCCACCAGCGCCGCATGACACTCCCGCAGCACTTCGCCCATCCTCACCAGCGATAGCTGCGAATCAAACCCCGGAATCGTCTCCAACTTGTCTAACGTTCCGCCTGTGTGTCCCAGGCTACGCCCGGAGATCATCGGCACCGAAACGCTCGCACCGCCATCCATCCCCGCCGCCGCCAGCACCGGTGCAATCAGCAGCGAGCTCTTATCCCCCACGCCCCCCGTCGAGTGCTTGTCGACCGTAAATGTCTTCAGCCCCGAAGCGTCGAACGTCTCCCCAGAAAACCGCATCGCCCGGGTCAAATCCCCCAGCTCCCGCAGCGACAGCCCGCGCTGAAACACGGCCATCAGGAACGCCCCAATCTGCGCGTCAGAAATGGCTTCGCCTGCGGCTCCAATCGTCTCCGCCGAATCTCCGCTAGCCGTACGCGCAGTATCCGCCGTCCCAAGTTTCGCCTCGCCATTCCGCACCACCGCGCGCACAAAAAACTCAATCTCCGCCGTCGACAGTTCCGCACCATTGCGCTTCTTTAGCAACACATCAATCGCGTGCATCCCAAACCACTCCCTAATCCCTGTTCCTTAATCCCTGCCGTTGAGAAATTTCGCCCGAAATGCGTGTGGCAGTAACTCCCCCAGCGTAGTCTCCATCGGCCCGCGCTCGCCCGGGTACAGCACTACCATTGCATCCTCTCCAAACTCACTCAGCGTCTGGCGGCAAGCACCGCACGGCATACTCGCCGCGTCATTCAGATTGGCCACCGCCACGGCCCGTACGCCAATCCCGGGCCCCCGCTCCGCCACCGCGCGCGCAATTGCACCCTGTTCCGCGCAACTGGTCAGCCGATACGAACAGTTCTCTACATTGCATCCCGTCACCACCGCACCATCTTCCAGCAGCAGCGCCGCCCCCACCCGAAACTGGCTATACGGCGCATACGCATGCTCCGCTGCCTCCGCGGCTCGCTCCCTCAGGCTCGTCTTCTCCGCCTCAGTCACCATAAATGCCTTTTCTACCTTCGATCGAAAC
Source organism: uncultured Acidobacteriaceae bacterium (assembly GCA_963796535.1). Taxonomy (GTDB): domain Bacteria; phylum Acidobacteriota; class Terriglobia; order Terriglobales; family Acidobacteriaceae; genus Granulicella. The sequence continues at coordinate 191,126 of CAWCMO010000001.1, forward strand.
AGTTCGATATGCTCATCGTAAGTCGTCTAGGGTAGCCCGTCGTCCACGTCATAGCAAACCCAGCCTCACCACCGGAGTCTCCCGTGTCTCACCTCCTCCGCACGTCCTTGCTCCTCCTCGCCGCCTCCACGCTCGCCGCCGCCCAAACTTCCGCGCCGCCCACGCCCAGTTCAGCCGTCCGCCCCACACCCCCTACGCGCGACCCCCACACTCCCGGCTACGTCCTTGCCAGCGAGCTCCCCGACGACACCGTCCCGGCCCCCACCGCGAACGGCAACTTCCTCCTCGGGTCCACCCACACTCCCGCACCCCAGTCCGCGGTCAACCCGGGTGTTCCGCAGGGCACCCTGGTCGACATCATCATGTCCTCCACCGATAGCAAGTTTTACCCCGGCATCACCCGCGATCCCGGCACCTTCGGTACGCCTGACCCCGCCAACCCTGCCAGCCTCCTCGTCACCACCAGCCACCCCGCGCCCTACACCCGCCACGTCACCGTCTACGTCCCCGCGCAGTATGTCCCCGGAGCCGCCGCGCCCTTCATCGTAGGAGCCGACGGACCCGACCACCTCCTGTTCACCGTGCTCGACAACCTCATCGCCGAACACAAGCTTCCGGCCATGATCGCCATCTCGATCCAGAACGGCGGGGGCGACGCGCAAGGCTCCGAGCGTGGCCTCGAATACGACACGATGTCTCCCCGCTACGCCGAGTTCGTCGAGCACGAAGTCCTCCCGCTCGTCGAAGCCCAGGCCCACGTCACGCTCTCGCACGATCCCGACGCCCGCGCCACCATGGGCGGCAGCTCCGGAGGCTCCTGCGCCCTCATCATGGCTTGGTATCACCCGGAGCTTTACCATCGCGTCCTCACCTACTCTGGCACCTTCATCAACCAACAGTGGCCATGGAACCCGGAGACCCCTCAAGGCGCATGGGGCTTTCATCAGACACTCATCCCCAAGTCCCACCGCAAGCCTCTTCGCCTCTGGCTGGAAGTAGGCGATCGCGACCTCTACAACCCCAACTCCATGCGCGACGGAATGCACGACTGGGTCGTCGCCAACGAAAACATGGCCCGCGTCCTTGCCGCCAGGCACTACCCCTACCAGTTCGTCTTCGCCCAGAACGCCGGCCACGTAGACCACTCGGTCAAAGCCCAGACCCTCCCCGAAGCCCTCGAATATATCTGGGAGGGCTACCGTCAATAGCCCCATGCGTATACTGATCCCGGTCTTCTCGAGGTCCACCCATGCCGCCGCCCTTCGACTTTGACTACCTCATTGTCGGATCGGGTTTCGGTGGGAGCGTCTCGGCGTTGCGACTCACGGAAAAGGGCTACAAGGTTCTGGTCGTCGAGATGGGTCGCCGCTGGACTCCGGAAAATCTCCCCAAGACCAACTGGGCACTCAACCGCTACTTCTGGAAGCCCAAGCTCGGTCTGCGCGGCTTCTTCAATATTCGTTTCTTCCGCCATGTGATCGTCCTGCACGGCAACGCCGTAGGCGGCGGCTCCATCACCTACGCCAACACCATGCTCGTCCCGCCCGACACCATCTGGGACAACGGCACCTGGGCCGGCCTCGATGACTGGAAGCACGTGATGCCAGCGCACTATGCAACCGCCAAGCGCATGATGGGCGTAGTCACCAACCCTATCCTCGCGCCCGCGGATCTGAAGCTGAAACAGATGGCCGTTGCCGCAGGAGTAGCCCACACCTTCTACCCCACCGAGGTCGCCGTCTATTTCGGCACAGAAGGCCAGCAGCCCGGCACGACCTCTCCCGATCCCTACTTCCACGGAGAAGGTCCCGACCGCCAAACCTGCATCGCTTGCGGAGGCTGCATGGTCGGCTGCCGCCACAACGCCAAGAACACCCTCGACAAAAACTATCTCTACCTCGCCGAGAAACAGGGCGCGCAGGTCCTCGCAGAAACCAAGGTGGTCGACGTTCGGCCACTCAACGGCTCGTCTGACGGCAGCCAAGGTTATGAAGTCTTCATCCAATCCTCCAACGGTTGGTTCAAGGGCCCCGTGCGACGCTTCACCACCCGCGGCGTCGTCTTTGCGGGCTCCTCGCTCGGCACCCAGGAGCTACTCTTCCGCCTCAAGCAGAAAGGTTCCCTGCCCAACATTTCCGACCAACTCGGCAACCGCGTCCTCACTAACGCCGAATCGCTCATCGCCGTGCGCTATCCCAGCGGGGATAGGACCGGCTCGGAGGACATGTCCAAAGGCATCGCCATTGGCTCAGGCGTCTACATCGACGCCAACACGCACATCGAAGCGACCCGCTACCCGCGCGGATCCGACGCCCTTAGTCCACTCTCCACCCTGCTAGTCAACGGCCGCCCCGGACCCACCCGCATCCTGAGCTGGCTCCGAACTCTCGCGCTCCAGTTCCTCAGGTCCCCGTGGCGAACGCTGCGCGCCCTCCAACCCTTCGGTGCCTCCCACGAGACGCTCATTCTGCTCTGCATGCAAGCCATCGATGGTCATCTCACCATGCGCCTCAAACGCCCTTGGTACTGGCCCTTTATCAAGGTCATCACCACCGCCGGCGACCCCATCCCCACCTACATACCGGCGGCCAACCGCTTCGCCGAGCTAGGGGCCTCGGTCACAGGCGGCGTTGCGTGCACCACTATCACGGAGGTTCTGTTCAATATTCCCATGACCGCTCACTGCATCGGCGGAGCAGCCATGGCGGATAGCCCAGCCCACGGAGTCATCGACCGCTACAACCGCGCCTTCGGCTACACCAACCTTTACATCTGCGACGGCTCCGTGATCAGCGCGAACCTCGGCGTCAATCCCGCCCTCACCATCACCGCCCTTACCGAGCGCGCCATGCACCACATCCCAACCAAGGGGGCGCAAGACGTCAAAGATGCATACTGAGCTCCGGCATTATTGCGGGGTGTCATCCTTTGGCTTGTCCTTGCCGGTACCAAATATCTTTTGCAGTAGATTCCGATGCTTCGTGGGATCAGCGGGCTGTGCGTCGTTCGGAGTCGCACCCGGAGCTGGAGCAGGCGTTGCCGTTTTCCCGGTGAAGAAACCGAAGATGCGGCTGCCGAGGGATTGGGAATCATCCCCCATATGCGAGCAAGTGCCTTGAGGTGCGGCTCCGATGAGGAAGGCCGCCGAGAAGGCATTGTTTGGGCAGGAATCGTCGGCGATGAGGTCGGTCGTTCGGTCAATGCGCAGCACCTCAACGCCACTGGGGACAGGGCCGAGGGGTTTCATGTCCGAGTATTGAGGAATACGGATGGCCCGATTCATGAACTCGGCCCAGATGGGAGCGGCAGCATCTGCGCCCTGGATCTTGATGTCGGTGTAGTCATCATTGCCGACCCAGATTACGCAAAGGAGATTGGAGGAATAACCTGCGAACCAGGAATCGTGCTCAGTGCCAGTCTTACCGGCCGCAGGAGCCGTAAAGCCGTGTGCGCGGACCGTAGATCCGGTACCGTAGGCCATCACATTTTCCAGTAGCGACTGGGTTAAGAACGCAGCGCGCGGGTCAAGGACCTGTTTCGCTTCCGGCGCGAAGTCGGCGACGATGTCCCCCTGGGGATTGCGAACGCTGGCTAGTACCCAGGGTTTGAGATGTACGCCGTTGTTGGCGAATATGGTGTACGCCCCGGCCATCTCCAGCGGCGTGGCGTTGTAGGTTCCGATGGCGACCGACGGCGTGCCGCGCGCGTTGACGATACCGGCGGAGCGTGCAAGAGCCGCCACATTGTCATAGCCGACCATCTGGGCTAGCGATATGGTTGCGATGTTGAGGGAGTGGGCGAGGGCGTCAGATGCCGTAACCATTCCGGGGTATTCGCCTCTCACAAAATTGCCGGGCGTGTAGCTCTGGCCGTTCGTGCCAAAGTCCTGTGGGTCGTCGTTGATCCTGGTCAGAGCGCTGAAGACACCACCGGATCCGAGATTGGTGCCGTCGAGAGAAGTATTGTAGGCAGCGGCGAACACAAAGGGCTTGAAGATGGATCCAGTGGGGCGCTCGGCCAGCGCGTGGTCCAGCTGCGAGTCGCCGTAGTTGCGGCCACCAATGAGAGCCAGGACCTGGCCAGTATGTGGATTGAGTGCCACCAGGGCGACCTGCGGATATGTGATGTGCCCGTCAGGGATGTAGTCCTTGGTGAATTTCTCGCCACTCTTGTGATTGAGCGCAAAGTAGCGGCGACGCACAAGCTCGTCGACGTTTTTCATGCCGGCCTCGATGGCGGATGCGGCCGCGCGTTGCAGTTCCGGATCGAGCGATGTGTAGATTCGCAGCGCTGAACGAGTGACGTCGGAGTCGCCGAGTCGCTGTACGATCTGGTCGTGAACCAAGTCGACGAAATACGGTGCTTCGCTTGCATCGGCATCGGGAGGTGCTAGACGAATTGGCTCAGCCTTTGCGTGCGCAGCCTGCTCCTCAGTGATGGCGCCGGTTTCTACCATGGAGTCCAGCACAACGTTGCGTCGCTCCATGGCCCGGTCAGGATGGCGATAAGGGGCGAAGTAGTTTGGCCGCTGGATCATTCCCGCGAGCAACGCGCATTCCGCAAGGTCCAGTTGGCGAAGGTCTTTTCCGAAGTACGCCTGGGCGGCTTCGCCGAAGCCATTGATTGCGAACGATCCTCGTTGCCCCAGGTTGATTTCATTTGCATACATCTCGAAGATTTGCTGCTTGGAGAAGCGGGCTTCCAGTTGATAGGTGATCACAACTTCAGCAATCTTCCGCGAGTACGTTTTTTCCGAAGACAGAAAGAATCCGCGAGCCAGCTGTTGTGTGAGCGTGGAGCCGCCGCAGTTCATACGGTGCGCGAGGATATCCTGAACCGCGCACTTTGCCGTACGCACGTAGTTGATGCCGGAGTGCTCAAAGAAACGGCGGTCCTCAATTGCCAGAACAGCCTGAACCATGTTCGGTGGAATCTGATCGTAGCTGACCAGCCGGCGCTTGGTTCGATTCTTATCCTCGGATAGAGCCGTTATCAGCTGAGGCTCAAGTTTGTAGGCGGACAAAGCGGCGCCGTTTTCCGCGGTGATGCTCTGAACCTGGCCATCCTCGGACGTAATGGTGGCGCCATCCATCGCGAGGTAGCTCTGCGGGCCTGGCTTGATGAGGATCGAATTGTTGCGAAGCTCATAGCTGCCCAGCTCCGGGTTTGTGTTGTATCCCGCGCGCCGCAGAGCTGCGCCGATGGAGGCGGCAGAGAGTTGCTGGCCTGGCCTGACCTCTTGAGGAGCTGCATACACCTGGGCGACGGGAGCAAAGAGCGGTCCCTTTGCCAGGCGCTCGGCGACCAGCCCACGGTAGCGCAAGTAGTAGTAGCCGAACACAGAGGCTCCAATGACGATGAAGACAACGGCCAGCACTAGAGCTGCGCGCGCTACCTTCCAGAGGACGGGATGAGACGTGCTATCGAGTTTGACTTTTACTGGCATGCGATCGAATCGAAGATCCTATTGTTTGGACGCAGCAAGAAGTGCTACGAGGTGCTGCGTGACGGAATCAACGGCTAGATCTTCGGTCTTCTGAGAAAGGCGGTCCACCAGTTCCACTTGGCCGCCTGCAAGCTTCTTGCCGATATTGATCCGATAAGGAACTCCGATCAGTTCCGCATCCTTGAACTTTACGCCTGCGCGCTCGTCGCGATCGTCCAGCAATACATCGATTCCGGCCTTCTCCAGCTTTCCAGCGAGGTCTTCACCGGCCTGAAGAAGCTCTGGTTCGCGCACGTTAGTGATGGTCACGATGACTTCGTAGGGTGCAATCGAGGCGGGCAGGGCGTATTGTTCGGTCGACGACTCCGTGGCGAACTTCGCCGCGCTGGATTCAATCGCTGCGGTAAGAATGCGCTCAACGCCGATGCCATAGCAGCCCATGATGGGCATAACCTCTTTGCCATTCGCATCCAACACGCGAGCATTCATACTCTCGCTGTACTTGTAGCCGAGCTTGAAGATGTGACCAATCTCCATGGCTTTGCCGAGTCGCAAGGGCTGGCCGCCAATGGGATCAAGTTCCCCCTCGTTGATGTTGCGAATGTCGGCGATCAGGGTCGGGGTGAAGTCTCGGCCGGGTGTGACGTTCCGGTAGTGGTAATCCAGCTTGTTCGCGCCCGCGACCAGATTCGCGCGGCCCTGTAGGCCAAGATCCATCACGACGATGGACTTCAAACCTTCGCTTGGATCTTCTCGCACAACGCCCTTGAGTTTCGCGACTTCCTTACCGGAGTTTAGACCGTTCAACGAACCTTGCATCATCACCTCGCGAATGCCCACAGGCCCGAGGAATCCAGCGGGACCTCCGATGTGGACTTCGAGTTCAACGGGCAGCATGGGACGAAGCTCGGTAACACCCGTGACCGCGGAGAGCTTGGTTTCATTCACCTGGTGATCGCCGCGAAGAAACGCGACAATCGGGCGAGGCAGAGATTCCGCTTTTGCTGTGAGCCCCATGAAGGCGACGCACTTGATGTCCTGAGAGGCTTGGATGCCGAAAAACTCGGTGACGTCGGCGATGGAAGCTTTACCTGGGGTGTGGACAAGCTCGGGCGCGCCATCGCCGGTCGGCGCAAGATCTTCGATCGGTGTGAGCTTGCTGGTCGCCTTCTCCAGGTTTGCTGCATAGCCTGATGCGGAGCTAGCGATGAGGTCTTCGCCGGCTTCGGTGTACACCATGAACTCCTGCGACTGCGATCCGCCCATGGCGCCGGAGTCGGCGTCGACCGCCACGAACTGCAAGCCACAGCGAGTAAAGATCGCGCGATACGCTGCATCGTGCTTGTTATAGCTGTCGTCGAGGCCGGCTGCATCGATGTCGAAGGAGTACGAATCCTTCATCATGAACTGGCGGACGCGCATCAGGCCTGCCTTGGGCCTCGGTTCGTCACGAAACTTGGTCTGGATTTGGTACCAGATCTGCGGAAGCTGTTTATAGCTGCGCAGCTCGTTGCGTGCGATGGAGGTCATCACCTCTTCATGCGTCATTGCGAGGCAGAGCTCAGCACCTTTGCGATCCTTCAGGCGGAACATGTTGTCGCCCATACCGATCCAGCGGCCTGACTCCTGCCAGATCTCAGCGGGGTTTAGCGCCGGCAGAAAGAATTCCTGACCAATCTTGTCCATCTCTTCGCGAACGATCGCGATGACCTTATTCAGAGCGCGCTGACCGAGTGGCAGATAGCTGTAGATACCAGCGCCGAGCTGGCGGATGTATCCAGCACGCAGAAGGAGTTTGTGGCTTGCGACCTCCGCGTCTGTTGGGGCTTCGCGGAGTGTGGGAATGAAGAGCTTCGACCAACGATGCATATTCGTACGATTGTATCGGAGCGCGTTGCCGGAGTTCGCTAAGGCTTCAAAGTACTGAATCTCAGGACTTACGCGAGCAAATCGTGAAGGTGCAGCACGCCGACTACGGGGGTGGCGGGGGTGCCATCTTCCGTGACGATCAGGGCCGTAATCTTGTGGCGCTCCATGAGGGTGAGGGCGTCGGCGGCGAAGGGGGTGGGGGGGATGGTGCGGGGGTTGGGGTTGAGGAGGGTGATGGCTGTCAAGTGGAAGGCTTCGGGGCCTTGGGTGGCGAAGAGGCGGCGGAGATCGCCGTCGGAGAGGATGCCCAGCAGCTTGCCGTTGGACTGGACGGTGGTGAGGCCTAGGCGCTTGGTGGACATCTCGTCGATGATCTCGGGGAGGGTTGCGGTGGGAGTGACCGTCGGGATCTCGTCGCCCGTGTGCATGAGCTGGCTGACCGGGATGAGGCGCTTGCCTAGCTGACCTCCGGGGTGGAGCTCGGCGAAGTCCTGGGGCTGGAAGTCGAGGCGCCGGCTGACGTCAACGGCTAGCGCGTCGCCGAGGGCCAGCATCACGGTGGTCGAGGTTGTGGGAGCGAGCTGGTGGTTGCAGGCTTCGCGGTCTACGCTGACGTCGAGTACGTGTGCGCTGGCCCTGGCCAGGGTTGAGTCGTCGCAACCGGTGAGCGTGACCAGCGTGATGCCGAGACGCGGGAGAACTGGCAGGAGCCGGAGCAGCTCCTCGCTCTCGCCGGAGTAGGAGAGAGCTAGCAGGACGTCGCCGTGGTTGAGCAGGCCGAGGTCGCCGTGAAGCGCTTCGGTTGGGTGCAGGAACTGTGCGGAGGTTCCGGTCGAGAGGAGGGTTGCGGCGATCTTGCGGGCGATGAGGCCGCTCTTGCCGATGCCGGTGAGGACTACGCGATGGCCGCTCTGGGCAGTTGTAGCGAGCAGTTTGGCAACCTGCTCGAATACCTGGGCTTGCGGGCCTTCGAGGCGCTGGGCAAGCTGCTCGAGCGCCTCGGCCTCGATGCGGATGAGGTCAGCGGGGCGGTTCGCGGCTGGGGTTTGGGGAAGCTGGGTCATTGCGGTTGGCGCGATATTGGCTAGGGAGAATGCTAGCAGAGAGCGCCATCGGCGATAGACTAGAGGAGGAGCGCGGGTTGGCGATTCGCCTGCGCCGAGGATCGTGCCGTGGTTCGTCGCTTGGCTATTGTCGTGTTGTTGATTGCGGGTGTAACGCTGATCGTGGTCGCTGGTGCGCATAACTTGCGGCATCGGCAGATGGAGATCCAGAAGGCGCAGCAGGGTGACGTCCAGTTGACGCCTGCTAGTTCGTCGTCGACGTCTGCGGATCCGAGCGATGATCCCGCGGCGAAGTTGCTGCTGGGTAGACCTGCGCCTTCGTTCACGCTGGTGGACCTGGATGGCAAGAAAGTGTCGCTGGCCGATTACAAGGGACATGCAGTGGTGCTGAACTTCTGGGCTACGTATTGCGGTCCTTGCAAGCTGGAGATGCCTTGGTTCCAGGATCTGCAGAACAAGTACAAGGACAAGGGACTCGTTGTGCTGGGACTGGACCAGGACGATGGCATGGCGGTGAAAGAGGTTGCGGCTGCGTCGAAGCGTGTGGGCGTGACGTATCCGATCCTGATGCCGGATGACAAGGTGTCGAAGAGCTACCAGTTGAGCGACTACATTCCCGAGACGTTTTACGTGGACAAGAGCGGCAAGATCGTGGAGCAGACGATCGGCGCGCATTCCAAGAACGAGCTTGAGGCCGATGTGCAGAAGGCAATCGCATCGGGTGGCCTGTGAAGACTGCCCTGATCGCGATTTGCGTGGCCGTGCTTGGCTTCAGTGCCCGGGCGCAGGAGATTCGGTTGGGCGATGCCCAGCCGGTGCATCGAGCGCATGTGGAGCTGCTCTCGAGTGCGCCTGAGGTGAAGGCTGGCGAGCCGCAGGTGGTGGAGCTGCGGTTTCGGGTGGAGGACGGCTTTCATATTAATTCGCATACACCGAAGGATGAGTTGCTGATTCCGACGGCGATTCGCTTCAACACGGGAAGCGTGGTGAAGGTTGTAGATGAGGCGTTTCCGAAGGGGTCGACGTTCAGGCTGCCGGTTGGGGATGGCGAGACACTGGATGTGTACCAGGGCGAGTTCCGGGTGGAAGTGAAGGTGGTGGCGCCGAAGGGTTCGTCGACGCTGGTGGGTGTGCTGAAGTACCAGGCTTGCGACAATGCGGTTTGCTATCCGCCGAAGACGCTTCCTGTCGTCGTGGCCGTCAACGGGCGGTAGGGTACCCCCCTCCCCCTCCCCCCTCTGGGAGTGATTTCATACTCTAAGCCGTTGTTTCTAAAAGGGTTAAGTGCCAAAGTACCCCTTTCACCGGGAGCGATTTTGGCCTGTAACTTGTTGCATTCAGGTAGTTTAAGTACGAAAGTACCCTCCCCGTCTGGGAGTGATTTCATGCTCTAAGCGTCTGTTTCTAAAAGGGTTAAGTACCAAACTACCCCCTTCGCCGGAAGCGATTTTGGCCCTGTAACTTATTGCATTCAGGTAGTTTAAGTGCAAAAGTACCCCTCATTTTGGCCGTTTCGAGGGGAGTTTTGCCTTCGAGTGGGCGATGTCGGGGCGCTGGCTTTCTCTTGTGGATGGGGCTACTTCAATTGTAGGCGTTTGGGTGGGGATACTATGCCAAGTGCTGGAACGCGAAATCGGCAGTGGTGGCGCGGGGTTAGGGGCGTTGCGGGCGGCCTGGGGGCTTGACACGCGGATTTTGGGCTGTTTTCGGGGGTGTTCTGGGGATATTTATTTTGGGCCGGCCAGGGCTAAAGCCCATTCTGCGGGGCTGGTTTTTCAGGGGGCTAAAGCCCCCTGCTAATCCGGGTGGAACAGGCAAAGGCACAAGCAGCAGCGGATTTTCCGGGGGGAATGACAGAAAGAAAGGCAAGGTCAAGTGCAACTACAGAAACCAATACAGGGGTCCTTCACTGCGTTCAGGATGACGGCGAAAAACAAGCAACGGCAGGGCAGCGACAACGGCAAGTACAACGGAAGAAGCAGATTCCCGGAGGGAATGACAGAAAGAAAGGCAAGGGCAGCAGCAGATTCCCGGGGGGAATGACAGAAAGAAAGGCGAGAGCGACGGCTAGACGCTAGGCGGGGTGTTTGGAGAGGGATAGGGTGTTGCCGTCGGGGTCTTTGAACCAGGCTACCTGGGCGCCGCCGGGGGCGGTCCAGACGCCGTCGGGGTCCTGCTCGAAGTAGCCGATGCGCAGGAATTCGACGCCGCGGGTTGTTAGGTCGGCGATGGTGGCGTGGATGTCGTCCACTTCCCAGCCGTAGATGGTGAAGTGAAATGGGGTGAAGGGTTGGGGGATGCGGACGACGCGGAGCATGGTTTGGGAGGAGCCTACGCGGAAGACGAGGGCGAAGTTGTCGTCGGAGACGAAGTTGAGGCCGAGGGCGGTTTCGTAGAAGTTGCGGGCGGCGGCGGCGTTGGCGGTGGGGATGAAGGCGATGGGTTCGGCGGTGGTCAGGGGCATGAGTTCCTCGGCGATAGTTTTATCATCGGCGAGGGTGTTGAGGGTCAGGTCAGTGGGGGAGTTTTAGCGAGAGGTCGGCGAGAGCGTGCCAGGCTGGGGTGCGGCCTATGGAGAACTGGTAGCGGAAGAGGATCCAGATGAAGGGTGCGGAGAGGGCTGTTACCCAGTGGATGCGGTGGAGGCTGATGAGGTCGTAGACGGCTGGTAGGAGGAGAAGGGCGGTGAAGGCCCACCAGGACCAGCTCTCGTTGATTCCCCAGGCTTGCCAGGGCCAGCGGTCGGTGCCCGCATTCATCATGGCGAGGACGGCGTAGAGGGCGAGGCGCTTGTGGGCGGCCGGATTGCGTCGTTCGAGGTAGGACCAGGCCATGAGGATGGCGAAACAGGAGATGCCCGAGACCGAGATGATGGAGAAGGTGCGGCCGTCGATGCCGGGGATGGGGTAGCGGTTGATGGCGACGTCGCGGCGGAGTTCGTCGACGGCGGCGAGGAGGCCGAGCGGAAACATGAGCGCGGCGATGCCGTAGAGCCAGAGGCCTAGCTTCATGTGCCAGCGGATACGGTGGGCGGCGACTAAGGTCGTCTGAACGGCGAAGAGCAGGAGGAAGACGGTGAAGACGGCGGCGTGCAGAATGATGGCGGTGTTGGCTAGCGCGGCGGGGCGGGGGCCGAGGGGGAAGTAGCTGGCGCGAAAGCCTAGCAGGATGGTCGCGACCGTGAGGACGGTCATGATGGCGAAGAAGATGCGCTCGCGGCTGCGGTTGTGGGTGGGGCGGGTGCGGGGGAGGGGTTGGCGCTGGATGGCGTCGGTGGCCATGGGGGTGGTCTCCATTTTTGAAATGGGGGCCCGGTTGCTGTGGATGGTGAGGATCAGCTTATCGTACGGACGTTGGAAGGTGGAATTCTTCGATGGTGGGAGGCTGCTGGTCGAAGTCGCTGTAGCGGAGCCAGGTGGGGCGGACGACGATGTGGGTGATGTTGGGCCAGGTGAGGCGGGCGCGGCCGTCGGGCCAGCGGGCGAAGTAGAGGGCTTGGTAGCGGGCGAGGTCGGGGCCGGAGGGAAGGAAGGCGGTGCCTTCGTATTGCAGGGTCTGTTCGTCGTCCCAACCGATGACTAGCGAGCAGGTGGGGTGCGCGAGGAGGTTGGTGTACTTGCGGGTGGTGGTGAGTGTGTCGAAGATGATTTCGAGGTTCGGGGTGACCGCGACGCCGATGAGGGCGGACTGCGGCGTGCCGTTGGCTGCGGTGGTGGAGAGGACGGCGTAGGGGTGGGCGGCGAGGAAGGTGTAGAGATCGGAGAAGATCATGCGGCCTCCATTGCGCCGGGATTATTTGCGCTGGTTGGCTAGCTTCTTTTGCGTTTCGAGGAAGCGGCGGAGACGGTCTAAGGACCGGGACTTGCCGAAGACTACCAGGCTTTCGGTGAGGGGCGGGCTGGTGACGCTGCCGGTGAGGATCGCGCGGAGGAGCATGAAGTTTTCTTTGACGCTCCACTGCTTAGCTTCGCCGAGAGCTTTGAGGGAAGTTTCGATGGAGGTCGCGTCCCAGGTGGCGGCTTCTAGCGCGACTAGCTGCTCAGCGGCGAAGGCTACTGTTTCTTCGAAGGTGCGCTTCTTGGGGAGCCAGACGGTTTCGGCGGGGGAGATATTGTCTGAGAAGAAGAAGCTGGTCATGTCGCCGAACTGGCCGAGGGTTTCCATGCGGGCCTGGACGAGGGGGGCGATGGCGCGGACGTAGTCGTCCGAGAGGATGGTGGAGCGCAGGGCGGCAAAGAATTCTTCGGGCGAGAGCTTGCGGAGGTATTCGCCGTTGAGCCACTTCAGCTTGACGAGGTCGAAGACAGGGCCGCCGAGGGAGATGCGCTTGAAGTCGAATTTTTCGAGCATCTCGGGGAGGGAGAAGATGTCGCCTTCTTTGGTGTTGAGGCCCTTGCTGACGATCTCGGCTTCCGTGGGCTGGGCCATGCCTCCGCCTAGCAGGCCGAGGAAGTTGAGCATCGCTTGCGGGAGGTAGCCGGACTGCTGGTAGAAGACGAGCGAGACGGGATTCTTGCGCTTGGAGATTTTGGATTTGTCGACGTTGCGCAGGAGAGGCATGTGCCAGAAACGCGGGAGGTCCCAGCCGAAGGCGTTGTAGAGGAGGACGTGTTTGGGGGTGGAGCTGATCCATTCCTCGGCGCGGATGACGTCGGTGATCTGCATGAGGTGGTCGTCGACTACGTTGGCTAGGTGGTAGGTGGGGTAGCCGTCGGATTTTAGGAGGACCTGGTCGTCTACGTTGTTGTGGTCGAAGGTAATGTCGCCGCGTAATTCGTCGCGAAAGGTGGTGCTGGTGTTTTCGGGGACCTTCAGGCGGATGGTGTAGGGGCGGTTTTCGGCTAGGTACGCGTCTACTTGGGCGGCGGTTAGGTGGCGGTGGGCGCCGTTGTAGCGGGGTGGCGTCTTGGCGGCGATTTGTTGCTGGCGCATGGCTTCGAGTTCGTCGGCGGTTTCGAAGGAGCGGTAGGCGGTGCCGTTGGCCAGGAGGATTTCGGCGTGGTGGCGGTAGATTTCTGTGCGCTCGGACTGGCGGTAGGGGCCGAAGGGGCCGCCGACGTCGGGGCCTTCGTCCCAGGTGAGGCCGACCCACTTGAGGGCGTCGAAGATCATCTGCTCGGAGGTGGCGACGAAGCGGGTGCGGTCGGTGTCCTCGATGCGGAGAACGAATTTGCCGTTGCGCTGTTTGGCGAAGATGTAATTCAGGAGGCCGATGTAGGCGGTGCCTACGTGGGGGTCGCCGGTGGGGGAGGGGGCGATGCGGACGCGGATGGGGCGGGAGTCGGGTGCGGCGGTGGGCTCGAATGTCATAAGGCTTCGAGGTTTATGTTAACAGCCATCGGGTTCGACCGCTGTGCGATCGAACCCGATGGCGTGGGGGCGTAGGCCTAGGGTTGGGGCGGAGGCGGCGGAGGGTTGTAGTTGGTGGGTGCGGGCGGATAGCTGGTGGGCGGAGGTGGGTAGGGTTGCAGGCCGCTTCCATAGCTGGGGGCGGGGACTACGCGCCACTCGGAGAAGGCGAGAATGCAAACGACGATTATCCAGCCGACGGCGGGTACGAGAATGAGCAGGGCAAGCGGGCCGGAAAGGCCTGCCTTGGTGAGGATGCGCCAGAAGAGGAATATAGCGAATGCGGCGATTGCGAATCCGAAGAGCATGAAAAAGCCCATCATGCCAGCGATAGCGCCGCTCATATGGTTGATCTGATCAGGGTCCATGGTTGCCTCCGTTCGATGAGGACACTGTACGCGAGAATATGCGGGAGGCCAAGAGGAAAGCGGGGGGTTGGTTGGCGGAAAGGGATGGAGGGTATGGGCGGGTGCGGCTTCTTCGGGGGTCCTTCGGCTTCGCTCAGGATGACAGGGTTTTGGGGACGGGGCGAAAGGGAGAAGCAGATTCCCATGGGGAATGACAGAAAGAAAGGCAAAGGCAAATGCAAAGGCTGGTGCTGTGGCTAAGTGAGGTCGTCGGTGTCGAAGGTGGGGAGCTTGCGGCCGAGGGCGCTGATGTCGCGGGGCTTGGCGACGGCGGCCAGGGCGGCGTTGATGTCCTCTTCGTCGGGGGCGTCGGCGTGGAGGGTTAGCTTTTTGTGTTCGTTGGGCAGGGTGATGGATTCGAGCAGGACGACGACGTGTGCTACGGCTGTGCTGTCCTGGGTGAGGCCTTCGGGGGTCTTGCCCTTGATGCTTACGTTGTTGACGTCGATGCCAAGGAGGTCGGCTACGCGTTCGCGCATCTCGCCTGCTAAGGGAACGATTTTGGGGCGGTGCATGATGAGGACACAGTCGATGTTGACGATCTTGAAACCGACGAGGGCGATCTCTTCGAGGGCGGTCTTGAGGAAGAGAGTGGAGTCGGCGCCCTTCCACTTGGGGTCGGTTGGGGGGAAGAAGGTGCCGATGTCGCCGGCGGAGACTGCGCCTAGAAGGGCGTCGGTGATGGCGTGGAGCAGGAGGTCGCCGTCGGAGTGGCCGGCGAGGCCTTCGGGGTGATTGATCTTAAGGCCGCCGATGACCAGCGGCACGTCCTTCTTGAAGGCGTGAGAGTCAAAGCCGAGACCGATGCGCATGCTCATTGCAGATGATGATAAATGCAGGGAGCAGGGGATAGGGGATAGAGGAAAGGGTTTTGAGAAGACTGCGGGACCGATGCCGCGATCGGGTACAGGGTTAGCAGTCGCAGGGGGTGGGGCGGGAGGCTGCGTTGCCGCCGCGGAGGGCGGAGCGGGGCTGAACGTCGTTGGTGGGGGAATTCCAGGCGGCTACGCCGAAGGTGACGACGATGGGAAGCATGGTGAGAGCGAGGTTGATCATAGGGATCTCCTGCGGCTCGTGCGCGGAGCCGATGCGGTAAAGGGGAAAAGGAGGCCTGGTGGAACCCCGGTCCATCGTGTGATGAACCGGGATCAGATCTGCAGGTTAGACGCGCGAGGTTCGGGGGTTGACTCGAATTAAGTTGACTAAGTTAGCGAGCTCCGCCGGCAGCGTTGATGAGCTGGCCGTTGATCCAGCCGGCGTCGTCGGAGGCGAGGAAGACGGCTGCGTCGGCGATATCCTTGGGCTGACCGATGCGACCGAGGGGCGTGCCGGCTGCGGCGTGTTTGTCGAAGTCGGAACCGATGAAGCCGGCGGTGTGGGTGCCTTCGGTTTCAACGAGGCCGGGGTTGAGGGCGTTGACGCGAATGCCCTTGGAGCCGAGCTCTAACGAGAGGACACCGGTGATGACGTCGACTGCACCCTTGGTCGCGGAGTAAACCGAGCTGCCCGGGGGCGTGATGCGGCTGACGAGTGAACCGATGTTGATGATGCTGCCACCCTTGGGGAGGTGCTTGACTGCGGCCTGCGTGACGAGCAGCAGGCCGAGAACGTTGACGTCGAACTGCTTGTGGAAGTGATCGGGGGTGACGGCTTCGAGGGGGCCGAATTCGTAGACGCCGGAGTTGTTGACCAGGATGTCGAGCTTGCCGTAGGCCTTGATGGCAGCGTCGATAATGGCCTGCGCGTCGGCGGGCTTGGAGACGTCACCCTTGACGGCTACGGCTTTGCCGCCGGACTTGGTGATGGCGTCGACGACTACGTCGGCACCGGCTTTACTGGAGGCGTAGTTGACGACGACGGAGGCGCCAGCGGCTCCGAGTGATTTTGCGATCGCTGCGCCGATGCCTTTGGAGGCTCCTGTAACGACGGCCACTTTTCCTGTGAGGGTGCTCATGGTTTTTCCTTTCGAGATACGAGATTTCTTGGTAGAGGTGAGGGAAGGTTTCGCGGATCCCACCTTAGCGACGATGAGGCCGTCGCGAAGATGGGCCACCCGGATGTCGGTTGGTTAGCGGAGGCCGCCGCCGGCTTCGAGGAGTTGGCCGGTGATCCAGCCGGCGTCGTCGGAGGCTAGGAAGACAGCGATGGTGGCGATGTCGTTGGGCTGACCGAAGCGGCCGAGCGGGGTGCGAGCGATGAAGTCGGCCGCCATGGGAGAGCCGACCACGCCCGCGGTGATGGCGCCTTCGGTCTCGACGCCACCAGGGTTGATGGAGTTGACGCGAATGCGCCTGGGTCCGA
Source organism: uncultured Acidobacteriaceae bacterium (assembly GCA_963796535.1). Classification (GTDB taxonomy): domain Bacteria; phylum Acidobacteriota; class Terriglobia; order Terriglobales; family Acidobacteriaceae; genus Granulicella. The sequence goes on from CAWCMO010000001.1 coordinate 207,562, forward strand.
ACTCAACGGCGAAGACGCGGGTGATGGTATCGAGTGCGCCCTTGGTGGAGGAGTAAACGGCTGAGCCAGCCATGCTGCCGCCACTGGCGAGCGAGCCGATGTTGATGATGCTGCCACCCTTGGGGAGGTGCTTGACTGCGGCCTGCGTGACGAGCAGGTTCCCGAAGACGTTGGTGTTGAACTGCTTGTGGAAGTGGTCGGAGGTGATGGCTTCTACGGGTGCGAACTCGAAGATGCCTGCGTTGTTGACGAGGATGTCGAGCTTGCCGTAGGCCTTGATGGCGGCATCGATGATGGCTTCGGCGTCGGGCTGTTTGGAGACGTCGCCTTTCACCGTGACGGCCTTGCCGCCAGCCTTGGTGATGGCGTCGACTACCTTGTCGGCGCCGGCTTTGTCGGAGGCGTAGTTGACTACGACGGAGGCGCCGGCGGCTCCGAGAGATTTTGCGATGGCTGCGCCGATGCCTTTGGAGGCTCCTGTAACGACGGCGACTTTTCCTGTGAGGCTGCTCATGGTGAATCTCCTTGTGTCGATGTTTCGATAATTCGACAACCATCGAATTGATGTAGGGAGGGAGCGGGAGGATTCAGGATGGTTGTGAATTTTTATGAAAGAAGCAGATTCCGAGAGGGAATGACACAAAGAAGGGTAAACACAGGAGCACATCCTCCGCCTGGGGCGAAGGAAGACAAACCATCATGCTGAGGGAAAAGGGGTTAAGCGAGGTCGGACTTGAGACGGTCGAGGTAGGCGCGGAGGATGTGAGTCTGGGGGAAGTAGTTGACGAACTTGCCGTTTTTCTCGGAGCGGACCAGGCCGGCCGTCTCGAGCTCTTTCATGTGGTGGGAGAGGGTGGCGGGGGAGATGTCGATGCAGTCGCGCATCTTGCTACACGGGGTACAGGAGCGCTTGGTGCTGATGGTTTTGAGGATCTCGTAGCGGCGCGGGTCGGCGAGGGCGCGAGCGATGAGGGCGAGCTGATCTTCGGTTAGCTCGACGGACTGGGTTGCGGTGGCCATGACAGTTGGTTAGATGATACGCGGAGGGGTTTTGGTGCGGGCGTCGCGGCGTGCCGGTTAGTGAAGGATGCTTAGGTAGGCTTGCCAAGGGCCGACGGCTTCGCGGTATTCGTTGGACATGGTCTTGACGATCTGCTGGATGTGGTTGAGGTCGTGGACTACCCAGGTGGCGAGTAGCTGGCGGAGGGTGACGGGGCCGAAGTCCGGGTGGGTGCCGCGGAGGTTGAGTTGGGCTTCGGTGAGGTTGAGGGCAGCGAGGGTTTGGAGGCTTTGGGCGCGGAGGATGGCGAACTCGTCGAGGAGGGTTGCGATGGATTTGTTCGCGATGAGGTGTTGGAAGTCGAAGCGGTCGAAGGGAGGGAAAGGGGTGTGGCCGCCTTCGAGGATGGTGCGGGCGCGAGGTAGCCAGTCGGTTTCGTCGGCGTGCATCAAGTGGCCGAGGACGTCGATGGGGTTGAAGGCTTCGGGGGATTTGCGGCAGTGGAGCCAGGCGGCGGATTTGTTGCGGAGGAGGGCGTCGAGGACGGCGGGCGTTGCGGCGAGGACTTCGATGGACTGGTCGAGTTGGAATTGCATGCGCGTGCTCGCGATCAGCCGGCGAGGTAGAACTCGGCTACTTCGAGGTCTCCGGGCTGGGTGACTTTGAAGTTGCGGGAGGTGCCCTGGACGACGAAGACGGGGATGTTGGCCCGCTCGAGGAGGCTGGATTCGTCGGTGCCGGTGAACTCGTCGGCTGCGGCTTCGGCGAAGGCGCGGCGGAGGAGGGAGACGGTTGCGCCTTGCGGAGTTTGAGCGTGGACGATGAGTTCGCGGGGGATGGTCGCGGTGATGAGGGCGCCGTCGGCGGTGCGTTCGACCTGCTTGATGGTGTCGATGGCAGGGGTGGCGACGATGGCCGCGCCATGCTTCTCGATGGCGGTAATGGTGCGGGCGATGGTGCCGGGGTCGATGAGCGGGCGGACGGCATCGTGGACGAGGACGATGTCCTGCGCGCTGGTGGAGGGAAGCTCGGCGAGGGCGTTGGCTACGGACTCCTGGCGGTTGTCGCCGCCTGTGACTACGTGAACTTTGGCGGAGAGATGGTGCTCGTCCAGCATGGCAGAGACGCGGGCCTGCTCCGTTTCCCGAACGGCTACGTAGATGGCCGTGATGGATGGGACGTCGAGGAAGGCGCGCAGAGAGTGGACCAGGATGGGGAGGCCCTTGAGCTCGAGGAACTGCTTGGAGACGCCCCCGGGAATGGCGTGGGCCATGCGGGTGCCGATGCCGGCGGCGGGGATGATGACGAAGACAGACATGGGAATGTGAGTATACCGCTCGAGGGTTGTCAGTTGTTAGTTCTCAGTTGTCAGTTAGGGTGCGGATGTTGATGTGCGACGGGAAGTCTTTACTGACAACTGAGAACTGAGAGCTAAGAACTCGGTCTCAAGATCATTTCGTTGTTTTGGGTGAAGCCGAATTTTTCGTAGATGGGGCGGCCGAATTTTGAGGCGTGGAGGGTGATGACGCGGACGTTGGCGTTGCGGCATTCGTCTACGGCGTGCTGGAGGAGTTGGGTGGCTAGGCCGCGGCCGCGGGCTTCGGGGGCCGTGTAGAAGTTGAGAAGATAGGCGCGGATGGGGTTGGGGTCGAGGAAGTGCGGAGGGAAGTCGCCGAAGAAGATGCCGCAGGCGGCTAGGAGTGTGGGGGTGTTGGGGGCGGTTGCGAGTTCTTCGAGAGCGTCTGCGGCCTCTTCTAAAAAGAGCCCTATGTAGCGGCCGTCGGCGAGGCGCTCGCGGACCCAGGGCTCGAAGGCCAGGTCCATGGTGGTGTAGGCGGCTTCGGTGGCGAGTTCGTTGTCGGCGAACATCTGGTGGCGCTGGGCGGTGATGAGGGGAGCGTCGTCGGGCGTGGCGCGGCGGAGGGTGGGCATAGGTACAGAGTGTAGAGGATAGAGTGTAGATCGTAGAGGGAACGAGCCTCGCGGTGGCGAGGCTCGCTGGTGGGGTGGAAGTTTAGAGGGCTGCTGCGCCGGCTTCGGCTACGGCCTGGTCCTGGGCGCCGAGGCCGCCGCTTACGCCGATGGCTCCAATGACTTTGCCGTCCTGCTTGATGGGGACCCCGCCGGCGAAGATCATTACTTTGCCGTCGTTGGAGGCGTGGATGCCGAAGAATTGGTCGCCGGATTGGGAGAGGGTGCCGAGGGTTCCGGTTTCGATGTCGAAGGCGCGGGAGGTCCAGGCTTTCTTTTGGGCGATGTCGACGGAGCCGATCCAGGCGCCGTGCATGCGCTCGAAGGCGAGGAGGTGTCCGCCGGCGCAGACGACTGCGATGTTCATGGGCTGCTTAATCTCTTCGGCCTTTTTGGTGGCTGCGGCGATGATGCGGCGTGCGTCGTCGAGGGTAACGGTGTGGTGCGAAGTGCTCATTGAAAAATCTCCTTAGCGATGAGGGTACATGCCAACTGTTTCGATGCGAGTAGGTGACGTGACGCCGCGTTGAATTTGGCGGGAGGGGTCGCACGGATGGCGCGATGCACCCCTTAGCCGCAAAGGGCGAGGCGAAGATGGGGCACCCGGGTGGAAGGCTATTGAGAGATGATGGGGACATGGCGGTGAAGGCGATGTTGGCGATGGATCGGGGGCTGTTGAAGGCTGGGGAGCGGGTGTGCGTGGCGGTGAGTGGCGGGGCGGACTCGGTGGCCCTGCTGCTGGCGATGGTGGAGGCGAACACGGAAAGTGCGCAGAACAAAATGCCGTTGGGCGTGGTGTTGCGTGCGGCGCATGTGCATCATGGGCTGCGTGGGGTGGAGGCAGATGGAGATGAAGAGTTTGTGCGGGAGGTGTGCGAGCGGGTGGGAGTTCCGCTAACGGTGTTTCGGGTGGACACGGCGGCTCGGCAACTGGAAGAGCGTGAGGGCGTGGAAGAGGCTGCGCGAGAGTTGCGGTATGAGGCGCTGCGCGGGTTGATGACGAGTGGCGTGGCGGATGTGGTGGCGACGGCGCATACGCTCGATGACCAGGCGGAGACGGTGGTGATGAAGATGCTGCGGGGAGCATGGACGGAGGGGCTGGGAGGGATTTCGCCGGTGCTGGAATGCACGGGTTCGGTGGAAACCCACGTCTCAGAAGCGAGACCCTTCGACGAGCTCAGGGCAGGCTATGGGGTACCCGGTCTTTCGCAAACGCAAATTGGGAGGATTGTGCGGCCGCTGCTGGGGGTTCGGCGGGCGGAGGTGGAGGCGTTTCTGCGCGAGCGGGGGCAGGGTTGGAGAGAGGATGCTACGAATGCGGATGTGTCGCTGACGCGGAACCGGGTGCGGCATGTGCTGATGCCGATGCTGCGGGAGTTCAATCCTGCGGTGGATGCGTTGCTGGCACGGACTGCGGAGGTGGCGCGGGAGGAAGAGGCGTTCTGGCAGGGGGAGGTGGCGCGGGTGTTGCCGCAGGTACTGTTACCGGGCAAGCCGGTGCGTGGTGGGGGACGGGCCGTGAGCACCGCCGTGGGTGAGGTGGGGTACGCGATTGAAATTGAGCGGCTGCGTGCGATGCCGGCTGCGTTGCGCCGGAGGATTGTGCGGGCGGCGGCGCGGAAGGTGTTTGCAGATGCCGCAGAGGGTTATGTTTTGGGAGGGGAGGAGACGGCCAAGGTGTTGGCGCTGGCGGGTTTCGGGGGCGTGGGCGGCGCGGTGACGGGAAAGATCGGGAGCCGGTTGGAGTTGCACGGAGGTTTGCGGGTGGAGCGGTCGGCGCGGGAGATACGGTTGTGGCGACAGGGCTAGTGGTCTTGACAGGGGAAAGATCAGGGTCTGTGGACGATATTTCTGCCGGTTAGGGGCGTTGCCAGAGTAGAATTTAGGACAAACCCGGCGTAGGAGCGAAGACGGCCGCAAAACACTGCACCGTATTTCTGCGGTCGGCGTCTAAACAGCAGGCGAAGCTTTCGGGGGGCTGCAGGCACCGGGATTTCGGACGCTGAACGAGTCGTCTGCGGTTGGGGCGATCATCATCTGGGGTGGTAGCCGTCCAGTGATTGGGCGGAGCAATAGAATACAAGGCAAATGCAAGTAAGGCGAAACGAGGAATCGGATTGAATTCAACAGTCAAACAGTTGTTGATCTGGGTGCTGACGCTGGGCTGCCTTTTGGTGGGTTGGCGTTTCGTCGCGACCAACATGGCTGCGGGCCACGACAAGGCAGTGAGCCTGACACAGTTTCAGGATGACGCGGACGCCGGCAAGATCTCGGATGTGCTGGTGGACGGCGCGGACGTCACGGGCAAGTATAAGGACGGCAAAGAGACCTTCCACACGACCATTCCGGCCAACTACGTGGACCACAACGAAGAGGCCGACCTGAAGTCCCACGGCGTGGATGTCACGTTCAAGAGCCAGCAGGGAAACATGTACTGGAACGCGCTGCTGAGCTTTGCGCCGATTTTGGTGCTGGTCGCGCTGTTCATGTTCATGATGCGGCAGATGCAGAGTGGCGGAAACAAGGCGTTGAGCTTTGGCAAGAACCGCGCGCGCCTGCTCTCGATGCAGCAGAAGAAGATTACGTTCAAGGACGTCGCCGGGGTCAATGAGGCGAAGGAAGAGCTTCGCGAGATTATCGAATTCCTGCGCGAGGCTCAGAAGTTTCAGCGCCTGGGCGGACGGATTCCCAAGGGCGTGCTGATGGTCGGACCTCCGGGAACGGGCAAAACGTTGCTGGCGCGGGCTGTGGCCGGCGAAGCAAATGTTCCGTTTTTCTCGATCTCCGGTTCGGACTTCGTTGAGATGTTTGTTGGCGTTGGCGCTTCGCGTGTTCGTGACTTGTTCGAGCAGGGTAAGAAGAACGCTCCCTGCATCATCTTCATCGACGAGATCGACGCTGTCGGTCGGCACCGCGGTGCTGGACTGGGCGGCGGACATGATGAGCGCGAGCAGACGTTGAATCAGCTGCTGGTCGAGATGGATGGGTTTGAGTCCAACGACGGCGTGATCCTGATTGCTGCGACGAACCGGCCTGATGTTCTGGATCCGGCGCTGCTGCGGCCAGGGCGTTTCGATCGCCGCGTGATCGTCGATCGTCCGGACATTCGCGGGCGCGAAGAGATTTTGAAGGTGCACTCGAAGAAGGTGCCGCTGGCCGAGGATGTGAACCTGCCGATTCTGGCTCGGGGAACACCGGGCTTTACCGGCGCTGACCTGGCCAACATGGTGAACGAGGCGGCTCTGACGGCGGCGCGGTTCAACCGCAAGGCTGTGCACATGTTCGACTTCGAAGTCGCGAAGGACAAGGTGCTGATGGGTGCCGAGCGTAAGTCCATGCTGCTGAGCGAGGACGACAAGCGCGACACCGCTTATCACGAAGCCGGGCACGTACTCGTGGCGGCCAAGCGCGATCACTCGGATCCCTTGCACAAGGTGACGATCATCCCGCGCGGTATGGCGCTGGGTGTGACCATGCACCTTCCGGAAGAGGACAAGCATACGGTGACGCGGGATTATCTGAACACGCAGCTGGCCATCCTGATGGGCGGACGCTGCGCGGAAGAGATCTTCATGAACCGTATGACGACAGGCGCGGGCAACGATATTGTGCGCGCGACGGAGCTGGCTCGGAAGATGGTTTGCGAGTACGGCATGAGCGAGCTTGGACCGCTGACCTACGGCAAGAAGGAGCAGGAAGTGTTCCTCGGCCGGGATATTGGGCAGGCGAGAGACTACTCGGATGACACGGCGCAGCAGATTGATAAGGCTGTGCGGCGGCTGGTCGACGAGGGGTATAACTCGGCGTACAAGATTCTCGACGAGCACCGCGAAGTGATGCATGCGATGGCGGCAGCGCTGCTGGAGCGTGAGACGCTGGATGCGGCGGAGATCGAGTTGCTGATGCAGGGCAAGCTGCTTGGACCGGTGAAATCTTCGCTGGCGTCGGCCGGCGATGATGACGGCGATGACAAGCAGCAGGTGCTGAAGCCGGAAGGCGGGCGCAAGCCTGGGTTCGGCGAAGGGCACACGACACCGGCGTAAGTTTGCGTTGGGATAGAACGATGAGGGCGGCCTTCGGGTCGCCCTTGTTATTTTGTGGGGGAGATTGCAGTGGAGGGATCGCGGCGGAAGAGGCGTTTGAGGCGGGTGGCGATCCAGCGGATGCTAAGGATGAGGAAGATGATGGCGGCCGTGGCGATGGCTCCGGCGGCGTAGGGATGGCGGGTCGCAAGCCAGGTGAGGGAGATGGCGGCGACGTCTTCGCTGGCTGAGAGGGCGATGTTCGAGAGCGGCTCGGGACTGGGGGTGACCAGGGCGCGGGCGGCGGTCTTGGAGGTGTGGGCTATGGCCGCGATGGCGGCTCCGGCGATGGCGGCGAGGAGCTTCATCTCGGGCGAGAGTTGCGAGGCGGCCTGGTAGGCGAGCAGTGCGGCGACGGGGACGCGGATGAAGGTGTGGGCGGCATTCCAGACGAGGTCGAAGGCGGGGATTTTGTCGGCGAAGACTTCGACGGCGAAGAGCACGCTCGCGACGATGATGATCCAGGGGCTGGAGAGCGCGTGGAGGCCGGGCGGGAGCGTGACCCAATCGAAGCGCGCGAGGATGCCGAGGGTGGCGACGGTGGCGTAGACGTTGAGGCCGGCTGCGAAGCTGGCGGCGACGATGAGCGCGGCGATGGAGGAGGGCGTGAAGTTCACGGGTGGCTCCAGTGCGGTGGAGTGTCTGCGGGGATGGTATCGCAGATGGGGGTAGGTTGCGATAGGCTAACCGGATGAAGATGCGTGTTGGCGGCTGGTTGTTGGTGGTGGGGTTAGTGGCGAGTGGGGCGGGGGCGCAGACGAAGCCGATGGCTTCGGCGCAAAGTGCTACGACTACGCCGGGGGCGAAGGTGGGGCAGGGAGCGCAGCCGCCGGTGTCGGGGTTGATGCCGACTGCGGAGGACCTGTTGCGAGGGGGGTATGGACCGTATCGCGCGAATAATGATTTGTTGTTTTATCACCTGACGCTGCGCGTAGATCCGGTCGCTAAGACCATTGCGGGGACCAACGTGGTGCGGTTTCGGATGTTGAAGGAGGGGCGGAAGATCCAGTTAGAGCTGACACCGGAACTGACGCTGGATGGGATCACGTTTGACGGCAAGGCCGTGCCGTATGCACGGGCGGCAGAAGGGTCGCGAAGTTTCTACGTGGAGTTACCACGTGAGTTGAAGGTGGGGGAAGTGGCGGAAGTTACGGTCGCGTATCACGGGCAGCCGGTGACGCAGGGTCGGTTTGGGTGCTTCTCCTTCGATAAGGACAAGGAGGGCAAGCCGTGGATCACGACCGCTTGCGAGGGCGAGGGTGCGAGCGTCTGGTGGCCGAATAAGGATCAGTGGAAAGATGAGCCGCAGGATGGCATGGAGTTAGATATTGCGGTGCCGAATGGGCTGATGGATGTATCGAACGGGCGGTTTGTGGCGAGCAAGGATTTAGGCAATGGGTACACGGAGTGGCAGTGGCGGGTGCATTATCCGATCAACAACTACGATGTGGCGCTGAATATCGGGGAGTATCAGCACTGGTCGGGCGTGCATGCGAATAAGGACACGGGCGAGCAGACGACGCTGGATTATTATGCGCTGCCGGAGGACCTGGAGAAGGCGAAGGCGCAGTTTGCGCAGGTGCCGGGAATGCTCGATGCGTATGAACATTATTTGGGCGAGTATCCGTTCGATAAGGATGGGTACAAGCTGATCGAGGTGCCGTATGCGGGGATGGAGCACCAGACGGCGGTGGCTTACGGCAACAAATTCGAGAATGGGTATTACGGGCACGATTGGACGGGCGTAGGGATTTCGCCGAAGTTCGACTTCATCATCATTCATGAGAGCGGGCATGAGTGGTTTGGGAACTCGATCACCGCCGCTGACAGATCCGATATGTGGATTCACGAAGGGTGGACTACTTACCTGGAGGAGCTGTACGTGGAGTATCGGTGGGGGAAGGCCGATGCGATCAAGTATCTGAACGGGCTGCAGCCGAAGGTACGGAATCGGCAGCCGATTATTCCAGAGCGCGGGACCAATGCGGAGCCTACCGAGGACCAGTATTTCAAGGGCGCGCTGATGCTGAACACGCTGCGCAGCGTGATTGATGATGACGCGAAGTGGTTTGCTGATATTCATGACTTCTATCAGCACTTCAAGTATCAAAACATCATGACGGAAGATGTGGTGGCGTGGTGGAACCAACGTACGGGGATGGATCTGACGGCTTTCTTCCATGAGTATCTGCGGCATGCGGCGCTGCCGGTGCTGGAGTTGAAGTTTGATCGGGCGAAGGGGACGGTGGCGTACCGGTGGAGCGCGGAGGAGGCGGGGTTTGCGATGCCGATCAAGATTGGCGAGCGCGAACATTTGACGCTGGTGACTCCGGTGACAAGCGAGTGGAAGACGATGCCGTGGACGGCGGATCCGGATACGCTGGATGTGCCACATGATCTGTATTACGTGGGCGAGAAGACCGTGGATTAGCGGCGAGGCTAAAAGCAGCAGCAGATTCCCAGAGGGAATGACAGAAAGAAATGCAAGGGCAAAGGCGGTGCGGTGGAACAGTTATCATCGTAACCATGCGCGTTCTGGCTTTGGGATTGGTCTTGTTGCTGGCGGGGTGTGGATATCACCAGGTGGGCGCGGCGGCGCATATTCCAGTGAACGTGCGAACGCTGGGCGTGCCGATCTTCGCGTCGAAGGTGCAGGCGTACAACACCGAGACGGTGTTCTCGCAGGCGGTGGTGCGTGAGTTGAATACGCGGACAAACTACCGGGTGGTGACGGGCGCGGCTGCAGACCAGGCGGATGCGGTATTGAAGGGCACGATTGTGACGGAGACGGTGGTGCCGCTGACCTATGACTCGACGAGCGGGCAGACGTCGAGCTACCTGGTGAATATCACAGCGAGTGTGCAGCTGGTTTCGCATAACGGGACTGTTCTTTACAAGAACGATGCGTTTGCGTGGAGAGAGCAGTACCAGTCGACGGAGGACTTTAGCGGGTTTGTGCAGGAGGATGGCGCGGCTGTGCAGCGAATGGCGAAGGACTTTGCGGAGGCGCTGGTGAGTGGGATGCTGGAGAGCTTTCGATGAGCGAACGGTCAGGGCTGAAAAGCTTCGCGGGGGTGGAGAGATTTCTGGCGGAGGTAAGCGGCGATGCGCGGCGCGCGGGATACGTGTTGCTGGGGGATGATGCGTTCCTGGGGGAGATGTGCCGCAAGGGGGTGATGCGGGCGCTGGTGCCGGAGGAGATGAAAGATTTCTGTCTGCACGATTTTGATTTGGGGCAGACGTCGATCTTTGAGGCGCTGGATCTGGCGCAGACGCCTTCGCTGATGGCTCCGTTCCAGGTGCTGTTTCTGCGCAACGTGAAGACGCTGTACGGACGGGGGTCGAAGAAGGACGAGTTCAAGGCGATCGATGAATATTTTCGGCGGCCGAATCCGTCTGCGCTGGTGATCTTTGTGGCGGATCATCTTGCGTTGCCGCAGGATTTGCGTCGGATGGATATGACGGACAAGGAGCGCGCTGAAAAGATTCGCGAAACGCTGGGCGAGGTTTGCGGCGTGGTGGAGCTACAGCGGGTGAGCGAAGAGGACGCGATGCGCTGGGTGGTGCGCGAGGCGTCGGCGAAGGGTGTTGCGTTCAGCGAAGACGCCGCGCGGGAGTTGGTGGATGCGCTGGGGTCGGCTGGCGGCGCGGAGATGATGCTGGTGGCGAGCGAGGTGGAGAAGCTGTTGCTGTACGTTGGGGGCGTGGGAAAAACTACGGTGGAGGTGGGGGATGTGGAGACGATGGTGTCGGCTGCCAAGCAGCGGAGTTTGTATGAGCTGACGGACGCGATCAGCTTGAAGGACGCGCCGCGAGCGATGGGGCTGCTGGCCGGGTTGCTGAATGCGTCGGAGGGTGGAGAGGACGCGGCGATCGGGCACGTGTTTTCGCTGGCGAAGACGTATCGGCAGATGCTGGTGTTGAACGAAAAGCAAGTCAAAGACCAGCGGGCGATGTGGTCGGTCTTGTGGCCGGGATTTCGGGTCGCGCCGTTTGCGGCCGATGCGTTGATTGCGCAGGCGCGGCGGTATCGGGACCGGGGCGAGCTGACGCGCGGGCTGCGTTTGATTGCGAAGGCGGATTTGGAGCTGCGGTCGGGGCCGGTGGATAAGAAGCTGGTGCTGGAGAGATTGGTGATGCGGCTGGCGGGGAAGGGCAAGGAGCGGGAGATGGAAGGCGCGGGGGTCTAGGTCAATCGTCGGGGACAGGGGGCGGAGGCGTGGTCTGCGGCTGGGCGGGATTCGCGGACGGTTCTCCGACGGGGATGTTGACGGGGCCTGTGCGCGTTGACGGGTCGATCATGGGGACCGTGATTCCGGAAGGGCGGATAACCGTAGTGGACTTGTTGACGGTGACGAAGACCTGGTGGTCGCTGCCGGTGAGATCGGCTGGCATCGGAAACTGAAGGATGTAGCGCTGGCGAAGTAAATCGATGAGCTGCGAGAGTGTCGTGGGGAGGGTACCGGGCGTTGTGACCAGGTTGAGCCCGCCGGAGCGCTGGGAAAGCTCTTCGAACGAACCGCCCCAGCCAAAAAGCGGTGATGCAGGAACGTTGATGCCGAAGACCGTCACTGAGTACAACGTGGCGTCGGAAACCAGATCCTGCCATCGCACTGTGCCTTTGTCGTCTTCGCCATTGGCGAGGACGAGTAAGACGCGGCGGCCCGGAAGCTCCGAGCTCTGCTTCATGATCAAGTCGATGTAATTACGAAGGCCGATCGGATCGTTACATGCGACGAGGTCCTTTTTGGACGTCGCCGATCCGATGACGGAATTGAGCGCGGGCCCGAGCAGGGTTGGGTTGGGAGGTCGATTGAACGCCGTCAGAAAGAGGCTGCAGTTCATTGCGTAGAGGGAGATTCGGTCATGCGGCCCAAATGAGCTGGTGAGCCATGTCGGGAACTCGGTTTGAAAGGCAGCGAGCAAAGGAAATTCTTTCCCCTGGGTGTCGATCAAAATCGAGAGAGAGATGGGATCATCGCCTTCGAGACGGATGCTGCTGGGGTGGAAGGAGGGACGCTGGTCGAGCTCGATGTTGATGGCTTTTGGGCCGAGGGCTCGAATGGGATGGTTGTCCGGGCCAAGGATGAGTGTGGGTAGTTCGACGAGACGGGTGTAGAGGTGGAGGGTGTAGGGGGCGCCTTCGTGGAGTGATGGCTGCGCAGCCGTTTGAGAAGACTGGACCTGGGCGCTGAGAGGTGAGCTTGCAAACAATGCAACCGTGGCCAGCGCACCGAGAAATAATTTTGCGGCGGGAATGCCGGGGCCGGGAGTTGTGGGATGCGTGATGGCACGACCAGCTCGCATGCGGGGATTATCGCAGAAGTTCAGAGGGGGGAACGAGTACGAAGCACAGCTGTCGACGCTGTGCGGTCCGAGAGTAAGGCGAGGTTGAGATGTGAATGGGAGATCTGCGGCGTGACCTCGTTTATTGCGGGGGAGTGAGTGGACGGCGTTTGCCGAAGGTTGCTGGAGATTTCTTGGCGGGGAGCGTGTCCGGGACGGCAAGCGAGTCTGGATCGTCGGGGGAATCCGGATCGGCTGTGGGGTAGGTGACGCCGCTCGCCACTACAAAGTCATTGGTCTTTGAGACAGTGACGCGGATGGTGTGGAATCCTGGCGCGGATCGATCGGGGCGCGGGAACTCGACGATATAGCGGCCGCGCAACATGGTGACGAAGATCTGCAGCTGATTTTTGAGATTTACTGCTGACGTTTCATAGACCATGCCGCCATTGAATTCACAGAAGGTGCGAAAGAGGTCCCAGTCTGAGCTGCGGGGAACGCTGGAGAACTTTGGGGTAGGGGTGGAGATGTAGGCTGCGCCGATTCCCATGGAGTTGGGGTTGCCGAGAAATGGAACGACGTCGCGCATGCCGAAAGCTGCTACACCATGGATGGAGGCATAGTCCTGGGCTGCAGACCAGTTCACGGTGCTATGTCCATCGTGTCCATCGGTAACGGCGAGGAGGACTCGCCGACCGGGAGCGTCGCCCATGGAATTCACTATCTGGACAATTGAATCTCTGAGCCGGATGGTGTGGTTACAGGTCGGTTCCTGTCCGCCGGTGTGCAGTGCGGGGTCTTCAAGAGCGGCAGTAATCCCGGCACGGATCGTAGCAGCGTCGGCCGGAATTCTATCCAGAGTGCGAACCAGGGCGCAGTCTACCGCGAAGATGGAGACGAGGTCGGCGGGGTGAAGATACTTCGGAGCGAGTGCGGCGAAGTCGTTGCTGATGGTCTTGAGGAGTTCGGCTTGATTGCCGCCAGCGTCGAGCAGAACTGCAAGCGTAATGGGGTCATCGCCTTCGATGTGCATGGCGGTGGGATGAAAGGGGTGGCCGGAATCGAGGCTGATGTTGAAGCGATCGATTGGAATGGGACGATCAGCCGTTTGTCGTTGAGTGAGAACGAGGGTGGGGACCTGGAGCAGATTGGTGTAGACGTGGAGCGTGTAAGGAACCGGGTTTGCGGGTGCTTCCTGGGCTGAGAGAGCGGCGGGCCAAAGACTGAGAAGGACGACGAGTGCAGGCAGACTCCGGCTGGATAAAACTTCCTCCATACGCGCGAGTGGCTTAGTTGCCCTGAGAGCCCGCATGGCGGAAGTATCGCAGAATTTGAACTTGGGGAGCTAGTAGAATCCGAAGAGTCCTTGGAAAATTGAAGCGTCGTCGGAACAGGAGAGATCGTGCATGCGTGTAGGTGTTAGAGCGTCGTTGGGATGGGGATTGATGTTGGGTTTGGCTGCGTCGGTGGGCGCGCAGACGACGGCGCCGGCTGCGCCAGCGGCACCGCCTCCTACGATGCAGCAGCGAATGCAGCAGATGCTGGAGTTTGCGAAGACGCACTATGAGAAGCATGAGTACCGGATTGCGATGCGCGATGGCGTGAAGCTTTATACGCAGGTTTATACGCCGATTGCAGGGCAGTTTGAGGACAAGGGGCCGTATCCGTTTCTGATGACGCGCACGGGGTATAGCTGCGGGAGCTACGACAATCCCGTGGTGATGCCGCGCGTGACGAGCAATATGGACGTGCTGGAGAGCGGGTACATCCTGGTTTGCCAGGACGTGCGGGGACGGTGGGAGAGCGAGGGGAGTTGGGTGGAGATGACTCCGCCAAAGGATGGCAAGGGGATTGATGAGTCCACCGATATGTACGACACGGTGGAGTGGCTGCTGAAGAATGTGAGGGACAACAACGGCAGGGTCGGGATCACGGGGATCAGCTATCCGGGGTTCTATACGGTGGCTAGCATCATCAATGGACATCCGGCGATTAAGGCGGCTAGTCCTCAGGCGCCGATGATGAATTTGTTTGATGGCGATGATGCTTATCACGGTGGAACGTTCATGCTGGGGGCGAATCACTCGTTCTATGCGGAGTTTTATTCTCCGCAGAAGAATCCGTTGAAGGAAGAGCCGAAGAGTAATTTCGAGTTCTTTACGAAGGACGCGTATGAGTATTACCTGAAGATGGGGACGCTGGCGAATTTGGATTCGCCGGCGGGAAACACGAATCCGCTGTATCACGATCAGACGATCCATGACACGTATGACGGCTACTGGATCGCTCGCAACATGGAGCAGCACATGTTCGGCGTGAAGGCAGCGGTGATGACGGTGGGCGGATGGTTCGATGCGGAGGACCTGGCCGGACCGGTGAAATTGTTCCACGCGATGGACAAGCAGAGCCCCGAGGCTGCGGCGAATACGCTGGTCGAAGGGCCGTGGGTGCATGGCGGATGGGCGCGGGGATCGGGCGCTTCGCTGGGCGACATCCAGTTTGGGTCGGACACGTCGGAGTTTTTTCGCAAGACGATGGAGGCGCCGTTCTTTGCGCATTATTTGAAGGACGCGCCGTGGACTCCGCTGCCCAAGGCGTACACGTTTGAGACGGGCAGCAATGTTTGGAAGAAGTATGATGCATGGCCTCCAAAGCCGGCGGTGACGAAGATGATTTACTTTCAGCCGGGGGGTGGGTTGGGTTGGAGCGCGCCGACGATGCGAAGAAAGTAAGGACGAGTATGTGAGTGATCCTGCGCATCCGGTGCCGTACGTGGGGTATGTCACCGAGGCTGATCCTCCGCAGCGTTATATGGATGATGATCAGCGGTTCGCGGCTACGCGGCCGGATGTGCTGGTGTATGAAACGGAGCCGCTGACTGAGGATGTGACGGTGGTAGGGCCCGTGCGGCCTCGGTTGAAGATTGCGTCGACGGGCACGGATGCGGATTTTGATGTGAAGCTGATCGATGTGTATCCGGATAACTTTCCGGATGCGGCGGAAGATGAAGGCAAGCATGTGCTGGCCGCTCCGCCGGTGTTGATGGGCGGGTACCAGATGCTGGTCAGGGGCGAGCCGTTCCGCGCAAAGTTTCGGAACTCGTTAGCGAAGCCGGAGCCGCTGGTGCCGGGGAAGGTGACAGAGGTTAACTTCAGCATGCAGGACGTGAACCACACGTTCTTGAAGGGGCACCGGATTATGGTGCAGGTGCAGAGTTCGTGGTTTCCGCTGACCGATCGCAATCCGCAGGTGTTTATGGATATTGCTAAGGCTAAGGCGGAGGATTTTAAGAAGGCTACGCAGACGGTATTTCATGAGGCGGGGGCGGCTAGTGGGATTGAGTTGATGGTGATGCCGAAGTAGAACGGGCGCTCGCTGCGCTTGCGAGAAGCAGGTTCCTCGCTGGGCTCGGAATGACAATTTCTTTTAGAAATTGTCAAAGAAAGGCAAAGGCAAAGGCAAGGGCAAGGGCAAGGGCAAAGGCAAAGGCAAAGGAAGAAGCAGATTCCCAGAGGGAATGACAGCAAGAAAGGCAAGAGCAAATACAGGGATCCTTCGCTGCGCTCTAGGATGACGGGATTTTGGCGGTGCTGATCTAGGCGTTGGCGAAGGGGTGTTCGAGGCTGGGGCTTTGGGGGGTGAAGAGTTTGGCGCCGGACTCGGTGATGTGCATGTCGTCTTCGAGGCGGATGCCGAAGGGTTCCGGGTCGTCGGGAAGATAGATTCCGGGCTCGTCGGAGAAGGTCATGTTGGCTTCGAGCAGGCGGGTATTGCCGCGGACGAGGTAGTACCACTCGTGCATGTCCATGCCGATGCCGTGGCCTACGCGGTGGGTGAAGTGCTTGTAGTCGGGACCGAAGCCGGCGTTGGTGATGACTGCTCGGGCGGCCGCGTCTACGTCTTGCATGGGGACGCCTGGGCGGGCTGCGGCTAAGGCTGCAGCCTGGGCTTGATGCACGATGTCGAAGACGCGCTTCTGGCGGTCGGTGGGCTTGCCGTAGACGAAGCTGCGGGACATGTCGGATTGATAGCCCAGGACGTAGCAGCCGTCGTCGATGAGGATGACTTGGTTTTCGCGGATCACCTGCGGGGTGGGGCTGCCGTGGGGTTGGGCGGAGAAGGCGGCGACCTGGCAGGAGGCTTCGCCGCGAACGCCGCAGCGGGCGTAGGCTGCGTCGACGAACGAGGTGAACTGGCGGTTGGTCATGCCGGGGCTGCAGGATTCGTAGACGGCTTTGTAGACGGAGAGGGTGATGTCGTTGGCGAGCTGCATGAGGGCTAGCTCGGCGGGGGATTTGATGCTGCGGCAGCCGGCGACTACGGGGATGCCGGAGGTGGTTGTGCGGGGAGCGACGGCCTGGGCAATGCGGTCGGCGAAGACGTACTGGACGCGTTCGTCTAGAGCTAGAGGGAGGAGCGAGGACGTTACGGCTTTGAGGGATTTGGCTAGGAGGGCGTAGGGATCATCGTCTTCGTTCCAGGTGTAGACGCGGGTGGTTGCGCCGTTGGGTGAGCCGCTGAGGGCTTCGTGGACGCGACCGGCTTCGAAGGTGGGGCAGACGATGAAGGGGTCGCCGGTGACGGGAAGGGTCCAGGCGAAGAGGCGCTCCGATTGGTAAGCGGGAACGCCGAGGAAGTACTCGAGCGTGGTGCCGCCGGTGACGGTGAGGGCGGCGAGCTTGTTCTGGGCGAGGAGTTCGCGGGCGCGGTCGATGCGCTGCTGGCGTTCGGCGGCGGAGATGGGGACAGCCTCGTGGGAGCGGTCTTTCAAAGCGAGGACGGGAGCAGGAAGGTCCGGCGCGGCCGGCGGAAGTTGAGCGTTGAGATTTGAGCTAAGAGCGAGGGCGGGCGCGGTTGCGGCGGCGGTTGTGAGGAATCGTCGGCGGGAGAGCATGGGGAGATTGTAGGCTGTAGGGAGAGTTTGAGACGAGGGCCCGGGATGACGGCGAGTCAGGATACGGTGACGAAGTTGGTGACGGTCGAAGAGTACGTAGCGGCGCGCGAGGGAGCGGGACTGGCTGAGGTGTTTGGAGCGATCGCTGCGGCGGCACGGCAGATTGAGCGGAAGATTCGGCTGGCCGGGTTGGGAGATATTTACGGGGCGGCGGGCGCGGTGAATGTGCAGGGGGAGCAGCAGCAGAAGCTGGATGTGTTTGCGAATGATCTGCTGACGCGGTTGCTGGGAGAGTCGCCACATGTTGCCGCGATCGTGAGTGAAGAAGATGAAGGGCCGGTTGAGTTTGGGCGCGGTGAGTTTGTGGTGGTGTTTGATCCGCTGGATGGGTCGTCGAATATTGATGTGAATGTGAATGTGGGGACGATCTTCAGCGTGGTGCGGCTGGTGGGGGACGTGGTCGCATCGGTGCTGAGGCCGGGGACCGAGCAGGTGGCGGCGGGGTATGTACTGTATGGGCCTTCGGCCGTGATGGTGATGACCTTAGGGAGCGGAGTTGCCGCGTTTACGCTGGATGAGGACGAGCGGTTTGTGCTGACGGCGGAGGGGATGAAGATGCCGGGGCAGGGGTTTTATTATTCGACGAACGAGGCCAATGCCGGGAGTTGGCCCGAGGTGTATCGCGAGTTTGTGCGTGGGCTGGCTGCGGGCGAGTTGGGTGGGCAGGAGTATGGGTCGCGGTATATCGGGAGCCTGGTGGCGGACTTTCATCGCACGCTGCTGAAGGGTGGCGTGTTTTTGTATCCTCCGACGAAGAAGGCGCCGCGCGGCAAGTTGCGGTTGTTGTACGAGGCGTATCCGCTGGCGATGGTTGCGGAGCAGGCGGGAGGCGCGGCGGCGGATGGAGAGACGCGTCTGCTGGAGGTGCGGGCTGCGGGGATTCATGATCGGACGCCGCTGGTGATTGGCAGCCGAACCGAGGTTGAAGCGTTGCGAAAGGCCGTGCAGAAGACGGCGGAAGAGGTGGAGTAGTGGCTGTGGGATCGGTTGCAGAGAGGCTGTATTACGACGCGGCGGCGGGAGATGCTGCGGCGCTTGAGTTTCAGGCGGTGGTGACAGATGTTCGGCTGGACTCTCATGCTGTAGGGGAGAGCGGGCAGAGGGAACAGGTTTGGCAGGTGGCGCTGGATCGGACCGCGTTTTATCCGGTGGGCGGTGGGCAGCCGTGGGATACAGGCTTGCTGGTGGCGACGGCGAAGAGTGGTGCGGTGCTCGAGGTCGCGGTGGAGCGCGTGGAGGAGGATGACGCTGGCGAGGTTTGGCACTATGTGCGCAAGCCGCTGCCGGAGGGTACGGAAATTGTGGGGCGCGTGGATGCGGAGCGGCGAATGGATCTCGCGCAGCAGCATACGGGGCAGCATTTGCTGTCGGCGATGTTCCTGAAGGAGTTGGGAGCGCAGACGGTTTCGTTTCATCTGGGCACGGATTCGGTGACGATTGATCTCGCGGTGGAGAAGGTGAGCGAGGAGGAGCTGCGGCTGGTGGAAGCTGCGGCTAATCGGTTGATCTATGAGGATCGGGTGATGCGGCCGCGGTGGGTTTCGCGGGAAGAGGCTGAGCGAATGCTGACTCGGGGGGAACTGCGGAAGCTGCCAGAGCGTGCGGGGCGGATGAGGATTGTCGAGATGGAGGGCGTGGAGTTCAACGCGTGTGGTGGGACGCATGTTCGGTCTACCGGAGCGATTGGCGGACTTTTGGTGCGGCGTGTCGAGAAGGTGAAGCAGGGACAGCGCGTGGAGTTCTGCTGCGGATTGCGGGCGGTGCGCGCGGCGGCGAAAGACTATGCGCGGCTGCGGGAGTTGGGTGCGCTGCTGAGCGTGGGGCCGGCGGATCTGGCTGCACGTGTGGCTGGGCTGGTTGAGGATAAGAAGGCTGCGGCCAAGGAGTTGAAGCGGCTGCAGCGGGAGATCGCGCCAAAGGGTTCGGGGATTCCGTCGTAGAGGGCGATGGGGCCGTCGTATGCTGTGCGTATGAAGATTTCGTTGCAGGAGATGCTTGCGAAGCTGCCTTTGCCGGCGACTGCGAAGTGGCCGCAAGGTGTGTGGGATGTGGAGGGGTTGGCGCGCGGGTCGATGTCGCTGATTGTGTTCGCGCCTAAAGGGAAGGACTACCAGACCACGCATAGGCAGGATGAGCTGTATATCGTGCATCGTGGCAGTGGCGTGTTGATGGTCGAAGAAGAGCGGTTTCCGTTTGTCGCGGGAGATGTTCTGTTCGTGCCGGCGAATGCGTTGCATCGCTTCGTGGAGTTCTCCGACGATTTTGTGACGTGGGCGGTGTTCTGGGGTCCGGAGGGTGGGGAATTGCCACAGGCGCCTTCCAGCTAAGCTGGAGAGGTGAGTGTGTATTGCGATGTCGCGCTGCCGGTGCCGCTGGACCGGGCCTTTACGTACGAGCTGGGTGGGCTTGAGGCGGAGGTGGGGGCGCGCGTAATGGTGCCGTTCGGTGGGCAGCGGCTGGTGGGAGTGGTGGTCGGGCTGCATGATGTTTCGCCTGGCGATGACGTTGAGGTCAAGCGCGTTCAGCGGGTGATGGATGAGGAGGCGCTGCTTTCGGGCGAGCTGATGGAGTTGGGGAAGTGGGTGGCGGCGTACTACTGCGCGCCGCTGGGCGAGGTGTTGCGGGGGATGATGCCGCTGACCGCGGAGGTGCGGCGGCAGTGGGTCTACAAGATCGCAGAACAGGGGCGGAAGGTGCTGTATGAAGGCGCGAAGGGGTCATCGCGGCGATCGAAGTTGAGCGTGGAGGATCAGAATCGCGAGTATGCGGTGCTCAATTACCTAGAGAGTGGCGAGGTGGGGAAGACGGCCACGATTCGCAGCGCGACGGGGGCGAATAAGGCGCTGCTGGATGCGATGGCGAAGAAGAAATGGCTGGTGCGGGAGCCGCTGGCGGAGGTAAGGGATGCTCGGCGGGTGGAGATGGTGGCGGTGCTGGTGGGCGCCGACGAGACGGATTCCTCCCACCTTCGCGACGATGAAGCCGTCGCGAAGATGGGGCGCCCGGAGTTGGGGCCTGCTAAGCGGCTGCCGAAGTTGAATGAGAATCAGCTGGATGTGATGGCCGAGCTGGCT
Organism: uncultured Acidobacteriaceae bacterium; assembly: GCA_963796535.1. Classification (GTDB taxonomy): domain Bacteria; phylum Acidobacteriota; class Terriglobia; order Terriglobales; family Acidobacteriaceae; genus Granulicella. The sequence continues at coordinate 227,929 of CAWCMO010000001.1, forward strand.
GGGTGTGGGGGGCGGGAGCTGGTGCGGGCGTTGCGCGGGCGGATGAGCGCGCGCGCGGTTCCGGAGTCTACGCTGGGGACGTTGGTGAAGCGGGGGCTGGTTCGGCTGGAGGAGACGGCGCAGGCGTTCCACGTGACGGGGTTGCAGCAGGAGGGCAAGAAGTTTGCGCATGAGCATGTGCTGAATGAGGCGCAGACTGAGGCGCTGGGGACGATTGTTGCGGCGATGGCCAAGGGTGGGTTTCGTCCGCACCTGCTGTATGGGATTACGGGGAGTGGGAAGACGGCGGTGTACGTCGCCGCGATGCAGAGGGCGCTGGCGGCGGGGAAGAGTGCGCTGCTGCTGGTTCCTGAGATCGGGTTGACGCCCGGGACTGCGGCGCAGATGGTAGCGGCGTTTGGTGGCGACGTCGCGCTGCTGCATTCGCAGCTGACCCCGGATGAGAGGGCCGAGCAGTGGCATCGGATTCGCCGTGGCGAGGCGCGGGTGGTGATTGGGACGCGCTCGGCAGTGTTTGCGGCGATGCCGCACCTGGGGCTGATTCTTGTCGATGAAGAGCACGACGGCAGCTACAAGCAGGAAGAGACACCGCGATACCACGGGCGGGATGTGGCGGTCATGCGGGGAAAACTTCTCGGTTGCACTGTAGTTCTGGGGTCGGCTACGCCTTCCTTGGAGAGCTGGCAGAACGCGGAGCGCGGGCGGTATGCGCGGGTGGAGATTCTGGCGCGCGTCGAGGCCCGGCCGCTGCCCAAGGTCGAGATGATCGACATGCGCGTGGAGTTCCGCGAGACCGGGCAGGAACAGCTTTTTTCGCGGCGGCTGATTGAGGAAACGCAGGCCACGATCGATCGCGGCGAGCAGGTGGTGATCCTGATCAACCGGCGCGGCTACAGCTTTGTGGTGATGTGCAGGAGCTGCGGCGAGAAGCTGGAGTGCGAGAACTGCGCGATCTCGCTGACGTATCACAAGGGCGGTGACGAGCACAGCTTGAATGGCGCGGCGCGGGTGGGGCAGCGGTTGGAGTGCCATTATTGCGGCTATCGGCGGACGGTGCCGAAGGCTTGCCCGAAGTGCCAGAGCGAGCACTTGTACTACCTCGGCGCCGGGTCGCAACAGGGCGAAGAGCGGCTGCAGGAGTTGTTTCCGGGGGCGCGGATCGGGCGCATGGATCGCGACACTGTGCGCTCGCGCGGCGATATGGAGCGGCTGCTGGGTAAGCTGCAGACAGGCGAGATCAACCTGCTGGTGGGGACGCAGATGATCGCCAAGGGGCATGACATTCATGGCGTGACGCTAGTCGGGGTGGTGGGGGCGGACTTCGCGCTGGGGCTGCCGGACTTTCGTGCGGCGGAGCGTGTGTTCCAACTGCTGACGCAGGTGAGCGGGCGGGCCGGGCGCGGCGAGCTGCCGGGAAAGGTGCTGGTGCAGACGTATCAGCCGGACCATTACGTGAACCAGTTTGCGCGGGAGCACGACTACACCGGCTTCGCGGCCAGGGAGCTTTATTTTCGGCGGGCGATGCGGTATCCGCCGTTCAGCGTGCTGGCGAACGTGATTATCCAGAGCGAGCGGCTGGAGGAGGTGCTGGAGTGGTCGACGAAGCTTGGGCGCTGGCTGCAGGGGCGCAAGCTTGAGGGGGTGCGGGTGCTGGGACCGGCGGCCGCGCCGAACTCGCGGCTGAAGCGCATCTACCGGTATCACCTGGTGCTGAAGGCCGATCGACGGGATGTGCTGGGAGCCGCGCTGCGGGAGATGCTGGGGGTGGTCGATCGCGAGGAGATTCCGAGAAGGTCGGTGGTGGTGGACGTGGATCCGATGCACCTGATGTAGGTTTTGGGGCAAGAAAATGACGCACGAGGGCTAGGCCTCGTGCGTCGTTGTCTGAGGCCTGGCTTTAGCCGAGTGCCTGGAGATCCTTGCCCGGCTTGAAACGGACGGCCTTGCCGGGCGTGATGGTGACCTCGGTGCCGGTGCGTGGATTGCGTCCGACGCCGGTTTTGCGGGGCTTGACGGTGAAGACGCCAAAGCCGCGAAGTTCGATACGGTCGCTGCCGCCCAAAGCCTTCTTCATGGCTTCGAAGATGGCGTCCACGGCGGATTCTGCCTTGGTCCGTGGAAGGCCGGTGCGCTCAACTACCCGCTGAATTAGGTCCTGTTTGATCAATGGATGTCGCCTTCCTGTGCTCAGTGTCCCATCGTGGGGAAGTATCGTAATGTCTTCCAGCCTACACTGCGATGGTAGAAAGCACTGATTTGGTTGTCAATTTTTCCTCAGACCGAGATGCCAAAATCTGACGGAGAGGCTGGGTATGGACTAAAGTTTGCGATAGGCTCAAAGGGACGTACTATCCGCTGGAAAGGTTTGTGCGCGGCCGAGCTGGGCCGCAGCCGTGGGAACGAGATGTCGATTAAGAGCGATAGATGGATTCGGACGCAGGCTGTTGAGAACAAGATGATCGAACCGTTCAGTGAGAAGCAGGTGCGCGATGGCGTGATCTCCTACGGACTTTCGTCTTACGGATATGACTTGCGGGTATCGAATGAGTTCAAGATTTTCACGAACGTGAATAGCGCGATCATCGATCCGAAGAACTTCGACGAGCGTTCGTTCGTGTCGGTCGAGGCCGACAGTATTATTGTTCCACCCAACAGCTTCGCCCTGGCGCGCTCGGTGGAATACTTTCGGATTCCTCGCGATGTGCTGACGATCTGCGTCGGCAAGAGCACGTATGCGCGCTGCGGGATTATTGTGAATGTGACGCCGTTCGAACCCGAGTGGGAGGGATTTGTGACGCTCGAGATTTCGAATACGACGCCGCTGCCGGCGCGCATCTATGCCAATGAAGGCCTGTGCCAAATACTTTTCTTCCAGAGCGATGAGGTATGCGAGGTAAGCTATGGAGATCGCAAAGGCAAGTATCAAAAGCAGCAGGGGATTGTTTTGCCGAAGTTGTAACACGATAGCTGAACGATGAAATCAACAGGGAATCGGGACTGCTGGACGAGTGAAGAAGACGGTTGGGCGAACATCCAAACACCGCCGGACGGCGACAGAAAGACCGGTCACCGGCGTAATGAGAATCGCAGCTCGTGACGAATGAAGCGAAGTCGAATATCGGTGTAGTGGCGGCAGACTCCCTGCGTTCGATGGGGTTGGTGGCGATCCTCGAGGAAACCGCCGGGGTGGAGGCCTATCCCCTGAAGCTGGAGGACGTATGCACCGCCGAAGATCTTGACCTGGTCCTGTTGGATCTGCAGGAGCCTCTGGAGGCGATCCTGCACACGATCACGCACATTCGCAGGGAGCGGCCGTCGTTAAAGCCGGTGGTGATGGGCGAACCCTTGACCCCGGACCAGATACAGGCCGTGATTGGAGCCGGCGCGAAGGGTTTTCTGCTGCGCAGCGCGGGCGTTAGTGAGATCAGCATGGCCATCGAGATCGTGCTGGATGGATCGATCTGGGCTCCACGCAAAGTCCTGGCGAAGCTGGTGGAGGCGGGAACCGCGGGAGCCGAAAGCCTGCTGCCGGCGCCCGCTCCGCAGGAGTCCATTGAGGAGATGATCACCGGGCGAGAGCGTGAAGTGCTGCACCTGCTGATGAACGGGCGTTCCAATCGAGAGATTGCGGCGGCGATGGGCATTGAGCAGGCGACCGTGAAAGCGCACCTGGGAAGGATGCTGCGCAAGACGCGGGCGAAGAATCGTGTGGAACTCACGCTGCGCGCCATGGAGCAGAAGGACCAGGACGACGAGTAAGTTACCGCGGTGAACGTTAGGTTGCGATTTTACGGCTAAAATCGGGTCGTACGTCCTAAGTAACAATCGAAGGTCTACATTACTAGGTACTCTTGTAACCTATGAGCGTAATGGCGCATAGTAAGTCCAGTACAAACCTGGGAGAATAGGGTTGCGAAAGTTGCTGCTAATAGCGCACTTTCGCAACCCACTTTTTTTTGAGTTTTGGGGACTTCGGGCTGGGTACAACCTGAAGGGTGTGGCGTCCATCAGACTAGTTGTGGCGTAGGACGATATGTCTCTCACCGCAAATCGGTTTCGCACGAAAGGTAAGAAATGAAAAAGATTATTGGAGTTCTGTGTGGTTTGGCGATGTGCACGGGTTTTGTGTCCGCCAAGGCACAGGATGATAAGCAGCATGCGCGAATTGAAGCCGCAACGGCGGTGATTGACGAAGTGATGTCGGTTCCGGACAAGGCGATTCCGCAGGGGATTCTGGCGAGCGCGCATTGCGTGGTCGTGATTCCGTCCTACAAGAAAGCAGCGTTCGCAGTTGGTGCGCAGTATGGCCAGGGTGTGGCTACGTGTCGTACACCCCGCGGCTGGAGCGGCCCGGTGGGCGTTCAGCTGACGGGCGGAAGCTTCGGATTCCAGATTGGCGGCCAGGCGACTGACTTGATCCTGGTTGCGATGAATCACAATGGCCTCGAAGACATGTTGAAGAACAAGGTCAAGCTGGGTGCGGATGCTGCGGCTTCGGCCGGTCCGGTTGGACGCAATGCGCAGGCGGGTACTGATTGGAAGCTCAATGCTGAGTTTCTGACTTGGTCGCGCAGCAAGGGCCTGTTCGCGGGTATTGATCTGGATGGTACGGTGCTCTCGCAGAATCAGGAATTTACGAGTGAGCTGTATGGCCACGATGTTCCCTACCAGGAGATTCTGCGCGGCGACGTCCCAACGCCTCCCGACTCGCGTGGCTTTGTTGGTACCGTTGCTCGCTACTTCGTGGTGTCGAAGGATAATCACTAAACCAGTCGCTGAACAATTGGAGGTAGAGGGGGAGGGACGGCTGAGGCTGTCCCTCTCTTTTTGCTGGCGACCCCGCAGTACACGGATTCAGCCCGAAATTGCGTACACTGGGTGATGTTGGCGACTGCGATTCAGAGCGTGGCGGTGCGAAGGATCAGTCTGCGTGAGCGGCTGGAGAGCCTGGCGCTGCAGCTAGTGGCTGGAGCGGTAGGGATCTTGCCGCGCAGGGCGGCGAGGGCGGTTGGCGCGGGGCTGGGTGCTGCGGCCTGGATGCTGCTGGGCCGATTGCGCCGTGTGGGCCTGCAGAATCTGGAACTTGCCATGCCGGAGAAGACGGCGCCGCAGCGCGAGGCCATTCTGCGTGGCGTGTTTCGCTCGCTGGGTTGGCAGATCGGCGAATTCTGCAAGATGAGCGGATACACCCGGGAGCAGGCGTCGGAGTTTATCCGGTACGACGGGCTCGATCATTATCTTGCTGCGCGGGAGAAGGGCAAGGGCGTGCTCGTGTTGACAGGCCACCTGGGAGCGTGGGAGCTCTCAAGCTTTTACCACTCGCTGATGGGGTACCCGATGTCCCTGGTGATCCGGCGGCTGGATAACCCGCTGGTGGATGAGTTCGTGAATCGGATTCGTTGTCTGCATGGAAACCGGGTGATTCATAAGGACGATTTTGCGCGGGGGCTGCTTAGCTCGATGCATCGGGGAGAGACGGTGGGGATCCTGATGGACACGAACATGACGCCGCCGCAAGGGATCTTTGTGCCCTACTTCGGAGTGGAGGCGTGCACGGCGTCGGGCCTCGCGCGCGTTGCGCTGCATTCGGGCGCGGCCGTGCTGCCCGGCTTCCTGGTGTGGGAGGCCGCAGAGAAAAAGTACGTGCTGCGCTTTGGCGAGGAGTTGGAGCTGGTGCGCACGGGCGACCTCGCGAACGATATTCTGGCCAACACGGCGCTGTTTACGGCGACGATTGAGGCGTATGTGCGACGCTATCCCGAGCAGTGGCTGTGGGTGCATCGCCGCTGGAAGACGCGGCCCGAGGGCGAGGAGCGGCTCTACGGATGAGCGCAAAGACGCTGAGTGCGACAGAGATTGCGGAGCTGTTGGGAGGCGTAACGGCTTCGGCAGCGGCGATCTCGCGCGTGTCTGGTCTCGACACCGCAGGGCCAGATGCGGTGGTGTTTGCGGAGGATGTTCGGACCCTGGTGGCGGCGATGGCGACCAGCGCGGGATTAATTCTGGCGCGGAATGTTGGCTCGCAGCCGGATGCGCGGGTGTTGGTGGTGAAGGATCCGCGCTATGCCTTTGCGCTGTGTGCAAAAGCGCTGGCGGGGGTGAGGACGGAGAGTGAGGTGCACGCTTCAGCCGTGATTGACGCGTCGGCGAAGCTGGGCCTTCGGGTAAAGATTGGAGCGCGTGCGGTGGTGGAAGCCGACGCGGTCCTCGGAGATGACGTGGAGATTGCTGCGGGCGCGGTGATTCTGCGCGGCGTGGAGATTGGGAATCGGGTGGTGGTGCAGGCTGGGGTGGTGCTGGGAGCGACTGGCTTTGGGTATGCACGCAATGCAGCGACGGGCGAGCATCTGCTGTTTCCGCAGCAGGGGCGGCTAATCATTGAGGACGATGTGGAGATTGGCGCGAACACCACGATCGATCGCGGGGCGCTGGGCGAGACCCGCATCGGGCGGGGGACCAAGATCGACAACCAGGTCCACATCGGGCACAACTGCAGGATCGGGAAGAACGTCCTGATGGCGTCGCAGGTTGGAATTTCCGGGTCATGCGTGGTGGAGGATGGCGCCGTGCTGGCAGGGCAGGTGGGGCTGGGCGATCATGTGCACATTGGGCCGGGAGTGATTCTTGGCGGAGCCGCCGGCGTGTTTCCGGGCAAGCATTTGGAAGGCCCGGGACAGATGTTCATGGGCGTGCCGGCCGAGCCGCTGAAAGATTATCTGAAGACGATCGCGCGCGTGCGGCGTCTGAAGGACAGGGGATAGAGTGTAGGGGATAGAGAAGGGGTTGTTGTGGCGATTGTCGTGGTTGGCGGGCATACGCGGAATATCGGCAAGACCAGCGTGGTGGCTGGGCTGATTGCTGCGTTGCCGCAAAGGCGGTGGACGGCGATCAAGATCACGCAGTTCGGGCATGGGGTGTGCTCGGCGAACGGGGAGCCCTGCGATTGCGAGACGGCTGACCATACGATTGCCATCAGCCAGGAGCGCGAGCTTTCTAGCGGAACAGACTCTTCAAGGTATCTTGCAGCGGGGGCGGAGCGGTCGTTCTGGGTAAGGACGCGGCAGGGGCAGTTGAGCGAGGCGATGCCGCGGGTGCGGGCGCTGCTGGCGGAGTCGGAGAACGCGATTGTGGAGTCGAACAGCGTGCTGCGGTTTCTGCAGCCGGATGTGTCGCTGAGCGTGCTGGACCCGGGGGTTGAGGACTTCAAGGCGTCGGCGCTGCGGTACCTTGACCGCGTGGATGCGCTGGTCGTCCCGGCGGGCGCAGTATTTGTGGAGGGATGGGGCGGGGTGTCGCTGCGGACGATTGAGCGCAAGCGGCAGTTCGCGTTCGTTAGGCCGGAGTATTGCACGGCGGAGATGGTGGGGTTCGTGGAGGAGCGGCTGGGAGCGCTTGCGGGCAGGGGCTCGGCGCTCGTCTAGATGCTTTGGACGGGCAGCATCATCAGGTCGTGGACCGAGGCGACTTCGCGCTGGACGAAGGGTTCAGCGTAGCGAACGCCGGCCAACAGGCCGTAGTGGCGGGCTGTGGCGAAGGTGCGCTCGCGGATGTCGTCTTCCGGCACGAACAGGCCAGCGCCCGTGGACTGCGTTCCGTACTGCGAGCGATACGCCAGCAGCGATTGCAGGCGCGTTTCGATGTGCGGTGTGATGTCGACTACGAAGGTCGGCCGGACGTCGGCGTAGAGGGACGCGTAAAGAATCTTGTAGGGGCGGTGCGGTGCGCCGTGCTCGGGCGCGAGCTCAAGGCGCGAGAGACCAGCCAGGAAGCAGGCCTCATAGCCAAGCTTGGAGGCGGTGTAGTGGTCGGGGTGGCGACCCTCCCAGTAGGGCAGGATTACGACGCGGGGACGAAGCCGGCGCAGCACGGTGGCGATCTTGAGGCGATTTTCCAGGGTGTTCTGCACGTTGCCGTCGGGCAGATCGAGGGCCTCGCGGTGCGAGACGCGGAGGATGTTCGCGGCGGCTTCGGCTTCGGCGGCTCTCTCTTCGGCTGTGCCCCGGGTGCCAGCCTCGCCGCGCGTGAGATCGAGGATGCCGGTGCGCCAGCCAAGGGATTGCTGCACCAAAAGCGTCCCACCGCAGGTTTGCTCGACGTCATCGCGATGCGCAGCGATGGCAAGGATGTCGAGCAAACCTGCGGCGGTGGAGGTTGAGGCCTGCGGCGTGGCCATGACGGTTAGTCGGCGGCGTTGGTCTCGGCGTCCATGTAGGCTACGTCGAAGACGGTACCTTGAACAGTGAAGTTGATATTGTTGATCTCCGAACCCGGAGGTCCGCCATTCGCGTCTTCCTGCTGGGTTTCAACAATCGGATTGGGATTCGGGCCGGTGTAGAACGCGTGGACCTGGCCGCCGTACCCGGTGAAGACCTTGTAGTAGTTCTGCACCCAGCACAGACCGGTCGCGCTGCCGTAGTAGTACTGATTCTGGTTGGTGTTGGGGTTCGGGACCACAACCGGGGTTACGCTCGAGACGTTGGACTGCACCACCGCGGGAATGATCGTGGCCGGCGGCGTGGAGGTGCCGGTGGTCGTCAAGGTCAGGCAGTTGTAGTTGCCTGCCTGATCGGTGAAGCCCTGCGAGGCCAATTCCGTGGCTGCCGTTGCGGCGCGCACGCCATTGGCGCAGTTCGAGGCAGCAATCCAGAGGGTGTCGTTGTCGGCAAAGAGCAACTTGGTGTGCGTGCCATCGGATATGGATACGGGCGCGCTGACCGCGTAGGAGGTGAGGTTGATGGTGGTCAGGTTGCCGGCGAAGAGACCCTTGTATGGTCCGCTGGCCTGCAACTGCTGACCGGCCAGGTAGAGGTAGACTCCGTCAGAGTTTGAAGCCGTTACGCCGCCAGGAATCAGGATGGGGTTGGCGACAGGGCCGCCGGTAGGGCTGGTCAGGGTGGACATGGGCGAAGGTGCGGTAGGGCTTAGCGGATCGACCGTTGGCACCGAGTCGATATTGAGCGCGGACGTATCGAGGAAGGAGACGCTCGAGGTAGTGCCGCCGTTTTCCTGGCCCGAGTTGAGGACGTAGGCAGTGTTGCCGTCGACCGAGAAATTCACGTTGACCGGGCGATCGTACTTGCCGGCAACGGGAACGACGCAGTAGGCAGGGAGAAGCAGCGGTTCACAGTCCACGTAGCCGGGAGGAAGCACGGGATTGGCGGTCGCCGGCAGTTTCACGATGCGGTATAGCGTATTCGAATTCTGCACCATCGCCAGGACGACACTGAAGCCCGGATTGATGACGACCTTATTGACGCCGGGGAGGTTCAGGTAATAGGTGATTCCGCCGGTGAAGAACACCAGTTGGCCTGCGGCTTGCGCTGCTCCCGCAAATGCGAGGCCGAGAGGCGAGGCGGCCGCCGAGGCAGCCGCGGGCCCGAAGTTGGTGACCGTTCCGGCTGCGGCTTCTTTGCTGTAGTTGATGTCGACCAGGTTGCCGTCGTTGTAGGAGAGCACGTAGCCGGTGGTCTGTTCGGGGAAGTTGAGGATGCTGATAGGCTGCGCCTCAGAGTAGCCCGAGATCGGGAAGATCTTGGTGGTGTTCTGGACATTGCCACGCAGGTCGCGAAGGCCATCGAGGATCTCAAGGCCTCCCGAAGTTCCGGTCGCGGAAAAAGCCACGAGGACACGTTCAAGCATCTTGCTGGGCGGGACGGGGCGGCCGGAATAGGGGTACTCAGGAGTCTTGTAAAGCACCACGACACCGCAGCCAGACAGTGCAAGCGTGGCCGTGGCCAGCAGGATGCCCGACGCAATCAGGGCAGAGAAACTTCTTGTCTTCAACGTGAACCGCTCCAAACTTCAGCCGCCTAGTACGCGGGGTCTGCAATTTCTAAGCCAAGTATAACAGGGCAAACTGCTGAATCTGTCCGTGATTCGGCCTGTTCCCCCGGTCGGGCGGAGAACCCTCCAGCGTTATACGATTGAGGATTAGACGATCCAATTGGCCGGACGGTACAGGAGAGCAATGGCATCTGCGGTGGACAGACTTTTCGAGGGGGAAACCGTACTTTGCGACGGCGCCATGGGCACGATGCTTTACAGCTGCGGTGTGTTCATCAACCGCTGTTACGACGAGCTGAACGTAACCCAGGCGGAGACGGTGCGCTCCGTGCACGAGCAGTATCTGCAGGCAGGCGCGCAGATCATCGAGACCAACACCTTTGGAGCCAATAGTTTCCGGCTGGAACGGTTTGGCCTGCGCGACAAGGTGGGCGAGTTCAACCGCGCTGGCGCAGCGATTGCCCGGCAGTGCGTGGACGCCATCCGCGAGAAGCAGGGAACCCAGGCGTTTGTGGCGGGCGCGATGGGGCCGCTGGGTTTGCGGCTGGAACCGCTGGGCAAGACCAGCCTGGAGGAGGCGCGCGCAGCCTTCGCCGAACAGATTGCGGCGCTGGCGGAAGGCGGCGTTGATCTGCTGATGCTCGAGACCATGATGTCGGTGGACGAGGCAGAGCAGGCCGTGCTGGCTGCGCGCGCGGTCGCGCCGCAGTTGAAGATGGTGGTGCTGTTTACGGTGGACGAGGAATCGAATTGCCTGGATGGAACCAGTCCCGAGGTTGCGGCACAGCGCATGGTGGCGGTGGGCGCCGACGCGGTTGGATGCAACTGCAGTACCGGGCCGGCCGCTGTGCTGAGCGCGGTGGAGCGCATGCGCGCGGTGACCACGCTGCCGATCGTTGCGATGCCGAATGCAGGGATGCCGCGCAATGTGGAGGGGCGGAATATCTATCTCACCTCGCCCGAGTACATGGGCAGTTTTGCGCGGAAGTTTGTGCGTGCAGGAGCGAACTGGGTGGGCGGCTGTTGCGGAACCACGCCCGCGCACATTCGTGCGATGCGCAGCGCCTTGCGTGCGATGGAGGCGCAGGAGGCGGGCGAGACGGCAGTCGCCAACGTGAACCCGGCGGCTGTGACTGTGAACACCGGTGCGTCGCGCGAAGCGGGCATTGAGCCGCCGCCGTTGCGGGAGCGGTCGCATATCGGCAAGTGCATTGCCGAGGGCAAGTTCCTCACGATGGTGGAGATTGTTCCGCCCAAGGGCTTCGACTGCGAGAAGGAACTGGCCGGGGCGGCGCTGCTGGCGCGCTATGGCGTGCGACGCGATCAACGTGCCCGACTCGCCGCGCGCGAGTGCGCGGATGAGCGCGCAAAGCCTGTGCGTGCAGATCCAGCAGAAGGTCGGCATCGAGACGATTCTGCACTACACCTGCCGCGATCGGAATGTGCTGAGCATTCAGAGCGACCTGCTGGGCGCGGCTTCGATTGGGCTGAAGAATATTCTTTGCCTGACGGGCGATCCGCCCAAGATGGGGAACTATCCGGATGCGACCGCGGTCTTTGATGTAGACGCGATTGGGTTGGTGAACATCGTTCGTGGCCTGAACCAGGGCCTCGATATCGGGCGCAATCCCATTGGCGGCTCCACGGGATTTACGATTTCCGCAGCGGCGAATCCCGGGCGTCATCGACATCGAACATGAGGTGCGGCGGTTCGCGTACAAGGTGGAGGCGGGCGCTGAGTTCTGCATCACGCAGCCGGTCTTCGATCTGAAGCTGCTGGAGGATTTTCTGCGGCGCATCGAGGGCTTCCGGATTCCGGTGATTGCCGGCATCTGGCCGTTGACCAGCGTGCGCAACGCCGAGTTCATGAAGAACGATCTGCGGGTGTCCATGCCCGACGAGATCCTGGCGCGCATGGCCGCGGCGCCCGACAAAGACGCGGCTTTGGCTGAGGGAGTGGCGATTGCGCGGGAGATGCTGGAGAGCGTTCGCGGGTATGTGCAGGGCGTGCAGGTGAGTGCGCCCTTTGGGAAATACGCCTTGACGACCGAGGTGCTTGGCTTGAAAGAGGAGACGACGTGATGGCGAGCTTTGAGGATCAGATGTCAGAGTTGGAGAAGGTCGTCGATCAGCTGGAGAAGGGCGATCTGACCCTGGAGGAGAATGTCACGCTGTTTGAGCGCGGGGTGAAGCTATCCGATGCGTGCAAGGCGCAGCTGGCTAGCGCCGAAAGCCGCATCCAGGTGCTGTTGGACCCGCAGGCGAATGGCGCACCTCGCTTGGAGGACCTTGAGGTTGCGGATGACGAAGACGCAGATCAAGAGGCGGATGAAGAGTACGACGACGGGCGGCTGTAGCTAGCGGTCGCGGCTGGTGACGAAGCCGGGAACCCATAGCAGGGCACGTTTGTAGTCGCTTACGGGCAGGTCGGCGATGGATTGCCGGGCCGCCTCGGCGTAGGCGCAGGCAGTGTCCATGGCGTAGGACAGCGAGCCGTGGCGGTGCAGAATCTCGAGGATGTCGGCGTGGGCGACGCGGGCAAAGCTGCGGTCGGCCAGCACTGTGCGGATGGCCTCGCGGTCGGCTCCGGTCCCGCGCTCGAGCGCGTGAATCACGGCCAGGGTCGCTTTGCCCTCGCGCAGGTCGGAGGCGGCGGGCTTGCCGAGGATCTCGTCGTTGGCGGTGAGGTCGAGAACGTCATCGACGATCTGGAAGGCGAGGCCGAGGTTGCGGCCGTACTCGCCGAGCGTGTCCTCAAAGGGACGCTCGCCGTCGATGAGGGTGGGATTCGCGACCACGGCGCCAAGCTGCATGGACACTTTGAACAGGCACGCGGTCTTGCGATAGATGAGGTCGAAGTATTCTTCCTCGTTGATCAGGTGGCCGAGCTTTTCCATCTGCAGCAGCTCGCCTTCGACCATCTCCTGGGTGAGCGAAATGAGCAGATCGAGAATGCGGAAGTTGCGTTCGGCCAGCGCGGTCTGGAAGGCCTGCATGTACAGCCAGTCGCCGGCGAGGACGCATTTGGCGTTGCCCCAGGTAGTGTTCGAGGAGGGCCGGCCGCGGCGGGTGTTGGCCTCGTCGATGATGTCGTCGTGCACCAGGGTGGCCGTGTGCAGCATCTCGACGACCGCGCCCAGGCGAATGCGTGCGTCGCTTTCGCAGTGGAGGGATTTGGCGGAAAGCAGCAGCAGCAGCGGGCGAATGCGCTTGCCGCCGCCGGCAATCAGGTAGTTGGCGATGTCGGTGACGACCGCAACCGGGGAGTCGGCCTGCCGGGAAAACTCAACCTCAATCGCAGCAAGATCGTCCTTCAGGAGGTCGAAGACTTCAGCGGCCGTCGCGATGGAGATCGTGCTCATGTTGAGTTAAGAGTAGCAGGTGAACGAATCTACGGGTTGTGATTTGAAGCTGTTTGGCGCTCGGGTTGCGCAGAATCAACGCTAGTTCGAGCGGAAGTTCGTGAACTGGAGGTCGATGCCCAGGTCCTTGCCGCGCAGCAGCGCAATGATCTGCTGCAGGGTGTCGCGGTCCTTGCTGGTGACGCGCACGGTGTCGCCTTGGATGCTGGCTTGCGCCTTCAACTTGGAATCCTTGATGAGCGCGACGATCTTCTTTGCGGGCTCGGAGGAGATGCCCTGCTTCAGCTTGATCTTCTGGCGGACGGAGGAGTTCGACGCCGGCTCAATCTTCTCGTACTCAAGATTCTTGAGCGAGACGCTGCGCTTGACGAACTTCTGAGCGAGGATTTCGATTACGGCCTTCAGGGTGTACTCGTCCTGCGAGGCCAGCTGCACGACGTCGTCGCCCTCGAGCGCGATGGTGGACTTGGAGTTCTTGAGGTCGAAGCGAGCGTGAACTTCCTTGCTTGCCTGGTCGATCGCGTTCTTTACTTCCTGGATATCTACTTTGCTCACGATATCGAAGCTGTTATCTGCTGCCATGTTTGTCGTCCTCGTACAGATTTAGATGCCGTGTCGTGGGTGATTGCTCTTCATTGTGTCAGAAGTGCGGCGAAACCGACAGTGACGTTGGGAACAGCGTGCCGAAATTGGATGTGGTTAATGCCGCCAGCTCGTCCGTTGTGATGCCGCGGAGTTCGGCGACGAAGCGGGCCGTGTGCGTGACGAAAGCAGGCTCGTTGGTCTGGCCGCGCAGTGGAATGGGCGCGAGAAAGGGAGCGTCCGTTTCGACGAGGATGCGATCCGCGGGCGCGCTCGCGGCGACAGCCTGGATGGTCGTCGACTTTGGGTAGGTGACGTTGCCCGCGAAGGAAAGATAGAAGCCGGCGGTGAGCGAGCGGGCGGCCTGCGTTTCATTACCCGAAAAACAGTGCATGATGCCGGGGAGGCCGGTAGGGGTCCAATGCTCGGCGATGAGGCGCAGCAAATCCTCCCAGGCGTCCGCTGGCTCGAACTTGGCTTTGGCCGCGGGGATGGCTAGCTCGGACGTGCGGCAGTGGATCGTGATGGGCTTGCCCGCGGCGGCGGCGATTTGCATTTGCGCGATGAACGCGGCCTGCTGGGTGGGGATGTCGGGGTTATCGAGGTGGTAGTAATCGAGGCCGATTTCGCCGATGGCGAGGCAGCGCGGGTCGGCGGCGAGGGTTGCGAGTTTGGTGAGATTTTCGGGTGTGGCCTGGTGGGCTTCCTGGGGATGGATGCCGGCGGTAGCGAAGATCTCCGGGTGCGTGTGGGCTAGGTCGAGGGCGCGGTGCATCGTGTCTGGACCGTCGCCGATGCCGATGGCGAGCAGCTTGCCGACACCGGCTTCGCGTGCGTGCGCGAGGATCGCAGGCAGATCCTCGTAGTCGTCGAGATGGCAGTGGGAGTCGATGAGCATAAGGGCAGGGGATAGGGGATAGGGGATAGGGGATAGGGAATGACGCCGCGGCTATTTGAGCCGCGAGCCGAGGGCGATGTCTTCACCGAACGTGGCGAGGACGGGCTTGCCGCCTTCGCCGTGGGACGCGGCGAGCAGCATACCGTGGGATTCGAGCCCGCGCATCTTGCGGGGCACAAGGTTGGTGATGACGACGATGCGGCGGCCGATGAGGTCCTCCGGGGCGTACCACTCGGCGATGCCGGAGAGGATTTGGCGACGCGGGAAGTCGGGGCCGAGGTCGACTTCGAGGCGGAGAAGTTTGTCGGCTTTGGGGATGCGCTCGGCGACGAGGATTTGGGCTACGCGGAGCTCGACCTTGGCGAAGTCGTCGATGGTGATCTGCGGGGACTGTTCTACGTTGTCCGTTGCGAGGGGGGCTGGGGGTTGCTGGGCGAAGATGCCGCTGGCGTGGGCTTGGGTGTGGGAGACGATGTCGCTGGGGCCGGTGGTGAGCGCGGTGCTGCCGCCGACGGGGAGGACGGCGTCGAGCGCGGGCAGCGTGGTGGTGCGCGGGGCTGCGGCCGGGTCGGTGCTGGGTGGGATGGCGGCTGGGTCTACGGGTTCTTTGTCGGCGGGAGTGGGGTTTTCCATGTCACTCATAATCTGTGCGAGTCCTTTGTCAGCGCGGGGGAAGATAGGCCCAAGCGGGCCGAGTTTGGTGCCAGGTTTAAGCCTGCCCCATTCGAGGTTGTTGAGTTCGCCGTTGCGTGCGGCGGCTTCGATGTCGCCCAGGCCGAGCTGCGCCCAGACTTTGGCAGTGGCAAACGGGAGGATGGGATAGAGCAGGGCAGTGATGATGCGGATGGACTCGGCAACATGATGAAGGGCGAACGCTCGGTTTGAGAGTGTCGTTGCCTCACTCTCCTTTTCCTTCCACGGTGCCATCATTGAAATCGTTTGATCCGCGACCGTGATTAAGACCTGAACTCCTTGCAGATACCTATCAAATCGAAGGTCATCAATATCGGCTACCAAGGGAGCTAGAGTTTTTGTCTTGTTACCGAAAGTGAGTTGCAAATTGCCAAGGAATTCAACCTTCGCCGCACTCACCTCGTCGATCTCAGGAATTACACCTTCAAAGTATTTACTCATCATCGAGAGTGTGCGGCTCACGAGATTCCCATACCCGTTCGCCAGGTCAGCGTTGTACCGCGTAATTAGCGCGTCGAAGCTAAAACTGCCATCCTGTCCAAACGGGATCTCGCGCAGCAAAAAATACCGCAGCACATCCGACGCAAACAAATCCCGCTCACCCTTCGCGCTCTCCGGAAACTGTTTGCCGTAAACCTCGTCTCCGAACGCATCGAGAATCGTCTCCGTCCGGACAATATTACCCTTGGACTTCGACATCTTCGAGTCTTCGAACAGCAGCCAGCCGTGCGCGGTGACGGCCTTAGGCAGCGGGAGCCCAGCGGCCAACAAAAACGCGGGCCAGTAAACGCAGTGGAAGCGGATAATCTCTTTGCCGACGAGGTGAAGGTCGGCCGGCCAGAATTTTTCGTACAAGCTCTCGTCGTCGCTGCCGTAGCCTAGCGCCGTCATGTAATTCGCCAGCGCGTCGAGCCAGACGTAGATCACGTGCTTCTGCCCAGCGAGGTTCGCAGCAGGCTCCGGCACAGGAATCCCCCACGTGAAACTCGAGCGCGAGATGCTGAGGTCCTTCAGCCCACCGCGAACGAAGCTCAGTACTTCGTTCCTGCGCGAGTCCGGCGTGATGGAAAGTTTGCCTGACTCGATGAGGTCGATGATGGGTTGCTGGAATTCCGACAGTTTGAAGAAGAAGTTTTCTTCGGTGACCTCTTCGAGGAGGCGGCCGCAGTCGGGGCAGGGGGTGCCTACGGGGGCGTCGACGAAGGCTTCGTCGGACACGCAGTAGCTGCCGGTGTAGCTGGCGAGGTAGATGAAGCCGCGCTCATACAGCGTCGAGAAAAGCTTCTGGACGCCGCGCTTGTGCTTGGGGCTGGTGGTGCGGATGTAGTCGTTGTTGGTGATGCCCATGCGCTTCCAGAGATCCTCGAACGACTTCGAGACCTGGTCCGCAAACTGTTGCGGCGGAATTCCTGCCGCAGCGGCAGACCGCTCAATCTTCTGACCGTGCTCATCCGTGCCGGTAAGAAAAAAGGTGTCCTCACCCAGCAGACGATGACGCCGCGCAAGCACGTCCGCAACGATGGTGGTGTACGCGTGGCCGATGTGGGGGCGCGCGTTGACGTAATAGATCGGGGTGGTGACGTAGAAGGTTTTATCTGACATTGCCAAGTGTCAGTTTACAGGGTGGATGCGTCAAAAGGGTCGTCGCGCAAGGCTTTACGCTTCGCCCAGCCACACCAGGTACGGATACACCAGGAAGAACAGGACCAGCATGATGGCCATCAGGTCCATGTAGAGGCAGAACATCACGCCGCCGTGGTAAAGATTCCAGCGCTTCTGGATGCAGCGCAGGGTGTCACCCATGCCGGCCAGGCAGCCGAGGAAGGGCAGAATCAGCCAGGGCGTGGGGCGGATGTGAGGGAACTTCGAGATCAGCGTTGCAGCCGCCACGCTGGCGTAAACGATCACATTCCCCCGGATCAGGGAACGCGAACGCGGATTGAAGATGGCCGGGGTCATGGACGGGAAGATCGGGTTCCCAGGCGGGTTCTAGCAGCCGGGGTCGCGAACGTCTGGGCTACATTCTAGACCTGCGGAGGGGTTGCTCGTCCACCTGGACTGGGCGGCGCGGACGGGGGCTCAGCGCTGGGCGTTGTTGCCGGTGGGTAGGTGGCTGGAGGCGGAGAGGTTAGGGCGGAGGTGGGGATCTCCACCGCGCCAAACCGGTTGCTGGTGGCGTCGCGCATGCCGATGCGAAGGAAGGTCTCGGCGCGATCGGGGACGCTGACTTCCAGGTGGAATCGGATGAAGGTGCGGGCGAGCTTTGATGGGTCGTTGAACTTGGGCTCAAGCGTGAGCTCCTGGCCAGTGGCGTCGAGCAGGGTGCCTTGCGTATCGTAGACATTCGCGAGGAACTCGACCTTGGCGATGCGCCGGCCGTCGGGCTGCTGGGCAAAGGTCAGTTCGCCGGACAGCGTGACGAAATCGAGATCGTAGCGGCGCAACGGCCCCTTGGGAGGCATGGCGGAAGTGAGTTGATTATCAGGGGCGGGCGCGGTCCCGGTGGTGGTGGAGGCGGGCAGAACGCGGACTCGGAAGAGCAGGTCCTCCGGCGGAGGGCCACCGCGCCTCATGGCGGCATGCTCGTAGGCCGCGGCCCTGGCTTGCTCGGGTGAGACGGCCGACGCGTCTTTCGATTCGTTGCGTTGTGGATGACTGGGCGCGTCGCTGGAGTAGTCGCCGCGCCGGTAGGAGAGTTGCAGGCGCTGGCTGGCATCGACGCCAGTCAGGTCGACTTGAATCGGCCGATAGGAGCCGGCGTCTGCTGCGTTGGTCGGGCTATAAGTCAGGGTGTAGTAGTTGCTGCCAGCGGCGACGACACTGTTGACCGCATCGGCCAGGCTTACGGGGTTGTAGAAGGCGCGGCCGCCTGTGCTTGTCGCGATCGCGTCCATCATGGCGTGCTCTGCTGCCTGCGATTGCGCTCCCTTGCTGAGCTCGCTGTTGGGGCCGTGGACGTGGTTGGCGTTCGCGGAGCCAGCAGGGGTTGCAGCGGTTGCCGATTGCGCGATCAGACCGCGGGCGTCCACGGGATACACGGCGACTTGCGCTTTCGAGAGCAGCGCGACGGTTTCGCGCAGCTCGTCTTCATCGACATCCGCAATATGAAACGGGTGCGGCAGCGAGGCATCGGGGAGGATGTTGAAAGGGAACGATCCGGAAAACCAGATCAGGTTTTTGCGGCATGGAAAGGCTCCAAGATAGTGAGCCAGCGTATTGAAGGCATCGAGGGTGTAGGGCACGCGGAAGTCGGTTTCGAGGACAGCAAGCTGTTCTTCAAACGCGCGCACATTCGCGGCTATGAGGATGTTCGACGGAGTTCCTTTGGTCGTCAGCGATGCTACCGATGCGGAGCGGTTTGAGAGATTCGGGGGATGCCCCTGGTAGGCGTCCGGTTGGTCAGTACTGAGGGGGATGCGAGAGATTAATTTGCGCTCGACCACGTCGCGCAGCACCGAGGGATCCGAGGTGAAGCCTTGCAAAAAGATGAGGCGGTTCGCCAGGCCAAGAATCGCGATGTGCGTGTTTGGATTGGCGTGGCGAACGTATTGCAGCAGCTGCTGGCGGATGAAGCCTTCTTCCCTCAACGGCGTATTGAGCGCGTCGATGAGAAGAATGTTGAGCGTCTCGCCGGGAGCGATGGGCGTGTAATTCGCAAACGTGGCGGGAGGCAGAGACGGGAAGGAGGGCGCCGTCGGCGGGGAACCCTGAGAAGAATGCTCTTCCACGCGCGCAATGCTTTGTGGGACACCGCCTTCGGTGACGCGAAAATTTTGTGTCTTCAGCCCGCGAACCGGGTGGCCCTCCGGATCCTGGACAACGACGTTGAGCACGACCGATGGTGGGCTCGCGGGAAGAGCAGGAGACGGGCCCGTCGACTGCGGCGCTGACGAAGGAGACTGCGCGCCGCTTGCGGAACCCAGCGTCGCGACAGCCAGCACAAGGACGAAACGTCTGCACATGATTCGTCTCCAAACCTGCTTATCGCGAAAGCACCAAGACAAACCGAGTGACACACGGCCCGGGTAGATCCGTTCAACGAAGTCGGCCTAGACGGCCGCGAGGGCTCGCTCCGACTCCAGCGCCATGGCGCGTATGGACTCGTTATAGGGTGCACGCAGCACGCCGCGCTCGGTGATGATCGCGGTGATGTACTTGGCGGGCGTGACGTCGAACGCCGGGTTCTCGATGCCGACGCCGTCGGGCGTCATCTGCTTGCCGTTGGAGTGCGTGACCTCGCGAGGATCCCGTTGCTCAATCGGAATGCCCGCGCCCGTGGCCGTCGCCAGGTCGATCGTGTTGAAGGGCGCGGCGACGTAGAAGGGAATCCCGTGCTCCTTGGCCAGGATGGAGACGCTGTAGGTGCCGATCTTGTTCGCCGTATCGCCATTCGCGGCGATGCGGTCTGCGCCGACGATGACTGCCTGGATGCGGCCCTTGCTCATCAGGTGGCCGGCCATGTTGTCGCACAGCACGGTGGTGGGAATGGAATCCTTCATCAGCTCCCACGCGGTGAGGCGGGCGCCCTGAAGATAGGGGCGGGTTTCGTCGGCGAGCACGTCGATGTTGTGGCCGCGCTCCACGGCCGCCCGAATGACGCCAAGGGCTGTGCCGTAGCCGCAGGTGGCCAGGGCTCCCGCGTTGCAGTGGGTGAGCACGGTGCCTTCCTTTGGCAGCAAGTCAGCTCCGTTGGCGCCGAGCGCCTTGCACTGGGCGATGTCTTCGTCATACAGCCGCTTGGCGAGTTCGACGACGGCGGTCTTGATCTCGGGGATCGAGGTCTTCTTCGCGGCGAGCTCGTTGAACAGATCCCGCACCTGCCCAATGCCCCAGAAGAGGTTCACAGCCGTCGGCCGCGTTTCTGCCAGCGTGGAGCAGATGGTCTCGACTTCGGCGCTGAGCTCTGGCAGCGTGGCTGCGGTGCTGCGTTCGATTCCAATCGCCACACCCATCGCGCCGGACACACCGATGGCCGGTGCGCCGCGCACGATCATGTCGCGGATGACGGTGGCTACCTGCTGGTAGTCGGTGGCGAGAACGTAGGTCTCTTCGAGAGGAAGCTTGGTTTGATCAAGGAAGTTGACGCCGGCAGGCGTCCATTCGAGCGTAGGAATCATGTCTCTACTAGTTTAGAGGAACTTGCAGCCGCGATACCAGTTGCCGCCCAGGCTGAAGCTCACGCTAGGGCGTGGACCGCCACTCCAGCATTTTGCCGAGCTCGAACACCAGGTACCGGCTGTTGCAATCGGCGCATAAATACGCGCGATAGCCCAATAGCAGGTACTCCTTGGGTTTGCGATGGACGCGGAATGTATCGCTGCAATTGCAATGGGGACAATGATGCACTCTCGACATGCGCGTGCCCTCCTTGTCTAAGGGGGTCTCAGATTCCATATGCGGCATCAATGGCTTAGCTTCTCCAGATGCCGAAATCCACCCGTGGTCACTAAGATGACCGCAAATATCGAAAGGTTGTACGTCACATGCATTAGCGTCGAGCAGGCGACCGAATGGGTCCTAATCCGCACAAAACTAAGGACCAGGCTGACACCGTACAGCACGCCAAGCACTCCCCAGGCGTGGGCCAGCTGATCGGCATGCAGCAGAGCGAAGGGGATGCTCGAAAAGATTGCCGAGAATACCAGGGCCGACGCCGAATGAAGCGAGCTGCGCTGCCAGCGCTCCAGGCCGGCGGGCGTACGCTCCAGCGCGAGCCAGTCGTACGCCGTAGCGAGGGCCGGCAAAAGGAAGCCGCGAAACGCAATCTCCTCGGTCAGCGGCGCCAGCAAAACGGCAAACGCCATCAACAGCCACGCAGAATGAGGTGAGGTGAGCAGGGTGTCGAACGTCGTTGACTTCGGAGCCGGAAGCAGCTGCAGCAACGACTGCGCAGCCGCACTGAGCAGCACCCCTCCGCCGACGATCCAGTACCAGTACCGCCGCAGGGCCAGAGAATTCCAATGCATACCCTGCAGAAAGGAGACGTCCCACAGATGCGGAAACAGCCATGCCGAAGCCGCGAGCGTGAGCACGTAGGCCAGTGCCTGCGACGCCAGCCCCAGCCCCGGATGCTGAAGCGCCGACTCCAGACGAATGTGAGCCAGCGTGAAGATCGCCAGTTGACACAGCACCACCAGCAGGAAGGCCAGTGAAAAGAACAAGATCGCGTGGCCAGCGTGGGGAATGTGCCGCGCGAGGCCGTGGTCCTGCGCGGGATCGGTGTCGTGCTGGATGTCGAGCGCTTCGGGCTCGACTGCCTCGGGAACGGGAAGATTGCTCATAGGACAGAGTTCAGCTTACTTTGCCTGCCGCTTCGGCGTCTTGGCGGCCTTCGTTTTCGTGGTCTTCTTCGCCGCAGATTTGCGCTCAGTCGGTTCCGGCTTCACTTTGGATGCGGTCGGAACACCCGTCTTTTTCTCCGGCGCGACGAACTTTGGCTTGGGCGCTTTCTTCTCCAGATCCGGTAGCACGATCGGCGGCAGATGTCCGTTCGAGTTCATCGTACCCGCGTTCACGTAATACCTCTCCAGAAAGTGTCCGGTATGCGATCCGGGAGTGTGTGCGACCAGCTCCGGCGGCCCCTGCGCTACGATCCGGCCACCGCCCTCGCCGCCCTCCGGACCCATGTCGATCACGTAGTCCGCGTTGCGAATGATGTCGAGGTTGTGCTCGATGATGATCACCGTGTTTCCAAGATCGGTAAGGCGATGCAGCACTTCGAGCAGCTTGCGCACGTCGTCGAAATGCAAGCCCGTCGTCGGTTCGTCGAGCAGGTAAAGGGTTCGCCCCGTCTGGCGTTTGGACAGCTCGCGCGCCAGCTTCATGCGCTGCGCTTCGCCGCCCGAGAGCGTCGTTGCGGATTGACCCAGATGGATATACCCCAGGCCAACATCGACCAGGGTTTGGAGCTTCTGGTTTACGGCAGGAATTTCTTTTAGGACCGGAAGCGCATCTTCAATCGCCAGCTCGAGGATGTCGGCGATGGAGTAGCCGTTGTACTTTACGGTGAGGGTTTCCTGGTTGTACCGTCGGCCGTTGCAGATCTCGCAGAGGACGTAGACGTCGGGCAGGAAGTTCATCTCGATGCGCCGCTGACCTTCGCCCTGGCAGGCTTCGCATCGTCCGCCCTGCACGTTGAAACTGAAACGCCCGGGCTTGTAGCCGCGCTCCCGCGACTCCGGCAGCATCGCAAAGAGATCGCGGATGGCGGTGAAGACTCCGGTGTAGGTCGCGGGGTTTGAGCGCGGCGTGCGGCCGATGGGCGACTGGTCAATCTGGATCACCTTGTCGAGCTGTTCGGCGCCGTGAATGGCTTTGTGCGCGCCGGGCTCCTCGCGCGAACCGTATAGCTCCTTCGCGAGCGAGCGATAGAGGATGTCGTTGACCAGCGTGCTCTTGCCGGAGCCGCTGACGCCCGAGACGACCGTCATCACGCCCAGCGGGAAGTGGGCAGTGACGTTCTGCAGATTGTGCGAGGTCGCGTCCTGCACGGAGAGCCAGCGGCCGTCGAGCACGCGCGGTGCCTTGTCCGGCGTGGGCCGCGTGACGATGTCGATATGCCCGGCGAGATATTGGCCAGTCACCGAGTTCGGATTCGCCATGATCTCGGCGGGTGTGCCCGAGGCCATGATGTGGCCGCCGTTCTTGCCCGCGCCGGGACCGAGATCCAGCACGTAGTCAGCCTTGCGGATGGTGTCTTCATCATGCTCGACCACGAGTACCGTGTTGCCCAGGTCGCGCAGATCTTCGAGCGCGGCGATGAGACGCTGGTTGTCGCGCTGATGCAGGCCGATGCTGGGCTCGTCGAGCACATACAGCACGCCGCGTAACTTGCTTCCGATTTGGGTCGCCAGACGAATGCGCTGGCCTTCCCCGCCGGAGAGCGTGGCCGCGCTGCGATCGAGCGAGATGTAGCCGAGTCCCACGGCGTTCAGGAATTCCAGGCGCTCGATGATCTCGCGCTGCAGGCGGTCGGCGATCAGCTTCTCGCGCCCACTGAAGGCCATGGAGCGAGCGGCCTGTAGGGCGCGCTCGAGCGACAGTGCGGTGAAGTCGGCGATGGAGGCATCGCGTTTCGCATCGGCTGCTTCGATGGGCTCGGTATCGTCGCGCGTGCTGGGCGGATGCATGGCAGCGTCCGCCAACGGAAGTGTGACGGCGAGCGACTCTGGCCGCAGCCTGCGACCATGGCAGCGAGGGCATTCGGTTGCGGACATGAACTGCATCATGTACTCGCGATAGCCCTCGGATTTGGTGTCCTCGAGCGTCTCGCGCAGCCAGTTGAGGATGCCGTGGAATCCTGTGCGGCCGACCTCGTTGCGCGGTGGACCGTAAAGCAGCAACTGCTGCTCGTCCTTGGTGAGCGAGGAGAACGGCTGCTTGAGGTTGATCTTGTATTTTTCCGCTGCGAGCTTGATCAGTCGCAGCAAATATTGCGACGACGATCCCGGCCCCATCGCGCCGTCGAGCAATGGCTTGGACCAGTCGGCAATGGTTTTTGCGGGATCGAAATCGTAGATCGAGCCAAGACCGTGGCACTCCGGGCAGGCGCCGTAGGTGGAGTTGAAGCTGAAGCTGCGCGGCTCAAGCTTGGCTACGTTGATGCCGCACTCCGGGCAGGCCATGGAGGAGCTGAAGAGCGTCTCACTCATCTTGCCGTTGGGTGCCTGCAGGCCGATGAGCACAAGTCCGTTGGCCAATTGCAAGGCGCTCGCAACCGCGGCGGATAGCCTGCGCGTGTCGTACCCGGCGGGCGGCGTCATTCCTTCGGCGGTCGGTTCCGTTGGATACGGCTTCAGAATAATGCGGTCGACGATGGCTTCGAGGGTGTGGTTCTTGCGCTTCTCCAGGCGCATGCCCTCTTCCACTTCGGTGATCTCGCCGTCGATGCGTATGCGATAGCCCTTCTTGTCGAGCGCCTCAATCTCTTCTCGGAATTCACCCTTGCGGCCGCGCACAATGGGCGCCATTACCGTGATCCGCTCACCCGGAGAGTCTGCACGGCTGCGTTCCACAATCTGCGCTACGATCTGCTCGGCGGACTGCCGCGAGATGGGTCGATGACAATTCGGGCAGTGCGGCTGGCCGACGGAGGCGTAGAGCAGGCGAAGGTAGTCGTAGATCTCGGTAATGGTGCCGACCGTGGAACGAGGCGAGCGGGAGGTCGTCTTCTGCTCGATGGAGATGGCGGGCGACAGCCCATCGATGGAGTCGACGTCCGGCCGCTCCATCTGGTCGAGGAACTGGCGCGCGTAGGCGGACAGGGTTTCGACGTAACGGCGCTGGCCTTCGGCGTAGATGGTGTCGAACGCGAGCGAGCTTTTGCCCGAGCCGGAAAGTCCGGTGACCACGGTGAGGGTATTGCGCGGGATCGAAACAGAAATGTTCTGCAGGTTGTGCTGACGAGCCCCGCGAACGTCAATGTGCGTGAGGTTCTTGGACGGAGATTGGGTCGAAGAGGCCAAGTCTCTAGTCTACTAGGTTCGGCTTCGGAACCGACCTGGGCCGCTCCGCCGACCTTGGGATCCTCCTAGCATCACCGCCCGGGAGCCAGTTGGGTCATTTGACCCAGTATCAAGGACCCTTGACGACCGGACCCAAACTTGACCGGTATAGATACCAAAGTGCTACCCGAAACCAGGCTAAAGCAGTCGATTTGTCACCCAAAACGGGGCTAAGTCGCGCAAGAATTCGCCCAAATACTGGGAAAATCCAGAAATCCACCACCGTAGCGGAACAGGAGGAATATCCTTAGGTAATAACGTGGCTCAGATTTCTAGTGGAAGTTTCGACGGAAAAGTCCAAAATAACCTTGGCCCGCGAATCAAACGTGATTCCCTCTGCTCGCATCGCAAATAGAGCAGCGGATGGAACCCAAGGAGACCTCGTCGCATGAACTCGTCGATATTGCTGGTGGGAGCTGTATTTGCAGCCTTGGCGTTCGGAGTACTGCTGGCCTATGTGATCTGCCACGTCATGTTCCGCGTCTTCCGCGTTCATGCGGAATCGAGCGCGCGGCGTAGCCAGACAGCCAGTGCGAGCGTAAGCGCTGGGAGCTAAGGTCGCTGAAAATCTCTGAATTACTGGGGATTTGAGGTTGCGGGTGGTGGGGTGGGCGGAGTTTGCGACGGTGGGGCGTTGAGGCTTTTCTGCTGTTCTAGCTGCTCCTGCTGAACCTTCTGGTCGAGCGCTTTCTTTTGCTGATCCTGCTGCGCCTGCATCTGCAGAAGTTCCTGCATCACCATCTCAGGGGTCAAGACCTTGGCGGGAGCGCCGGGCGCAGGGGGCACGGATGCTGTGGTCGCGGATGCTGCGGGCGCGGTGGTTGAGACGGCTGGGTTGGGCGGCGCTGGGTTCGTGACCGGAGGCCGGGGGGCCGATGGGGCAACACGGGTTGCACGGTCGGTGGCGTCGTCATACATCGCGTAGGCGGGGGAGTTTGGTCCTGGCGGCTCGGGTCCACCTGCGCGAGGGGTGAGGACGAGTTCCGGCGGAGTGTCCGCACTGCCGCCAAGCAAGAGTATGTTGGCTCCGGTTCCATCGAGCAACGTTGCCAAAATCGTCGATAACGTGCCGGGACCGTAGGTTCCGAAGACCCGCTGTTCCTCGACGCCTCCGGTGATCTTCAGGCCGGTGATGTGGGAGATTGACCGCAGAATCTGGTTGAGGCTGGAGTTGTCGGCGCGGATCTGGATGAGGTCGTGGGTGAGGATGACCTCCGCGTGCCGTGGCGGGTCGGGTGCGGGGGCCGCAAGCTGCGGCGTGCCTGGGGTCTGGGGGGCGCCTGGGCCGGGCAGAGTTGTCGGCGGCGTGGGAGGGAGGTTCTGGCCATGCGTGCCGGCGGCAACGGCGAATAGAACGAGGAACCCTCCGGCAAGGCGGGAAATTCTTCGCAGATGGTGAGTTGGGTGCATCTTCTGCTTGGGACGTGCGCGCCGGCAAGAGGGTAGCTTCACTGCTTCAGAATACCGTCAAAGTGCCCGGACGCGATCATTTTGGGAAGAGGCGGGCGAAGGAAGGAACCCCTAGCTGGACTCTCAACCCCGGCCTCCGTATGCTGGGCAAGGCAAGATGCACGTTTTGAGGAGCATGAGTGAAAGACAAGAGGAATGGACTCGGTCGCGCAGGGATTCGAGCGGGGGTCGTTCTTGGGGGGCTACTGACGCTGTCGCCTTCTTGCTTATTGGCTCAGACGTGCACTACCCAAGCCAAGATGACGGTCGATATCCGCGACGGACTGGGTGCGGCCGCGCTGACGCTGGCGCAGGCTGTTCAATCAGCGGACGTCGCGAAGGTGCAGGGAATGACCATCGCGGAGTTTTCGAGCCCGTCAGCATTCGCGCCTACCGAGAGCTTGATGCGGTCGACGGCTTCACGCATGGGCAGTGCCGAACTTCGGGTGCTGCAGATCTACGAGCTTGATGCGCGCCCGCGTGCGGCCAATGACACCTCTGATGCCGATTTCAGTTGTGCGCTCAGCGGCAGCACGTCAGAGACTGATTTTGCCATTTCGGGCCTTCCTCGAGGGCTGTATGGATTCGCCATGGTTGAGACGACTGGAGACCATCCGTGGCTGCTGTCCTTCTTACTTCGCCAGGACGACGGAGTGTGGAAGCTGGCTGGTTTCTATCCACGCGCAATGACCGCGGCGGGCCACGATGGAGACTGGTATTGGAAGAGTGCGCGGACGTATGCCAAGGCCGACGAGCTTTGGCTGGCTTGGATCTTCTATGGACAAGCGGCTGAGCTCTTGCGTCCTGCCAACTTCGTTACCAGTACAAATCTGGACCGGTTGTTTTCCGAGCGGCGAACTGCAGCGCCACCCGAGTTGGCCGGCGGTATTGGTCCGAATCATCCGCTGGTGATGAAGGCGAGCGATGGTAAGGGCGCGGTGATCGAATATCGGTTTACAGGCATCTCTGCCCAGGCGTCCGCTGATGGCAGGGAATTAGATCTGATTCTGCATGTTCCCGTGGATGGCTCGAGTGATCCGGCTGCGGCGGTCGCGCACAGTAAAGCGGCGGCGAAGGCATTTCTGGATGCGCACATGGAGTTGCGCCAGGCATTTAGCGGAGTCTGGATCTTTGCGGATTCGGAAGGGCATGAGCCATTGGTCACTGAGGAGACAATCTCCAATATCCCCTAGTATGGTGGATGTTTCCCGCTGTGAGGGACGTGGGCCCTGGTGTGAGGACGAAATTTCCGGCCGTCGATTTGGCAACAGTAGGGTATCTCGTACGGCAATGCTTCAGCAAGCATGTGATTGAACGAGGAAAGAGACTTTCGGAGAAGAGTTCATGGCAAGCTTTCAGAAGTCCCTGGCACAGGCTATCCGTGACCGGCGCTCGACGCCTAGTTTCGACGGGGAGCCGATTCCGCCTAGAGATCTGTGGCAGATTCTCGATGCCGGCTTGCATGCCCCGAGTGGCTACAACATGCAGCCGTGGCGGTTCATCGTGGTGCAAGACCCGGAGCAGCGGAGGCGGCTGCGCGCAGTGAGTTATAACCAGGCAAAGGTGGAGGAAGCGTCGGCGGTGATCGTTGCCTGCGGCGACCGGGACGGATGGCGGCGAGACCTGGAGGAGATGTTGCGGATGGGCCGCGCGGGGGGAATGCCTGAGAGTTACGCGGCGCAGGCGGCGGCGGGTGTTCCTGAGTATCTTTCGGAGTTTTCCCGGGACGAGATGGCGGGATGGCTCAATAAACAGGTGACTGTCGCGTTGACGACGATGATGTGGATGGCTGAAGTGCTGGGGTATGACACGGCCATGCTGGAAGGTTTTGAGCAACGCGGCGTTTGCGAGACCCTGCGCCTGCCTATGAGCTACTGGGTGGTGTCGATGCTTGCGGTAGGACGCCTGCAAGGTATGGACAAGTTCGACGGTGGCCGCTTTGATCCATCGCATACGATCTTTGGTGAAGAGTTCGGAAAACCGTTGAAATAGGCCGATGGGAGCGTCTCGCGAATATCCTACTTTTCCGATTCCAGGCGTGGGAGCCGTGGTCCTGCGTGAGGCTGAGGGCCGGGCAGAGGTCTTGCTGATTCGGCGTGGATCGGAGCCGATGGCGGGAGGCTGGAGTCTGCCAGGTGGCGCGATTGAGCTCGGCGAGAGCGTGCGCGAGGCTTGTGTTCGCGAGACGCTGGAAGAAACCGGACTTACTGTTCAGGCTTTGGCGGAGGTGGAGGTTGTCGACATCATCCATCGTGACGCTATGGGCCTCGTTCAGTATCACTACGTAGTCGTCGACGTTTTGTGTCGCGTGCTGGGAGGGGAATTGCTTTCGGGCACGGATGCACGTGAGGTGGCGTGGGCCGATGTGCGGCGGGTGTCGGAGCTTGGGGACTTCGCTTTGACATCGCGCGCCTGTACAGTGATACGGAAGGCTTTAATCTTGAGTGAGGGCTTGAAATGAAGACGTTCGGGCGGTGGTTGCTGCTGATTGTTCTGGTCGGGGTGGCCTTTGGCGTTGTGTTTTATGAGCGTCCGCTCTGGGTAGCGCAGCAGGAAACACATTTTGGCCTTTTTCTGCATCGCGTTCAGAGCAACTACGTGATGATGCCAGAGGGACGGGTGCATTATTACGAAGCGGAATCGAGAATTCCTGGGGGCGGCATCCCCCTGGTTCTGGTGCATGGTCTGGCGGACCGCGATGAGAGCTGGGCTCCGATGCTGGAGCGGCTGAAACGCTCTGGATTTCACGTGTACGCCCCTGACCTGCTCGGGTATGGGCGGTCTCCCAAGCCCGCGGACAGTGATTATTCGATTGCGACGCAAACACAATTCGTTGCAGATTTTATTCAGGCGATTGGGCTGCAGAAGCCGAACGTAGGCGGCTGGTCGATGGGCGGGTGGATCGCTTTGAAGCTTGCGCTGGATCACCCCGATCTGGTCAACCGCGTGGTGATCTACGACAGCGCGGGGATTCATCAGCAAGTGGGCGGCGGGAAGCAGATCTTTCACCCTACCAATGAGGCGGAGTTACAGCACCTGGCGTATTTGCTGGAGCCGAACGCGAAGCCATTGCCTCACTTTGTTCTCAAGGATGCACTGCGCCATATCGGCGAGGGGCAGTGGGTGGTTGATCGCAGTATGGATTCGATGCAGGGCGGCAAGGACCTTCTGGATGCGCGGCTTGGAAGCCTGACAAAGCCGCTGTTGATCGTGTGGGGAAGTGATGACCAACTGCTGCCGCTTTCGGTGGGTGAGCAGATGCACGGACTTGATCCGCGATCCGAACTGGATATCCTGCAAGGGTGCGGGCACCTGGCGCCGAAGACTTGCCCTGACCGGGCAGCCGCGGTGACCGTGGATTTTCTCAAGGAGAACCCTCCTCCCACCGGGGGAACGTACACTCTCAGTCGATCGCGTTAGATCAAATCGTCTGAAGGCTGGTCTGCTCCCCAGACATACGCGTCCGGCTGGGGCAAACCGATGTGCTGTAACACGCGATGGGCGTAGTTTCGTGCGATGTCGTCGACGGTCTGCGGGTGGTTGTAGAAGGTTGGGATAACGGGGAAGATGGTGGCGCCGGCTTCGGTGGCGGCGGCCATATTGCGAATCTGAATCAGGTTCAGCGGGGTCTCGCGCACGCAGAGGACGAGGCGGCGGCGTTCCTTGAGGCACACGTCCGCGGCGCGTTCGATCAGATTTCCCGCCATGCCGTGGGCGATTCCGGCGAGCGTTCCCATGGAGCAGGGGAGGACGATCATGGCGTCGACGGGATACGAACCTGAGGCGACCGGGGCTCCAATATCCTCATGCGCGAGGAGCGTGGTTTTTTCCGATGGCCGACCCAGGAGCTTCTCCAGGATCGAGTTTCGCGCGCTGATGCCACTCTCCTCCGCTAGAACTCGAAGGGCGCTTGGGGAGACGATTAGATGGACGCGGCGCACGCGAGGGTCGCGTTCGATGGCTCGCAGCGTTTGGATAGCAAAGATAGAGCCGCTGGCGCCGGTAATGGCGAGAACGAGAGTCTTGCTTGCCGGGACGGCGGAATCTTCCGCCCAATCCGGCGCGCTGTGCGTGATGGTGGCAAAGGCCATAGACGATGATTATCTCGCAAGTTGCTGACGCATTTTTGAGGACTTCGTGGAGATTTGCAATCGAGGCTGCCGGATAAGAATGTTGGGGGCTTTATTTCACTGGAGCCAATGCGAAGGCGACTAGAGTTGGTCCAAAGAGGCCGGACTGATTCTCGGCGTCATCGATGAGCGCGTGTTCCTGCTGGCGCCAGCTTTGGTCCATCTCGCAGCGCGCGACTTCTTCGACGGGCGTGTCGACGAAGCAGAGCTCGCACACGGTCAGATGGTCGTCCTCGTCGCGGACGGGGGGGCCGAAGGTCCGGCATTGCACGGGACGGAATGCGTATAGGTCGCAGGTGCCGGTGTCGGGATCGAGGACGGGGCAGGGCTCATCGTTGGCGAAGTCGGCGAAGGCCTCTTCATGCTGCGGCTCGGTGAAGAGGAGGGCGGTCGCAGGGTCGCCGGGAAATCCTTCGAGGAGACGCGTACGCGATTGGGTTGCCCGAGTGCGGATTCGTTGGGCAACGTGGGCGGGGGCCATTGCCAGGCCTTCGCGCAATTGTTCTGCGTCGAACTGCGAGATCGCGAAAACACCGACGCAGCATTGATGACAGCCGGGGCGGCAGGCTAGCCAATCGCCCGCGCGTTGCGTTGCGGAAGCGAGTGCAGCATCGAGAATAGGGAACAAAGCGGCCATAGGCTTGGAGTGATGGGTGGAGGCGTCAACCCTCCGCCAGGACGCGGGCAAAGACTTCGTCGATGTTGGTCAGTTGACGCCGGACGTCGAAGGCTTCCGCGATTTTCTCGAGCGGCAGGCGTGCGGTGATCTCGGGGTCCGAGCCGATGAGCGCGCGGAAGTTGAGGTCGTGAGACCAGGCGTTCATGGCATGTCCCTGAACGAGACGGTAGGCGTCCTCGCGACTCATGCCGGCGGCTGCGAGATCGATGAGCAGTTGACCACTGAAGACGAGGCCGTTGGTCGATTCGAGGTTCTTCAGCATGCGTTCGGGATAGACGAGCAGGCGCTCAATCAAAGTGGCTGCTTTGTCCAGCAAGTAATCCGCGAGGATTGTCGTATCGGGGAGGATGACGCGTTCGGCGGAGGAGTGGGAGATGTCGCGCTCATGCCAAAGGGCAACATTTTCGAGGGCTACTTGCGCGTTGCCGCGGATGACGCGGGCGAGGCCGCAGATGTTCTCGGAGGTGATGGGATTTCGCTTGTGTGGCATGGCGCTCGAACCCTTTTGGCCGATGGAGAAAAATTCCTCCGCCTCGCGGACTTCGGTTCGTTGCAGATGGCGGATTTCGAGGGCGACTTTCTCAAGTGTGGAGGCAAGCACGGCCAGGGTGGTGATGTAGGCCGCGTGGCGGTCGCGCTGGAGGACCTGGGTGGAGATCAGGGCTGGCTGCAGTCCGAGTTCGGCGAGAATTGCTGCCTCGTGCGCGGGTTTCAGTTTGCCAAAGGCGCCCACTGCGCCGGAGATTTTACCGACCCGCAGGTCTTCGGCTGCTGCGTCGAAGCGCTTTAGATTGCGGCCCATCTCCGCATACCAGAGGAGCAGCTTCATGCCGAAGGTGGTGGGTTCGGCATGGATGCCGTGGGTGCGGCCGATGATTGGCGTGTGCTGAAATTCAACAGCCCTCTTGCGTAGAACGTCGCGAAAACGGACAATACCCTCACGAATCAATGCAGATGCTTCAACCAGGGCTAATCCCTGCGCGGTGTCGACGACATCGGTGGAGGTTAGGCCATAGTGCAGCCAGCGGGAGTCTTCGCCAACCGACTCGGCGACGGCCGTCGTGAATGCGAGGACGTCGTGGCGGGTTTCTGCTTCGATCTCGTGGATGCGTTCAATGGTGAAGGAGGCGCGTTGCTGCAGTGATTCAACAGCCGACGGAGGCACGATTCCAGCGCGGGCCAGAGCCGTGGTTGCCGCGATCTCCACCCGGAGCCAGTTTTCATACTTACGTTGTTCGGACCAGATGGCAGCCATTGCTGGCCGGGTATAACGGGCGATCATATGCGAGCTCCGAGAAGGCTGTTAGAACGTGGACGATCAACGAGAACGAAGATTCTAGTGTGACTACTGTTAGTTTACGCAGTTGCGCTAAAGCTTCAGCTCGATTAGAACTATCGTTTCGCGATACAATGGGGAGGGTCCTTATGCCAGATTCAATCAAAGTCCGGGAATCGCAGTCCAAGCTGAAGAGCCTGGCAGAGTTTCGATTTCAGATGCGCAAGTTTCTCAGTTTCAGCGAGAGCGCATCCGAAAGGTGCGGAATACCTGCACAGCAGTATCAGTTGATGCAGGTGATCGCAGCGGTTCCCGACGGGCAGCAGGCATCCATCACCTACCTGGCGGAGCGGATGATTCTGCGGCACAACAGCACGGTGGAGTTGGTGGATCGCGCTGAGCGGGCTGGCCTGGTTCGCAGGGAAAGCGATCCGAAGGATATGCGGCGGTCCTTGGTGCTGCTGACGCCGCAAGGTAATGACATTTTGGAGCGGCTGGTGGCTGAGCATCTGAACGAGCTCTCGCCGCTCTGCGAGCATCTTATCCACGCGTTGCGTGATTTGCAGGGCGCGGTGGAACACACGACGCCCTAGGAGCAACGTTGAAGACTTCAGAACCTGCCAGTACGCTGCGAGACTATTCCGCGAACAGTCGGATTTTATATACCAGTTCGCTGGCGGCAGGGCTGGGTGCAGTAAGTGCGGTTCTGGCCTGGATGTTGTTGGAGATGATTTCGCTTTGTACGAATCTCTTCTACTTCCAGCGGTGGACTTTTATTGAACGAGATCCCTGGCAGGCGGGAAGGCACTGGTGGCTGATCCTGATGCCGGTACTGGGCGGGCTGATTGTTGGCTTGATTGCACGGTATCTTTCTCCGCGCGTGCGTGGGCATGGAATGCCGGAAGCCGTTGAGACGATCGTATTCAACGGGGGGCGGGTACAGCCTCGAGTGGCCATTCTGAAGCCCATTGCGACGGCTATTTCCATAGGTTCCGGTGGCCCGTTTGGGGCAGAGGGCCCGGTCATTATCACCGGCGGAGCTGTAGGCAGCGTGCTTGGCCAACTGCTGCCGATGACTGGCTCTGAACGAACGGTGCTGATGGTGGCGGGCGCATCGGCCGGCATGGCAGCGACGTTCAACTGTCCGATGTCTGCGACGTTGTTGGCGGTAGAGATCCTGCTCTTCGAATGGAAGCCACGTTCGCTGGTTCCGGTCGCGATTGCGTGCGTAACAGCCGGGGCAGTTCGGCGGCTGCTGCTGGGCCCGCAGAGCGTGCTGCAGATGGTTCCTACGGGTGCGCCGGTTTATCACTCGGCGATGCTGGGGGCGCTGGTTCTGGGGATCATCGCAGCCTTCGTAGCGGCCGGTCTGAGCAAGGCAGTGCACTTCTTCGAGACGATGTTTGAGCACCTGCCAATCCACTGGATGTGGTGGCCTGCGATCGGAGGGGTGGTTGTCGGTCTGTGCGGGTACATCTTTCCAGAGTCCTTAGGCGTGGGATACAGCGTCATCCAACAAATGATTTCGGGGGATTCGACCTGGAAGCTGTTGGCAGGGATTCTCATCATCAAGAGCTTGAGCTGGTCCTTCTCGCTGGGTTCCAATACAGCGGGCGGAATCCTGGCACCGTTGCTGATGATTGGAGGAGCCCTGGGGGCCGCACTTGGACATCTGATGCCGATCATGACGACTGGAGCCTGGGTATTGGTGGGTATGTGTGCTGTGCTGTCAGCGGCGATTGGGGCGCCACTGACCTCGGCGATGCTCGCGCTGGAGCTAACGCATAATGGCGGTCTGATGTTGCCGGTGCTGTTGTCCTGCGTGGCAGCGTACGCGGTGAGCGTGCTGGTGATGCCGCGCTCCATGCTGACGGAGAATCTTAGTCGTCGAGGCCTTCATCTCAGTCGCGAGTTTGGCGCAGATCCGCTTGAGGCGATCCTTGTATCTCAAGCGATGCATACGAGCGTGTTTGCGCTGCCTGAGAACGCAACCCGCAAGGATGCCGCCGACTGGCTGCGAAAGATGGAGGAACGCGGAGGCGAGGCGTGGGCTCACTGGCAGCGCATCTTTCCCCTGGTGGACAGTGAGGGACGTATGACGGGGACGCTGACGCGCGCACAGCTGATTGCGGCCGCGCGCAAGGAAGACCTGTCCATGCCGCTGGCAGTAGATGCGAACCGCAATCCGCAGACGGTTTCGCCGCTCACGACGCTTCGTTCGTGCGCGATGTTGATGGCGGAGTCGAAGCTGACGTCCTACCCAGTTGTGAGCGCGGATGGCAAACTACTTGGCGTGATCACGATCAACGATCTGCTGATGGGCCGCAGCGAAGAAGCTCATCGCGAGAGTGATCGCGAACGGGTTCTCCGATTGAGATGGCCGTTTAGTCCGGGCAATCGAGCGAAAGGCTCGGTGGCTTCCACTGAGCCGGTGACCACTGGTTCTTCGCCGGAGGAGTTGGACGAGTCCGACTAGCTGCTGGTAACTAAATCGTTAGCGTCAAGCTACCCCTAACAGCTCAGCCATCTCGTCGTGAAGGAAACCTTCTCCTGGTTTATAAGGCTGGATCCATTTGCCGTCGAGGACGAACTGGGGGATCGCGCGCTTGCCCGTGTTGGCGATGACCTGGTCTGCGGCGCCAGGCGTCTTTTCGATATTGATCTCGGTGTAGGGAATTGAGTGCTGGTTGAGAAAGCGCTTCGCCTCGCGGCAATCGCGGCACCAGTCGGCGGAATAGACAAGGAGTTCCATGTCCTTATTGTCGCTGATTGGCGCCGTCCGGGAAAGGTTATAGGGAAGAGTATACTGGGGAAGTTCGGGCCTCATCCGCGTCAGCAGAGCGGAGCGGCACTGGAGAGAACCATGAGCCTTACGCAACTCCGTGAGAACGGAGCGAATTTGCCTGTCCGTCCCGTAACGGCGCAAACCCTTCTTGAGATGAAACGCGCTGGTCGTGCAATTACTGCATTGACAGCCTACGACTATCCTACAGCGCGCCTTGTTGACCAGGCCGGCATCGATCTCATTCTGGTCGGCGATTCCGTCGGGATGACGGTGCTTGGTTACGAGAGCACCTTGCCGGTCACCATGGAGGAGATGCTGCACCATACGCGTGCGGTGTCTCGTGGGGTGAAGCGAGCGTTCCTGGTGGCGGACATGCCGTTCGGGTCCTATCACGCGTCTTCGGATGAAGCGATTCGCAATGCCACGCGGTTTATCAAGGAATCGGGCGCGCATGCGGTGAAGATCGAAGGCGGC
Organism: uncultured Acidobacteriaceae bacterium; assembly: GCA_963796535.1. GTDB lineage: Bacteria > Acidobacteriota > Terriglobia > Terriglobales > Acidobacteriaceae > Granulicella. Next base: position 263,543 of record CAWCMO010000001.1, read on the forward strand.
GAGCGCCGCGCGAACCTCGTCCGACGGATGACGGATGCGGAGATCTCTGTTGTCGCTCATATTGGACTGACCCCGCAGTCGATCCATCGCATGTCCGGCTACCACGTTCAAGGTCGATCGATTGAGGCGATCGAGAACTTATACGCAGACGCGGTCGCGTTGCAGGACGCTGGCGCAGTTGCGATCGTTCTCGAGGGAATTCCACGCGAAGTTGCTGCGGAGATTACGACTCGATGCCCAATACCGACCATCGGTATCGGTGCAGGGCCTGAGTGCGACGGTCAGATCCTGGTGTTTCACGATCTGTTCAATCTGACGTTTGCGTCCCCTGCGAAGTTCGTACGCCGGTATGCAGATGCCGCAGCGTTTTTTGGCGGCGCGCTGGAACGCTATCGTACCGACGTGACGTCCCGTACTTTTCCGGCAGATGCTGAGAGCTACCATCTCTCACGCGAAGTTGCGGTGCAGCTGGAGGCTCTGGGGGAACACCCTGATGTCCTCGTGCGCGCGGAGGATTTCGTGCAGGGCGAGATTCTCGATGGCCCCTTTGAAGAACTCAACAAGCTTGTACCTACAGGTAGGGCCTAAGCGCATGCAAATCATTACTACTATCCGGCAAATGCAACAGGCCTGTCGAAACCTGAGGCGCAAAGGTACGCTGGGGCTTGTACCCACCATGGGTGCGTTGCACGATGGACATCTCTCCCTCGTACGACGTGCGCAGGAAGAGTGTGATTCCGTTGTGGTGTCGATCTTTGTTAACCCTACGCAGTTTGCGGCGGGCGAAGACTACGAGACCTATCCTCGTTCTTTTGAGGATGACTGCGCCAAGTTGAAGTCTGCCGGCATCGACCTGCTCTTCGCGCCAAGTCCAGAAGAGATGTACTCGCCGGGCTCGACTACTTTCGTTGAAGTGCCTGGAATTGGAGACCGGTTAGACGGAGCTTCGCGTCGGGGTCATTTCCGGGGTGTTGCCACGATAGTGGCCAAGCTATTCAATGTAGTCGGGCCGGATCGAGCGTACTTTGGTCAGAAAGACGCTGCGCAGGTTGCGGTGTTGCGTGCGATGATCCGGGATCTCAACATTCCTGTGCAGTTGGTGGCCTGCCCGATCGTTCGCGAGCGAGACGGGTTGGCAATGAGCTCACGCAATCGTTATTTGACTCCGGAAAATCGCCGTCGGGCGCTCATTTTGCATCGGGCGCTGGAGGCCGTGTGCGAGCTTTTGGAGGCTGGTGAGACTCGCTCTGATATTTTGCAGGGTGCCTTAGCGAGAGTGTTTGCTGCGGACGAGGGCGTTCGCCTGGATTACGCCGCGATTGTCGATCCGGGCACTCTGCTTCCTGTTGACGACACCGCGCAAGGAGCCTTGATTGCTGTTGCCGCATGGGTTGGGTCGACGCGGCTGATCGACAACCTACTCACCGAGAACTTGCCGATTGAGAGTCTCCATCTTCAGCACGACTTAATGGAGGAGGCGCGTGCCTGAAGCTTGCAAAGTGTTGCTCGGCGTCTGCGGGGGCATCGCTGCCTATAAGTCCGCCGAACTGGTCCGCGAGCTGCAGCGCCATGGTGCGGAGGTATGCGTGGTGATGACGCGTTCTGCGCAGGAGTTCGTGCAGCCGTTGACCTTCGCCTCGCTTACAGGACATAAGGTTTTCACAAGTCTCTGGGACTCACCCTCCGAGGCCACGGTGATCGAGCACATCGCCCAGGCACAGTGGGCTGACGTTTTGGTGGTTGCTCCCGCGACGGCGAACACTCTTGCTAAGCTCGCTCATGGAACCGCCGATGACTTTCTTTCGGCGAGTTATCTCGCCACCAAGGCGAAGGTCGTTCTAGCGCCCGCGATGAATGTGAACATGTGGAATCACCCGGCCACGCGTGCAAACATTTTGGCGCTGGAGCAGCGAGGGCATCGGATCGTCGAGCCTGGAGGTGGCTATCTCGCATGCGGGATGACGGGTGATGGTCGACTTGCGGATGTCGAGATTATTGTCCGCGAGATTTTTGAGCAGGTGAACCAGCGGCAGGATCTGCTGGGCGAAACTGTTCTAATTACGGCGGGGGGAACCCGTGAGCCGATTGATCCGGTCCGGTTTTTGGGAAATCGCTCCAGCGGGCGAATGGGATATGCGTTGGCTGCGGCAGCCGAACAGCGGGGAGCGAGGGTCATTCTTGTTTCTGCTCCGACAGCGCTGACGCCACCGCCGCGCTGCGAATTTCTGCCCGTGGAGACAGCGGAAGATATGCATGCTGCTGTGCTGTATCGTTTGCCGGAGGCAACGATTGTCATCAAGGCCGCTGCAGTTGCGGATTTTCGTGTGCGCCATGTCGCAGCGAATAAGCTTCATCGCGATGCTCCGCCAGTCCTCGAATTAGAGGCGACGGAGGACATCACGCGCAGCGTTGCGGAGCACAAAGCTCCGGGCTCACTACTTATCGCGTTTGCGGCCGAGATGGGGCTTGATATTGTCCGCGCCCGCGAGAAGCTTCTTCGCAAAGGGGCAGACGCTATTGTGCTCAACGACATTAGCGGGACTGGTATCGGCTTCGATTCTGATCGGAACGCCGCCATCTTTCTCGCGCATGACTCCGAGGTCCATCTGGCTGAGTCTTCCAAGAGCGAGATTGCGTCGAAAATTCTCGATCAAGTTTCATCCCTGCGATCTCATCGCTTGCTGATGCAGGAATTGCGTTAGACGCGCAGCTTGTCCGTCCGAGATATTCCCGGGCGATATACTTCCGTGGAGATTCGCGAAGGGATAAGCACTGTCATGAACGCAACACAGCGACTTCTTGTTGCCGCTAGTTTGCTTGTAATTTCTACGCCTGCGTGGTCGCAGACGCCGATGAGCACGCCGGATATTCCAGCCAGCTTCGTCGCTCCGCGCAATGGCTACGACTATGTCAAACAGGTTGAGATGATTCCCATGCGGGACGGTGTGAAGCTCTACACCGTTATTGTGATTCCCAAGGGCGCAACGCATGCGCCGATTCTCCTGACGCGGACACCTTACGATGCGGCCAGTCGGGCTGCACGAGAAGAGTCTCCGCACATGCTGGACGAGCTCCCCCAAGGCGACGACGTATTCGTGCGTGGTGGCTACATCCGTGTGTTCCAGGACGTGCGAGGGAAGTATGGGTCTGAAGGAAAGTACTGGATGACGCCGGCGCCGCTCGGTCCGCTGAATACTAGCGGCATCAACGATACGACGGATGCTTATGACACGATTGATTGGCTGGTGAAGCACGTTCCGGAATCGAATGGCAAGGTGGGGATGATTGGATCTTCGTATGAGGGGTTCACTGTTGTGATGGCGCTGATCGACCCTCATCCAGCCCTGAAGGTTGCGTGTCCAGAGAGTCCGATGGTTGACGGTTGGATGGGGGACGACTGGTTCCACTACGGAGCCTTCCGCGAGATAAACCTGGATTATTTTGCCGAGCAGACCGAGGTGCGTGGAAGCGGACAGATGATTCCGCGAGAAGGTCGCGACGATTACACAAATTATTTGAAGATCGGGTCTGCCGGAGACTTCGCGCGATCGGGCGGACTCGAGCAGTTACCTTTCTGGCGGAAGGTTGAGGAGCATCCGGCTTATGACGCGTTCTGGCAGGGACAGGCGCTCGATTCGATTATGGCGAAGGTTCCGCTGAAGGTTCCGGTGATCTGGCTCCAGGGACTTTGGGACCAGGAAGATATGTGGGGCGCGATCCATAGCTATGAGGCGGTCGAGCCTAAGGACACGACGAACACCATGAATTACCTAGTGATGGGTCCGTGGCGCCATAGCCAGGTGAACGATGAGGCGTACTCGCTCGGTGCGCTGCGTTGGGATGGGGACACAGCTCTTCAATTTAGGCGGGACGTTCTTCTTCCATTCTTCAATCAGTATTTGCTGGACGGTGCTCCCAAAGCGGACACCCCGCCGGTGCTCATTTACAACACCGCCGAGAATCGTTGGGACCGGTTGAAGTCCTGGCCGCTGAGTTGCGAGAAGGGTTGCGCTGACGAACCCAAACCGATTTACCTGACAGCGAATATGGGTCTCTCGTTTACTGCTCCCGGCGCTGATTCGCCGAAGTTCGACGAGTATGTCTCTGATCCTGCCAAACCTGTTCCGTACACTCCTCGCCCGGTGATGGCTGTTGATGGGGAAGCATGGTTTACGTGGCTGGTACACGACCAACGCTTTGTGGATAGTCGATCGGACGTGCTTAGCTATGAAACGGCGCCGCTGGATAAGCCACTTCGGATGAGTGGCGCACCGATCGCTAATCTTGTTGCTTCCACCAGCGGAACCGATAGCGATTGGGTTGTAAAGCTTATCGACGTCTATCCGCCGACCATGCCGGGCGACCCGGATATGGGTGGATACGAACTACCCATTTCGCTCGACATCTTTCGCGGGCGCTACCGCACGAGCTTCGAGCATCCGGAGCCAATTACTCCGGAAAAACCGCTCACCTATCGCTTTGCTTTGCCCACGGTAAATCATGTGTTTCTGCCGGGCCATCGTGTGATGGTGCAGATCCAGTCGACGCTGTTTCCGCTTTATGATCGCAATCCGCAAACCTATGTGCCCAACATCTTCGACGCTAAGCCCGCGGACTATCAGAAGGCGGCCCAGAGAATTTGGCATACACCTGGGGAGGCTAGCTTTGTAAGTCTTCCGGTCGTAGCGCAGTAGCAGAGTGACGGATTGATCAGAGATTGATCCGTACGTGCGGTGCGACTTTCACTGTTCGTGATAATTGCGAATAAGGCCGCCATCGATGAAGTAGGTGCTTCCTGTCACGTAAGCGCCATCGTCGGAGGCCAGGAAGGCGGCTACCCCAGCAACTTCGCTGGGCTCTCCTAATCGTCCTAGCGGGATATTTACGAGCAAAGCATTCAGTTCTGGCTTGTCGGCTTCGAGCGATTTGTTGATGGGCGTATTGATCGCGCCGGGCGCAATATTGTTTACCGTGATGCCCGCTGGTCCGAGCTCGACCGCGAGGTCGCGCATGAGCATGCGCATAGCGCCTTTGCTGGCGCAATAGGTCGAGAAGTGGGGAAAGACCATGTCTTCATGGACAGAAGAAATATTGATAACGCGGCCCGGCTTCTTCGCGGTGAGCAGCTTGCGCACGAAGGCCTGGGTAAGAAAGAACGCACCCTTGAGATTCACGCCCATCACCGCGTCATAATCTGCTTCGGTGACGTCGGTGAAATTTGCAGACTTTTCAATGCCAGCGTTGTTTACGAGAATGTCACACGATCCAAATGCGCTCCAGGCGCTTTCGATGAGACGAGTGCAGTCTGCGATCACGGAGACGTCGGCTTGGACGGGCACTGCCTTCCCTCCGGCGGTCTTGATTGTTTGCACCGTCTGGTTCGCCCCATCCTCGCGACCCACGTAGTCGATCACACAATTAGCGCCTTCCGACGCAAGCCGCTCCGCGATGGCCTGTCCAATACCTGTGCCGGAACCAGTGATTACCGCAGTTTTTCCGTCCAAACGTCCTGCCATTGGGGACTCCTTTCGCAATACTGCCTTTTTTCTAACTTCTTTGTTAAGGCCTTCTTCTTTGATCCCAGTTTAGAACTTGTATCAGCCTTGTGGCCTGCAATGAGAGAGCAACGTTGCTCGCTTTTATCTGATGCAAAGTCCCTATTCTACGTTCGTTTTGAACGAAAGAAGTCTGTCAGCATTTTCCCGCACTCGTCGGCCAGTACACCTTCTACCAACTCTACCCGATGGTTCAACGCCGGATGATTCATGACCGCAATCACTGATCCGCAGGCGCCGGCCTTGGGGTCGGCTGCTGCATAAACGAGCCGGGCAAGCCGCGCATGCAGGATTGCACCTGCGCACATGGAACAGGGCTCCAGGGTGGAATACAGCGTGCATCCCAACAAACGATAGTTGCCGAGAGCTGATCCTGCGGAACGTAGCGCAACGATCTCCGCATGAGCTGTCGGATCGGAATCCTGCAGCACACGATTGCGTCCGCGAGCAATCACTTCCCCTGCCGAGGAAACGACGATCGCGCCCACGGGCACTTCGCCAGCAGCCTCGGCAGCGCGCGCCTCCGCCATGGCGGCTTGCATGAGTTCCTGATCTCTGGGAAGAAAATCGATGGGCATCGACTCCAGTTGTACTACTTTGCGGGTGGCTGCGCGACCGGGGTCGTTGCTTGGAGATCCTTGAGATAGCTGGCGGACAGGGTCTTCTTCTGCGTTGCCAGTGGAAGCAACGTGGGATAGAACTGCACAAAGGTGGTGTCCACCGCGGCATGAGCGTCATGGCAGGTATAGCAACTCGCAGATCGCGGAATCAGCTTCCCGTTGTCATCGTAGAAGCCCCACTTCCCGTGGTCTTTCACGTGGGTCTCAACTCCCATGAGCTCTGCACTCTGAGTATGCCCCCGTTTGTTGATTGAAATGGGGCTATCCGCGCCGCGAACCTCGAGCACCATGACGGTCTTATCCGGCCATGTACCGGTCGCCAAAAAGCCGTGGTACGCCGTCGGATTTACGAAGACGTTGTAGAACATGTGATGATCGGGCGGGCCGGTGGGGGCATCGTAGGACATGTCGATCCCGGTGGTCAGATAGATCCAATCGCGATAATGTATCGGCGCGACGAGATCGCCCCCGCTGGTGTACGCAGGGGCATCATCGGCTGGAACCGGCGTGCTTTGCGTTCCGGGCAGCAAGGCTAGCAGGAGGAGGCCGGCGGCAGAAACAAGTTGCTTCATCATAGTGGGCTCTCTAGAGTTCCATACGCACGTTGGTCTGAACGAGTTCCACAACCGCCTTTGGCATCAAGTCGGCTCTTGCTGGGTCATGCAATGCAATGCGCCGAGACCCCAGATAAAGTCTGTGCAGTGGATGCCCGTCACTGTTCGTTCCGGGAAACACTCGGCCAGCGTATTTAGGGCAATGCGATCATTTGGATCGTTGAATGTCGGGACAAGCACCAAGTCGTTCGCGATATAAAAATTCGCATAGCTCGCGGGTAGCCGCTGCCCTTCAAACATCACCGGGGCGGGCATGGGGAGCGTTTTGATGGTGAATGGCCTGCCCTTCAAATTGCGTGCATCGCGCAGCCGTTCCAGGTTTTCGGCTAAAGGTAGATGATTTTCATCCCTGGTGTTGGGTTCTACCGCCGTGAGAATCGTATTCACGTCAACAAATCTTGAGATGTCATCGACGTGGCCGTGGGTATCATCTCCGGCGCATCCGCGATTCAGCCAGATCACCTTCTCGATGCCGAGGTATTCGGAAAAGGCCCGCTCCAACTGTTCGCGGCTCACACCTGGATTGCGCTGTTGAACATCGCTCAGCAGGCATTCTTCGGTGGTAAGTAAGACGCCCTCGCCGTTTGTATCGATCGAGCCACCTTCCAGCACGAGGCGCTTCGTCTTTCCATCAGGCAGCGTCACCGAGGGCTCAAAGCTTTTCATACCGTAGAGCTTCGCCACATGTTTCGGAATGAGATCATCGTTGCGCCAGTTATCGTACTTAGCCCAGGCGTTGAACTTCCAGTTTGTGAGGGCAACATCACCCTCGGGATTTTTGACGAAGATTGGTCCGGAGTCGCGGAGCCACACTCGGTCTGTGCGCCAGGAGTGAAAGTGAAGCCGGGCTGCATTGCCGCCTTGCCTGCGCAGCATGTTGAGGGCGCGCCGTTGGTCACTCTCATCGTTCACAAGAATGTGAACATCCTCTACCTGCGACAGGTGCCGAACGATCTCGCAGTACACCCACGGAATTGGCTGGAACTTGTTTGGCCAATCCTCGGGATTATGCGGCCACGCAATCCATGTCGCCGCATGCGGAGACCACTCCGCGGGCATTCGATACGTATCCTCTGCACTCATTTGATTCCCAGTCATTTGCCAGTCGTATAAAAAGTGTACGTTGCCTGATAGGGAACCCGCACTTCGTTGTTCTGATGCTCAGCGTCGCACGCCATGGGGGGAACACCGGCCTGCGTGTCGGAGCGGCGTACCAAGGTTACATCGGCCAACATGCCGGTGGCTGTGCCGGTGGAATGCGTCTCCACCAGTAGCCAGGGAATATTGATGGGGTCCGTGGCTGCGCGTTTTTGCAGGACCTTCCCTGTGATGGAGCTGCCGTCATTCCACGTCCAGGTTGGACCGACGCTGTGTGTTCCTACCTCTTGACGAGTGGCAGGATCGAAGAGCTTGGCTACCGGCATCTCGAGCACCCACTGGAAGCCCCCATCCTGAGGCGCGCATTTGTACACCTGCACGCCGAGTCCAACAGCGGTGGTTTTCACGTGGGCATCGGGCGGTGGAAGGGTGGGATCCGGGGCCTGCTGTATGGAGATCAGCGCGAAGAGTACAAGTAATCGAAGCATGGTGAATCCACCTTTCTGGTTTAGTCCAGGAACCGGCTCGTAATGCCGCCGTAAGCGTCGATTCGACGATCCCGCAGGAACGGCCAATGCTGCCGGGTGACCTCAACTTCGTTCGCATCGAGGTCGGCATACAGGATCTCTTCCTGATCATGGGAGGCTTTCGCCAGGATTCGACCGAATGGGTCCGCGATGAAGCTTCCACCCCAGAATTCGATCCCGTCCGCGGCGGTGTGATCGCCGGGTCCACGCATCATTTTGCCGTTGTGCTCCACATCTCCATGCTCGTGTCCCACTCGATTCACTGCGCACACGAAGACCCCATTGGCGATGGCGTGGGCGCGCTGGATCGTCTGCCAGGCGTCATACTGCCGCTCGCCGAATTCGACTTTCTCACTGGGATGCCAGCCAATCGCTGTAGGGAAGAAGAGGGTTTCGGCGCCCTTGAGTGCCGTGACCCGAGCGCCCTCCGGATACCATTGGTCCCAGCAGACGAGCGTCCCGATGGGTCCTGCCGAGGTGTGCTGGGCAAGGAACCCGAGGTCTCCCGGGGTGAAGTAAAACTTCTCGTAGTAGAGCGGGTCGTCGGGGATATGCATCTTGCGGTAGATGGCCGCGACGTTGTCTGGCGCGGTGGAAGCGTGATCGAGAATCGCGGCCGTATTGTGGTAGAGCCCGGGCGCGCGGCGTTCAAACAAGCTTGCTATCAACACCAGGTTATATTCGCGTACTACCTCGCTTAAGGCCGCGGTGGAGGGTCCCGGAATCGGCTCTGCAATCGAGAACAGGGCGTGATCTTCACGCTGGCAGAAATATTGTGCGCGAAATAATTCTGGCAGGCAGACCAGTTTTGCGCCGGCCTGGGCGGCCTCGCGCACCCGCGCCACGGCCTTCGCGAGATTTGCCTCGGTCGAGGGTTCGCAGGACATCTGAATGAGCGCAACGCGCGTCGTAGCCATAATATTCCCCAATTCTAGGGGCAGATGATTCTGCCCAAGCAAAAGGCGCTGGGAAGGAGCCAGCGCCACATCACTTCTCATTTATTTTATAGGATTCGCAGACTGCTTTACTTACATTTGATGTTTGTCGCTGCCTTGCGATTCATCGTCGTCTCCGCGATTCAGAATTGGTTAATCTGCCGTTTACTCATCGTCGAAGAGCAAGATCGCCGCGGCAATCGTGGTCGTCCAATTCCCGTTCTTGGCCCCTACGGCCGACTGCGTCACATTGGCGGTCCGGACGATCTTGTTGGAGATGCGATAAATTTCCTTCTTCTCGTCCCAGCTCTTATCCGGATCAAAGTCGACATCGAGGGTTGTCGCGAGCATCTTCGCCGCCAGTTCTTCCGCATAGTCGCCGGCCTGGTCCTCCGTCTCGCCGAAACTGTGATGTTCCGAAAGATAGCCATAGGTATTCTTGTCGGCCGGAATTGCCACGCCGATTGAACTCACCACGAGCCTGTGAGGTTCGCGGGTTGAGTTTTCTGCCACAACCGCAAAAACGACTTCACCCGGATCCAGGTATTTCAGGCCCTGTTTGCGCGTGATCATCTTGCAATTTGGCGGAAAAATGGAGGACACCCTCACCAGGTTTTGGGCGGCAATTCCTGCGTCGCGCAGGGCCAATTCGAATGAGGTCAGCCGCTCCTTATGCTTGCCGACGCCTTTCGTGAAAAAGAGCCGCGTAGGTACCATGTTTTTTCCCAAGTCCGAAGCTCCTTCTGTGCATGGCGTTGGTGGCTTTGTCCAGGTTTTTCTATATCCCGATGATTATCCAGTGGAATTATCACATGGCACGGACCGGGCATGAAGCGGATGGCTCGGCAAGTTGGTCGATCAGCGCGCACGAGGGAACGCTGGAAACAGCGGCTATCCGCCAACCAAAGCTTTCGGGTCTTTATGCTTTTTTTATGGCTGCTTCTGCTAATTTTAACTGGAGACAGAAAACTCACTTAGACGAAGTCGCGAAGTCTCCCCGGGAATGCCATTTTCGTTTCAAAGCACCACTAAATTAACCACGGCAGTTGACTGCCAATGAAGGAGTGCCATGTCGACCGAATTTCGTAACTTTCTGGAGTTGTCGTACGAAGAGCTGGAAGAGCTGAATCTTAGGGCGAAGGAGCAGCGCAGGAATCGCGTGGCTGCCGATGTTATCCAGGAAGAGCGGCTGAAATATCTCGCCGACACCCCGGGTATCAAGGCTGTGACCGTCCTGTTCTCTGACCTCGAAGGTCGCCTTCATATGCTCGACTACGACAAGAAGTTTCTGGTCAAGAGCTACGACAATCTTACGTTCGACGGATCTTCGATTCGCGGTTTTACGGCGCAGCGGGAGAGCGATCTGCGCCTGGCCCTTGATTGGAGCGCTTTCTATTGGACCCCGGCCGACGTTTTTGGCTCAGGTAAGGTTTTGGTGTTTGGCGAAGTGATTGACAAGAATGGTAGCCACTACTCTGGCGATATACGCGGGGTGCTCAAGGCCTTCGCTAATCAGGAATTTGCTAAGAATGGCTATACGCTGAACGCTGCGAATGAGATTGAGGGCTTTCTCTTCGATGGCATCGACGCCGAGCGTAACTACCATCAGACTGGCTCGTTCGAGTACGTCAACCAGGGGGGATACTATCATTCGCTCCCGGGTGACCCGCTGCGTGAGTTCATCGACACGACTGCCGAGGTGCAGCGTGCCATGGGCTTTGAGAATGAAAAGGACCATCCGGAAGTCGCTCCGTCGCAGTTTGAGATCAACTACTCTTACGGCGATGTCGTGGCTGCTGCCGATCAAATCCAGCTGTACAAGTTGATTTGTCGCCAGGTTGCCACTCAGATGGGTATGACGGCCAGCTTTCTTCCTAAGCCGGTGACGGGCGTGAACGGTTCCGGAATGCACACCAACGTTTCCATCTCCAAGGCAGGCAAGAACCTGTTCTGGGATCCGAAGGGCGAAGAGAAAACTTCCAAGCTCGGATGGAGTTTCGTGGACAAGATTCTGACCCACGGCAATGACATTTGCCTGCTGCTCAATGCGAGCGTGAACGCCTATCGCCGGCTGGACCCGCATTTTGAAGCGCCTAACCAGATCAAGGCTTCCGCCGTGGATCGCGGCTCGATGATTCGAATTCCCATTGGCAACTCGAAGTCGGCGCGCGTGGAAGTTCGGTCGGTTGGCCCGGACGCCAATCCATACATGGTCCTGTACTCGGTCTTCAAGACCGGTCTGCATGGCCAGACGTCGAAGATTAAAAACCTCCGCCAGGCTGAGCGGTATCTGCCCGACAACATTTACACCGCGCTAGAGAACTTCCGTGGTGCGAACTGGATCGACGAGATGCTTGGAGCGGATGTGAAGGAACGCTATGCCGAGCTCAAGCAGGCGTCTGCTGATCGCTGCCCACGTCTGCTCGGCACGATCGTAAAGGCCAGCGAAGTTCAGTTCCACCACGATGTGTACAACCAGTTGCTGTGGGGTCAGTTTTAGCGATACTGAGTTTGGATGGCGCACCGGAAATTTCCGGTGCGCCTTTTCCATTTGCAGTCCATGAACGATGCGTGGGTGCCCTGTCGTTGGATAGGGAGCGCAGGGCTCGACGAAAACCGCCCTCATCGGGCGAATAGCGGACGCCTGTCTGGCGGACTGTTAGTAGGCCGGAATATGATCGATTTGCGAATTGGTAGTTTGCCGCGCATCTAGAAACAAGCAATAAGGAGAGCAGTATTATGCGTAAGAAAGTTACGATTGTGGGTGCCGGCAACGTCGGTGCTACGGCAGCTCATTGGATCGCTGCCAAGGAACTCGCGGATGTCGTCCTGATCGACGTTGTGGAAGGCGTTCCCCAGGGGAAGGGGCTGGATCTGCTTGAGGCAATGCCCATCGAAAAGCGGGATGTATCGATTCTGGGGACAAACGACTACGCTGACACAGCCAACTCGGACATCGTGGTGATTACGGCAGGAATTGCTCGCAAGCCTGGAATGAGCCGCGACGATCTTCTGAACACAAACTTTGGCATTATGAGCGACGTCGTTGGTAAGGCCGTCGCAGCTAGCCCGAACGCCATTTTCATCATCGTTTCCAACCCATTGGACGCGATGGCGCAGACTGCATTCAAGAAATCCGGTTTACCCAGGGAGCAAGTGATCGGTATGGCGGGGGTTTTGGACTCCGCGCGCTTCCGTACCTTCATCGCGGAGGAACTCAAAGTCTCTGTTGAGAACGTCACTGCCTTTGTGCTTGGAGGCCACGGCGATACGATGGTTCCGCTGTCGCGCTATTCCACGGTTGCAGGTATCCCGATCACGGAGTTGATCGAACCAGCGAAGCTCAAAGCTCTGGAGGAACGCACCGCCAATGGGGGTGCGGAGATCGTCAAGCATCTCAAGACTGGTTCGGCCTTTTACGCGCCGTCGGCAGCAGCCACTGAGATGGTGGAAGCGATCCTCAAGGACAAGAAGAAGATCCTTCCGTGCGCGGCCTATCTCCAGGGCGAGTATGGAATCAGCGGCCTCTATGTTGGGGTTCCGTGCAAACTTGGAGCCAAAGGAATAGAGCAGATCATCGAGATCAAGCTCACAGCTATGGAGCAGGAGGCTCTTAATAAGAGTGCGGCTGCTGTGAAGGAACTCTGTACCGTTATCGGCGTGGCCTGATCACCACAGAGAAAAAGGCAGGCCCGTTTAAGGGTCTGCCTTTTTTATTTACGCAGATTGCTAGCTGCGGTTGATGGTCACACTCTCTAGGACTACGGGAGTCTTTGGCTGATCCATGGCACCACGGGGAACACGGCTGATCTTCTCCACGACGTCATAGCCTTCGATCACTTCACCGAAGATGGTGTGCTTTCCGGTAAGCCAGCTTGTATCCGTCACGGTGATGAAGAACTGGCTCCCGTTGGTGTTGGGGCCGGCATTCGCCATGGCCAGTTTGCCGGGCTTTTTGAAGTCATGAGGACTGCCCTTGGTTTCGTCAGCAAACTTGTATCCGGGACCGCCCATGCCTGATCCCTCCGGATCGCCAGCCTGGATCATGAACTCCGGAATGACGCGATGAAAAATCGTGCCATCGTAAAGCTTCGGACCCTTCTTGGAGCGTGAGTTCCACTCCTTCGTGCCCTCGGCCAGGCCAATAAAGTTGGCCACGGTCTCCGGCGCGTCTACTTCAAACAGTTTACAAACGATCGTACCTTCAGAGGTCTTGAAGGTTGCGGTAGTCGGCATTGAATCTCCTTTTTCTCATTACGACATCTAGTTGGATGCTGAAGGGCATCGACGGGACACCTTCTTTAGGAAGAGGCGAGCGAAGCGTTGCGCGAGTTTCATTGGTCGACAGAACGTATCGCATCCGCACTGCAATGTTGAAAACCAAGCGTAATCCTACGAGCTCGCAGTCTCAGAGGCAACTGGCTACTATCCTGCTTATTATCTTACAGATAATCGCGGGTGCCAAACCCCGATATCTATCTTGAGCAGAACCTGTCGACGCGAACATTTCAACCTTGTGTCAGGTCGATTAGCGACGGAGCCTTTATTGAGGACGCTCTTTGAGCGTCTCACTTTGTTCGCCTACCGGAGGGGTTGTGGGGCTGGCCGCGGGCTCGGCGGCAACGGTGGTATCGGCTGGCCCGCAGCGACAATCGTAACTTTATTGAGGACCACGGGCGTTAGCGGCTTGTCCTGTGCATTGCGATCCACCAGAGCGATGCCTTTCACCATGAGCACGGTATGCGGATCGCACTGGCCGAAGATCGTATAGTGGCCATCGAGAGCGTTATTCGCAGCCTCGGTGATGAAGAACTGACTCCCGTCAGTTCCCGGTCCTGAATTTGCCATGGCCAGTCGCCCCGGCACATCGAAGCGAAGAGCTGGTGTGATCTCGTCCGGAACGTAGTAACCGGCATCGCCCTCACCTGATCCCAGACGGTCGCCGCCCTGGATCATAAAGCCGGGGATCACGCGATGGAACGTGGTCCCATCATAGAACGGCTGGTTATTTACTGGTTTCAGAGTGACCGGGTCGGTCCATGCCTTCGTGCCGGTTGCGAGACCGACGAAGTTCGCTGAGGTCAGCGGTGCTTCCTTATCAAATAGCTTGCACGTCAGCCTTCCCATTGTCGTGTCGAAGAGGACCGTCGGTCCTGTAGGCACCGCGGGAGGAACTTCGTGTGCAATTGTCGAAGGCGCATCGGGAAGGGCATCGGGAGATTGAGGGCTTGCAGGAGGAGCGGCCGTTGCGGGAGGCGCTGGTTGCGGCGTCTCGGGCGGAGCGGACTGCGCGACAGCTATCGCAGGGCAGATGAGCAGCGCAAGTGCGCACAGAAACATTTGAGGCGAGAGAGTCTGAGTCTTCATTCAGACTTAAGGCTACTCCAAGCAGCGTCAACGTCCAAGTCACTCAGTCCCGGATGCTGTTAGGAGTCAGCGCAACTCCGCGCTCGCAACGCCAATCACCGAATCTGCAGCGCCATAGTAAAGGAGCCACTGCCCCTTGAACGGCACCAGACCTTCAGCGAAGGTCGCTCCCGCCGGGTATTGACCATTTCGCTCATAAGGCCAAACGGGGGCCAGAATGGGGCGTTCGGTGCGATCGAGCAGCTTGCCAGGGTCCGAAGACGAGAACAGCGCCTCTCCGACGGAGTACGCTCCGGGACGAATATTAGGGTCTCCAGCCATTTGTTCGCCAGCGGCGGTATCCCCACCGCTGAGATCTTTGGGGGCGGCTGCATCTGTGGCCAGCGAGCCTTCCTTTGTACCCGGTCTATCGACTGTCGAATTCTTCCCGTTGTAGATCAGCACGATACCCTTTTTGGTGAGGACGGGCGGTGGGCCGACCTCGGGAAAGCCACTATCAAAATGTCCGGCGCGGGCGCTCATCACGACTTGGGGTGAAGCTGTCCAATGGATCAAATCCGTCGATGTGGCGAGACGAATTTGGCCCTCTCCCCAGTACATCAAATATTTGCCATGGACGCGCACGGCCTGCAGGCGTCCATTGTGAAGCTCTGTAAGGATCCCTGCGGATTTGCAATGCAGCTGGTCATACTGGGCATTCGCGGCTTTGCCGAAGGCCGGGCCCCACTTGGTCCAGTCCTTAAGGTTTTTCGACGTCGCGATTCCGATGGTGTATTCGCGCCGGTCTCTCGCCCACTGCGTATAGGTCATGACGTAGGTACCGTCAGGCCCGACCACGATGCGCGGATCCTCAACGCCCCCCGGGAACTCATTCGGTTTCTGATCATCGTTTTGCGGATAAAGGACAGGCGCGCCTTCGATGGTGAAAAAGAGGCCATCTTTGCTGGTCCCAAGTCCAAGTCGAGAGATATGGCCTCCGACTTGATCTTTTCCCGAAGTGTCCTCGGCACGAAATACAACCGCTACGTCACCATTTGGCGCGATGGTTGCAGCTGGGTTGAAAGTATGTCCGGCGTCCCAGAACGTCTTCTCCTGCGTAATCGGATCAGTGAAGTAATAAAACGCGTTCGGCTGGATTACCGGTGCTTCCGAGGGACGCACAAAGGGTCCAATCACCCATGATTGCGCGGATAGGGCATTCCCTGCGAATAGCGCGGAGGCGAGCACAAGAAGATCTAATTTGCGCATAACGATCCTGGGGTTTTCGATTGATGTCCTCGATCACAGACTAATTGGGTGGATCTGAGCGTGCGAGCTCAGCGTCACCTCAAATTGAGACGTGCAATCAATCTTGCTTTCGCAGTATCTCATCGGGCGGAGCGGTTTGATGGTTAAGCGGCAGTCCAAAGGTGTTAATACCCAGCGCTAAGTGAGTGATTGTGTGCAAGGAACCGTTACGCAATGGTGGACCTGGCCTGAACAGCCGCAAAGACTCGCAGCAGATTTCCTCCGAGAAGTTTCTCTAGCTGCTCGGGACGATAGCCGCGTTCAACGAGCGCGGCTGTAATCTTCGGCAGATCGGCCGCACTGCTCAGGCCCTCTGGCAGGATAGGGAATCCATCAAAGTCCGAACCTAATCCTACGTGATCGATACCCGCAACCTGCGCTACATGGTCGATGTGGTCTATCAGCGCGCTGAAGGGGGCCAGCGGCAATTTGTCCTTGAGGAATTCCGCGTAGAATTTTCGGTCGAGGGACAGAAACGCATCGTAGGGGACCGGCTCTCCGCGGTCTCTGTGCGACTTAACTATAGATTCATAGAGTGCATCGCGTTCAGTTTTCGTCGCGGACCAACCGTCGCGCCAGGAAGCATCGATGAATGCCGGGTAAAAGTTCACCATCACGACGCCGTCGTTCGTTGCGATTGCTCGCAACTGCTCGTCGGTCAGGTTTCGAGGCGAATCCGTGAGTGCCCGCGCGCTCGAATGCGAAGCTATCACCGGAGCGTGCGTCGTCTGCAGCACCTGCCAAAAGGTAGTTTCCGCAGCGTGAGACACGTCGATCATCATTCCCAATCTGTTCATCTCACGGACAACATCGCGGCCGAATTCTGTAAGGCCTCCATGATGCACAACCGTTGCGTCGTCCAGATCTCCAGAGCTGTCAGCCCATTCATTCGAGTTGGACCATGTAAGCGTCATATATCTCACGCCGAGCTGATAGTACATTCTCAACAGCCCTAGGTCGGCTTCAATTGAATGGCCGCCCTCGATGCCCAACAATACGCAGAACACCTTATCGCGGTGGGCTTGAACGATATCTTGTGGGGTCAAGCCTAACCGCATCGAGCCCGGATGTTTTTGCAGCTGTTGGTAGACACCGTCCAGCAATTGCAGCGTGCGGTGTGCAAACCGCCCATGCCATTCTTTTGGCTCAACCCATATGGCAAAGAACTCCGCGGCGAGGTTCCCAGTGCGTACCGATTCAAGGTTGAGCATGCCCGCTCCCAGCGGATCACTGAAGTTCCATGCCTCATCCACGAATCTCTGCGGCGTATCTGCGTGCCCATCGATTACGAGAGCATCTGCGTGAATCTTTGCTGGATCATTGGTCATTGCAGAAGCTTATCCCTCTGATTTCAGAGCTTTGATTGTAACAATGCGTTCTACCGCTTCGGCGAGGCTCGGTTGCAACCTCAACGCGCTGCAGGCAAACAGCTTGTGCGCAACGAGACGCGCGCAGAATCCCCATCGCCTTCGAATTGCCTGCTAAACCGTGGCCTATACAACTCTGCTGCTTCAACGTGCCTCCAATATCTGCAGAGGTGATATATGGCAGCTGGACTTGATTCGACTAAAACAGCAGATCGTCCGTCTCACGAGGCAATTGAGAGCAGCGGCGGAGAAGCCGAGGACATGACTCCCGCGCAGCGCCTTGATCACGAAGCGATGGAAAGCGCGAAGCGCGCCCAGAATCGCATTCATGATGACGAGACCAAGAATCCGGGCACTTCGATTTTCACAAAGTAATCCACTTTACAAGTTTGTGAATTGGGGAATACATTCCAATTCATAACAAAAGAGCCTCGCTTGGCGCGAGGCTTTTTTGCTTAATGGTTGGCCCCGTTCTAAGTTGCCTGGACTACCGGGGTGACTGGCGTCTGAAGGTCCTCGCGTCGTTTGAAACTTCCGCACACGTAATCCCGATTCATGTTCGCGATAACTTCCAAGGGAATTTCCTTCGGGCAAACGCCTGTGCATTCTCCGATGCTGGTGCAGTTGCCAAAGGCTTCGGCATTCATCTGCGCCACCATGCTGAGAGCTCTGCGCTCACGTTCGGGTTCGCCTTGGGGAAGAACGCCGAGGTGTGTAATCTTGGCTCCTGTGAAGAGTGCAGCCGACGCGTTGGGGCAGGCCGCAACGCAAGCTCCGCATCCGATGCAGGCGGCAGCATCCATCGATTGGTCTGCAATTTCCTTTCCGACCGGAAGGGTATTACCCTCGGGGGCCTGTCCAGTTGAGACCGAAATGTATCCGCCGGCTTCGATGATGTGGTCCAGGGCGCGGCGATTCACCACGAGGTCTTTGATCAGCGGAAATGCCTTCGCCCGCCACGGTTCAAGGGCCAGCTCGTCGCCATCTTTGAAGTGACGCATGGTTAGCTGGCATGCCGTGGTTCCACGCTCCGGGCCATGCGCGACGCCATTGATCACGAAGCCGCAGGAGCCGCAAATGCC
Organism: uncultured Acidobacteriaceae bacterium; assembly: GCA_963796535.1. Taxonomy (GTDB): domain Bacteria; phylum Acidobacteriota; class Terriglobia; order Terriglobales; family Acidobacteriaceae; genus Granulicella. The sequence goes on from CAWCMO010000001.1 coordinate 281,995, forward strand.
CTCCCGGCAGTCGTGCTCAAAAGCCACGGGAACTTCGCCGCGGAGGATCAGCGACTCATTCAAGACATCGAGGCATTCCAGGACGGACATTTCAGGGTCGACGTCGTCCATGGGGTACTTGATGAAGGCACCCTTTTCATTATGGTTCTTCTGTCGCCAGATTTTAAGTGTCAGTTTCATTTACTTGTAACTCCTCTGGCTGGGGTGAACGTATTCGAATGTGAGGGGTTCCTTGGTGAGCTCAGGCGGAGTGTTGGGACCGGTGTAACCCCAGGCCGCAACGTAGGAGTAGAGATCATCCTCACGCTGAGCCTCGCCGTCGGGAGTTTGATACTCCTCACGGAAGTGACCGCCGCAAGACTCGTTTCGATTAAGGGCATCGATGCACATCAATTCGGCGAGTTCGAAGAAGTCGGCTACTCGACCAGCCTTTTCCAGGCTTTCATTCAGATCGTTACCGCTGCCCGGCACCGTAACGTTCTTCCAATAGTCTTCGCGGAGTGAGCGGATTTTTTTGATTGCGATTTCTAGGCCTTCTGCGGTACGAGCCATGCCGCAGTAGTCCCAAACAAGCTTTCCCAATTCGCGATGGAAGGAATCGACGGTACGGTTGCCCTTGATGGAGAGCAGTTTGTCGATCTTCGTCTTGACCGCCGTGACTGCTTCCTGGACGGCGGGATCGGATTCCTCAACCTTCGCGAACTTATTGCTCGCAAGGTAATTACCGACCGTGTAGGGGATGATGAAGTAGCCGTCGGAAAGTCCCTGCATCAACGCGCTGGCGCCGAGTCGATTGGCTCCGTGATCGGAGAAGTTCGCCTCACCGAGGACGAACAAGCCAGGAATATTGCTCTGCAGTTGGTAGTCCACCCAGAGCCCGCCCATGGTGTAGTGAATGGCGGGGTAGATCCGCATGGGTACCTTATAAGGATTCTCGTCGGTGATGCGCTGGTACATGTCGAAGAGGTTGCCGTAGCGCTCACGAACCGTTTTCTCGCCGAGACGATGGATCGACTCGGAGAAGTCGAGATAGACGCCGAGGCCTGACTTTCCGACCCCGTACCCTTCATCGCACATGGCTTTGGCATTTCGCGAAGCTACGTCACGAGGAACGAGATTGCCGAAGCTGGGGTAACGGCGTTCGAGGTAATAATCGCGGTCTTCTTCCGGAATCTCATTTGGAGGACGCGGGTCGCCCTTCTTCTTGGGAACCCAGATGCGCCCGTCGTTGCGTAGCGACTCGCTCATCAGGGTGAGCTTGGATTGATAGTCGCCGGAGACTGGAATGCAGGTGGGGTGAATCTGCGTAAAGCATGGATTGGCGAAGAGGGCACCGCGCTTGTAGGCGCGCCAGATTGCCGTGGCATTGGAGCCCTTGGCATTGGTGGAGAGATAGTAGACGTTGCTGTAGCCGCCGCTGGCCAAGATTACCGCATCCGCGATGTGGACGCTGAACTCGCCGGTGATAAGACTGCGTGCAACGATGCCGCGCGCCTGCCCGTCGACGACGATGAGGTCCAGCATCTCGGTGCGTGGGATCATCGTGACGGAGCCCGCATGTACCTGGCGCTCAAGAGCTTGGTAGGCGCCGAGCAGGAGCTGCTGGCCAGTTTGGCCGCGCGCGTAGAAGGTGCGGGAAACCTGGGCGCCACCGAACGAGCGATTGGCTAGCGAACCACCGTATTCGCGGGCGAAGGGGACACCCTGGGCGACGCATTGATCTATGATTTTGCCGCTAATTTGGGCTAGGCGGTAGACATTTGCTTCCCGGGCGCGGAAGTCGCCGCCTTTTACTGTGTCGTAGAAGAGGCGGAAGACGCTCTCTCCGTCGTTGGGATAGTTCTTGGCTGCGTTGATTCCGCCTTGCGCTGCGATGGAATGCGCGCGGCGTGGAGAATCCTGAAAACAAAAGCATTTGACGTTGTAGCCGAGCTCACCGAGAGAAGCGGCTGCAGCTCCCCCGGCCAGACCGGACCCAACAACGATCAGAGAATGCTTGCGTTTGTTTGCCGGATTGACAAGCTTCATGTCGAAGCAGGCTTTCGCCCAGGCTTCTTGAATCGGTCCAGAGGGAATTCTTGCGTCAAGTTTCATCTTATTTTATGAACCCCAGCAACACACTGATAGGAATGGAGATGTACCCCAAGACGATGAGAAGCGCGACGGCACGGGCAGCGTTCCGCAGGTAGGGGGTAAGGCGTGGATGGCCAAGGCCGACGGATTGGAACATGCTCCACAGGCCATGGCTAAGGTGCAGACCCAAAAGGCACATAGCGAAGATGTACCAGGCCGAAACCCACCATACCTGGAATCCGGAAACTACATTTTGATAGACGTCACCCTGGACGAAGGTCGCACTCGGGTGGATGTAACCGGCTGTGAATTGAAGGAGATGGAAGATGATGAAGGCGAGGACGATGGGGCCGCTCCAGTACATGGTGCGGGAGGCATAGGACGAGTTGATGGCCTCGCTGCGCGAGTAGCCGATCGGCCTGGCTGCCTTGCTGCGGAGCGCAAGTTGAACGGTTGCAGTGATATGCAGGGCAATGGCCAGGAGCATGACGCCGCGTTCGAGCCACAGGAGTTCGCCGAGATTGTGGAGGAAGTGACCGTAGGCGTTGATGTGCTCGGGGGCCTCGAACATTTGGAGGTTGCCGAGCATATGGCCGATGACGAAGCCGAACATCATGACACCGGTGACGGCCATGACGACTTTCTTGCCGTTGGTGGACTGCCAAAAGGTAACGGGCTCAGCGAGATGCGGGGTTACTTCGGTGGTGCTCATCAATTTGTCCCAGCCTTGCGTTTCGGGGGTGAGTTCGACAATTTAGCCCTGTTTCGGGTTACTCAGCGACGTGTTTAGCCTAGTTTCGGGTGTCGCGTTGCGGAGGAACCAGCGGAACTGATTATGGCTACGGCAAAATATCGCAGTCAAGTTAGGCGTGCGAATAGCGTCCGTTCTGTGCGGTATGTAGCTAGAGAGTTGTAGTGGCGAGTTGCGCTAGTAAAGCGCGGAAGGCGTTGCCGCGGTGGGAGAGTTCCCACTTTTGTTGGCGGGGGATTTCGGCGAAGGTGAGGTTGAGAGAGGGGATGAGGAATAGGGGGTCGTAGCCGAAGCCGTCGGAGCCTCTTGGGGCGCGGAGGAGTTGGCCTTCGGCGATACCTTCGGCACGGAGGAGGATCTGGCCGTTGCGAGCTAGCGAGAGGTTGCAGACGAAGCGGGCGGCTCGGTTGGGTAGGTTCTCCATGAGGTGAAGGAGGAGGGTGTTGTTGCGGTGGTCTTTGGAGCCTAGAAATACAGGGGTCTCTCCACTCCGCTGCGCTTCGGTCGAGATGACGGAGCTGTTGCTATGGTCGGCTGCATAGTCGTCGGCGAAGCGGGCGGAGCGGACGCCGGGTTGGTTGTTGAGGGCTGGGACTTCGAGGCCGGAGTCGTCGGCGAAGACGAGGAGGCCGGGGGCGGCGAGCGAGTAGGCGATGGCTTTGAGGTCGGCGTTGCCCTGGAAGGTGGTGGCGTCCTCGACGGGCTCGGGGATTTGCTTGAGGTTGGGGAGGGCGAGGACCTCGATGCCGGCGGTGCTGGCGCTGGTGGAGAATTCGGCCAGCTTGCCGGGGTTGGAGGTGGCGGCGTAGAGGGTCATGAGACAGAGTGTAGAGGATAGAGTGTAGAGCGTAGAGAAAGGCGAGAGGCGTTCGATTTAGCGAGCGCATTCCCTCTGCGGCGGTTGCGGCATCAGAGAACTAGAGAGCTTGTGGAGCTTTGCGCGCTCGGTGAACGGAAGGTGCGGCGGAGATGGCTCGACTATCGTGGTTGGTTTGCGTGGGTGTGTTGGTTGCGTGTGCGGGATGCAAGCATGGGGATACGCATGCGGTGCAGGCGCCTGCGCAACCGGCGGTGGTGGTGGCTCCGCCGACGCCGCTGGATGAGAAGAAGGCAGAGCTGGGTGGATCGACTTGGGATCCGCAGTGGGATGCGGTGGTGGAGAAGGCGCTGCCGGCGGACCTGTTGAGTGACCAAGCGGCGCGGGCGGTGCGGATGTACTGTCCGCGGTTTGCTGCGCAGACGGATGCGGAGAAGAGGGAGTTCTGGGCGTATACGTTTCAGGCGATCGCGGCGGCGGAGGCTGGGCTTAATCCGACGGCTGATGTGCATCATGTGCAGGCTCCCGTGAACGTTGTTGATCCGGTGACGAAGAGGCCGGCGCGGCAGGAAGGCCTGATGCAGGTGAAGTATGAGGATGCGCAGCGGTATGGATGTGATTTTGATTGGGAGAAGGATCGTGCGCTGCCAGTGAAGGATCCGGGGCGGACGATTTTGTCGCCGGAGAACAATCTTGGGTGCGGCGTGAAGATCATGGAGAACCAGATTGTGACGCAGGGGAAGCCGCTGGTGTCGCGCACGAGTTATTGGGCGACGCTGCAGCCGGGGACAGCGGGGTTTCGGGTGTTTGCGAAGCAGATGGGGAATGTGCCGGAGAGTTGTGGGGTGCGGGGGCGGAGGGTGACGCAGAGGCGGACGGAGCTCGCGAGCCGGTAAGGGCCGCGCCGAAAGCATACCTCAGGGCTAAAGCCCCTCCGTTTCTATTGGCATATGAAACCCGTGGCTGAAGCCTCGGGGTACCTGAGCCTCGCCAGCATTAGAGGGTCTAAGGTGGGCTTATCTCAGAAGATGCGCTGGGCACGGATCGAGCGATAGCGCATATTCAGGATGAGTGTGGACGTATCGATAATCTGCGGCGAGTTTGGCGGCTGGAGGATTGTTGGCGATGTAGCGGCGTTGGTTGTCGTAATCTTCGAGATTGCGAATGCGATGCTCGTGATAGCTGGAGTGCCAGATCTCCTTTGGTGTGAGAATCCGCGCGGCGAAGGAGTATCCGCCCTTGATCAGCTGAATGCATTTTGGTAGAGGATGATCTGAATTTGTCGTTATGACGAGATGGACGTGATCCGGCATGATCGCGAAGGCGTGGAGCTGGAACCTCCCTTGTTGGCGATATCGAAGGAGCGTTGCGAGGAAGCGTCCAGCGGTGGATTCGTTTTGGAAGTGGCGGTGTTGAAGGAAGGTTGAGAGGGTTATGACGTAGGTGTTGCTCTGCGGGGGCACCATGCGGAGAGCATACCTCAGGGCTAAAGCCCTTTCTGTGATGGGGGCCAATGAGACCCGAGGCTGAAGCCTCGGGGTACCGAGTGTCACCGGTCCTTGGAAAGTTAGGGCTTGGTCGAGAGGGGTTTGAGGGCGGAGGGGTTGAGGATGCCGATGCGACCGTGGGGGCCTACGGCGTAGGGAAGGCTGAGGGCGTTCCAGTGCTGGTCGGCGTCGGGGGCGTCGTTGTTGGTGGGGTGGAGGGGGCGCCAGTTGCGGCCGTCGTCGGTGGAGATGTCGGTGCCGTTGGGGCCTACGGTGATCCAGGTCTTGGTGGGGGCGTCGTAGGCTACGGCGCTGCGGTAGCCGTGGGGTGGGGTGGCGGCGAGGTGCCAGGTCGTACCGTCGTCCGAACTGTTGGCGGCTGTTCCGGTTGCCAAGTTTGGCTGCTTGTAGTCCCCTCCAACGGCAATCCAATTGGTCCCATTGTTGCCGACGGAAAATATTCCTCCGGATTCACCGTGGGCGAATCCTTCGATGACATGAGGGGTCCACTTGCGCCTATCAACAAAGACCCGAGTTTCTGAAGAGCCACCAGTTCCGAGGACTCCAGTCAGACGATCGATATTCACGGCGAAGGATGTGTTGCTGGCGGCAAAGATCGATTCGTGACCTGCTGCTTCAGGGAACTCGTCACTTGTGCTTCGGAACTTTATGGGATCTTTGTCTTCTCCGAAGTTTTTGAAATCAGAAAAGCCAGCAAAGTGACCGCCGACGGGATCGCCGATCACCATTATTGTGCCGTTTTGCCTCGTCAGGTTGAGGAAGTCCCAGAAGCCTTCTTTGTCGGGATTGGTGAAGAGGAGGGTCCAGGTTTGGCAGCCGTCGGTGGTTTTGTAGAGGCGGGATTGGTCGCCGGGGCCCGAGGACATCACGATGGCGGTGTTGGCGTCGAAGGCCTGGATGCCGCGGAAGTCGAGGTGCTCGGCGTTAGGGGGAATGGTGCAGCGTTGCCAGAGGTAGCCGGCGTCTTCGGTGCGGAGGACGGTGCCGTTGGTGCCGGAGGCCCAGGCGATGCCCTTGCCTACGTTGTCGATGCCGCGGAGGTCGGCGGTGGTGGGGGTCTGGATGGTCCACTGGGCGTGCAGGGCGAGCGGCGCGGCTGCGCTGAGGGCTAGGAGGAGGGAGGCGACGCGCATGACGAAAGCTTACCTCAGGGGCTGAAGCCCCTTGCCCAGGCTGATGTTAATGGCACGGCTGAAGCCGTGCCCCTTCGAGTCTGACGGTGATGGAACGGCTGAAGCCTCGCCCCTTCGGTTCCTAGGACTCTTCGCATTTCGGTTGGGGGACCGCAAGGGTACGCATTGAGGGCAGCAGGTAGGAAATTTAATTTTGTGGGGCGAGACTCATTGCGGGGAGGAAACGTCAAACGGGGTGACTTTCGTCTTACGCGGAGTACTTAAGGAGTTTCCTCGATGCGCGTTTCTAAATGGATGGCTGCCACGCTGCTTGTGGTGGGGATGATGTCGACCATGATGGTGGCTGAGAGTAAGGACCCGGCGGATTATCCACTGCGGCTGCATATTTTTGGGCGTAGCCAGACGTCGTTTTACTACTCGCGCGCGCGTTCGCTGGATGAGACGCAGGGAGATGGTCGCGCGAACTTGTATGAGAATGGCGAGGCGCGTGGGCTCGACTTTAATTATCAATGTAGCTACAAGGTGCGGGCGTCGTTTGGGTATGAGACCTATCCGGCGCGATGGAAGAAGCAGGGCAAGACCCTGGTGGTGCTGATGCCGATGTTTGGCCAGGCGGGAAGTTCTTTACGTGCGATTTCAATGCGGATATGAAGGACTTTGCGTATGCGTCGAGTAAAGACGGATTGCGGTCGGAGCCAGTGGCGGAGTTCAAGCTATGGATGCAGCGGCATGACTACGATCCTGAGCATGGGAAAGATGTGCCGGTGAGGAGGCAATGGGGGTGGGGACCGCGCGCCCATGCCGCCGCCGGAGGGTTCGGGAGAGGGGCCTGCGCCTCCTCCTCCGCCGCCGCCAACGGGTGCGCCTGCGCCGCAGTGAGGGATTGATTTAAGATCGGCGCATGAAGGTTCATACCGAGTACCTGACGTTCAAGACCGACGAGCAGTATGAGATGGTGCACATTACGCCGGAGGTGGAGGCGATTGTGCGGCGGAGTGGCGTCGATGACGGGCTTTGTTTTGTGTCGCCGATGCATATTACGGCTGCGATTTATGTCAACGACAACGAGGATGGGTTGATCGAGGACATCTCCGTGTGGCTGGAGAAGCTGGCGCCGCGATGGCCGGGGTATAAGCATCACCGGACAGGTGAGGATAATGGCGATGCGCATTTGAAGGCGCTGCTGCTACATCATGAGACGACGCTGCCGGTGACGCATGGGCGGCTGGATCTGGGGACCTGGCAGAGGATTTTTTATGCGGAGTTCGATGGGCAGCGGGCGAAGCGGGTGATTGTGAAGGTGATGGGGGCGGGGAAGAGCTAGCTACTGGGCGGTGAGGATTTCTTCTTCGAGGGATTGCTTTTCGGAGAGGCCGGCGTAGTAGCCGTTGCGGGCGATGAGTTCGTCGTGGGTGCCTAGCTCGGCGATGCGGCCGTTGATGAGGACGGCGATGCGGTCGGCGTTGCGGGCGGTGGAGACTCGGTGGGCTATGAGGATCGTGGTGCGGCCCTGCATGGCTTCGCGGAGGCCGGCGAGGATTTGCTCTTCGGTGTAGGTGTCTACAGAGGCTAAGGCGTCGTCGAGGATGAGGATGGGGGGATTGCGGAGGATGGCGCGGGCTATGGCCGTGCGCTGCTTCTGGCCGCCGGAGAGGGTGACGCCGCGCTCGCCGACGATGGTGCGGAAGCCGGATGGGAATTCGAGGATCTCGTCGGCGATGTGGGCGGTGCGGGCGGCGGATTCGATTTGCTCGTTGAGGAGTGCTCGGTCGGCGTCGGTCGTGGCTGCGGGGACTCCAAAGGCGATGTTGTTGGCGATGGTGGTGGAGAAGAGGAACGTTTCCTGGGGGACGAAGCCGATGGCGGCGCGGAGCGTGTGGAGGGGGTAGTCGCGGAGGGGGCGGTTGTCGAGGAGGACGGTGTTGGGTGGGGCGTCGTAGAGGCGGGGGATGAGGGAGACGAGGGTGGATTTGCCCGAGCCGGTGGGGCCTACGATGGCGAGGGAGGAGCCGGCGGGGATGTCGAGGGTGATGTTGTGGAGGACTTCGGGGCCGGTGGGGTAGGTGAAGCTCAGGTGGTCGAAGGTGATGTGGCCGGTGATGGTCGGGGCTAAAGCCCCTTCACTTTCTGGTGGCGTCTGGGACCCAAGGCTAAAGCCTTGGGGTACCTGATTGTCGCTGGGCGCGTAAGCGAGGGCGGCGACGAGGGAGGGGTCGGCTTGGGCGTCGGTGATGGTGGGGGCCTCGGTCATTAGGTTGTGGATGCGGGTAACTGAGGCGGTGCCGCGTTGTACGAGGTTGACGACCCAGCCGATGGCGATCATGGGCCAGGTGAGTTGGACCATGAAGATGTTGTAGGTGAAGAACTGGTCGACGGTGATGCCCAGGCGGGGGTCGCGGTTGTGGAGGACGACTTCGTGGCCTCCTACGAGGAGGGTGACGACGAGCGAGACGCCGAGGACGAACTCGAGTGTGGGCCAGAGCATGGCCATGAGGCGGGCGAGGAGCAGGCTGCGGCGGATGTACTCCTGGTTGGAGGTTTCGAAGGCGGCGATCTGAGCGTCTTCCTGGGTGAAGGCGCGGATGAGGCGAGCGGCGGAGAAGTTCTCTTCGGCCTGTGCGGATATGTCGGAGAACATTGCCTGGATGCGCTCGAAGCGGGTGTGGATGCGGGCGCCGAAATATTGGACTAAGACGGATGCGAAGGGCAGCGGCAAGAACGCGAACATCGTCAGGCGGGGGCTGATGCGCAGCATGAACGGGAGCGCGAAGGCGGTGAAGACGATGGTGTTGGCCGAGTACATGATGGCCGGGCCGAGGAGCTGGCGGACTGCATTTAGATCGTTGGTCGAATGCGCCATGATGTCGCCGGTGCGGTGGCGCTGAAAGAACTCGGGTGGCTGGGATTCGAGGTGGGAGAAGAGGTCGTTGCGGAGGTCGAACTCGATTTCGCGGGAGGCGCCGATGATGATCTGGCGGGTGAGGTAGAGGGTGATCGCAGCGACGATGGCGACGGCGAGGAGGCGGAGGGCGTGGTGTTCGACCTTGGCGGCGGAGAGGTTCTGCTGAATATCGCGGGTGGCTCCGCCGATGAGCAGGGCGAACATGGCCTTGGCGGCGTTATAGACGATGAGCGCGAGACCGCCGAGGATGAAGCTCCGCCGGTAGCGGCGAAGGTAGGGGAAAAGCGGTCTGAGGCGGGAGAGCATAAGGGCAGAGTGTAGAGCGTAGAGGGTAGAGCGTAGAGAAAACGCGAAGGCGGCCGGGAGTTTGATGCTCGCGGCCGCCGTTCGGATTGAGTTACTTCTGGGGTTGGCTCGCTGGCGGCGTTGTACTGGAGGTTGGCGGGGGCGTTGCCGGCTTGGCCGCTGGCGGTGCGGGAGGAGGTGTTGTTGGCTTCTGGTTGAGGGGGCGGGCCATGGGTGCAGGCGGGGTCTTGGGCTTGGGCGCTTCGTCGCCCTGGGCGACGAACTCTACGTCGAAGATGAGCTCGGCTTTGGCGGGGATGACGGGCGGGCGGCCGGCTTCGCCGTAGGCTAGCTGGTAGGGAATGAAGAGGCGACGCTTGCCGCCAACGTGCATGCCTTCGAAGGCGGTGTCCCAGCCCTGGATGACGCGGTGCTTGCCGTAGGGGAAGCTGATGGGTTCGCCACGATCGACGGAGGAGTCAAACTTGGTGCCGTCGGGGAGATAGCCGGTGTAGTGGACGGTGTAGAACTTGCCGGGCTGGGCGAGGACGCCGGTGCCGATGGCCGTGTCGACGTAGATGAGGGAGTAGGTGGTCTTCTGGCCGGCGAGGTCGGCGCGGAGCTCGGGGGAGACGAGTGGAGAGACGTAGTCGAGGTGGGTGTCGGGGGTGTGGGTGAGGGTGTAGAGGATCTTGGCGCAGGGCGCGCTGGAGGGAAGGGCTGGGATCTTGGGGGAGAGGTCGGGTGTTTTGACGCAGCCGGCGGGGGCGTGGTGTGCGGTGGTGGCGGTGTGATGGACGGCGGGGGTTGCGGTGGTTTGGGCTCCCAGAGGAAGCGCAGCAATAGCAAGGATGAGGGAAGCAAGGGGAAGGGTCTGGGTTTTCATGTCTGGTCTAGTTTAGCTCGGTTGGGGGGAAGCTTTCGCAAGGGCCAGCGCGACGGCATACTTTGGGGCTAAAGCCCCCTTCTTCGGACGATTATGAGACCCGAGGCTGAAGCCTCGGGGTACCCTGGGTTGTGGCCTCGGGGTGGGTGGTGAGGCGGAGTAAGGGGGGTGGGTTTGCGGGCGAGAAGCAGATTCCCAGAGGGAATGACAGAAAGAGAGGCAAGAGCAACAGCAACTACAGGGTCCTTCACTGCGTTCAGGATGACGGGGCTTAACGGCGGCAACGGCAGTTGCCACGGCGACGATTTCAGCCGGAGCAAGAGGATAGGCATTCCACCGGAGCAAGAGGATAGGCAGACTGGGAGCTGCTGCTCACGGCGTTGCCTAGGTGGGGGTGCGGAGGAGGAGGTAGGTGCCGGCTATGGCGAAGAGTAGGTCGGGGGACCAGGCGGCGAGGATGGCGGGGAGGGAGTTGACGTCGCCTAGGTTTTCGAAGATGCCTGCGATGACCCAATAACAGATGGCTACGCCGATGGCGGTGCCTACTCCTGCGATGCCGCCACGCTTGCCAGCGTACAGCGAGAAGGGAATGGCGAGGATGGCTAGCACCAGCGTCATGAGCGGGTAGGCCATTTTGCGGTTCAGTTGAACGCGGAGGCGTATGGTGTCAAAGCCACTTTGTTTGAGGTCGTTGATGTAGGTGGCTAGCTCCTTGTAGGACATCTGCTCGGACTGGCGATCTTCTTTCTTGAAGTAGGCAGGTTGTTCGTGGATCTCGGGGAAGGTGGAGATAGCGAAGGGCTGGTAGGTGGCGGTGGATTCTCCCTGGAAGGTGCGCTGCCAGCCGTTTTCGAAGACCCATCCGTTGAGATTGTCGTCCCAACGGGCGCTCTGGGCGAAGATGCGGCGGGTGAGGTTGAAGGTGCCGGGCTGGAACTCGAACACGGTGAGGTTGGCGAAGTCGTTGCGGTCGGGATCGAAGAACTGGTAGTAGAAGATTCGGGTTGGCTCGTTATTGACGGCGGCCTCGCCGGCGGTGGAGCTACCGGTTTGGCCGGACATCCATTTGCGATCGGGGCGAAGGAAGGTCTGGGCGGGCTTGCCTTTGATCTCGGAGAGGAGGGCTTCCTGGCGGCGGTTGGCGGCGGGGAGATAGGTCTCGTCAAAGACGAAGAGCAGGCCCGAGAGGATAGTGGCGACCACGAGCATGGGAGCGACGATGCGGTAGAGGCTGATGCCGGTGGCCTTCATGGCGGTGAGCTCGCTGTTGCGATTGAGCGCTCCGAAGGTAATGAGGACGGCGACGAGCGAGCAGAGGGGGAGGATTAAGTTGAGGATGAAGGGGACGAGGTTGAGGAGGTAGTCGCCAACGACGACGAGGGGGGTGCGATAGCGAAGGATGTCGCCGATGAGTTCGAAGAAGGTGAAGATGATGAAGAGGATGGTGAGGGAGACGAGGACGAGGGCGAAGTTGCGGAGGAAGCTGCCCATGACGTACTCGTCGAGGATGAGGGGAAAGCGGATGCGGAGGGCGCGACGGATGCGTTGCATGATGGCGCCGTCGCCGATGTGCTGGGCGCGGAGCTGATCGCCGGCGGCGGTGTTGCTGCGCAAGCGGTCAAAGAGTTTGGTGAACGCGTGGCCGAGGTTGGCGAAGAGTTCGAGGAGGGCACCGCCGCGCGAGATCTGCTGCAGGAGGAGAAGGCCGGCGAGGGCGAAGAGGATGTTGGCGGACCAGACGCCGAGGGCGGGAGGAAGTTTGCCCTGGCGCGCGAAGGCGATGCCCATGGAGGAGAGGAAGTAGTAGACGAAGACGAGGCCGAGGGTTGCGACGAAGCCGGCTCCTTTGCCGCCGCGCTTGGAGGAGAGGCCGAGGGGAACGCCTACGAGCATGAGGACGAGGCAGGCGGTGGGATAGGCGAAGCGGTTGTGGAGCTCGATGAGATAGGGCCGGGCGGCGGGGCCCGGAGAATGGGCGAGGCGCCAGAGTTGAGGGAGGGCGATGGCTTCGTTACGCGTGTTGAGGCGGGTGAGGTGAGAGCCTTCTTCCTGCTGGCCGGTCTGCATGGGAAGCTCGGTGGTGGCGAAGGTGGAGATGTCGTATTGGCCGGGGTCGTTGGCGGCGATGTCGTGCTGGCTGCCGTGAGCCAGGTCGAGGCGGAGGGTTTGGGCGGGACCGGCGAGCACGGTGGCTTCGTTGGCGGTGATGATGTGGGGGGAGGCAGGTTTGGTGAGGTCGGCGATGAAGACGTGGCGCCAGATGGCGGTGCCGTTGGCGCCGGGGATCACGTCCTGTGCGTAGAGGACGTAATTCTTGAAGTCTTCGTAGAAGACGCGGGGCTGGATGGCGACGGTGGCCTGGCTGGTCTTGGAGGCGTCTTCGTAGTTAACAAGGGCCTGGGCGGCGCGGGGAGCGACGAAGAGGGAGTTGGCGAGGCCGAGGATCCAGAACGTGACGGCGAAGATGCTGACGATGCGGACAAAGGAGAGGACGCCGAGGCCGGAGGCGCGCATGGCGGTGACTTCGCTGTCGGCTGCGAGGCGGCTGAGGCCAAGCAGAATGCCGATGAGCACCGCCATGGGGATGGTGAAGGACAAAAAGCCAGGCAGGAGATAGGCGATGAGGCGAAGGATGTCGAAGGGGGAGGCGACGCCGCGGACGGCGAGCTCCATGAGCGGGAGCAGGTAGCGCATGAAGAGGATAAAGGTGAAGAGCACGCCGCCGAGCAGGGCGTAGCCAGTGACTTCGCGGAGGATGTAGCGAGTGAAGATGCGCACGTTAAGTCCGCGGGAGGCGGTGATTTTAGTGTATCGCGGAGAGAGACGGTGGTTAGTGGGTAGTGGGTAGTGATTTAGGAAGAGTGCGGAGGCGGAGGGAGTTGGCGAGGACGCTGACGGAGCTTAGGGCCATGGCGGCGGAGGCGAGGATGGGGCTTAGGAGGATGTGGAAGTGCGGGTAGAAGAGGCCGGCGGCGAGAGGGATGCCGATGAGGTTGTAGACGACGGCCCAGCCGAGATTCTGGCGCATGATGTGGGTGGTGCGGCGGGCGATCTGGATGGAGAGGGGGATGAGGCGGAGGTCGTGGTGGAGGAGGAGGATGTCGCCGGCCTCGCGGGCGAGGTCGGAGCCGGAGGCCATGGCGAGGCCGGCGTTGGCCTGGGCTAGTGCGGCCGCGTCGTTGATGCCATCGCCGACCATGGCCACGCTGTGACCTTGCTGTTGGAGGGCGCGGATGGCGGCTAGCTTTTCTGCGGGGAGGAGGTGGGATTGGATGTCGGTTATGCCGGCGGCGTGGGCGATGGGGGTGGCGGAGGCTGCGATGTCTCCGGTGAGGAGGACGGGGTGGATGTGGAGGGGGTTGAGTTGGGCGATGGCGTAGGGGGCTGAGGGGCGGAGTTCGTCGGAGGCGAAGAAGACGGCCTGCGGCTGGCCATCTCTCAGCAGGTAGAGCGGTGTCGCATAGGAAATCTCTTTTGGAACTTCGAATTCGTGGGGAATCGCAGAAGTGAAGATCGAGGCGTTGCCCAGTTGGAATTTGTGGCCGTCGATGACTCCGCTGAGGCCTATTCCCGGAAGGACCGTGAGGTCTTCAACTGGAGGGATGGCAGGTAAGTCCGGCGAGCCTTTGTAGGAGTTCACGACCGCTTGCGCAAGAGGATGAGTTGAAAAGCTCTCTAAAGCTACGGCGTAGGCGATCAAGGTTCGGTGATCGATTTCCGTGAAGCTGGCATAGATCATTTCAACGATTTTTGGGCGGCCTTCGGTGAGGGTGCCGGTTTTGTCGAGGGCTATTGTGTCGACGGTGGCGAGGCGCTCGAGGGCTTCGCCGCCTTTGATGAGGAGGCCGGATTGGGCGGCGCGGCCTAAGGACACGGTGATGGCGGCGGGGACGGCGAGGCCCATTGCGCAGGGGCAGGCGATGATGAGGACGGCGATCGCGATCGAGAGGGCGCGGGCAAAGCCTTCGTGATGGCCGTTGGTGTTTTCTGCGATGGACCAGATGGTGAAGGTGAGGGCGGCTAACGCGAGGACAGTGGGGACGAAGATGGCGGAGGCGCGGTCGGCCAGGCGCTGCATGGGGGCTCGGCTGGACTGCGCTTGCGAAAGGAGGCGCTGCATCTGGGCGAGGGTTGAGGTTGCGCCTACGGCGGTTGCGCGGAGTACTAATGGGCCGTCGAGGTTGAGGGTGCCGCCGGAGACTTTGTCACCGATGGAGCGGGTGACGGGTAGGGGTTCACCGGTGAGCATGGACTCGTCGATGGAGCTGCGGCCTTGGAGGATGAGGCCGTCGAGGGGGATGCGGTCGCCGGGGAGCACGCGGATGAGGTCGTTGGGCTCGATGGCGGCGAGGGGGAGGAGGGTCTCGGGGAGGGTGGAGTAGTCGGGCGTGGTCAGTTTCGAGGTGGGAATCCCAGGTCCCAAAGGCGGGACCTGGGGCACCCGGTTTGGAGGCGCAGTGAGGAGGCGGGCGTTGGAGGATTCTAGTTGGGTGAAGCCGCGGAGGGCGCTAGTGGCGCGGGCTCGCGCGCGGGCTTCGAGCCAGCGGCCGGCGAGGAGGAAGGCGAGGATGAAGATGACGGCTTCGAAGTAGACGTCGGAGGCGAGGCCGTGGCTGCTGAAGTATGCGGGAGCGATGGTAGCGGCGAAAGAAGAGGCGAAGGCGGCCAGGGTTCCGAGCGCTACGAGGGTGTTCATGTTGGTGGTGCGGTGGCGTGCGGCTCGCCAAGCGGCAGTGTAGATCTCGGGCGCGGCGAAGAGCATGGTGGCGAGGGCGAGCGCGCAGAGTACCCAGCGAATGGGTTGCATGGGGAGGTCCATGAGGACTGAGGGCATGAGCGGCGCGAGGAGGTTGGCTAGCGCACGAAGGAGCGGGTCGGTGCTGGTGGCGGAGGACATCATCAGCGGCATGGAGAGCAGCATCGCGATGGCGCCGGCGAGGAGAGCGAGGAGGGTGCGAAGACCGAGGCGGCTTCCTTCCATATCCATCGTGGCCATATTGGCTGCTTCGACGGGGTCGGCGCTGGGCAGGGAGGCGTCGTAGCCGGAGTTGCGGACGGCGGTGATGAGGGTGTTGGAGTCGACGGGGGCGGCGGTGGTGATCTGGGCGGTGTGCGCCATGAGGTTGACGCTGGCGGAGGTGACTCCGGGTACGGCCTCAAGGGCGTGCTGAACATGGATCTGGCAGGATGCGCAGGTCATGCCCCTAACGTTCAGGAGGGTCACGTCGGGGAGTGTCTGTTCGGTCATGCTCCTGCCGATTCGATGAAGCTGGGGTAGCCGGCGGTGGTGAGGGCGTGCTGGACCTGATTGGGAGCAGCTTCGGTCTGGATGCGCGCGCTGCCAACGCGGACTTCCTGCGCGTGGGTGCCGGGCAATGCATTCAGTGTCTGGGTGACGCGGCGGATGCAGGAACCACAGTGCATGTTCTCGATGCGCAGTACGAGCGTGGACATGGTTAATATGATGCGCCCGCGAGAGTTTGGTCGCTGTGACAGGAGCTACAGAGCCGTCGGATGGAACCGGAGCTCAGGAGGGTTCGGGGACGAAGCGGTAGCCTACGCCGCGGATGGTGAGGAGGTGAATGGGTTTGGCGGGATCGGGTTCGAGGTAGCGACGGAGGCGGACGACGAAGTTGTCGATGGCGCGGGTGTCGGTGTCCTCTTTCACATGCCAGACGTTCTCGAGGAGCTCGGAGCGGGGAACGATCTTGCCGGGATGGTCGAGCAGGTAGCGCAAGAGGTCGGCTTCCATGAGGGTGAGGTGAACGATCTTGTCGGCTGGATCCTGAGGGTTTTGGGATCGGATCTCGAGGGCGTCGAGATCGATGACGCGGCCGGCGAGGGTGTAGGTGGGAGTGGGAGGCTGCGCGGGTTGTGGCGTGGCGGGAGGTTCGATGGGTCTCTGCCAGTGCATGCGGCGGAGGAGGGCGGTGAGGCGAGCGAAGAGGACGCCGAGGTCGAAGGGCTTGGGGAGGTAGTCGTCGGCGCCGGCGGCGAAGCCTTCGACGATGTCTTCGGCGCGGCCGCGGGCGGTGAGCAGGAGGACGGGGGTATAGCGGCCGGCTTCGCGAAGAGCGCTGACGATGGAGAAGCCGTCGCGGCCAGGGAGCATGACGTCGAGGAGGATGGCGGCGGGAGGATCGGGGGCGCCGGGAGCGGTGGCGTCGAGGAGCCAGGCGAGGGCTGCGTTGCCGTCGGCCTCGTGATGGGCGCGATAGCCTTCGGCTTCCAGATTGAAGATGAGGCCGTGGGCGAGATGCTCCTCGTCTTCAACAATGGCGATGAGCGTGGGCTTGGGCTTGGTCATGGCGGAGGCGGATGTCTTCGGGAATTGTAGGCCTGCTGCGGCTATCGTCGCAGGAGGGGTGGGAGGAGATTGGTGAGGCCATTCCAGGTGATCTGGATCCCAATGGCGAAGAGGATGAAGGCGATGACGCGAACGATGCCGTGAGCGGTTGCGGGCGAGATGGCGCGCACGATCTTAGGGGCGTACGCGTAGCAGAGATAGACGCTAGCGCTGAGAACGATGACTGGCGATGAGCAGGCCAGCGTAGGCAAGGAGGGTCTGGGTGATGACGGGCTGCTTGGCGTGGACGCTGAGCGTGAGCATGATGACGATGCAGCCGGGCCGGCGGTGATGGGAAAAGTGAAGGGGTAGAAGGCCTTGCTTTTGAGGCTGGCGATTTCGGGTTCGGTGACGGCGGGAAGGGCGGCCGAGGTCTTTTCTGCGCTGGGGGTGCTGTCTTTCTGGTTCAGAAGACCCCAGCCGATCATGGCGATGACAATGCCGCCGGAGACCTGCATGATGGGCAGAGAGATTCCAAAGAAGCTGAGCAGCGAGGATCCGATGAGCGCGATGACGACCAGGAAGATGACGGTGTTGACGGCGATCTTGCGGGCGAGCGCGCGGTAGACCTCGATGGGAGCGAGTCCTACCAGGCCGAGGAAGACGAACGCGGAGCCGAGAGGATTGACCAGCGGGATGAGGGCACTGAAGCCGAGGGCGAAGAATTTCCAGACGAGATACATGTTTCCCCGGGGAGAGGGTGTCTAGTTTGAGACTGCTAACGGTGATTGTACTTCGGCGCGGCTAACTGGGATGGGGTGCGATGGATTGCCGAGGCGTTTTCGGTTTGGGGTCACCCACGAGCAGGGGAAGTTTGAGTTCAAAGGTAGTGCCCTGGCCGAGGCCTGCGCTGATGGCGTGGACGCTGCCGCCGTGCTGGGCGGCGATGGTGTGCACGAGGAAGAGGCCGAGGCCGGTGCCTTTGATCTTGACCTGGTCGTTGGAGGGCGCACGGTAGAAGCGCTTGAAGATGCGCTTGAGTTCGCGGGGAAGAAGACCGAGGCCGGTGTCGGTGATGGAGAGGACGGCCCAGGTGTAGCGCTGGATGCCGATGCGGCAGGTGATGTGAACGCCCTGGGGGGAGTATTTCACTGCGTTATCGAGCAGGTTGAGGATCGCGGTGCGGAGGTCTTCGATGTTAGCGAGGACGAAGAGTCGGACGCTGCCGGGGATGTCTATGAGAGTGATGTCTTCTGGCTGGAGGTGATGGCGGAGGAGAACGGTGGTGATGCAGTCGGCGACGAGGGGATGGAGTTCGACGCGGGTGCGCTGCTGGACGCGCTGGCGCTGGCCTAGCTCGCCAGCCTTGAGGACGGTTTCTACTGTGGCGAGGAGGCGGTCGCTGTCCTCGCGCATGATGGCGTAGAAGCGCTGCCGTTGTTGCTCGTCACCGGGATGGCGCTGCAGGGTTTCGAGGTAGAGGCGGATGCTCGCGATGGGGGTTTTGAGTTCGTGGGTGACGGCTTTGAGGAAAGAATCCTGGCGCTCGTTGCGGCGGACCTCACGAACCAGGAAGACAGTGTTGATGACGACGCCGGCGATGAGGATGGAGAAGAGGACGATGCCGACGAAGTCGATGGCAAGGCGACGGCTGTTGTTGTGGATCCAGGTGATGTTGAGGACGATGGCGAGGGCGGTGAGACACACGCCGAGCGTGATGAAAAACGCTCTGGTTCCGCGGCGGCGTGTGAGGTTCATTGGTTAGAGTGTAGAGCGTCGAGGGTGGAGTGTAGAAAAAACAAAGGCCGGTTGCGGGAGCGGGCGACAGGGGGCGAAGCAGGGCTTGGATAGAATGCTCGCATATGACGAGTCTTCGAAGAGCCTGGCGGAAACTCCAGTGGTCGCTGGAAAAGCGCGGTGTGAGGGGCACGATCCGGCAGGCGCTGCAGCGCTCGATCGAGCCAAGGGGTGGGGAGAGGCCGGCTTTGCATCCATTCGACGCAGAGTATGGGACCGAGACGAGCGGGCTGATCAGCGGCGGGGAGTTGTCGAGCGGCCATGAACATGACCGGTTCTCAGTGGCGTACTACGGGATATCGCCATCGCGTCTAAGGCGGGCCTTGGGGCGGTGGAGGGAGACGCCGGGAAGCGCGGCGGTGGAAGAGTACACGTTTGTGGATATGGGCAGCGGCAAGGGACGGGCGATGATGCTGGCGTCGGAGCTTGGGTTCCGCGAGGTGATCGGCGTGGAGTTGAGTGCGGGGCTTGCCGAGGTGGCGGAGGCGAATTTGCGGCTGTGGCGAGAGGCCGGCCGGGCGGTGAGTCCGATGAGGCTGGTGCTGGGGGATGCGCTGGAGTTGGATCTTCCGCGGGGGCGCCTGCTGATCTTCCTGTATAACCCTTTCCTGGCGCCGTTGATGCGACGGCTGTTGAAGCGGGTGGACGGGGTCGCTGAAGATCGCAGGGGCGAGATTGATCTGCTGTATATCGTTCCGGAGCAGGAGGCGGTGTTTGCGGAGTTTCCGCGGTTTGAGCTCCTTTGGACGGAATGGATCGGGATGTCGGCGGAGGATGCGGCGGCCGACCTAGTGTCCTCGCCGGGGGACCGCTGCAGTTTGTATCGTAGATAGCCGGGGAAAAAGGAAAGCAGGCGCAGAGAGTGAACTCTGCGCCTGCTTTGGGTCGTGCGATTGCGGGTAGTAGCTCAGTCCATGTAAGCGCCAGCTGGTTTGGGGGCCGCTGCATCGAACTTGGCGATCTGAACTTTCTTGGCAAGGCCTAGCTTTTCGAGGAGCCAGATGCCGTAGTAGTTGATGTCGAACTCGTACCAAAGAAGGCCGTGGCGAGCGCTGACAGGGTGGGCGTGGTGGTTGTTGTGCCAGCCTTCGCCGCCGGTGAGGATGGCGACCCACCAATTGTTGCGGGAGTCGTCCTTGGTCTCGAAGCGGCGCTTGCCCCAGAGGTGGGTGGCGGAGTTGACGAGCCATGTGGCGTGGAGGCCGAGGGTTACGCGGAGGAAGGTTCCCCAGAGGAGCATGCCGATGGCGCCGACGAAGCGGTGGCCGGGGCTGAAGGAGCTGCACCGAGAGCTAGCTGCAGGAGGCCGGTGACGACGAGCGGCACGTAATGATACTTCGAGAGCCAGACGTGGACGCGATCGCGCGTGAGGTCGGGAGCGTAACGGCCGAGGAGAGCGGTCTCGGAGTGGAGGGCGCGACCGGAGAGGATCCAGCCGGCGTGGGCCCACCAGGTTCCGTCGTGCGGAGTGTGGGGGTCGCCTTCCTGGTCGGAGTTCTGGTGGTGGACGCGATGGGTGGCTACCCAGAAGATGGGTCCGCCTTCGAGGGCGAGGCAGCCGCAGGCGGTGACGAAGTACTCGAGCCAGCGCGGCGTCTTGTAGCCACGGTGGGTGAGCAGGCGGTGATAGGCCATGCCGATGCCGACGTTGATGGCGAGGAAGTACATGACGAAGAAGACGGCCAGGTTCTTCCAGGAGAAGAAGAAGAGTGCGGCGATCGCGCCGACGTGGAAGAGGCCCATGGCGATGGTGGTGATCCAGTTGATGCGGCCCTGCTGGTGCTCGCGACCCATGCGGAGGTCCTGCTTGATTTTCTGCGTGACCTGTGGACGGCGAGGAGCGGGTTGGCAGGGGCGGCGGTGGTCTGTTCGACTTCGGGTAACGTTGTATTCATGTCGGGGTCGGTCCTTGGGAGTACGGTGTAGTACAAGTCCTAAGGGTGACGATACCAGGAGGGTGAAGCGGCGTGTGTAACACATTTGTAATCGCAAGGAAGGGCGAGACTGATGGGGTTTATGCTAAGAGGTTAATCGAGCGGGCGAAGCACGCGCACGCACTGGCACGCGCGGGATGGCGGGTGACTTGCTGTGCGGCGTTGATGATGCTGGGTTTGGGCGCGGTATCGGGCGCGCAAACGACGGTGGACTTGCCTTCGAGCAAGCAGTTACTGCTGCCGGTCCCGGGTGGGGCGCAGCGGTTGAATAGTCTGCCGATGTCGCTGGCGGTGTCGCCGGATGGGCGATGGGTGGTGAGCTTGAATGCTGGGTATGGAACGTTTGAGTCGGGGTACGCGCAGTCGCTGGCGGTGATGGATACGCAGACGGGAGCGGTGAAGGACTTTCCGGATGCGCGGGTTGGTGAGAATGCGGCGCAGACGTACTTCTCGGGGCTGGCGTTCAGTGCGGATGGGACGAAGGTGTATGCGAGTTTGGCGTCGTCGAGCGCGCCGGTTGGCGATGGGGAGAAGAAGACAGGCAATGGGATCGTGGTGTACGCGTTTGCGAGATGGGGTGCTTACTCCGCAAGGGTTTGTGAAGCTGCCGATGGTGAAGCTGGCGGCTGGGCGAATACGGAGTATGCGGAGACCGATGGCGGGACGATGGGGATTCCGTATCCGGCGGCGATTGCGGTATGTGGCGGGAGCGAAGGCGCGGTTGCTGGTGGCGGAGAACCTGGCTGACTCGGTTGCGTTGGTGGATGTGGCTAGCGGGGAGATCGAGCGGACGTTCGACGTGAGTGAGAGACGATGCGGTGCCTTCTACGTATCCGATTGCGATCGCGGTGACGAGGGATGGGAAGCGGGCGTTTGTGGCGCTTTGGAATGCTAGCGAGGTTGTTGAGCTGGATGTGGCGAGTGGCAAGGTGGTGCGGAAGGTTGCGCTGCTGAAGCCGAAGTCGGCGATTGCTGCGGGAACGCATCCTTGCGCGCTGCTGCTGGATGAGCGCGCGGGAATGATGTATGTTGCGCTGTCGAATCGGGATGCGGTGGCTGCGGTGTCGATTGGGAAGGCGGGAGCTCCGGAGTTGGCGGTGCGTGGATACTTCGATACGCGGTTGCCGGGGCAGAGCTACTTTGGCGCGGAGCCGGTGTCGCTGGCGATGAATGCGGAGCGGACGCGGCTGTATGTGGCGAACCTTGGATCGGATGCGGTTGCGGTGATCGATCCGCGGAGGCTGCGTGGTGTGGCGAAGGCGAAGGGGTTCGTGGAGCCGCTGGGATTTGTGCCGACGGAGTATATGCCGCTTGCGGTGGTGTCTACTGGCGGCAAGTTGTATGTGACTACCGATAAGGGCAAGGGAACGGGGCCGAACAACTTTGCGCAGCGGAAGACTGACGAGGGTGCGGGGCGCAAAGGCGGGGCTTCGACCTACATTGGGACGCTGCTCTATGGTTCGTTGGCTGCGCTGGATGAGAGCGCGATCGATGCGGGGCTGAAGGCTTCGACTGCTGCTGTGCTGGAGTCGAACCGGATGAAGGCGGCGAAGGAGACGATTGCGTTTGCGGGTGGCAAGGCGAGCCCGATCAAACATGTGATCTACATCATTAAGGAGAACCGGACGTACGATCAGGTGCTTGGCGATCTGAGCAAGGACGGGAAGCCGGTTGGGAATGGTGATGCGTCGTTGACCATGTATGGAGCTGCAGTCACGCCGAATCAGCATGCGCTGGCGCTGCAGTTTGGAGTGCTGGATAACTTTTATGACTCGGCTGAAGTTTCGGGCGATGGACACGTTTGGTCGAATGCTGCGATTGGTACGGATTACTTAGAGGACACCTGGCAGCAGAACTATCGCAGCGGGCAGCGGACGTATGACTACGAGGGCATGGTTGCCGATGGGTATCCGCTGCTGCAGCATATTCCTGATGTGAATGAGCCGCAGAGTGGATACATATGGACGGACATGGCTGCCCATGGGAAGACCGTTTATCACTTTGCGGAGTACATTTCTTCGGTGTTCTGCGGGGATAAGGCGCAGAAGAAGACGCCGCAGAATCCACAAGAAGGAGCTATGTCAGGCGGCGAAGTGAATTGCTCGAAGCCTTCGATTCTGCCGGACGAAGAGATTCCCGTTGAGTGGGGCGGAGGGAAGAATCTTTGGCCCTGGGCGATTCCTAAGCTTGCGTATAACGTGGCGACGAAGCCGGAATTGGTGGGGCACTTTGCGCCGGAGTCGCCGGACTTTGAGTTGTCGGTGCCGGACGAGATTCGCGTGAATATTTTCTTGCGGCACCTGGCGGTTTGGGAGAAGGATCGCGCGACGGGGCATGACACGATGCCGAACTTTATCCAACTGCGGTTGCCAAATGATCACACGGCGGGGACGCGGCCGGGGTCGCCGTCGCCGAAGGCTTCCGTCGCCGATAACGATTTGGCGATTGGGCGGGCGGTGGAGGCGATTTCGCACTCGGCTTATTGGGACGACACTGCGTTTTTCATTCTTGAGGACGATGCGCAGAATGGAGCGGACCATGTGGATGCGCACCGGTCGCTGGCGATTGTGGTGAGCAAGTATGCTCCGCATGCTGGAGAGGGGAAGGCGGCGGTGGTGGACAGCCGGTTCTACTCGACCGTGAGCGTGCTGCGGACGATGGAGACGCTGCTGGATGTGCCTCCTATGAACAATAACGATGCGTTTGCGTCGCTGATCTCGACGCTGTTCACCGGGCCTGGCGATCAGGCTGCGTTTGTGGCTGACCAGAGCAACCGGGTGAATGGGTTGATCTATACGGCGAATACGGCGAAGGCTCCGGGGGCGGCGGCTTCGATGAAGATGGACTTCAGCCACGCGGATCGGGCGGATTCGTACAAGCTGAACTTGATTCTGTGGCAGGACGCTATGGGGACGGCGCCTCCGCCGGCTGCGCTGCTGGTGAAGCATGCGAAGAAGAAGGATGATGACGATGACTAGGGTCGGGGTACCCCCCTCCCCCCACCCCCTCTAGTTGGTTTTTGCCTGTAAACCGCTGACAGGGGGTAGTTTAAGATGCAAAGTACCCCCTGGCTGGGAGTGAAAACTGCTTGTAACTCGCTCTTTTCAGGCGGGTTAGGGTGCGACATATCCCCCCCTGCTTTCTTGGGCTTTTTCTTGTAGGGTTATGAGTCTAATGGGATAAGGTGGGAACGGCGGCAGTAACTTGTTCTATTCAAGCGGGTTAGGCGGCAAAGTACCCCCCTTTTGAAGGATGGGGAGGGCCTTCGACCCCTCGGAGTATATTTCGGGCCGTTGGCCCTTGTGGGGGAATGAGCTAATTCAATTGTAGTGGGTGGGTGGGGGTAAGTATGCCAAGTCGCGGAATGCGAAATCGGCAGTGGGGACGCGGGGTTTGGTGAGCTTGGTGGGCCGTGGGGGGTTGACACGGTGAGTTTGGCGGGTTTTTGAGGGTCTATTCCGCGGATTTATTTACTGGAGCGGTTTCGCGGGAGAGAGCAGGAGATTCCCCGAGGGAATGAGAGAAGGAAAGGCGAGGGCAAAGGAAGAAGCAGATTCCCGGAGGGAATGACAACAAGAAAGGCAAAGGCAAGGGCAAGGGCCAATACAGGGATCCTTCCCCTTCCCTGCGCTCGAGGGTGAGGATGGCGGCGAGAAACAGGCAACGACAACGGCAACGGCAAGAGCCGTGGCGGGTGTTGGGGTCAGCGGAGGAAGACGCTTAGTTCGGCGGCGGCTGCTCGCAGCGGGGGGAGGAAACGGGTTTGCATTTCGAGCATGGGGATGCGGGGGGCGTGGCCGCTTAGGTTGACTACCGCTACTACGCGTCCGTTGCCGGCATAGACGGGGACCGCGATCGAACGGAGGCCGATTTCGTACTCCTGGTCTACGAGGGCGTAGCCGTTGCGGCGAACGTTGCGGAGGGCGAGGCGGAGCTTGTCGACCGAGTTGATGGTGCGTGGGGTGTATTGGGTGAGAATGACTCGGCTGAGGAAGGTTTCTAGCTGGTCTTGCGGTAGGTAGGCTAGGAGGACTCGGCCCATACTCGTGCAAAAAGCCGGGAGGCGGGAGCCGATGTGGAGGTCGACCGACATGACGCGCGTGACGCTGGTGCGGGCGATGTAGACGATCTGCTCGCCGTCGAGCGTGGCTACGGAAAAGCTCTCGTGGTAGGTGTTGGACATGCGCTCGAGGATGGGTTGGGCGGCGTTGGCGAGGGTGCTGGAGGCGGTGTAGGTGTTGGCCAGGGAGAGCATTTTGGGGCGGAGGGAGTAGCGTTGGGACTCGTCGGCGCCAGCGAAGCCTAGTTTGCTGAGGGTGTAGAGGCAGCGGCGGACGGCGGCGCGGGAGAGGCCGGTGCGGAGGGAGAGCTGCGAGATGGTCATCTGCGGGGTTTGGGGGGTGAAGGCTTCGATGACGACGAGGCCGCGGGCGAGGGAGGCCATGAAGTTGGGGTCGCCGGTGTAGGAGTCGAGGGCAACGCCTGGGAGGGCTTTGGCTTTTGCGGCGGCAGGTGCGGAAAGGGTTGCAGATGGTGACAAGGTAGGCCTCCTCAGGTCAGTGCAGTAGAGCAAAAGAGCTCGGGCGATTGCCGCGCTCGATTTACGGTAAACGCACATTTGAAGCAAGCGCAAGGACTTGGCGCACGTGGCGCGGATTCCTTGCGAATATTGTTCAATTGTAGTGCGGTTATCGCCGGGATGTGGCGATTTGCGACAGTCAGGCGGGGGAGATTCTCCGGCAGCACATCCCAGGTCCCAGAAGCGGGACCTGGGGCACCCGGGCATAGGGCTATTTGTGGCTGCGGTAGAGGTTGATGAGGTTAGTGGTGGAGGTGTCGTGGGCTGTGGGTGGGGGGGCGGTGGGGGCTTCGATCTGGTTGAGGATGGTGGTGGCGAGGACTTTGCCTAGCTCGACGCCCCATTGGTCGAAGGAGTCGATGGACCAGATGACGCCCTGGGTGAAGACGGAGTGCTCGTAGAGGGCGATGAGGGAGCCGAGGGCGTGGGGGGTGAGGAGGTTGTAGAGGATGGTGTTGGAGGGGCGGTTGCCTTCGAAGACCTTGTGGGGGACGAGGGCTTCGGGAACGCCTTCGGCGCGGACTTCTTCGGCGGTTTTGCCGAAGGCGAGGGCTTCGGTTTGAGCGAAGACGTTGGCCATGAGCATGTCGTGATGGCGGCCGAGGGGGTTGAGGGATTTGTAGCCGCCGATGAAGTCTGCGGGGATGAGGCGGGTGCCCTCGTGGATGAGCTGGTAGAAGGAATGCTGGCCGTTGGTGCCGGGCTCGCCCCAGTAGATGGGGCCGGTCTGGGTTTCGACTGGCGTGCCGTCGAGGGTGACGTGTTTGCCGTTGGACTCCATGGTGAGTTGCTGGAGGTAGGCGGGGAAGCGCTTGAGGTATTGCTCGTAGGGGAGGATGGCTACGGTCTGGGCGTCGAAGAAGTCGGTGTACCAGACGGTGAGGAGGCCGAGGATGGCGGGGAGATTTTGCTCGAGGGGTGTGGTGCGGAAGTGGACGTCCATGGCGTGGAAGCCTTCGAGCATGGCGCGGAAGTTGTTTGGGCCGATGGCGATCATGGTGGAGAGGCCGATGGCGGAGTCCATGGAGTAGCGGCCGCCGACCCAGTCCCAGAAGCCGAACATGTTGTCGGTGTCGATGCCGAATTTTGCGACGGCTTCGGCGTTGGTGGAGATGGCGACGAAGTGGCGGGCGATGGCCTCGGTTTGATGGAGTTTGGCGAGCGTCCACGTACGGGCGGAGTGGGCGTTGGTCATGGTTTCGAGGGTGGTGAAGGTTTTGGAGGCGACGAGGAAGAGGGTTTCTTCGGGGTCGAGGTCGCGGGTGGCTTCGACGAAGTCTGTGCCGTCGACGTTGGAGACGAAGCGGAAGGTGAGGTCGCGGTGGGAGTAGTGGCGGAGGGCCTCGTAGGCCATGACGGGGCCGAGGTCGGAGCCGCCAATGCCGATGTTGATGATGTTTTTGATGGGCTTGCCGGTGTAACCGAGCCAGGCTCCGGAGCGGATCTTGTCGGCGAAGGCAGACATCTTGTCGAGGACGGCGTGGACCTGGGGAACGACGTCTTCGCCGTCTACGAAGATGTGTTCGGATTTGGGGTCGCGGAGGGCTACGTGGAGGACGGCGCGGTTTTCGGTGGTGTTAATTTTCTGGCCGGTGAACATGGCTTCGGTGTGTTCGCGGAGGCCGGATTCTTTGGCGAGCTGGATGAGGAGGCTGAGGGTTTCGTTGGTGATGCGGTTCTTGGAGTAGTCGAGGAAGAGGCCGACGGCTTCAGCGGTGAAGCGGGTGCCGCGCGCGGGGTCGGACTTGAAGAGGTCGCGGAGGTGCTGGGGGCGGATGGTTTCGGCGTGCTGCTGAAGGGCTTTCCAGGCTGGGCGAGAGGTTAGCGGAACGATGCGGTCGGTCATTGGATTTTGAACTTGCTCTCCTGTGGGCGAGGGGAGGCTGGCGCCTCGCAGACTCGCTGGAGATATTAGAGCATTGGGAGGGTGAGGAGGATGTAAAGAGTGGGAGGGAGGGGAACGGAAGTTTCGGAAAAAATTCACGACGTCGTCTACACGGCGCGCCTTGACCTCGAGTCCGGGTGACGGAGTGGGCCCGCGGTTTAGGAGAAGCCGTCTTAGCGTTTCGAGTTTCCGCCTAGCAGCGAACCGAGGACCCCGCGGATAATCTGCCTGCCGACCGTGCTTCCCATGGTCCGCGCGGCGCTCTTGGCCATTGACTCCATGAGCGAATCTCCGCGGCCGCTTGTGCCTCGCCCGGCGTTGAGCACGCCACTGAGCATGTTGCCCGCGTTGCTCGCCCATCCCGGTGCGGTGCCGGCTGCCGCGGTTCCATCTGCTGCGGCAGGCGCAGCCGTTGCTGAAGCATCCACCTTTCCCTTTAGCTTTTCGTACGCGGATTCGCGATCCACCACCGTCTCATACACGCCAGCTACAACGGAGCTCTTGATGAGCTCGGCTCTTTGTTCCGGCGTTATTGGCCCAATCTGGCTGTGTGGCGGGCACACCATCGCACGCTCCACCATGGCTGGTATTCCCTTCTCATCGAGAAACGAGACGAGGGCCTCGCCCACGCCCATCTGCGTAATCGTCTCTTCCACATTCAACTTCGGATTGGCACGGAACGTTTGTGCCGCGGCCTTCACGGCCTTCTGGTCTTTGGGCGAAAACGCCCGCAGCGCATGTTGTACACGATTGCCCAACTGGCCCAAGACTGTGTCGGGTATGTCGATCGGATTTTGGGTTACAAAGAAAACCCCAACACCCTTTGAACGAATGAGCCGTACGACCTGTTCGATCCTGCTCTGCAACGTCGAAGGAAGATCGTTGAACAGCAGGTGAGCCTCGTCAAAGAAGAACACCAGCGTGGGCTTCTGCTGATCACCCACCTCCGGCAGCTTCTCAAACAGCTCGTTCATCAGCCAAAGTAGAAACGTTGCATACAACTGCGGAGACTTCATCAACTGGTCTGCAGCGAGGAGATTCACGACCCCCTGCCCATTGCCGTCGACCTGCAGGAGATCTTCGATGTTCAGCGCCGGCTCACCGAAAAAGAGATCGCCTCCTTGTTGTTCCAGCGTTACGAGCCCTCGCTGAATTGCGCCAATGCTGGCCGCTGAAATATTTCCATACTGCGTCTGGTAGTCCTTGGCGCAAGAGCCCACATGCTGCAACATGGCCTGTAGGTCTTTCATATCGAGTAGCAGGAGACCACTGTCGTCGGCGATTTTGAAGACTAGCGTTAGGACGCCTGACTGGGTGTCATTCAAGTTCAAAATCCGACTCAGCAGCAGCGGGCCCATCTCGCTGACCGTTGCTCGAACAGGATGCCCCTGCTTGCCAAACACATCCCAGAAGACCACCGGACATCCGGCAAACTTCACTTCGCCGAGACCCAGCAGCTTGACTCGTTCGTCAAACTTCGGCGAGCTTTTTCCCGGCTGGCTGATTCCCGAAAGATCTCCTTTTACGTCCGCCGCAAAGACCGGCACGCCAATCGAACTCAGAGCCTCCGCCATGACTTGGAGCGTCACTGTCTTTCCTGTACCTGTCGCTCCGGCCACCAGGCCATGACGATTCGACATCCCCGGCAGCAGGTACAGCTCATCGGCGCCCTTCGCGATCATTGGCATCTCAAGCATCGGCGGCCTCCTCGATCAATCTTCAGAGATTCAAGGGTACACATTTGGCTCAAAACCGCCTAGTGATGGGTGATCGCTATCGGACGTTTGGGGGGAATCTCGGGAATGGGTTCGGTTGGGGGTGTCTTGAGGTGGGGTGGGTGTCGTAGGATGACAGGTCTGGGTACGAATACGTCATTAGAAAAAAGTATGAATAAGAACTTGAAGAAACTTGTATTGCTGCCGGGTATGGATGGAAGCGGAGAGCTGTTTCGGGGACTGCAGACTGTGTTGCCGGAGGGGCTGGAGACGGAGACGTTGTGGTATCCGGCTGACCGCTATATGAACTATGGGGAGCTGGCGGGGACGCTGCGGGGGGCGATTCCGGTGGATGAGCCGTTTGTGCTGGTGGCGGAGTCGTATGGGGCGCCGCTGGCGGTGTTGATTGCTTCGCTGGAGCCGCCGAATCTGAAGGGGATTGTGCTGAGTGCGGGATTTGTGACGAGCCCGCTGCGGGGTTGGCGGAGAACACTGATGTGGGACTCGATACCACTGCTCTCCCATGTGACGTTGCCGGGGTTTGTGGCGCGGTATTTGCTGGTGGGCGAAGAGGCGCCGCGGGCGCTGGTGGAGTTGGTGACGGGGGCGGTGTCCTGGGTGACTCCAAAGGTGCTGGGGCAGCGGGTGCGCGAGGTGTTGAATTTGGATGTGCGGGCGGAGCTGGCGCAGGTTAATGTACCGGTGCTGTATCTGCAGCCGACCAGGGACAGGCTGGTGGATCCGGGGTGCGCGGTAGAGATGCAGGCGGTGAAGCCGGGGCGGACGGTGAATATTGAGTCTCCGCATTTGCTGTTGCAGTGCGAGGCGAAGGTTGCGGGCGAGGCGATTGCCGGGTTTGTGGAGGAGTTGGCGGGATGAGGGTGCCAACCCGGGCGCGCGAATGGCCATCCCATGGAGAGATTGAAAGGGAAGGTGGTCTATGAGCTCTGAGTTTTTGCCTGATCCGCAGTACAAGTTTGTGAGTGGGAATGGTGATTTTGAGCATGAAACGCGGCTCACCGATGCTGCCGAGAAGGGGTATCGCGTGAAGTTGATAACGCATAATCCGGGGGGCGTGGACAGCAACCAGGGACTGGTGGTGTTGATGGCGAAAGAGGCGGAGCCGAAGCGGAGTTCGTAGGGTGTGGACTTCTCGTAGGATGTTTTATATGTGGGCCGCCAGGAGGGGGAGATGAAGAGGACGGTTGTGGGTGAGGGGCAGACGGCGGCGGAGCTGATTTCGGATCGGATTGAGGAGTTGGGGGACTGGCGGGGGAAGACGCTCGCGCGGATGCGGAAGCTGATTCAGGAAGCGGACAAGGATGTGGTGGAGGAGTGGAAGTGGGGGATTCCGGTGTGGTCGCATGATGGGATTCTTTGTACGGGCGAGACGTACAAGAAGGTGGTGAAGCTTACGTTCGCGAAGGGTGCGTCGTTGGCGGATCCGGCGGGATTGTTTAATTCTAGTTTGGAAGGGAAGGTGCGGCGGGCGCTGGATATTCGCGAGGGGGTGGAGGTAGATGCGGGGGCGTTTAAGGGGTTGGTGCGGGAGGCGGTTGCGTTGAATCGCGCTAAGCCGGCGAAGGCGAAGAAGGTGGCGAAGAAGAGTGCGTAGAGAAGCAGATTCCCGGGGGAATGACAGAAAGAAAGGCAAGAGCAAAGGCCGCCTGGGTGGGCGGCCTTTTCGTTGGAGCTGAGCTGCTCGCTAATCCAGGGATCGGGCTACTGGAGGAGTTCGGTGCAGTTGGTGCCGCCCTTGGGGTCGTAGCGGATCTGGGCGTTCTCGTCGGTGCAGAAGCCGCGGTTGCCGGAGTGGCCGACGGAGTTGGGGACGGCGGTGATGATCGTAGCTGTTGTACTGGTCGACGTTATTGATGGTGGTCTTGCTGCAGCCGCTGATGGTGAAGGTGTAGCCGGCCTTGCTGCCGCTGGCGAGGTCGTCATGGGATGAGCTGGGCGGCTTCGGGGCCCGGGGGTGCAGAGCCCTGTTTGCCGCCGAGGGCGGTGAGCGAGCAGGCAAATCCGTGCTGCGGATAGGTGGACGCGTATTGGCCTTCCTGGGTATTGAGATCGCGGAGGGAAGCGATGGCGGAGGTCTCGTTGCCACGGCGGATGACGGACTGCATGGCCGGGATGGCGAGAGTCATGAGGATCAGGATGACGGACATGACGATGAGCAGTTCGACGAGAGTGAAGCCGGCTTCGCGCGTGCGGGTTTGGGTGTTCATGGACTCCTCAGGAAGAGCGGAAGTGCGCTCGGATTTCCAGATTCAAAGTATAGACGTTTGCGGAGGCGGAGGGGAGAGCGAGGGTTGATCAGGGATTTTGCGGACAAAGGGTTTGGGGGCGGAGGGTTTGGTCGAGATGCTGGCCGGTGCGAACGACGAGGGGGAGCAGGGCTTCGATGTCTGCTAAGGCGGTGCGGAAGTTGACGATGCAGACGCGGAGACAGAATTTTCCTGCGATGACCGCGTTGGAGAGATAGGCTTCGCCGCCTTGCTGGATTTCGGTGAGGATGGCGGTGTTGAGTTGGCCGAGGTAGGTTGCGGTGAGGGGATCGGTGGGGTCGAGGTTGGTGGGGAGGTAGCGAAAGGTGGTGATGGAGAGGGATTGGGTGAGGGGTTCGAGGTTGGGGTAGGCGGAGATTTTTTCGAAGAGGGTGCGGGCGAGGAGGATGTCGTCGGAGAGCATCTGGATGTAGCCATCGCGGCCGGCTTGTTGGAGAGCTAGCCAGACTTTGAGAGCTCGGAAGCCGCGGGAGTTTTGGGGGCCGAGGTCGAAGTAATTGATGGCCTCGGTGCCGAAGTGGTAGTAGGGGGGATGGTAGGCGAAGGCGTCGCGGAGGTGTTGGGGGTCGCGGACGAGGGCGCAGCCGGCTTCGAGGGGAGCGTAGAGCCACTTGTGGGGATCGACTGCGATGGAGTCGGCGAGTGGGATGGCGGCGAGGGCGGAGGGAGCGTTGGGGAGGACGGCGGCGAGGGCTCCGTAGGCTCCGTCGATGTGGAACCAGAGGTTGAACTCGCGGCAGAGGGTGGCTAGCTCGGGGAGGGGGTCGATGGCGCCGGTGCTGACGGTGCCGGCGGTGCCGATGACGAGGAAGGGCTGGTCGCCTGCGGCGAGGTCGGCGGTGATGGTTTGGCGGAGGACGGTGAGGTTGAGGCGCTGGTCGGCGTCGGCGGGGATCCAGCGGATGGCGTTGGTGCCGAGGCCGGTGATGTCGGCGGCTTTCTGGACCCAGGTGTGGGTTTCGGCGGAGCAGTAGAGGCGGAGGCGGGAGTTGGCGAGGCCTTCGGTGCGGATGTTAGAGGCGGCCTTCGCTTGACGCGCGGCCAAGACGCAGAGGATGTTGGCCATGTTGCCGCCAGAGACGAAGAGGCCTCCGCAGGTGGTGGGGTAGGCGAGCATCTCGGCGATCCAGCGGATGGTCTGGGCTTCGATTTCGCTGGCCATGGGAGAGAGAAGCCAGGCGCCGGTGTTTGGATTGATGGCGGCGGCGAGGAGGTCGCCGAGAGCGCCGATGGGGGCGGCGGACGAGGTGATGTATCCCCAGAAGCGGGGATGGCCGTTGAAGAGAGAGTGGTCGAGGAGGAGGTCGGCGGCGTGGTTGAGGAGTTGCGCGGGGTCGGCGGGTTGTTGCGGGAGGGTGCGATCGGCGTCGAGGGCGGCGCGGATCGCGGAGGGTGATTCGCCGGTGGTGACGGGGCGGTTGGGGAGCGTGTCTAGGAAGTTGGCTATGCGATCGACGAGGGCGTGGCCGAGGGTTTGGAATTCTTGCGGAGTGAGGGCGAGGGGAGATGAGCGCGGGCTGGGTGGCGGGTGGGGCATGGCGGCCTCTTGATGATTCTCTGGAATGGTAGTCGAGGCAGTCAGCGATGGCAGAGGGTTAGGAGATTTATTTTCGGCGGAATGGGCGTGCTAGACTTTCCCAAAATCCTGAGCTGATTGGTTTGCGGGCCACGTACCTCCTGAAACGAGGTGTTATGGCGTCGAGTGTGATGACTCTGGGGACGAAGGGCAGTGCAAGGTTGCGGACGCTGCTGGTGTGGTTGAGCTGCGCGGTGCTGGCTGCGCTGATCTTGCGGTTTTACGGGCGTGCGGTGCTGCAGTATACGCACTTCGATGCGGCGCATTATCACAATTTGTGGTGGGGGCGAAGTGGTGGCTGGTCGCGCACCTGGGTGGGGGATCGCTGGCGCTGCTGTTGGGGCCGTTTCAATTCAGCGGATGGATCAGGCGGAATTATGTGGAGGCGCACCGGTGGATGGGCCGACTTTATTTGGGGGGCGTGCTGGTGGGGTCGATCGCTTCGGTGTACATCGGGCTGGAGGTGGCGCCGAAGGCGTTTGGCACGGCGCTGCTGTACCTGGCGCTGCCTTGGGTGGTGACCACAGGGATGGCGTATGTGTCGGTGATGCGAAGGCAATTTGCGGCGCATCGGGAGTGGATGATTCGCAGCTATGTGGTGACGTTTGCGTTTGTGGTGTTTCGGCTGCTCGAGGATTTGAATGTGTATGGGGGGCTGGGGGATGAGACGCAGTCGGTGATGCTGGCGTGGATTGCGTGGACGGTGCCGCTTTTGTTTACGGAGGTGGCGTTGCAGTGGCGGCGGTCGGTGGGGGTGGCGAAGAACCGGGGCTAAAGCCCCTCCCCCTTTAGCGCTATGAGACCCGAGCCTGAAGGCTCGGGGTACCTAGAGGCCTCAGGGAGATGTCTAGCAAGCTAGGTCGGAGCGGGTTAGTTTGAGGGGTCCTAGATTGCCTAGCAGGGTTAGGGCGAGGGAATCGGGGTGGAAGAGCTTGTTGGCGAGGCGCTGGATGTCGGCGACGGTGACACGGTCGATTTCGGCGGTGATTTCGTCGAGGGAGAAGAAGCGGCCCCAGTACATCTGCTGGCGGGCGAGGGAGGACATGCGGGAGCCGGAGGTTTCGAGGCCTAGGACCATGTTGCCTTTGATCTGGGATTTGGCGCGGTGGAGTTCTTCGTCGGTGACGGGGTCGCGCTTGAGGCGGGTTAGTTCGGCCAGGGTGAGGGCGAGGACTTCGCGGGTGTTGTCGGCAGAGCAGCCGGCGTAGATGGCCAGGGAGCCGGTGTCGCGGAAGGGGTTGAGCTCGGCGTAGATGCTATAGGCGAGGCCGCGTTCTTCTCGGATGGATTGGAAGAGGCGCGAGGACATGCCGCCGCCGAGGATCGAGTTGAGCAGGTAGGCGGTGTAGCGGTCGGGGGAGGCTACGGGGGGCGCGGGGACGGCGAGGCAGAACTGCACTTGCTCGAGGGACTTCTTTTTCTTGAGGGTGATGTGGGGCTTGGTTTTCGGCGGGTTGGGGCGGGCGATTTTTTCGCTGGAGGACGCGGAGAGTGACGTGAAGGCAGCGGCAACCTGCTCTACGAAGTCGTCGTGATCGAGATTGCCGGCGGCGGAGAAGACCATGTTGGCGGGGGTAAAGCGGCGAGCGTATTCGTCGAGAACGATTTGCTGGTTGAAGCTGGAGACGGAGGCGGCGGTGCCGAGGATGGGGCGGCCGAGGGCGTCGTTGGGCCAGAAGTTCTGGGTGAAGAGTTCGTGGACGAGGTAGTCGGGATTGTCTTCGTCCATTTTGATTTCTTCGAGGATGACACCTTGTTCCTTGGCGATGTCCTCGGGAGAGAAGGTGGGGTGGAGGACGAGGTCGGTGAGGAGGTCAAGGGCGGCGGGGATGTTTTCGTCGAGGACCTTGAGGTTGAAGCAGATGGTTTCTTTGCCGGTGAAGGCGTCGAGGTTGCCCCCGATGGCGTCGACTTCGCGGGCGAACTGCTGGGCGGAGCGGGTGGTGGTGCCCTTGAAGACCATGTGCTCGATGAAGTGGGAGATGCCGTTGACGGCGAGGGTTTCGTCACGGGAGCCGGTGTCGATCCATACTCCCATGGCGACGGAGCGGAGGTGGGGCATGCGCTCGGTGAGGACGAGGAGGCCGTTGGGGAGCGTGGTGGTGCGGATGTCGCGGAGGTGCGGGGCGGAGGGGGAGAGGGTGGAGTTTTCGGTGAGGGGTACGGAGACTGGCATTAAGGCTATTGTTTCATGGGTTGCTGGCAGATTGGAGGGTGAGGTCGATTGGGCCGTTGCAGTTCCCGCCGGTGATGGTGCCGGGATCGAGGGAAAGGGCCGGCCCGAGGTTGGAATTGGTACTCGCTTCCACGGTGGCTGTAAGAGTTGAACCGTCGTTCATGAGGATGACCTGTTGGCCCAGATAGCCGCTAATGAAGCTGGCGGGCTGGAGGGTGCCGGAAGTAAAGCACGGGGAGCCAGTGACGGTGACGTTGCCGGTGAGGGCGAAGTCGCCGTGCTGGTCGGCGGTGGGAGATTGGGTGAGGTGTTCAGTGAGGGATGGGCCAGCGGAGTTGAGGTAGGTGGTCCAAGGACCGGTGAGACTCGGGATGCTCTCGCCTTTCTGGTTGAGCCAGGAGTTGACGGTGTAGGTGAGCTCGGGGCTGTAGACGGAGACAGCGCAGCCGCCGTTGATCTGGAAGGAAGCGGTGCTGAGGACGGTATTGTTCTGCGAGAGGGTGCCCTGGAGGGTGAGAGTTTGTCCGGCGACGGAAGAGGAGGTGAAGCTGAGGTGGTTGTACATCAGGGTGCCGGTGAAGGGGATGTCGGTGGCGTTGTTGCCGAAGCAGGGGTGGTTGATGTGGAGGACACCCGAGACTTGATTGCCCGTTCGAACGAGGGAACCTCCGAAGACAAGCGTGCCGCTGGTGAAGGGAGAGCCAGGGCTAGGAGTGTAATCGCCGTAGAAGTACCAGTTGGCGCTAATGGCACCTAAGGAGATGAAGGCGTTGGGGCCGCAGGCGACGAGGAGGGTGCAGAGGGCCAGGGAGAGAGCGGCGAGGGTGGATCGGAGAGGTGTCATGCGTGGGTGAAGTGCTGTGGGTCAGACGGAGGGAAACGTCTGGTGTCACCCGCGGGATGGAGATTGGGTTTCAGGCAGGGGTGACGTCGTCTTCGTTGGCGGAGACGATTGTGCCCTGGTGGTAGAGGATCTGCCAGCCGGTGGGGGTTCGTTGCCAGAGGGTGGAGCGGCGGGTTAGGCGGGCTTCTTGCCGGAGACTGTACGTCAGCAGAAACGTGTCGGGGCCTAGTTGGCGGAGGGCGTGGCCGGTGGCGCGCCAGCGGAGGGTGATGGCGTTGGCGGGAGGGTTGTCGGCCAGGGTTTGGAGGATGAAGTCACGGGAGTAGCGGCGGCCGGAGGCTCCTACTTCCCAGTAGTCAGGGGCGGTGCGGCGTTCGAAGTCGGTGGGCTCGAGGCCGAAGTCGGGGGTGTGGAAGATGGGTTCGAGGGGGCGGAGTTCGTCGAGGATGGGGGTGAGGGCGGGGTCGGTGGTGAAGAAGGGTTTGCGGGAAGCCATGGGTTCGATTGTAGGAGCGGCGACAAAATTCTTTCAGTGCGCAATATTTGGTTCGCTCGGACGTTATCCCTATAGCGCTTATGAGCCAACCTGATAACGACTGCAAATTCGATCCTGGTGTGATGGTGCCGATCATTGACCCAATGCGGTGTGAGGCCAAGGGACCGTGCGTTCCTATTTGTCCTTACGATGTCCTGGTCATCCGTTCTGTCCTGCCTGAAGAGAAGGCGGCACTTCCGTTGCTGGGGCGGTTCAAGCTCTTCGTGCATGGCGGAAAGCAGGCATTCGTCGGGGAGCCGGATGCTTGTCGGGGTTGTGGACTGTGCGTCAAAGTCTGCCCTGAGAAGGCAATCACGCTGCGGCGAGTGGTGCGGTGATCGGGGAGAAGAGGGAGATTTGCGAACAGGGGTTTTCAACAGCGTGGGATGGGCGTAAATTGTTGCGCATGAGCGGTGACGACTGTGTGATCGAAGCAAAGGCGGCGCGGCGCCAAGGTCGGCTGGTAGATGCGACGGCGCTGTATGTGGAAGCGGCTGAATCCTTCCGGGCAGAACATGAGTCGGGACGCTGGGCGCACGCTCTGCGACACGCGGCTGAGCTGGCGATGCGGGCCGGCGATCCGGCGGCGGGTTTGCGGAATGCTGAAGCCGTGGTGGAGTACTACAGGAGCTCTCCGCCAACGGCTCTGGAGATGGCGAACGCGCTGCGTGTAGCGGCGATGGCTGAGGCGGCGACGGGCGCGACGATGGTCGCGAAGCAGCACTGGAGCGAGGCTCGGGCGCTGTATGCGGATGCGGGCGTTGCGGACGGGGTGGCTGAGGCTGACCGGCATGTCGCGACACTGGCGATCGCATAGATTGGCTGGCAAGCGGATAGACTGTAAGGGTGAGCGCACTGTTTGGGATAGGGTTGGGAGAGCTGACGGAGCTGATGGCGGGGCTCGGGCAAAAGCCTTATCGTGCGCGGCAGGTTTGGGATGCGCTGTATAAGCAGCGGGTGGGGTCGCTGGATGAGGTGACGACGCTGCCGGTTTTGTTGAGAGCGGAGTTGGCGGCGGCGGGTTGGGTGGTGGGGTTGCCGGTGATGGCGCAGACGGCCGTGTCGGTGGATGGGACTGAGCGGTACTTGATGCGGATGGCGGATGGGGAGACGGTGGAGACCGTTTGGATGCCGGATGGGGATGGCGGCGAGCGCGGGGATGGGAGTGAGGCCGCGGTCGAGGAGGCTGGGGAGGTGGAGACGGCGGCGGAGGCTGTGGCGGGGGAACAGCAGATTCCCGAGGGGAATGACAGCAAGAAAGGCAAGGGCAACGGCAGCGTTGATGGGGATGGGGGGTATTGGTCGCGGCGGGGGAATGGTCGGGATCGGGCGAACTTTGGGACGCTGGCGGAGAAGGGGTTTCGGCGGGCTACGATTTGTATTTCGTCGCAGGTGGGGTGTGCAGTGAACTGCCAGTTTTGCCTGACCGCGAAGCTTGGGATTCGGCGGAATCTTACCGCGGGGGAGATCGCAGGGCAGGTGGCCGCGGTGCTGAATCGGCATGGGATTCAGATTGGGAAGGATCGGATCAACCTGGTGTTTATGGGGATGGGTGAGCCGTTTCTGAACTACGACGAGTTTATGAAGAGCGTGCGGCTGCTGGTTGAGGGGATTGGGATTCCGGAGTCGCGGATGACGGTTTCTACTAGCGGGATTCTGCCGGGGATTGAGGCGTTTGCGAAAGAGACGGTGCGGCCGAAGCTGGCGCTGTCGTTGAACGCATCGAACGACGGCGTGCGCGAAGAGATTATGCCGATTACGCGGAAGTGGAATATCGCCGCGCTGCTAGAGGCGGTGGGGAAGATTCCGCTGCGGACGCGGGAGTGGGTGACGTTTGAGTATGTGCTGCTGGGTGGGGTGAACGATCAGCCGGTGCATGCGCGCGAGGTGCTGGCGCTGCTCGCGGGGATGAAGGCGAAGGTGAATTTGATTGTGTGGAATCCTGGGCCGGGGATTGCGTATCACCAGCCGACGCCGGAGGATGTCGCGGTGTTTCAGGGGATGCTGATTGAGGGTGGGATTGCTACGTATATTCGGCGGCCGCGGGGGAGGGACATTTATGCGGCTTGCGGGCAGTTGAAACGGACCGTGGCGGAGGAGTCGGGGTTGGTTGAGATTGGAGCGGCTGCGATTTAGGAGGAATGAGTGACTAAGTTCGGAGTTCGTGCGATCGTCCTGTGCCAATGGTTACTCAGCATCATGTTGTTCTGGTGCCTTTGGAATCTCTTGACGTTGCATCGTGCAGTTCTGATCGTTCGCTTCCTATTAGTCGTTATACCCACGGCGATCGTGGCTATCGTTAGTACGGTGTCCGGCTTTTGGCTATGGTGTCTCGATAAACGAGGATGGTATTCATCGAACTTGCTTGGAAGTTTTCTTTTTCTAGTAGGTATCGGTATTTTCATCTGGAATGAAACGGGACTGCCGCAGGAACTTGAAAAGAGCGGTGGTGCGGGTGCGCTCGGGCTGATCATGCTCGCGTGCTTGATATTTAGTGTCGTTGGTTTATTGCTTATCAATTTGCCAAAAACGCGCCGAACGCTTGGTGTGACGGCCTCTACCGCGCAAGGCTGAGGCGGCGCTGAAGGCGGGCCTTGGTGGTGGGCCAGTCTTCGCGGGTGATGCTGAACCAAACGCTGTGGCGGAGGGTGTTGTCGGGCATGAGGTAGTGGTTGCGGAAGGTGCCTTCGTAGATCGCGCCGATGGCTTTCATGGCGTTCTGGGATTGTAGATTTTCGTGGTGTGTTTTGAGGGCTACGCGGTTGAGGTGGAGGGTTTCGAAGGCGTAGGTGAGCTGGAGGAGCTTGGCTTCGGCGTTGATGAGGGTGCCGCGCGCGGGGGCGGTTAGCCACGTGTGGCCTAGCTCGGTGGTGCGGTGGGTGAGGTCTAGATCGAGGAAGCAAGTTGAGCCGACAACTTGATCGGGGGTTGCGCCTTGAGATTTTTTGATGGTGACCCAGGGGAGGATGTTGTTTGCGGCGAGGACGTTGTCGGCCCAGGCGCGGAGATCTTCGGGGGCGCGGATGATGCTGAGCATATAGCGCCAGATGGAGGGGTCGAAGGCTACGGCCTCGAGGGCGGGGAGATGCGCGAGGGTTAGGGGTTCGAGGCGGACGTGGGCGCCTTCGAGGGTGGGGGTCTGCATGAGCTTAGCGTAGCGCAGATTATTTTGGAGAGGGCTTCGAGGGAGAGGCTTTGGCTGGCACACGTTCGGCGAAGGTGAAGGAGGCGCCGTTCCAGCCGCCGCGTTCGCCGCAGGAGATCATCTTGCAGCCGCCGGTGTAGTCCTCGAAGGTGACGCCGGTGGCGGTGGGCTTGATGCCTAGATGGCAGACGGGGTCGGTGGAGTTGGCGTTGGTGGGCTTGTCGTCGTAGACGAAGCTCCCGTTTTTGCGGAAGAGCGCGCCGCCGGAGAGGTCGCAGGTGTGGCCGTTGTAGAACTCGAGGTGCGCGTCGAAGTGGATGGAGGCGCTGCCGACGGGGGTGAGGGTGAGGGTGTCGGTGGAGCGGTAGTGGTCGCCCTGGACGTCGCCGTTGGCGAAGCTGTGGCGATACTTGCCGGCGATTTTTTGCGCGAGGGCCGCGGCGGTGGCGGGATCGCCGCGGTCGGTGTAGCCGGCGGTGAAGGCTTGCTTGTTCGCGGTGAGGAGGGCGATGTCGGCGGTGAAGCGGTCGTGGAGACACTGCGCGGGGTTGGGAGCGGTGTCGCAGTGCTTGAGGATAGTGGCGTCGACGGCGACGGCGTGGCTGTAGCCGTTCTGATTTGGATTAGGGTTGGGGGTTAGGGGGTAGTCGGCGTAGAGGTCTTGCCACTGCTGTTCGAGCTTGGCTAGCGCAGGATCGGTGCAGGTAGCAACCGTGGCGGGCGATGCGTTCCCGAGGCAGACGTCTGCGTGCGGGCCGGTGTAGGGCGTGGAAGAGCGCTGCGGATAGGTGTGGGAGAAGGTGACGGTGGGGCTGGTGCAGTAGTAGGAGGTGCAGGTGGCGCCGGTGGCGGTGACGGTGATGCTGGTGGGGTCGCGGTGAAGTTGCAGCTTACAGGTTTTCGTGGCCGATTCGCCGGGGAGAGTGGCAGTGGCTTCTGTCGGGGACGAGAGGGTGAAGCTTGCCTTGGTGCTGGTGTCGCAGTGATTGGGGGATTGTCGAGCAGAGAGGGAGAAGGTGCAGATGTCGGCGGTGCAGTCGGAGATGGTGAGGCGCTGGCCTGTGGCGGCGGAGGTGTCGGTGAAGGAGCCCCACTCGCCTTGCCAGGGGGATTGCTGGGCGTGGGCTAGGCTGGTGGTGAGGAGTAGGAGCGCGAGGGTGAGAGTTGGGCGCATGAGGCGTCTCCGGATTGAGGACTACTCGGTGGCTCGCCAGGAACTACGGCCATTGGATGCTAGGGGCGCCAGGGGCGTTCTTTCCTGGGAGCCGGTTTGGAGGGCTTGCCGATGGCGGTGCCGGTGGAAGAGGCAGCGAGCAGGAGGGAGGTTCCGCTGAAGGCCAGGACGACGAAGCCGCTGGACCACTCGTCGCCGTTGTGGAGAGCGTGGAGGATGCGGGGGACGTGGAGGAGGACTAGCCATCCGAAGAAGAGGACGAAGAGGCCGTAGGCTGCGTACTTGTCCTCGATGGTGGTCGCGATGGAGAGGCCGGCGGCGATGAGGGCGAGGCCGGTTCCGAGAATCCAGAGGTGATGGCCGGGGAGATAGCGCGGGACGAGGGTGGAGAGGTAACGGACGTAGAGGAAGTGCTGGATGCCGAAGACAACCATGGCGAGAGCGAAGAAGAGGCGGCCGGGCATGAGCGAGTATTT
Source organism: uncultured Acidobacteriaceae bacterium (assembly GCA_963796535.1). Classification (GTDB taxonomy): domain Bacteria; phylum Acidobacteriota; class Terriglobia; order Terriglobales; family Acidobacteriaceae; genus Granulicella. The sequence goes on from CAWCMO010000001.1 coordinate 322,760, forward strand.
ACTTCCGGACGAGATGCCGTGGAGGATGAGCGCGGAGGCGGCGAGGGAGAGGCATTCGAGGAAGAGGGTGCGACCGTCGCCGTCGTAGATGACGTAGTTGAAGTGCAAGAAGTAGAGGACGGCGGTGGTGAGGAAGACGAGGCCGAGGATGAGGCTGACGGTTGTGGTGCGCCAGGTGGTGAGGAGGGCGAGGCCGGCGGCGATGCAGAGGGCGGCGAACGCGTAGGCGAGGATCGTATTGGGGTGTAGCCAGATGGGGCAGAGGGGGAGGCCGCGGCGGAGATGTCCGTAGAGGGCGTATTGGACGCCGAAGCCGAGGATGGCTAGGGCGTAGAAGATGCGGCCGAGAGTGTTGAGTGAAGATGAGGACGACTTAGGCATGATCTCCGATGGGATCGCTCACTGGCGATTACAGATCGGATGTTATACGGAGGAAGTTTGCAGGGCCAGTTGCAAGACAGTTTCCGCCAGCACGTCGTAGCTGTGGCGGAGGACATCGCCTTCGTGGACGAAGTTGCCGGTGATGGGCTCGACGCCGAGGGAGCGGATGCGGTCGAGGTCGGCGAGGATGGGTTCCTGGCCTTCGCTGGCGTAGCGGGCGAGGGCGTGGGTGCTGATGGGGGCGGTGTTGATGAGGGCGTAGTCGAAGATCTGGGTGCCGGCGTGGTCGAGAATCTTTTCGATGTGCTGCGAGGCGGTGAGGCCGAGGCTTTCGTTGGCCTGGGTCATGAGGTTGCAGATGTAGACGCGGGTGGCGTTGCTGCGGCCGATGGCTTCGGGGATTCCGCGGACGAGGAGGTTGGTGATGAGCGAGGTGTAGAGGGAGCCGGGGCCGAGGGTGATGAGGTCGGCAGCGGCGATGGCTTCGAGGGCCTCGGGGAGGGGAGAGGCGTCGGCGGGGGAGAGCATGAGTTCGGTGATGGAGCGCTGCGAGGCGGTAATGCTCGTTTCGCCATCGACGACGGAACCGTCGTCCATGCGCGCGGAGATGGTCGCGTCGGCGGTGGTGCAGGGGTAGATGCGTCCGCGGGTGGCGAGGATCTGGGAGCTGACCTGGACGGCCTGGGCGAAGTCTCCGGTGATGCCGGTGAGGGCGGCGAGGAAGAGGTTGCCGAAGCTGTGGCCCTGGAGGTCGCCGTGGGAGAAGCGGTACTGGAAGAGGCGGGAGAGCAGGGCTTCGTCCTGGGAGAGGGCGACGAGGCAGTTGCGGATGTCGCCGGGGGGAAGCATTTGGAGATCTTCGCGCAGGCGACCGGACGAGCCACCGTCGTCGGTGACGGTGACGATGGCAGAGAGCTCGCGAATGAGGGCGGGGAGATTCTGGAAGGCGGGGTTGGCAAGCGGGGAGGCGCCGGCGGGCGCGGCGACGAAGGCCTTGAGTCCACGAAGGAGCGTGGAGAGACCGGTTCCGCCGCCGATGGCGACGACTCGAAGCTGACGAGGTGTGATCATTCGTGCGTTTACTAGTTTAGTCGGACGGTGAACATCCTGGCGGAGTTGGCCGCGATTTGCAGGAAGGACTAAACGAGCAGGGTCGATCAGACTTCGGGGTAGAGGAGTTCGGTGAAGCGAGGGTCTTCGGCTACGCCATCGAAGTCTGAGTCGAGGCGAGCCTGTAGACGGTTCTGGTTGTTGAGGCGGATGGCTTCGGTGAGGTGCTCGATGCAGGTGTCGTGGTCGCCGGTGAGCGAGGCGAGAAGGGCGAGGCCGTAGAAGGCGTAGTCGGCCGACTTCTCTTCGAGGAGGATCTGCTTGAGGTGCTGGCGGGCGTCTTCGTAGTTGCCCTGGTTGAGCAGGGAGATGGCGTAGTCGTAGCGCTCTTCGTGGGTCTGGAAGCTGGTGGTGCCCTTGTGGATCTGGGCGACGCAGGCGGAGATGTACATGCGGATGCGGTCGGCGAGATCTTGCGGCGCGGACTCGAGCATCTTGGTGAAGGCATCGTGGGCCTTGTCATACTTGCCGGCCTGCATGAGCTTGAGCGCGCTCTCGTAAAGAGAGAGCGTGGATTTGCGGGCGGCGTCCAGGGCATGTTGCGCATTCCCTGCGAGGGTACGCGGGGCCTTGGGCGCTACGGACGTCTTACTGGATTTGGAGTCTGAGGTCGATGTTGCCGGCTTCGTTGCCATGATGTTCTCGGGGTAGACAGCTTGAGTTCTAAAGATAAAGTACGGCGATGGTAACTGGGGTTATACGAGGCGGAGGGGGTTAAGGTCAAACACGAGTGTACCGGATAGATCGTCAGACGGGGGAACGGTTGTAGAGAACGGGGTTAAGGGTGGGGTCGTTGTACATCTTAAGTTGGCGGTAGAGCTTGAAGCGGCGCAGGCCGGCGAGGACGTCGGACCAGAGGGCGTCGAGGCAGGCGGCGAGGTCGGTACGCTGTTCGTTCAACACGGCGAGGCGGGATTGGTTGCGGTGCTGGTGTTCAGGGGTGGAGCGGTGCAGCTGCTCTTCGGTGTGGAAGATCTTGAGGGCGAGGATGGAGAGGCGATCGATGATGAGGCCGGGGGATTCGGAGTTGAGGGGCGCGGAGGGGTTGGTAGGGGAGAGCTGAAGGAGAGCGAGGTCGATCTGTTCGGCGAGGTCGTTGCGGAGTTGGTTGAGGCGATCGATGTCATGCTTTACGCGGACGATGGTGGCGTCGGTGGCGTCGGGATCGCGGGCGGCGTCTTCGCGGTGCCAGAGGTCGTAGTTGGCGCGGTGCTGATCGAGGACGAGTTGGGCGAAGGTGTCAGAGGCGGTAGGTGCCGGGCATGAGGGGTCGTGGCCGTGCGCGGTGAATTGATCTTGAAGGGCGACGATGCGGGCGGCGGCGAACATGAAGTGGTGAGTGCAAGGATAACGGAGTGGGGGCTGGGATGGTAGGGGGATGGTAGGGCCGTGGGTGTTGGCGCGGGTGAATTGCAGATGCGACACTGGAGGAATGGGAAAGAGGACGACGCGGCGGGTGTTGGTGTATCGGCTGGGAAGCCTGGGCGATATGCTGGTGGCGCTGCCGGCGCTGCACCTGGTGGCGAGGGCGTTTCCGGAGGCAGAGCGGCGGATGCTGACCAATGTTCCGGTGAACTCGAAGGCTCCGGCAGCGGCGGCGATTCTGGAGGGGTCGGGGTTGGTGCAGGGGTACATGCGATACGCGGTGGGGACGCGCAGCGCGTGGGAACTGCTGGGGGTGTGGTGGCAGATTGTGCGGTGGCGGCCGCAGGTGCTGGTGTACCTGGCGGCGCCGCGCGGGGTGAAGGCGGCGCAGAGGGATGAAGTGTTCTTCCGGTTGTGTGGTGTGCGGCGGATTGTGGGGGTTCCTCTGACTGAGGGGATGCAGCGGAACTATTACGGCGCGGCGACGGGCGGGAAAGATCATGCGATGGGTGATGGACACCTGGAGCCGGAGGCGGCGCGGCTGGCGCGCTGTATCGGCGGGCTCGCGGCCATGGGAGATATTGCCGATCCAGGGAGATTGAATGATTCGGCTAGCTGGGATTTGCATTTGAGAGCGGAGGAGCGGGAGCGTGCGGCAGGCGCGATTGGGGCGGAGGCGCTGGCGGTGGAGTCGATTGCGGTGAGCGTTGGGACTAAAGTTCAAGCGAAAGACTGGGGCAGGGAGAACTGGCGGGCGCTGCTGGGGAGGATGGCGGCGGAGTTTCCGGGGCGTGCGCTGCTGCTGTTGGGAGCGGCGGAGGAGAGCGAGGCGAGCGAGTTTGCGGCAGAGGGTTGGCGGACGAGTGGGGGTGGGCCGGTCGTGAATCTTTGTGGGGTGCTGACGCCGCGGGAGAGTGCTGCGGCGATTGCGCGGACGAGATTGTTTGTGGGGCACGACAGTGGGCCGATGCATTTGGCGGCGGCGGTGGGGACGCCGGTGGTGGCGATCTTTGCGGCGCGGAATATTCCGCGGCAGTGGTTTCCGTTTGGGAAGCAGCACGAGGTGGTGTATCACCGGGTGGAGTGCTGGGGTTGCGGGCTGGAGACGTGCATTGAGCAGCAGAAGAAGTGTTTGATGTCGATCAGGGTCGATGAGGTGATGCAAGTTGTCAGTTCTCAGTTCTCAGTTCTCAGTAAGGGCGCATCTGAGAACTAACAACTGAGAACTGAGAACTTGTAGTGCGATGATGGTTGGGGAGAGATGAGACGACGATGCTGCCGGAGACACATGCGGTTCTGGGATTGTTGGAGGGTGGGTTCGGACACCTGAAGGTGTTGGTGGTTGGGGATTTGATGCTCGACCGGTACATCCTGGGTGAGGTGGATCGGATTTCGCCGGAGGCTCCTGTGCCGGTGTTGCGGCATGCGCAGCACTATGAGCGTGCGGGTGGTGCAGCGAATGTGGCGATGAACCTGGCGGGGCTGGGATGCCAAGCGGTGCTGGCGGGATTCTGGGGAGAGGACAAGGATAAGGACGAGTTGGAAGCGCTGGTGGAGACTGCCGGGATCGATACGGCGGGGGTGGTGACGACGAAGTTGCCGACGATCTCGAAGACGAGGATTGTGGGGCGGCAGCAGCAGTTGTTGCGGCTGGACATCGAGAGCAAGGATGCGCCGGATGCGGAAGATCAGCAGCGTCTGCGGGAGCGCGCGGTGCAGTTGGTGGGGAAGGTGCACGCGGTGGTGCTGTCGGATTATGCGAAGGGTGCGGTGTCGGCGGAGTTGTGCGCGGCGGTGATTGCGGCCGCGAAGGACGCGTCGGTGTTGGTGCTCGTAGACCCGAAGACGGTGGACTTCAGCAAGTATGCGGGGGCGACGATGGTGTGTCCGAACCTGCAGGAGCTTGCGGTGGCGACCGGTGTGAGCTCGCATCTGCTCGCAGCGCTGCTGGAGGCTGGTGAAGCGCAGCGCGAGAAGTATGGGCTGAAGTATTTGACAGTCACGATGAGCGAGAAGGGCATTCGCGTGCTTTGGGATGGGGGCACGTATCATTCGCCGGCGCGGGCTCGCGAGGTGTTTGATGTGTCGGGGGCGGGCGATACGGTGATCGCGACGCTGGCTGCGGCACTGGCGGGTGGGCTGAAGATTGAGACGGCGGTGGAGCTGGCGAATTTGGCGGCGGGGATTGTTGTGGGCAAGATTGGGACTGTGCCGATTGCGCGGCATGAGCTGGTGGCGGCGATGACGCCGTCGAGCGGAATTCGCGGCGATGAGAAGGTGTTGAATGGTGAGCGGCTGGCCAAGCGCGTGGCGGAGTGGAGAGCTGCTGGTGAGACGATCGTGTTTACCAACGGGTGTTTCGATCTGCTGCATGTGGGGCACGTGACGCTGCTGGAGGAGTGTCACCGATTTGGCACGAAGCTGGTGCTGGGATTGAATGCGGATGCCAGTGTGTGCCGGCTGAAGGGGCCGACGCGGCCGGTGGTTGGAGAGAACGAGCGCGCACGGGTGATGGCGGCGTTGGCGGCGGTGGATGCGGTGGTGGTGTTCGAGGAGGACACGCCGCTGGAGCTTATTCGAGCGGTGAAGCCGGACGTGCTGGTGAAGGGTGGGGACTATTCCGTGGACACCGTCGTGGGACATGAAGAGGTGATCGCCGCGGGTGGGCGCGTGGAGATTGTGCCGACCGTGGAAGGATTTTCTACCTCAAACATCGTGAGGAAGTTGAAGGCGAGCGAGTAGGCGAAAGCCTGACGTTAAGGGACGGGCTCGGAGACGAAGGTGGACGCGGGCAGGTTGGCGGCGTTGTAGAGATTGCCGTCGACTAAACCGGCCCAGCCGAAACGAACATACATCGGGTGAGGGATCTGCGGAGAGCTTACGAGGACTGTATTGCGGTCGATGTGAGCGGTCGCGGCAACGAAGTGGCGGTCAGGGCCAGCGAGTTCAAAGGCGGTGAGTGGCTTTCCTTTCGAGGTGAGGTGCTCCGCATCATCGAACCAGACGCGAAGGCTGAAGGTTCCATCGTCGTTGAGTTCGCTGGTTGCTTGTCGGTAGAGTGGGCCGGTCGAGACAACGGATTCACCGTAGACCAAATGGCGGGCTGCCAACGCGAGGCGCGCACCGACGGTCTGTTTGTCTGCGGGGTGGACATTGTTTGCGTCGCCGATATCCAGCGTGACGGCCATGGCGGTGTTGGCGACATCGAGCGTGCGACGCTGTGCGTCGCGAATCGCACCCCAGTCCTCGGAGGGAGAACTGAAGGTAGATATCTGGACATAGAGGAAGGGCAGATTGCCTTGAGCGAAGTGGCTGCGCCAGTCACCGATCAAGGAGGTGAACAGCGACTTGTAATAAGGAGCGCGATCGAGTGCGGAGTTGGTCTCGCCTTGATACCAGATAAATCCCTTGATGGTTGCGGGCGCTAGAGGGGCGATCATGCCGTTGTACAGCCCGGCCGGGGACCAGGAGGTTTCATTCGGGTGCCAGGGATGTTTGGGGAGGGGTTTGCCGGCGCGCTGCGCGGCCTGATCTTCGGCTTTTTCGGAAGCAATGGTGGCGTCGAGGCTTGCCTGCTCGTCGGCAAAGTGAGCCCTGCTGGCAAAGGCTGGCAAGAGCTGAGGGTTGGAGCCGAGGGTATCGAGTGACACCCAGGAGTCCGCGGGTGTTCCTCCCCAGGTTGCGTCAATGAGCCCGACGGGAACGTTTTCACGCTGGGAGATTTCGCGTCCGAAGAAGTAGGCGACTGCGGAGAAATTTCGAGCGGTGTCGGGGGTGCAGAGCGTCCAGTTGCTGGATTGGTCTGCGAGGGGAAAATCGTTGCTCTTGCGCTCTAGTCGGAGGAGGCGGAGGGCGGGTTGGGTCGCGTTAGCAATCTCCTCCGCCTGGTTTTTGAGAGGAGTGTCGGGACCGAAGCCCTGCAGCGGAAACTCCATGTTGCTTTGGCCTGAGGCTATCCACACGTCGCCGACGAGGAGGTCGTGAATTGTTACGTCCGCACCGTCGCCCGAGAGGGTAAGGGCGTAGGGTCCGCCGGCGGTTTCGGGTTGCAGAGAGAGGCTCCAAAGTCCTTGCGCGTCTGCAGTGGTCGCGACCTGCTGTTGATGGAAGTGCGCGAGCAGGTGGGCGCCGGGAGTGGACCATCCCCAGACGTGAATGGGGCGATCGCGCTGCAGGACCGCGTGATCGGAAAAGATGTGGGGGAGTCGCACTTCGGCATAGGCTCCGGCCGATAGGGATGTCAAACCAAGCGCCACCATTAGCCAAAACAGTTTCAAGGGGACAACCTCCTGCGGTTCACCACGAATGTCCAAAGGACGAGCCGGGGTGGCGAAGGAACGATCTGCGATGCGGCGGGTGCGTTGCCGCGTGTGCTGATAGTCGTCGATCGCCTGTGTAGTATTGCACTCTTCATCGTCGGGTTGTAGCCGTCGATATTACGAAAGGAGATCGCTCCGATGCGAAATCGAAGCTCGGCGGATCGTTGGCGCGATTCTGGGATATAAAGCTTCAGGAGTGAGAATGAAGAGAAACATCAAAGCGTGCGGGCAAGGTCTGCAAGCGCTGAGCCTGGGTTGCATGGCGATGGCTCTCTCCACGAGTGCGCAATCGCCCTCGCCGCATCCGGATGTGGTCGTGGGGGAACAGCAGACGCTGGGTGGGGAGCTGATTCATCTCGCGAACGGAACGTTGCGGATCAAGCCCTGTGAGGGGGAGATGGCGCGGGTGACGTTCGTTGCGGGGCCGACGATTCCCGATCTCAGCAATCCTGCGGTGTCGGATGCGGCATGCTCTGCGGCGGCGTTTTCTGTACACGATTCGGATGGGGCGATTGAGATCGAGACGGCGGGACTTCGCATCGGGGTGAACAGGAATACGGGATCGGTTCGCTTTAGCGACGCGCACGGCGTTGCGATGCTGGGGGAAACGGACTGGCCGTTTCCGCGAAGCATCACGCCTACGGTTACGGATGGGCAGGCAGTGAAGCAGGCCTCGGTGTGGTTTGCGCTCATGCCGCAGGAGAGGCTGTATGGGTTGGGCCAGCATCAGAGTGGAATTCTGAACCAGAGGAACCTGCAGGTTGTGCTGTCCCAGGACAACACGAATATTTCGATTCCGTTCTTTATTTCTTCGAAGGGCTATGGGGTGCTGTGGAACAGCGGCTCGGTGACGGATTGGAATAACCGGTTCCGGCAGGTGCTGGCGATCCGCTCGAACGATGCCGATGCGGTGGACTACTACTACATCGCGGGGCCATCGTTCGACAAGATCATTGCGGGGTATCGGCGACTGACCGGGGCAGCGCCGTTGTTTCCGCGGTGGGCGTATGGGTTCTGGCAATCGAAGCTGGCGTACGCGAGTGCTGAACAGTTGCTGGGGGTGGCTGCGAAGTATCGCGCGCTGCATATTCCACTGGACAACGTCGTACTGGATGCTGGATGGGAGACAGGGTTTGGCTCGCGCGAATTCAATCAAGCGTATCCCGATCCGAAGTCCATGGTGCAGAAGCTGCATGACGAGCATGTGCAGCTGATGGTTTCGATCTGGCCGCTGTTTCAGCCGGGCAATCGCAACTACGACGACTTCAACGCGAAGAATGAGTTCGTAACGCTGGGACCGGATCATCTGCCACCGTACCTGGCGGGATCGCGGCTGTACGACGCATTCAGTGCGGGTGCGCGCGAGCTTTATTGGGAGCAGGCGAAGAAGTCGCTGTATGACATTGGAGTGGATGCGTTCTGGTTGGACTCGACTGAGCCCGCCGACTTATATGCGGAAGAGCACGGGCCGATGCTGGCGGGAGCGAAGACGGCGGTTGGAGACGGTTCAAAGGTTGCGAATGTGTTTCCGCTGATGACGACGAAGGCGATCTATGACGGGCAGCGTAGGCAGCAGGAGGACAAGCGCGTGTTTATGCTGACGCGTTCTGCGTTCACTGGAATGCAGCGCAACGCAGCCGCGGCGTGGTCGGGCGACACGCTTACTACCTTCGACACGCTCAGGCGGCAGATTCCTGCGGGATTGAATTATTCGCTGAGTGGGCTGCCGTACTGGACGACGGACATTGGCGGCTTTGTGGGCGGCGACACCGCGGACCCGGCGTACCGCGAGCTGTTTGTGCGGTGGTTCGAGTACGGTGCGTTCTGTCCTATCTTTCGCGCTCATGGTGCGCGCGAGAATAACCAGAACGAGCTGTGGTCGTTTGGGGGCCAGGCGCAAGAGATCCTTACGCGCTATGACCGGCTTCGCTATCGGTTGATGCCGTACATTTATATGCTGGCGGGGAGGACGACGCACGAGGGCTATACACCGATGCGGGCGTTGGCATTCGATTTTGCGTCGGACAGCAAGGCGATCGATATCAGCGACGAATTCATGCTCGGGCCTTCGCTGCTGGTGGCTCCGGTGACTGAAGAGGGAGCAACTTCCCGACAGGTTTACTTGCCGAAGGGAACTGACTGGTACGACTTCTGGACCGGGGAGAGGATCGCCGGCGGACAGACGATCGATCGCGCGGCGCCGCTATCGGTGCTGCCTCTCTATGTGCGAGCGGGAAGCATACTTACCCTCGGGCCGGAGGAGGAGTATACAGGCGAACATCCTTCCGCACCGACGGAACTGCGCATCTATACTGGCGCCGATGGCGACGCGAAGCTCTACAGTGATGACGGTCTGACCTACGGTTATGAGAAGGGGCAGTATGCGTGGGTTCCGATGCATTGGAACGACGCGTCGCGCACACTCACGATGGGAGGACGGCAGGGTAAGTTCGCCGGCGATCCGGCGAGCCGGGAGTTTCATGTGCTGCTTGTGGCGCCGGGGCAAGGAACCGGCGAGGCAGTTGCGGAGGGTGGACGCCGGATGGTGTATACGGGCGGCGTGCAGCAGATGCAGTTGCAGAAATGAAGGGGAGCGCGAAGATGACCCTGCTGCGCTGACGAGACTCGAGCGCACTCCAGAAGGCAGCAAGAGTGCGCGAGAGATTGCCGCGGCTGCTTGCGTTTGCTCTGCGACAGCCGACTCTGCTCATCTGGCTATTGGGAGGGAGGCTATAACACGCTGATAATAAGGATGTTTTGGTGAGCGGGCTGGGGCTCGAACCCAGGACCAACGCCTTAAAAGGGCGATGCTCTACCAACTGAGCTACCCGCTCGCTCCTTGATTAAGGTAGCACGAAGGGCGGTATTCGTAGTGGTGACGGTGGAATTCGATTCGCACTTGCATGGTGGAGAGAAGCCACGTATAAATCAACCACCAAATCTCTTATCGAAGCGGGTCTCCATGAAAATGCGAGGCGGGACACACAGAGCTGCCGCCATGCAGTCTAGAGTTGCAACAGGTCGCGGCCGCGCGAGTGGTCGGCTGGCAATTCTGTTGGTGGGCGGGATGGTGCTCGGGGGCGGAGTTGCAGCGCGAGCCGGCAATCTGTTTGGATCGCAGCCGGTGCCGGACTGGGTGAAGACGGCGGCGCAGCAGAAGGTGCCTGAGTTCCAGGGAAATCCCAAGGCGGTTGTGCTGCTGGACGAGACCACCTACACCGTCGACCAGAAGGGCCAGGCGGTTGAGCATGTGCGCAGGGTGGTGAAGATTCTGCGACCACAGGGGCGGGATTATGGATATCCGTCCGTGTATTACGACAAGGACTCGAAGGTGCTGTCGCTGCATGTGTGGAGCATCGATGCGGCGGGGCATGAGTACACGGTGAAAGACAGCGAGATCCTGGATGTGGGTCAGCCGGGTGAGGGTGGTGAACTCTACTCGGATGAGCGGGCGAGGGTTGCGGACCCGCCGGGGCGCGATCCCGGGGGCATCATCGCGTACGAATACGACAAGCGTGAGCGGCCGTACCTGGCGGAGACCAATTGGGAGTTTCAGGATGGGCTGCCACGGATGCAGCAGAGCTTCACGCTGGCGCTTCCGGCGGGTTACACGTACACCACGACGTGGGCGCGGCACGCGAAGGTGGAGGGGATCGATCTTGAGAACCATTCCTATCGGTGGGAGATGAATGACGTGCCGGCAATCGATCTGGATCACGTGCCCATGGCGCCAGGGGAGGGGGCGTTGGCAGCGCGAATGACGGTGCATTATGCGGGGCCAGGCCTGGCGGAGCCTCAGGATGGCACATGGCAGGGAATCGGGGAGTGGTACGAAGGCTTGTCGCGCGACCGGTTGGTGTCGACTCCAGATATTGCGGCAAAGGCTGCGGAGTTGACGGCGGGAAAGGCGGATTTCTACGACAAGGCCGAGGCAATCGGAGATTTTGTGCAGCAGAAGATCCGCTACTTCGTGATTGAGATGGGAGTAGGTGGATACCAGCCGCACGCTGCTGAGGACATCTTTCGCGGCCGGTATGGGGACTGCAAGGACAAGGCGACGCTGCTCTCGGCGATGTTGTCGAGTGTGGGCATACATAGCGCGCTGGTGATGGTGGATACGGAACGTGGCGTGGTGGATCCGGATGCGCCTTCGATCTGGGGCAATCACATGATTGCCGCGATCGAGATTCCCAAGGGATATGAGTCACCGAAGATGCACAGCGTGGTCACGGCGAAGACGGGCAAACGATATTTGATCTTCGATCCGACGTGGTACATGACGCCGTTTGGCCAGCTTGAAGATAACTTGCAGGGAAGCTATGGAGTGTTGATTGAAGGCAAGGACAGCCAGGTGATCGAGCTGCCGGTGATGGATCCTACGCTGAACACGATTCGCCGCTCAGGGAAGTTTGAGCTGAGCGCGGATGGAACGCTTAAGGGGTCGGTTACTGACTTGCGGTTTGGGGATCTTGCGGAGAGGCGGCGGAGTGTTTTCTCGAGTGAAGGGGAGAAGAAGCAGACGGAGTATATGAACCGGGTCATCGCGCGGGACTTCACGGGGGCGTCGATGACAGGGTTGAAGGTGGAGAACGTGGATGCGCTGAACAAGGATTTGACGACCACGTTCGATTTGCAGGCGAGCCACTTTGCGAGGTTTGCCGGGCCGCTGCTGATGGTTCGGCCGAGGGTTCTTGGCAGCTATGGACTGGACGTGGACCGCAAGCCGCGCCACGTGGAGATCGATCTGGAGCAGACCATGCAGGGCACCGATGAGTATGACATCGAGCTGCCGCAGGGATACGTGGTGGACGAGTTGCCGGATCCGGTCAAGATCGATGTCGGATTCGCGAGCTACGTGAGTTCGACGGAGTTGCGCGGGCGGGTTCTGCACTACAGTCGGACGTACACGGTGAGACAGGTGACGTTGCCGGCGGCACAGTATGCGGCGGTGCAGCAGCTGGCTGCGGCCATCGCCGCTGATGAAGACAGTCAGGCAATTCTGAAGCGCGGAAACTAAACACCACAGACTACGAGGGAGCGATCGGCTGGCGATGAAGATACGACGGATAAGTGCATGGGCTTTGACGGCCGCGGCAGCGAGCGGGATGGCGTACGCCCAGGTGGCGAGTTTTACCGCGCCTACGCCAGAGGAACTATCGATGACCTCGTTGCCGGGATATCCGGGAGCAGCGGCTGTGGTGCTGAATCGGGAGGAGGTGACCAAGGACGATCTGCACTCCGTGTTTCATTACGAGCGCATCAAGATCCTGACCAAGGACGGAGAGAAGTATGCCAATGTGGAGCTGCCGTTTGTCAGCACGACGGAAGACTATGGCGGCGGTGGCAATGACAAGACTCTTGACGAGATCACGGGACGGACGATCCATGCGGATGGGAAGATCATTCCTTTCACGGGAAAGCCTTATCTGAAAGTGCTGGAGAAGGGCCAGGTGGAGCAGGGGCAGAACGTGAAGGTGCAGGAGAGAGTGTTCACACTGCCGGATGTTGAGGTTGGAAGCATTATTGAGTACCGGTACGCGACGCGGATTGCGGATGACATGGTTGAATCGCCCGACTGGTATATCCAGGGAGAATTGTATGTAAAGCAGGCGCATTACGTTTGGTACCCGACGTCGAGGGATCTTCAGGACAATCACGGCCCTATCACGACGATCACCTGGTTCCCGATTCTTCCCGCGGACGCTAAGGTCGAACGGCGCGATATCCCGCATTCCGCCTTTTCGCAGCAACCAATTCAGGTTTTTGAGTTGACGATCAAGGATGTTCCGCCCGAGGTGAAAGAGGCCTATATGCCTCCTGTCGCGAGTTTCAGCTATCGGGTTCTATTCAACTTCACGGCGGAGCATACTACGGCGGATTGGTGGAAGGATGAAGGCAAGGACTGGTCGAAGCGGATGGACACCTTCGCCGATCCGAACTCGGAGTTGAAGAAGAGAACAGCGGAAATTACCGCTGGAGCCACGAACGATGATCAGAAACTGCGAAAGATTTATGCGGCGGTGATGGAGCTAGAGAATACACGCTACACGCGAGCTCACAACGAGAAGGAACAGAAAGCCGAGGGTGGGCACGCAGTGAAGGATGCTGCCGATGTTCTAAATCAAAAGCGTGGCAGCGCGACACAACTCACGCAACTTTTTGTGGGAATGGCGCGAGCGGCTGGCATGAAGGGATACTTCCTGCTGGTGCCGGATCGAAGCGAGGAGGTCTTTGTTCCGAGTTGGGAAAGCTTCCGGCAGTTTGACGACGTGATCGCGATTGTCACTGTAGATGGTCAGGAAAAGTATTTCGATCCAGGATGCAGGTACTGCGCCTATGGTCATCTTGCATGGGAGCATACGCTAGTTCAGGGGTTGCGGGAGTTCGACAAGGGCGTGGAGTTTGGTTCAACTCCAGGAGACGATTTCAAGTTCAATCAACTGTCACGGGTGGCGAACTTGAAGATGGATGATGCCGGCCAGATTACTGGCACGATCGATCTCACCTTCACTGGAGCCGACGCAGTGGAGTGGAGGCATCGGGCGTTGCGTGGCGACGAGGAGAGCCTGAACCACGCGTTGCGGACGCATCTGGAAGACCTGGTGCCAAGGTCGTTGCAGGTGAAGGTGGGCAAGATAGAGAATATGAAGGAATATGAACAACCGCTGAAGGTGAGCTACGACGTGAGCGGAACGCTGGGAACGCATACTGGGAAGCGCATCCTTCTGCCGTCGGATATCTTTCTGAGCGGGGAGTCAGCGACCTTCGCCGATGAAAAGCGGCAGGAGGCGGTTTATTTCCACTATCCGCGGTATGTGCAGGATGCGCAGCGGATTAACTTGCCGCCGACGTTGAGCGTGGAAGCGTTGCCCGATACGGCGAGGTTCGATCTTCCGAAGCAGGAAATCTATTCGTTGTCGGTTGTCGGTGACGCGAAGGGTTTTACCACGCGACGGAACCACGTGCAGGGCGAGTTGCTGGTGATGCCGCAGGATTACGACAGCCTGCGCAAGTTTTACTCCCAGTTCGAGAGCAAGGACCAGGAGAGCGTGGTGCTGAAAGCGGCGCCGGCGGTCGCTGCGTCGGGCGGAAACTGAGCGGTGGCGAAGCCGTCAGGGGCGTGCGGCTGTGAGGCTGCAGACCTTGATGACGCCGTTGTTATAAGGGCATTCGTGCGCGGTTGGAGCTGCGGCGTGAAGGACCATCCAGGTAACGCCGAGGGGGAGTAGATGCGCGTCGCGGACGGCGTCGGTTTCGGTGGAGAGGTTGGTTTGGGCGACGGCTCCCTGTAGCCATTGCGTGGCGACAGAGGGAGTGATGGCCGCTTCGCCGCCGTCCTTGGAGAAGTCAGGGAGGGCGCTGCGGAGAGCGATAGGGCGAAAGGTCTGGGCGTCTTCGCCGTCCTCGTTGACGTACTTTGTGTCGAGGGCGAAGAGGGCTTCGGGTGGAGTGTTGTCGCGGGCCCAGAGAAAGGCCTGGACCCAGGGGTTGGGATTCTGCTGAGTGCGCGACGGGAACTCCAGGTGTTCGGAGGCGGGGAAGGTCTGGCGCTGCACGTAGAACATGGTGGCGGCGAGAGCGAGAATGATGACCGTGGGAAGGGATGCGAGCGCGCGGCGAGGTAGGTTGGAGTTCAGGCGTTGGCGGGCTTCGAGGGCGAGTTGGGTGAGGGTTGCGCCGAGCAAGAGGGTCATGATCGCGTAGATGAGGAGGAAGACGCGCAGAGGCTGCATGCGCGCGACAAGGTGGGAACGGCTGCCTTCGTGCGCGAAGAGGAGAGCGACGAGAGTGGCGATGCTGCCAATGGCGATGCATGCGCGGCAGAGAGTCGCAGCGGCGGTGTTGAGTGGATCGGCCTGGTTGCGGTAGCGGGTCAGAAGTGCGGCGAGGACGGCGAGAGGGCCTGCGAGTCCGAGGAGCTCAAACCACTGCCATTGAGAGAGGAACCAGTAGTAGCGGGACTTCTCGGCGGCGATGATGGCCGGCGTTTCGGTTGGGGCGACGGACTGGAGAACGGCGGCGAGTGCGAGTGCGGAGAGGGTGAGGATCGCGTAAGCGAGGGCTCGCTGGCGCAGGCGCGTAAGGCGCAGAACGAGCACGAAGGCGAAGGCGTATGCGGCCATCAAAGGATGGAAGGCCGCGGCGAGGATAAGGCAGAGCGCGGAGTTGAGGAGCGGGCGTAAGTTGGTGCGGTCTTCGAGTGCAAAGGCTAGGGCTAATAACGAGAGCGGCGTGGAAAGGCTACGCGCGGTGACGTAGGGGTCCATGAGCAGCAGCGATGTGCCTGCGATGGGGAGAGTCCAGAAGACGCTTAGCAGACAGAGGCCGGCGAGTTGCGCCGCTTCGCTCGAGATCGTGTGTTGCAGGATGCGATGAGCAGCGTAAAAGGTGACCCAGAGGCTGAAGAGATCGGTGAGCAGCAAAACCCAGGCGAGGGACAGATGCGTGAGGTGCACGAGGGAGGCGAGGACGGGAGCGAAGATGGAGAAGTGGAGGTGCTCGCTGACGAAGACGGTGTAGTGAGGGAACAGGGTTGGGTCGAGGGTGAGTTGGACGCCGGCGACGTAGAGACCGCCGTCCTCCGCTAACGGGTGATAGCCATTGAGGAGAAGTGTGACGGCCGCGAGTGCCACCAAGGCGAGACGCATCGACCAGGGCGGAAGAAGCCTGGGTGACACTATTGGGTCTGGCCGCATCGCAGAAATCATGTTGTTCTGAGGTTGACGATACAACCAAACGCGAGGCGATGAACAACGGACGGAGTTTGTGGCCGCGGTGCGCGAGTTGCGGCTAGAATAAGAGGTGTGTTGTCCAGCCACAAACCCTCCCTACTCGAAGCCGAGACGCCGCCCGATCCCAGCGCACATGGCCCATTTGCCGCGCTTCGGCGCGTTCTGCCGTCGGGCGAGGTCATTCGATTCCTGCTGGTTGGGGGATCGAATACGCTGATCTCCCTGGGACTTTATTCAGGATTTGTAATCCTGTTTGGGTATCTACTCCCGAGCCATGGAAAGCCGCTCATCGCGGATCTTGCGTCGATCACGTCGAAGCCGATTGCGATTACGATCGCGTTTCTCTGCTACAAGCATTTTGTTTTCCGCACGAAGGGTAACTATCTCCGAGAATGGTTGAAGTGTTTTGCGGTTTATGGAATCAGTACGCCGGCGGAGTTGATTATTTTGCCGTTGGCGACGAAGGCGTTTCTGCTGCCTGCGCTGACTCATCCCTATGCCCCGTTCCTGGCGGGGATTGTGAACTCGATAATCATTGCGTGCTACAGCTACTTTGCGCATAAGAAGTTCTCGTTTAAGCGGTAACGCTTTCGGCGCGCGGTCTCCGCCCTTGCGGTACTTGAGACTTCAGATCAAGGTTCAGAAAGACAATCATGTATAGAACATTGCAATTGCAGTTGCAGGCACGGATCGAAGCGCTGTTGAAGGAGCGCTACGAGATTGCGTTGGCGAACCTCGCGGTGGAGTTGCCGCCGAAGATCGAGTTTGGGGAGATGGCGCTGCCCGTTGCGTTCGAGCTGGCGAAGCGGTTGAAGAAGGCTCCGCGTGCGATTGCGCAGGAGCTGCAGACGGCGTTGGCGGCGACTCCTGGTGTCGCTGCCGTGGAGATTGCGGGCGCTGGTTATCTGAATGTGAAGCTCGATCGCGCAGCAATGGTGAAGCGCATGGCCGCGGATGAGCATGCGGTTGTGGGCGGCGGCGGGATTCCGGCTGGTTGAGCATACGAGCATCAATCCGAACAAGGCTGCGCATGTGGGGCATCTGCGGAATGCGATCCTGGGCGACAGCTTTGCGCGGATGTTGAAGACGGATGAGTACAAGCCAGGTTGGGACGTTGGCGTGCAGAACTACATCGACAACACGGGCGTGCAGGTGGCCGATATTGTGGTTGCGGTGACGGAGTTGCAGGGCATGTCGCTGGCGGATGTGCGCGCGTGGATGACGGAGCTGGAGCGCACGAACACGCGGTTGGATTATGCATGCTGGGACCTGTATGCGGAGGTGTCGCAGTGGTATGAGGCGGATGCTGCGCGGGTCGGTGAACGCAAGCAGCTGCGGCTGGACACGCTGCATGCGATTGAGGCTGGTGGAAATGAGACGGCTGAGATTGCGGAGCTGATTGCTACGGGCGTGCTGCGGCGGCATCTGGAGACGATGGAGCGGTTGGGCATTGAGTACGACTTTCTGCCGCGCGAGAGCGAGATTCTGCACCTGCACTTCTGGGAGACGGCGCGCGCGCTGATGGTGGAGCGCGGCGTGCTGTACCTGGAGACCGAGGGCAAGAACAAGGGTTGCTGGGTGATGCGGCGGGCGATCGCTGCGAATGCTGGCGTTGAGTTGTCGGAGACGGGACCGGATGAGGACGCGAAGATTATTGTGCGGTCGAATGGGACGGTTACGTATGTGGGCAAGGACATTGCGTATCACCTTTGGAAGTATGGATTGCTGGGGAAGGACTTTGGGTATGCGAAGTTTCGGGAGTATGCGACGCATACTTGCTGGATCTCGACGATGCATGGTGAAGAGCCGCATCCGAGCTTTGGGCATGCGGATGCGATCTATAACGTGATTGATTCGCGGCAGGATGATCCGCAGACGCAGGTGAAGGAGGCGCTGCGGGCGCTGGGTTATGTGGATGAGAGCGAGCGGTACACGCATCTGAACTATGCGTTTGTCGGGCTGACGGCGCGGACTGCGGAAGATCTTGGCTATGTGCTGAGCGAGGAAGACAAGGCGAAGAACTTTATCGAGGTGAGCGGGCGCAAGGGTTTTGGCGTGAAGGCCGATGACTTGATCGACCGCATGATTGCGGCTGCGCGAAGAGAGGTGGAGGCGCGGCATCCGGAGCTGGAGGAGGCTGAGCGCGCGGAGATTGCTGAGGCGATCGGTGTGGGCGCGCTGCGGTTTTTTCTGCTGCGGTTTACGCGCAATACGGTGATCGCGTTCGATTACCAGGATGCGCTGGCGTTCGATGGCGAGACGGGGCCGTATGCGCAGTATGCTGCGGTTCGGGCGGCGAATATCTTTCGTAAGGCTGGTGTTAGCGAAGAGGCTGCGCTGGCGGCTGTCGCTGATCTGGATTTGAGCGCGATGCTCGCCGGCGATGAGGGGACGAGCGTTTGGGAGGTTTGGCTGACGGCGTCGCGGCTGTCGCTGGTGCTGGAGCAGGCGATTGCTGCGGCGGAGCCGGCGATGCTGGCTCGGTATGCGTTTGTGCTGGCGCAGCAGTTCAACAACTTTTATCACCGGCATCACATTTTGACCGAGGCGGATGAGGCGCGGAAGATGCTGCTGCTGGCGACGGCGGCGGTGGCTCGGCGGGAGTTGGTGCGGGTGCTGGGGTGGCTGGGGATTGCTGTGCCTAGCGCGATGTAGGGTTGGTTGTGTAGGGGAGGTTAGGGGTACCCCCCTCCCCCCTCCACGTATGTTTTGGACCTAAGCGACTCAATCCAAATAGGTTAAGTATTGAAGTATTACCGCGCTTCGGGGCGATTTTTCGAGGTAACTGGCTGTTTTTAAGGGGGTTAGGGTAGAAAGTACCCCCTAACCGTATCTCGGGATTTTTTGCGCGAGGTATTGAGGGAATGGAGGTTACTCGGCAAGTACCCACCGGTGGCGCCTGAAAGGGCATTGTAAGTGTTTGCATTCACGGGACTTGCTGGTAGACGTATTCCTTTTATGCGATCGGGCTGTGGTGGGCTTGCGGACGGTGGCGACGGGCTGGCGGTCGGGGTGGTGGAAGTAGCAGAAGGCTTCGCCGCGGAGGGAGGGGGAGCCGCAGCGGTGGTTGTCGGGGAAGACGTGGTGGCAGGTGGGTGCTGGGATGAGTTTCATGGGTGGGGCCTCTCCCCGGGGCACTTTTGGGCGCAAGGTTGGAGGGAATCGGCTGGATTTAGGCGATTCGGCGTTAAATGCGAATGCCCGGGTCCTGCGCGGACGGCGATGGGCTTCGCTCGCGACGGGTCCTGGGCTGTGGGTGTTTTGGGGTCTATATCTATTGTAGCGAGTTGGGTAGGGTAACTATGCCAACTTTTGAAAATATATATCGCCAGTGTTTATAAGGGGTTTGGCGTTTTTGGGTGGTGGAGGGGGCTTGACAGGTTTTGCGGTGCTGCAAGGACGGCGGGAGGCTTTGCGTGGGTCCTGCGCGGACGGCGAATCGCTTCGCGTGGTTTTGGCTTGAAGGGATGGGCCGGGGCGAGGAGGGCAAATTGGTCGTTACGCCTGCGGCTTCACTCCGGCCTTCGGCAGAGCGGAAGGAGCTTTTGATTTGGTTTACACCTAGGCCTTCGGCCTAGGCTGTATATGTCGGGCCTTCAGCCCTTTGAGGCTAGCGGTGGGGCGCTTCGGGGTGCGGCGGGTGCGAGGTGCCGGATTCCGGGATTCGGATGGGGCAGGAGCGGTCGCGCTGGCGCGCGATGCCCACCTTAGCGACGATAGGGCCGTCGCGAAGATGGGCACCCGGGTCCTACGCGGACGATGACGAAGCGGAGGGGACGGTCTACGGCTTTGCTGATGCCGATGCGGGGGGTGGCTGTGATGGAGGTGGGGCGGAAGCCGTCGTCCAGGACGCGGAGGGGGGATCTGGGGCGGGTTACGTCGAGGCCGTTTTGGGCGAGGGTGATTGCCATGGCCTCGCAGAGGCGGCCGGGACCGGAGCAGAGCAGCTTTGGGTTTGCGGAGGTTGGGAGGCCGCGGAGGCGCGCCATGGTCTCGAGCCCTTCGATGGGTTGGAGGGAGCGGATGAGGACGCCGCCGGGTTGGCCGGCTGGCTCGCAGGAGAAGTTCAGGCAGTAGTGCACGCCGTAGATGAAATAGACGTAGGAGAAGCCGGGCGGACCGAAGAGGACGGCGTTGCGGGCGGTTTTGCCGATGAAGGCGTGGGAGGCTGGGTCGTCGAGGCCGAGGTAGGCTTCGATTTCCGTGATGCGTCCGGTGAGCCGCTCGCCGTTGAGCGTGCGGGTGATGAGTTTGCCTAGGAGATTGCGCGCGACGATCTCGGGTGAAGGGAGATAGAAGCTGCGCGGCAATAGCTTGGGTCGCGGGGTCATGACTGTTGGAGTTGATCTTCGATGGATCGGGTGCGG
Organism: uncultured Acidobacteriaceae bacterium; assembly: GCA_963796535.1. Taxonomy (GTDB): domain Bacteria; phylum Acidobacteriota; class Terriglobia; order Terriglobales; family Acidobacteriaceae; genus Granulicella. The sequence goes on from CAWCMO010000001.1 coordinate 343,034, forward strand.
GGAGTTTGGGTGTCGCCGGTGTGCTGGGTGGTGACGGTTTCGATGAGGGCGATCCAGCATTCGTGTTCGGCCATGGGGTTGTGGAGGGTGCCGCGCGGGATGACGCAGAAGTCGCCCGCGTGGAGTTCGACGTCGGGCTGGCCTTGGATTTGGATGCGCATGCTGCCGCGAAGGACCTGGAAGAGCTCGTCTTCGTCGTCATGTTTGTGCCAGACGAATTCGCCCTGGAGCTTGGCTACTTTGATGTATTGGTCGTTGACCTGGCCGATGACTTTGGGGGACCAGAGGTCGGTGAGCTCGGTGGCGGCTTGGAGGAGATTGAGGGAGGAGATCATGGGTCCTTCGCGGACGGCGAGAGTTAAGGGTTGCGGTGAGGGTGGGGAGGATTTCGGTGGCGGGGCCGAGGAGGATTTCGTCGAAGGCGTGGGCGTTGAGGGGAGCTTCGGGGCCGACGTAGATGGTGCGGATGCGGCGCTGGTTGGCGATGTGGACGAGGCCGGCGGCGGGGTAGACGGAGCCGGAGGTTCCGACGACGAGGAGGGTGGTGGCGCGGTCGAGTTCGGCGTAGATGTCGTCCATGTCCAGGGGGATTTCGCCGAACCAGACGATGTGGGGGCGGATGGGGGCGCCGCAGGTTTTGCAGGTGGGGAGGTCGTGCGGGTCTTCGTAGAGGGCCTGGTCGGCGAAGGGTTTGTTGCAGCGGATGCAGCGGGATTGGAAGAGGCTGCCGTGCATGTGGTGGAGGTGGTGGGAGCCGGCGCGCTCGTGGAGGTCGTCTACGTTCTGGGTGCAGAGGTAGAAGCGGTTGGGCATGCTGGCGTTCGAGCTTGGCGAGGGCGAGGTGGCCGGCGTTGGGCTGGGCGGCGAGGGCGTCGCGGCGGCGCATGGAGTAGAAGCGCCAGACGAGGGCGGGGTCGGCGTGCCAGGCTTCGGGGGTGGCGACGTCTTCTACGCGATGGCCGTTCCAGAGGCCGCCGGAGCCGCGGAAGGTGGCGAGGCCGCGATTCGGCGGAGATGCCGGCGCCGGTGAGGACGAAGAGGCGGTCTTGAGCCGAGAAGGGCCATGAGCTAGTTTAGGCGGATGCTTGCGCGGAGGTGGTGCCGGTGAGGTTGGCACGCAGACAAACTTCGGATGGGCGTGGCTTGACTCATGCCGATGACTGTCATACGGAATGGGCACCCTATGGGGCACCCGGTGGGCTAGGGCTGGGAGGTGGGGCGGGTGGGGGTGATCGTGGTCTGGGGCGGGACGAAGGCGGGAGGCTTGGCGTTGCCGCGGTGGCAGGTGCCGCAGGTGACTTGCGGCCCGCGGGAGGGGTCGTGAGTTGGGTGAGGAAGGGCTGGTTGATTTCGTGGCTCATATGGATCATGATGCGGGCGCGATCCTTCATGGGGTTGGTCGTCGGAGGCGAAGTCGAGGTGGCCGGTGGGGGTGGGCGGGGGTTCTTGGCGTGGCAGTAGTCGCACTCGACGCCGAGCTGGTCTTCGAACTCGTGCATGATGTCGATGACCTGGTCGCCGGTAGGTCCTTGGGGAGGACCTGGAGGTTGGTGGGCTTGGGGCGGGGAGGGTGCGGGCGGGGTTGTGGGGCGCGGCGGCGGCAGCGGGGGCGGGCGTCTGGGCGGGGAGGGCGGGTGCGAGGGCGAGGGAAAGAGCGCGGCAGACGGGGCGAGGAGGCAGGGGCGAAAGCGGAGGCATCCTGGAGGTCCTTTGGTGGGAGAGGATGGGAGCAACTTGGTTGAGGGTGTTCGTGAGTCTGGTAAGAGAAGGTGTGGGAGGTCCGGAGCTTCATGTATACCACGAGGCTGTTAGTTGGCGTAGGTGCGGACCCATTCGGTGATGCTGCGGACGGCGATGCCGCTGGGGCCTTTGGATTGCCAGGGCTTTGCGTCGTCGATCCAGGCGGTGCCGGCGATGTCGAGGTGGATCCAGGGGGTGTCGCCGACGAACTCCTTGAGGAACATGGCGGCGGTGGTGGCTCCGCCGTAGCGGCTGCCGCCGGTGTTCATGATGTCGGCGATCTGGGACTTGATCTGGTCGCGGTAGTCGTCGGTGCAGGGCAGGCGCCAGAACTTTTCGCCGGTGTAGGCCGCGGAGAAAAACTTGCCGGTGGTCGCGTCGTCGTTGGAGAAGAGGCCGGCGTTGAGCAGGCCGAGCGCGATGCCGATGGCTCCGGTGAGGGTGGCGGCGTTGATGAGGTGGGTGGCGCCGAGGGTCTGGGCGTAGTGGAGGCCGTCGGCGAGGACGAGGCGGCCTTCGGCGTCGGTGTTCATGATCTCGATGGTCTTGCCGGACATGGCGGTGACGACGTCGCCGGGTTTGAAGGCGTGGCCGTCGGGCATGTTCTCGCAGGAGCAGACGACGGAGAGGACGCGCACGGCGGGCTTGAGCTGCGCGATGGCGCGCATGGCTCCGATCATGGCGGCGGCGCCGGCCATGTCGTACTTCATCTTGTCCATGTTGTCGGCGGGCTTGATGGAGATGCCGCCGGTGTCGAAGGTGATGCCCTTGCCGACGAGGCCGAGGACGGGGGCGTTCGGCGGGTGGCGGTGTTGGCGGTTCGTAGCGCAGGACGATGAGCGCGGGTGGTTCGGGGGAGCCCTGCGTGACGGCGGCGAAGGCGCCCATGTTGAGCTCGAGGATCTTGTCGATGGAGTGGACCTCGCAGTGCGAGGCCGAACTCTTCGGCCATGGCCGTGGTGCGCTTGCCGAGCTCGGTGGGCGTGAGGATGTTGCCGGGCTCGTTGATGAGGGTGCGGGCGAAGTTCTGGCTCTCGCCGAGGATGATGCCTTCGTTGAAGCCGGTCTGCAGGTGCCTGCGGTGCTCGGCGAGGCGGATGAGGACGGTGAGGGAGTGGATGCTGAGGTCTTTGCGGTCGGCGCGGTAGAAGTCGATGTCGAAGTCGGCGATGAGGGCGCCTTCGGCGATGGCGCGGCGGTGAGGGGCGGCGGGCGGGGTCAGGTGAGGGCGTGTCTTCGGGGAAGGCGATGGCGACTCGTGCAGGCCGCGGGAGCGGGCGAAGCGGATGGCGACGCCGGCGGCCTTGCGGACCTCGTGGATGGTGAGCGTGTCGGCTTTGCCCAGGCCGATGAGCAGAAGGCGCTGGGCCTTGGCGCCGGCGGGGGAGTGGAGCAGGAGGGTTTCGCCGAGCGAGGCTTTGAACTCGCCGGTGGCGAGCCAGGGGGCGGCGGCGTTGGGGAGGGTGTCGGAGGTGGTGAGGAGGGCGGGGTGGAGAGGGCGTCTTTGGCGGTGGGTCGGAGATGTCGACGGCGAAGACGGCGAGGAGCGGGGTGGCGAAGTCGGCGGGGGACTGATGGAGCAGGTGGGTGGTCACAGTGTCTATGGTAACGCTTGAGGTTGCGCGGCTTGGTTGCGCGGCTTGGAGATGGGTGGGGCCGGTGAAAATGAGATGGGTGGGGCGGTCGACACTCACTCAAGCCTGACAACGGAGCCGTCGTGAAGAGGGCACCCTGCAAGAACGAGGCGGGAACCAATACAGGGGTCTCTCCACTGCGCATCACAAAAACAAAGGCGTGATGCTCCGGTCGAGATGACGAATAGAGCGGCGCGGTTCCGAGAGCGAGGGCCGGGTCGAGGGCTGGGGGGCGCGGGCTAGGCTGGATCGCGGCAAGAGCGGGGCCGAGGGCGAGGGCGTTGTCGCGGGGGAGGGTCACGGAGAAGGTGGTGCCGCGGCGGGGGCCGTCGGTATTGGAGCGAACCTGGATGCAGCCGCCGTTCTTTTCGACGAGTTGCTTGCAGACCCAGAGGCCGAGGCCGGTGCCGACGGTGCCTTTGGTGGTGAAGAAGGGGTCGAAGATGTGTTTTGCCGTGACGGGGGAGATGCCGTGGCCGCAGTCGGCTACGGTGATGCGGATGCGGCGTTTGCCGTTGACGGGATCGAGCGAGGCGGAGGCGCGGAGAACGATGCGGCCCTGGCGGCCGATGGCGTCGAGGCTATTGGCGAGCAGGTTGGCGAGGATCTGGCGCAGCTCGCCGGCGATGCCCATGATGTGGAGCCGGTCATCGCACTGCTGGGTGACGATGGCCCCGTTGGCCTGGATCTTTGCCTGGAGCAGATTGATGACGGAATCCATCAAGGCGCAGGCGGAGTTGCTGGTGGCGGCGGAGAACTCGCGATAGAAGCCGAGGGTCTGGCGGGTGATGTGGGCGATGCGCATGAGCTCGCCGTCCGCGATATCGAGGTACTCGCGGGCGTGGTCGGGAAGGGCGGGGTCGGTGCGGACGATGTAGAGGGTGTTCATGATCGCTTCGAGCGGATTGTTGATCTCGTGGGCGATGCTGGCGGACATGCGGCCAGCGCTGGCGAGCATTTCACTGCGCAGCAGGGCCTCTTCCGCTTTTTTGCGGGCGGTGTTGTCGGTGCCGATGAGGAGATAGCCGATGATGGCGTCCTGGGCATCGCGCAGGGCAGTGACGGAGACGACGGCGGGGAAGCTCGCTGCCGTCCTTGCGGCAGTAGGTGAGCTCGTAGATGTCTTCGATGCCGCGCGAGGCTTTGAAGACGAGAGCTTCAAAGCCGGGAGCGATGGTGGTGCCGAATTCGAGGCTCAGGGCGGCGGCGCGGGCGATGAGTTCCTTTTCATCGGAGATGTCGGCGGGCGTGACCTTGTTGACGACCTCGGCGGCGGTGTAGCCGAGCATGCGCTCGGCACCGACGTTGAATATCTGGATAACGCCGTGGGCGTCTGTGGCGATGCTGGAGAAGTTGGCGCTGTTGAAGATGGCGCGCTGCAGGGCGCCGGCTTTGAGTAGGATCTTGTCGGTGCGAATGCGCTCGTTCATTTCTGCTAACAAATTTTGCTCGGGCTCTCGCGTCTGCGGCTGGATCTGTAGTTGCGGCACGTGCAGGTCCTCGAACATACCTAGTTGATTGTGTGCTTTCGCGGGGCCAGAGGATGAGCTGTATTGCTCACCGTGTCGGATGGGACACAGTTTCTGCTTGACAGTAAGCAATCACTTATATAAGTTACAGATTATGAAATTGGAGATGAATCTGAATGCTGCCTTTTCGGCGCTGGCTGATCCGACGCGGCGGGCGATTCTGGCACGGCTGGCGGTGGGGGAGGCTACGGTATCGGAGCTGGCGGAGCCGTTTGAGATGACGCAGCCGGCGATCTCGCAGCACCTGAAGGTGCTGGAGGGGGCCGGGCTGATCTCACAGCGGGTGGAGGGCACGAAGCGGCCGCGGCGGCTGGAGGCGGCGGGAATTGAGGCGATGGACGAATGGCTGGTGATGTTGAGGAAGAGTCTGGAGAAGAGCTACGGGCGGTTGGATGAGGTTCTGGCGGCTATGGGGAATCCAAAAGAGGAGATGGGACGATGACGCAAGAACGACGCTGAACGAACAAGATGACGCTGGAGACGGAAGGCGAGAGGCATGTGATCGTAACGAGGAGATTTGCGGCGTCTCCTGAGGCGGTGTATCGCGCGCACACGGAGCCGGAGCTGATCCAGCAATGGCTGCTGGGGCCGGAGGGCTGGGTGATGCCGGTGTGCGTTAACGAGGCGAAGGTTGGCGGGAAGTTTCGTTATGAATGGACGAAGGCTGATGGGAGCCAGGGGTTCTACATCACGGGGGAGATCCTGGAGCTCGAACCGGGGCGGAGGATTGTTCATGTGGAGCGGATGCACCTGCCTGATCCGACGCCGGACAATCATATTGAGACGCGGTTCGATGCAGACGGCGCGGGCACGTTGATGACGATGCGGATGACGTTGCCGGATGCGCAGACGCGGGCGATGATGCTGGCTACCGGCATGGAGCGGGGGATGGAAGCGAGTTATGTGCGGCTGGAGGGATTGATCTGAGTGGCGAGGGTCGAGCGGTCGGTTTCTGTCACCGGCGTGCGGGATGGGGAGTTTTGACTTGACTTGATCGGGAAGTGTGAAGGATGGTTGTGAAAAGTCTTTAGGGAGAACTGGTTATGGCGAGTTCTGGAATGCCGTTGGAACAGATCAAGGCGTCGATGCGCGCGACGTGGATGGCGGGAGATTTCGGGGTGGTCGCGAAGACCAATGCAGGGGCGGCTGAAAAGTTTGTGGAGCGGTTGCCGATTGTGCCGGGGATGCGGGTGCTCGATGTCGCTTGTGGAACGGGGAATTTGGCGCTGCCGCTGGCGCGAGCGGGGGCGGTGGTGACGGGCGTGGACATTGCGACCAACCTCCTGGTGCAGGGGCGCGAGCGTGCGGCTGCAGAGGGATTGGCGGTGACGTTTGACGAGGGGGACGCGGAGCAACTGCCGTATGCGGATGGGTCGTTCGATGGGGTGGTAACGATGTTTGGGGCGATGTTTGCGCCGCGGCCGGAGGTGGTGGCTTCGGAGTTGGCGAGGGTGCTGAAGCCGGGTGGATTGCTGGCGATGGCGAACTGGAATCCGGCGAGCTTTACGGGAAAGATGTTCAGGGTGGGCAGCCTGCATGTGCCGCCACCGCCGGGGTTGGCGCCGCCGGTGTTGTGGGGCGATGAGGTGACCGTACGCGCGAGGCTGGGGGAGAACTTCGAGGAGATTCGGACGAAGCTGATTCCGGTTGATTTTGATATGCCGGTGAATGCTGCGGGGGCGGTTGCCTTCTTCCGCAAGTATTTTGGGCCGACGCAGATGGCGTTTGGGAGGCTGGACGAGGCGGGGCAGGTGAAGTTCGCAGAGGCGCTGGAGGAGTTGTGGGCGGAAGCGAATGTGGCGGAGAATCCTGCAGAGCGGACGCTGGTGAAGAATGAGTATCTAGAGGTTGTGGCTCGGCGACGCTAGGGAGCGACTATGGGTTCGGATAACTCGATCTTGCCGTTGCAGGCGGAGTTTGCGCGCGCGTTTGCCGAAGAGTGGGTTGCGGCTTGGAACAGCCACGATCTGGAGCTCATCCTGACGCATTATGAGGAAGATGTTGAACTGCGCTCGCCGGTGGCCGTGAAGCTGCTGCAGGGTGATGGGACGGTACGCGGCAAGGTTGCGCTGCGGGAGTATTTCGAGCTGGGATTGCAGGCGTATCCGCATCTGCGATTTGAGCTGGTCGAGACGTTGTGGGGGATAGAGACGATCGTGATTTCGTATGTGAATAATGTTCGCGGCAGCAAGACCGCGGAGGTGATGTTGATGAGCGAGGCAGGTAGGATTCGCGGGGTGTGGGCGAACTATAACCAGTAAGGGTGGGCTGCAATCAGGGCTTGCAGGCCTGGGCAAATTTGGCGGGGATGAGGGACTGGGCGGGTTGGCCGTCGAATGCTATGGGGTAGGCGATGAGTTCAGGGAGCGCGGAACAATTGCTGGCGAGGAACTCCCAGCAGACGGCGTCGCCGCCCTGGAGGAGGCAGGTTGCGGTGGCGTAGAAGGTGGCGCCGTACTTGGGAGAGACCACGGAGCCGGAGATGACGGCGGCGGAGTGGTCGGCGACCAGGAAGGTTGCGGGGGAGCCAGTTTGCGGATCGCCAAAACGCTTGAGCGAGTCGGTGAGGGAGGAGGTGGCGAGTGCGCCGAGTTCGGCGGAGGTGGTGGGGCGGCCGAGGCAGGTGCCGTCGAGGCGCATGATGCTGATCATGCGAAAGCCGCTGCTGGAGTCGGTGGCGACCAGGGGCAGCGAGATGCAGCTGACGGTGGCTTTCGATACCGCGCCGGTGGCCTTATCTTTCTCGGACTGGATGGCCTGGTCGCCGAGGGCAGGCATGGGCTTGAAGGCGCTGCCATAGGTGTAGTCGAGGTGCAGGGCGTCGCTGTGGAAGGTGACGGTAGGGCTGGCAGGTGTGGCGAGGGATTGAGCGGCGATGAGGAGGAGGGCGAGGGTGGTGGGGAGGGGGCTCATGGGAATGGGGAATCGTAGCATGTGGCTCTGATTGCAGCTTTGCGTTGAGGGTTGGGTTGGGCTTTCAGCCCTTGCGTGTTGCCGTGCGTGTACCTAGGGCTTCGCCCTAGGCTGTGATGGGGCGCGCCGTTGGCGCTTACGGCTCGCTGCGTTGGGAACGGGCTATGGCGCTCGCGGCTATCTGCGCTGGCTGCGGGCGATGGCGGCTTTGGCTTCCTTGTCGGCTTCGCGGTTGCGCTCGGTGGCGCGCTTGTCCCAGTCCTGCTTGCCTTTGGCGAGGGCGAGTTCGCATTTGACGCGGCCGTTGCGGAAGTAGAGCTTGACCGGGATGAGGGTGTAGCCCTTCTGCTTGGTCAAACTTCGAGCTTGTCGATCTCGCGTTTGTGGAGCAGGAGCTTGCGGGTGCGCAGGGATTCGTGGTTCATGGCGTTGCCGTGGGAGAAGGGGCCGATGTGGGCGTTGAGGAGGAAGCACTCGCCGTCCTTGAGCAGGCCGTAGGCGTCCTTGAGGTTGGCTTTGCCTTCGCGGATGGATTTGACCTCGGTGCCGCGGAGGGCGACGCCGCACTCGAAGCGGTCGGTGAGGAAGTAGTTGTGGCTGGCGGAGCGGTTGAAGGCGGCGTCGCGCTGGCCGGCGGCGACGGGGTCGCGGTCCTTCTGCTTTGCCGGCGGGCTTGGGCGGGGCGGGGACGGTCGGGTTGGAGAGCGAGCGAGGCATTGAGGAACAGGGAGTAGGAAACAGGGCTTGATCGTCAGATTCGGTAACTGCTGGCTACGAAACGGCTGCGGATACGTCCAAGAGTGTGATGCTAGCAGATAGTCCAGCCGGTGATGCTGTTAAAGGGATAGATGCGGGCGAAGGGGTTGGGACTCGAAGTTCGTGATTTGGGATAGGGAACGCGCGAGGGCCGTGAAGTTGCGGAGGCAGGAACGCTGCGAGAGACGCAGGAAGCTCTCCGCGGACGGGTAAAGGAACAGACTTGGAGGGAGAGACAGTGAAGCGACGATAATGGTGTATTATCAAACGAGCCCGACCAACCGCTCGAAACCGCAGCAAGGCCGCTCCAGGGTGCCCGGGAACGGGGCTTGGGTGCTGGCCGGCGGGGGCAGCGAGACTGGCGTCCGAGGCATCTTGTATCGGATGCGGGAGCGGGTCGCACGCATGCAGGAACGGCTACCAGACGGAATCTATCGAAGCGTAAGGCGCAGCAGGGTGGGGCGCTGGCCTGGCCTGTGTGCTGGGCGTGATGCTGTTTGGGCGTGCCGGGCAGGCGCATGCGCAGTCGGCCGGCACGTGGGACAAGAGGGGCAGAAGGCCGAGGCGCGCGAGGACTATGACGCGGCGTTCGAGGCTACCGCCAGGCGCACCTGAAGAAGCCCAAGGACCTGCGCTACAAGACGCACTACGAGCGGATGCGCTTCCAGGCGGCGAACATGCATGTGGACCGCGGCCGGGTGCTGCGGCAGTCGGGCGATGTGGACGGCGCGATCAACGAGTTTGCGCGGGCGCTGCAGATCGATCCGGGCAACCAGGCGGCGGCGCAGGAGCTGCAGTGACGGAGAAGCGGCGGGCCGGGCGGCGGGCCTGCGGGTGCGCCGGGCGGGAGCCGCGGGCGGCTCACCGGGACATCCGCTGGTGCCGGGGATGGACGAGCAGACGCCGTACCAGGAGCAGGTGCAGAAGGACATCTCGACACTGGGCGCGCCGGTGGTGCTGCAGCCGGTGTCGAACGACCCGATCACGCTGCACATGGTGGAAAGGACACCAAGGTGATCTACCAGGCGATCGGCAAGGCGGCGGGGCTGAATGTGATCTTCGATCCGGATTACACCTCGAAGCGGATTCCGGTGGACCTGAACGACGTATCGCTGGAACGCGCTGCGCATTGTGGGGACGTGAGCGGGACGTTCTGGAAGCCGGTGACGACCAACACGATCTTTGTGGCGCAGAACAACCGCACCAAGCGCACCGACCTGGACGACCTGGCGGTGCAGACGTTTTACCTGACCAACGTGTCGCAGCAGAATGACGCGAACGAGATCCTGGTGGCGCTGCGCAACCTGCTGGACCCGAGCGTGAAGATTTACCTGGTGGCGAGCCAGAACGCGATCATGATGCGCGCGACGCCGGATGAGCTGATCCTGGCGGAAAAGCTGATCAACGACCTGGACCGCACGCGCCTGAGGTGGTGGTGGATGTGGCGGTGCTGGAGGTGAGCCGCGACAGGATCGCAACCTGGGCATCACGCTGCCGACGAGCTTTGGGCTGACGCCGCAGGCCAGCAACGCGAATATACGACGAGCACGACGACGACAACGACGGGCACCTCGACGACGACGACTTCGGGCATTACGCTGAACACGCTGGGCAACATCAACGCGACGAACTTTGCGGTGACGGTTTCGGGCGGACACGGTGAATGCGCTGCTGTCGGACTCGGACACGCGGATTCTGCAGAACCCGCGCATTCGCGCGACGGACGGGCAGCAGGCGACGCTGAAGATTGGATCGAAGATTCCGGTGGCGACAGGATCGTACTCGGCGGGTGCGGCGATCACGACGGCATCGCTGGGCGTGCAGACGCAGTTCACCTACCTGGATGTGGGCGTGAATATCGACATGACGCCGACGGTGCACTATGACCGCGAGATCAGGCTGAAGATGAAGATCGAGATTTCGGCGCAGAACGGGTCGTGACGATCTCGGGCGTGACGGAGCCGATCATCTCGCAGCGCGTGGTGGAGCAGGTGATCCAGTTGAAGGACGGCGAGCCGTCGATCCTGGCTGGGCTGATGCAGGCAGGACACGAAGACCGTGACTGGAACGCCGGGGCTGGGGGAGTTGCCGTTTCTGAAGTACTTCTTCGCAGCCGGACAAGGCGCAGCAGCGACGAGATTGTGTTCCTGCTGATTCCGCACATCGTGCGCGAGTCGATGCTGACGGACCAGAACACGCGGGCGATCTATACCGGCACGAGCCAGTCGATCGAGCTGATGCGGCAGGCGCCGGCGGATGCGGCTGACGGTGAGCGCTCGGAGGGAGCGGCAGCCGATCCGCCTCGGCGCAGACGACCTCGGCGGCCAATGCGGCGTCGGCGATGCTTGGCAAGATGGCGGCGGACTGCAAGCCGCTGACGCCGGCAGGCGACGGCGAACATGCGGCTATGCGCCGAATGGGACGATGACTGCGGCGGCGCTGACGCTGGCCGTGACGCCGGCAGCACAATCAGGCGGTCGGCGCGACGTTCCAGGTGGCGGTGATGGCCGCCAACGCGCATGACCTGTTCAGCGTGCCGCTGCAGATGCAGTTCGACCCCAAGGTGCTGGCGCTGGTGAACGTGGATGCGGGCGACCTGCTGGGCAAGGATGGCCAGGCGGTGGCGCTGGTGCATCGCGACGAAGGCAATGGAGCGGTGACGATTTCGGCCTCGCGGCCGCCGGGGACAAGGGCGTGACGGGCAGGGAACGATCTGCACGCTGACGTTCAAGGCGTTGCGGCGGGCGATTCGACGCTGGCGCTGGTGCGGATCGGCGCCAAGGACAGCCAGCAGAACCGTTCCGGCGGTTGGACGCAGGCTGTGGTGCATGTGAAGTAAAGACGGGGAAGCAGGGGAAGGAGGGAAGATGATCAGGCGGAGCATATCCAGGCCGGAGCATGCAATGCGGAGCGGCTGCGGGTGCGCTGCGGTGAGCGGCGTCACGCTGACGGAGCTGATCATCGTGGTCACGATTCTTTCGATCCTGGCGACGGCGGCGATTCCGGCGGTGAAGTTCCAGGTGAAGCGGAACAAGGAGCGCGAGCTGCGGGCCGACCTGTGGGAGATGCGCGGGGCGATCGATGCGTACAAGGATGTGGCGGACTGGGCGGCATCCAGACCAAGGCGGACTCGAACAACTATCCGCCGGACCTGCAGACGCTGGTGGATGGCGTGGACGTGAAGGACAAGAAGATGCGGTTTCTGCGGGCGATTCCGGTCGATCCGATGACGGGGAATACGGACTGGGGGCTGCGGTCGAACCAGGACGAGCCGGACTCGGACAGCTTTGGCGGGCAGAACGTCTACGATGTGTACAGCAAGAGCGAGGGAACGGCGCTGGATGGGACGAAGTACAACACGTGGTGAGAGAGAGCAGGGAGTAGTGAAGTAGGAAGTTAGGAAGATGGAGGCGATGAGTCGGGATTGCGACAATGCGCGGGAGGAAGCGGGGCGAGAGCGGGTTTACGCTGGTCGAGCTGATGATCGTGATGACGATCATCGGGATGCTGGCGGCGATTGCGATTCCGAGCTATATGCGGACGGTGCAGAAGGCCAAGGAGGCCGTGCTGAAGGAAGACCTGCACACGATGCGGACGGCGATCGACAGCTATACGGTGGACAAGGAAAAGGCGCCGCAGGGGCTGGACGACCTGGTGCAGGCGGGGTATCTGAAGGCGATTCCGATTGACCCGATGACCAGCCGGAACGATACGTGGATGACGGGCAAGTCGGACACGCTGACGGACATCAACGAGACCCAGGGCGGGATCGACGATGTGCACTCGGGGTCGCAGGCGCTGGCCAGCGAGGGAACGACCTACAACACCTGGTGATGCGGGCGTGGGTGCAGGGCGACGACACAGGGAAGAAGCGATTCCCAGAGGGAATGACAGAAAGAAAGCGCAACGGCAAGCGGCTGTGCCTGGCTGTCGGCAGAATGTCTTGTCGAGCGTTGCTTTGCGACGCGCTCGGCTGGAGTTTCTTATGCGCTTGCTGACACTCGCGGCTATTGCTAGCTGGGATGCGGGGCGACTGCTACTGGGCAGACACGCCGCGCAACGCCGCCTGCGGACGCTGACGACCGGATCAGGCTCGACGGACGCGCAGAGCCGGCGGACGCACAGGTGGTCGAAGCCGGCGAAGGCTGCGGCGGTGTGCCGTCGCCGGGCGAGAAGCTCGATCCGCACATCAAGAAGGGCACGAAGAGGACGTGAACGCGGTGGGGCAGCGCAACATCGGCGGCCGCGGCATGGGCAACTGGTACTCGACGAACTGGGAGATTGGAGTGGGAACGCAGTACTCGATGGAGATTGAGAAGACGTCGCACCTGGTGACGGACCCGGTGGTGGTGGAGTATGTGAACCGCGTTGGGCAGAACCTGGTGAAGAACTCCGATGCGAAGGTGCCGTTCACGATCAAGGTGCTGGACACGGACGAGATCAACGCGATGGCGCTGCCGGGCGGGTTCTTCTATGTGAACTCCGGGCTGATTCTGGCGTGCGACAGCGAGGACGAGCTGGCGGGCGTGATGGCGCATGAGATTGCGCACGTGGCGGCGCACCATGCGGCGCGCGAGATGACCAAGCTGAACTACATGCAGATCGGCTCGATCCCGCTGATGATCTTTACGCAGGGAACGTGGACTGGCTATGGCATCTATGAGGCGGCGCAGCTGGCGGTGCCGCTGACGTTCCTGCAGTTCTCCCGCGAGTATGAGGCGGAGGCGGATTATCTCGGGTGCAGTACATGTATCGGGCGGGATACGATCCGCAGGGCATGGTGTCGATCTTTGAGAAGCTGGACGCGCTGGAGAAGCACAAGCCGGGCGCGCTCTCGAAGGCGTTCAGCGACCATCCGGCGACTCCGGACCGCATCGCGGAGGTGGAGGACGAGATTGCGACGATCCTGCCGGCGCGGCCGGATTACCTGGTGACGACCAGCGAGTTCGACCAGGTGAAGGCGCGGCTGGCGCGCATCCAGAACAAGCGCGGGGTGGGAACGAAGAAGAGGGAGAAGGGGCCGGAGCTGCGGCGGTGGGGGCTTCGAATAATGCGCCGGTGGGGTTGCCGGGGAGTACGGACTAGTGTGGAATAATTTTTTTTTTTTTTTTTTTTTTTTTTTTTTTTTTTTTTTTTTTTTTTTTTTTTTTTTTTTTTTTTTTTTTTTTTTTTTTTTTTTTTTTTTTTTTTTTTTTTTTTTTTTTTTTTTTTTTTTTTTTTTTTTTTTTTTTTTTTTTTTTTTTTTTTTAAAAAAAAAAAAAAAAAAAAAAAAAAAAAAAAAAAAAAAAAAAAAAAAAAAAAAAAAAAAAAAAAAAAAAAAAAAAAAAAAAAAAAAAAAAAAAAAAAAAAAAAAAAAAAAAAAAAAAAAAAAAAAAAAAAAAAAAAAAAAAAAAAAAAAAAAAAAAAAAAAAAAAAAAAAAAAAAAAAAAAAAAAAAAAAAAAAAAAAAAAAAAAAAAAAAAAAAAAAAAAAAAAAAAAAAAAAAAAAAAAAAAAAAAAAAAAAAAAAAAAAAAAAAAAAAAAAAAAAAAAAAAAAAAAAAAAAAAAAAAAAAAAAAAAAAAAAAAAAAAAAAAAAAAAAAAAAAAAAAAAAAAAAAAAAAAAATTTTTTTTTTTTTTTTTTTTTTTTTTTTTTTTTTTTTTTTTTTTTTTTTTTTTTTTTTTTTTTTTTTTTTTTTTTTTTTTTTTTTTTTTTTTTTTTTTTTTTTTTTTTTTTTTTTTTTTTTTTTTTTTTTTTTTTTTTTTTTTTTTTTTTTTTTTTTTTTTTTTTTTTTTTTTTTTTTTTTTTTTTTTTTTTTTTTTTTTTTTTTTTTTTTTTTTTTTTTTTTTTTTTTTTTTTTTTTTTTTTTTTTTTTTTTTTTTTTTTTTTTTTTTTTTTTTTTTTTTTTTTTTTTTTTTTTTTTTTTTTTTTTTTTTTTTTTTTTTTTTTTTTTTTTTTTTTTTTTTTTTTTTTTTTTTTTTTTTTTTTTTTTTTTTTTTTTTTTTTTTTTTTTTTTTTTTTTTTTTTTTTTTTTTTTTTTTTTTTTTTTTTTTTTTTTTTTTTTTTTTTTTTTTTTTTTTTTTTTTTTTTTTTTTTTTTTTTTTTTTTTTTTTTTTTTTTTTTTTTTTTTTTTTTTTTTTTTTTTTTTTTTTTTTTTTTTTTTTTTTTTTTTTTTTTTTTTTTTTTTTTTTTTTTTTTTTTTTTTTTTTTTTTTTTTTTTTTTTTTTTTTTTTTTTTTTTTTTTTTTTTTTTTTTTTTTTTTTTTTTTTTTTTTTTTTTTTTTTTTTTTTTTTTTTTTTTTTTTTTTTTTTTTTTTTTTTTTTTTTTTTTTTTTTTTTTTTTTTTTTTTTTTTTTTTTTTTTTTTTTTTTTTTTTTTTTTTTTTTTTTTTTTTTTTTTTTTTTTTTTTTTTTTTTTTTTTTTTTTTTTTTTTTTTTTTTTTTTTTTTTTTTTTTTTTTTTTTTTTTTTTTTTTTTTTTTTTTTTTTTTTTTTTTTTTTTTTTTTTTTTTTTTTTTTTTTTTTTTTTTTTTTTTTTTTTTTTTTTTTTTTTTTTTTTTTTTTTTTTTTTTTTTTTTTTTTTTTTTTTTTTTTTTTTTTTTTTTTTTTTTTTTTTTTTTTTTTTTTTTTTTTTTTTTTTTTTTTTTTTTTTTTTTTTTTTTTTTTTTTTTTTTTTTTTTTTTTTTTTTTTTTTTTTTTTTTTTTTTTTTTTTTTTTTTTTTTTTTTTTTTTTTTTTTTTTTTTTTTTTTTTTTTTTTTTTTTTTTTTTTTTTTTAAAAAAAAAAAAAAAAAAAAAAAAAAAAAAAAAAAAAAAAAAAATTTTGTGGTCTGCGAGGATAAACTATATGTATGGCAGAACACACGACAGGCTATACCGACGACCACGCGGAGGCCGGGCTGAAGACGAAGTTTCCGGCGATCGAGACGTGGCGAGAACCAGTTTCAAGGCTACGAGATTTTGATTGACGACCCGGAGTTCACGAGCGTGTGCCCGAAGACCGGGCTGCCGGACTTTGGCGTGCTGACGATCCGCTATATGCCGCGGGAGAAGTGCCTGGAGCTGAAGTCGCTGAAGGAGTACTGTTCATGTATCGCAACCTGGGGATTTTTCAGGAGAACATCGTGAACCAGGTGCTGGACGACGTGGTGAAGGCGACGGAGCCGGTGTGGGCGAGATCAAGGGGGACTTTCGGCCGCGGGGTGGGATCTCGACGGTGGTGACGGCGAGGTGTCCGCGGAGAGAAGAGTGGAATTAGGGTTTGGGTTGGGTGGGGTGGAGTGGGGACACCACCGGCGATATACGAAGCCACGCTCCGAAGTTTTTTTTTTTGGGGGGGGGGGGGGGGGGGGGGGGGGGGGGGGGGGGGGGGGGGGGGGGGGGGGGGGGGGGGGGGGGGGGGGGAAAAAAAAAAAAAAAAAAAAAAAAAAAAAAAAAAAAAAAAAAAAAAAAAAAAAAAAAAAAAAAAAAAAAAAAAAAAATGACTGAAAGTGATCAAACCTGATCTGGGATCGTGCCTGATATCCTCGCCTCAGGATGGCGATGGCTGCGACAGCGACGAAGCCCAAAACGCGGTCGCTCAAGGGAGCGACGGTGGCGCTGGTGCTGTTGACGGCGATGAACTTCGTCAACTACCTGGACCGCTACATTCTGCCGGCGGTGCAGGAGCAGGTGAAGGGCGAGTTTCAGCTGACGGACAACCAGATTGGGTCGCTGACGTTCTGGTTCATCGTGGCGTATGTGCTGTCGTCGCCGCTGACGGGATGGCTGGGCGACAGGTTTCCGCGCAAGCCGATGATCGTGGTTGCGGCGCTGGCGATTGCGGCGATGAACTTCTTTACGGCGAGCGTGCATAGCTATATGTCGCTGAATTTGCGGCATGCGGCGTTGGGGATTGGCGAGGCGAGCTTTGGGATCTTTGCTCCGGCGCTGCTGGCGGATTTTTATGCCGAAGACCAGCGCAACGGGGTGCTGACGGTCTTCAATGTGGCGATGCCGGTGGGTGCGGCGCTGGGATACTGCGGGCGGGCGTGGGTGGCGGCGCATCATGGATGGCGGATGGCGTTCATCGCGTCGGCGGTGCCGGGGGCGGTGATTGCGCTGCTGATCTTGTTCTTCATGCGGGAGCCGGAGCGGGCGGAGGCAAAGGACAAGAAGGAGAGTGGAGAAGGGCTACGTGATGTCGCTGCTGAAGAACAAGGCGTATCTGGCGTCGATTCTGGGATATGCGGCGGTGACGTTTTCGCTGGGCGGGATTTCGTGGTGGATGCCGTCGTTCCTGCATCGCGTGGCGGGCTACTCGATGGAGGCGGCGGGGGCGTGATGGGGCCGATCATTGTGGTTGCGGGCTGGGTGGGACGGTGCTGGGCGGATGGCTGGCGCAGTGGTGGTCGAAGCGGACGCCAAGGCGCTGTATTAGGTGCCGGCGCTGAGCGCGCTGCTGGCGGTGCCTCCGGCGCTGGTGTGCTTTCTTTGGGCCGAGGACGATGAGCTGCCGGCGCTGGGCGCTGCGGTGTTCCTGATCTTCCTGGGAACAGGGCCGGTGAATGCGGCGACGCTGAATGCGGTGCCGGCGAATCTGCGGGCGACGGCGATGGCAGGGCAGCTGTTTGCGATGCATGTGTTTGGCGATACGTTTTCGCCGAAGATGATCGGGATCGTGAGTGACCACTCGAATTTGCGGATGGGGTTGGGCATGACGCTGATTACGTTTGTGGTGGCGGGGTGATCTTCTTTGTGGGTGCGAGGTATGCGCCGCCGCTGCACGCATTCGCTGGAGGGCGCGGCGGCATGAGTTGGCACGGATTGCATCCTGTCATGTGACGGAGTTGTGGCGCGCGATACTTCGGACGGTCGCGTGGCTGCTGACGCTGGTGTGGGTGCTGCGGACGTAGATGCGATTCAGCGCTGCCGACGGTGCCTGACCTGAGCAGCGTGGATTGGGATCGTTGCCGGCGGAGACTGCCGACGCTGACGGTGGTGGTGCCGGCTCGGGATGAGGCGGAGAAGATTGCGGCGACGCTCGAGGCGCTGTTGGTGGCGGATTATCGGGCGTGCAGATGGTGGCGGTGGATGACCGTTCGACGGATGGGACGGGCGCGATCATGGATGAGATGTGGCGGAGTATGCGCAGCGAAGACCGGGTGCACTGAGCGTGATCCACATCACGGAGCTGCCCGATGGCTGGCTGGGCAAGACGTTTGCGCTGGCGGTGGCGACGGAGAAGAGCGAGTCGGATTATATGTTGTTTACGGATGCGGACGTGCTGTTTTCGCCTTCGGTGTTGCGGCGGGCGCTGGCGTATGCGGAGGAGACGCAGGCGGACCACCTGGTGGTGATGCCGACGATGGAGGTGAAGTCGCGCGGCGAGGGGATTGTGCTGGGATTTTTGCAGATGATTAGTTGTGGGCGTCGCGGCCGTGGAAGGTGGAGGACCCGAAGGCGCGGCGGGATGTGGCGGGGTTGGCGCGTTCAATCTGGTGCGGCGCGATGCGCTGGAGGAGATTGGCGGATGGATTCCGCAGCGGCTGGCGGTGCTGGAAGACATTACGCTGGGGCGGCGGATGAAGGCTGCGGGGATGCGGCAGCGGATGGCGTTTGCGCCGGGCATGGTGCTGGTGCACTGGGCCAAGGGTGGGCATGGGCTGGTGCTCGTGATGACCAAGAATCTGTTTTCGGCGTTCGGGTTTCAGCCGGTGTTTGTGCTGCTGATGTGCGTGTGGGTCGTTGCTGTTTTTTCTGGTGCCGCTGGCGGGGCTGGTGTGGTGGCGGACGCTGGTGCCGGCGGTTGCTGATTCTGTGCTGCATTGGCGCGGCGTATCGGGTGATGGGCGGGCAGCCAGATTGATGCGCGGTATGCGTGGCTGTATCCGCTGGGGGCGGTGGCGATTATCTTTGCGATGCTGCGGTCGATGGTGGTGGTGCTGTGGCGGCGCGGCGTGGCGTGGCGTGGGACGTTTTATCCGCTGCGGGAGCTGCGGCGGCACAACAGCCCGTTTGTGTGGGAGCGCGAGGCGCGGAAGAACGGGATGAGGAGATTCGCGCGAAGAGGATGGCACGCAGGATCGCGGAGAAGGCTAAGAAGAGGGGATGAGAAAGAGACAAAAGCAAAGGCAACGCCCACTGCGCGTGGGGCGGGCGTTCACACGCCTTTTTACTGCTTTGCTTGGCCCTCCCGTTGGTCGGGATGGGATGAGGTAGCGAGGATGTTAGACTTCGACTAGTTGGTTGCCGTAGCGCTTCTGGACGTAGTCGTCGAGGATGACCTGGAACTCTTCGACGATGTGGTCGCCCTTGAGCGTGATGGAGAGCTTGCCGTCGACGTAGACGGGGGCCTTGGGTTCCTCGAAGGTGCCGGGGAGCGAGATGCCGATGTTGGCGTGCTTGGTTTCGCCGGGGCCGTTGACGATGCAGCCCATGACGGCGAGCTTGAGCTCTTCGACGCCGGGGTACTGCTTCTTCCACTCGGGCATGGATTCGACGAGGTAGCTCTGGATGCGCTCGGCGAGCTCCTGGAAGTAGGTGCTGGTGGTGCGTCCGCAGCCGGGGCAGCTGGTGACCTGCGGCATGAAGCTGCGGATGGAGAGCGATTGCAGGATCTGCTGGCCGCAGCGGACTTCTTCGGTGCGGTCGCCGCCGGGCGTGGGGGTGAGGGAGACGCGGATGGTGTCGCCGATGCCGGCGAGCAGCAGCGGAGCGAGGCCGGCGGTGGAGGCGACGACGCCCTTCATGCCCATGCCGGCTTCGGTGAGGCCGAGGTGCAGGGCGTAGTCGCAGCGGCGGGCGAGCTCGGTGTAGACGTCGATGAGATCGCGCACGCCGGAGACTTTTGCGGAGAGGATGATCTGGTCGCGGCGCAGGCCGTAGCGCTCGGCGGCGGCGGCGTTGTCGAGCGCGGAGACGACCATCGCTTCCATCATCACGTCGCGGGCGTCGAGGGGCTGCGGGAGTTTGGAGTTGTCGTCCATCATCTTGGTGAGCAGGGCCTGATCGAGCGAGCCCCAGTTGACGCCGATGCGGACGGGCTTCTGGTGCTTGACGGCGACTTCGACCATGGTGCGGAAGTTGTCGTCGTCCTTGCGGCCGATGGAGCAGTTGCCGGGGTTGATGCGGTACTTGGCGAGGGCTTCGGCGGTGTCGGGATATTTGGCGAGCAGCAGGTGGCCGTTGTAGTGGAAGTCGCCGATGATGGGGGTGTTCCAGCCCTTGGCGCGATGCCTTCGACGATGTAGGGAACGGCCTTGGCGGCGTCGTCGTTGTTGACGGTGATGCGGACCATCTCGGAGCCGGCGCGCGCGAGGGCGGCGACCTGCTGGACGGTGGATTCGACGTCGGCGGTGTCGGTGTTGGTCATCGACTGGACGACGACAGGGGCGTCGGAGCCGACGCGGATGTTGCCGATGGTGACGGGAACGGATTTTCTGCGGTGAATGGCTGGCATACACCCTTGATTTTAGCAGTTTGGGGTCCAGCGTTTCGCAGTTTAGCGTCCAGCGTTTCGCAGTTTGGGGCGCTAGCTGTTAGCTATCGAGGAGGGTTCCGGGGCGGTCCCAAGGCGGAAGGCGGTCGGCATCCGCGATGGATTGCGCCGTGACGTCCTCGTGATCGTCTTCACGCTCAAGCAGTTGGCGGGTTTCGGAGAGGGTGAGGAGCGTTCCATCCACTGAAAATTCATACTCGCCAGCATTTTCAGGAACGTGGAAGACGGAATCGACCTTGTGGCCGTGGTCGCGAAGAAGCTTGACGATGAGATCAGTATCGATCATGGTGTGTGTACTCCTGCAGAATTAGGATGCCGGCCACCGTTCGCGACGGCGACCGAGGGAAGATTTTGTTGGCAGGAAGGTTAGCACGCGGAAGGGATGTGTGGCATGCGGAAATCTGTTGCGGACTCGTTCCGGATTCTCGCGATCATCCCCAGGTGAACTCGATCGGGGTATGGACGTCCGGATGGAGGCTCTTGTGGACCGGGCAGGTGTGGGCGGCGCGCTCGAGTTTCGCTGATCCTCGGAGCTGAGGGAGTGCGGCACATGGATCTTGACGGTCAGGCTCCTGATCCTTCGCGGAGCGTAGTGGTCATCTCCTTTTCGACCGTTGCCGTCGTGCCGGCGATGTCGAGGTTCAGCGTTCGAGCCATGATGCCCATGACCGTGAGCATGCAGGTGCCGAGCGCGGTGGCGACGAGGTCCGTGGGCGAGAAGCTCTCGCCGCGTCCCTGGTTGTCTTTGGGAGCGTCCGTGTTGAGCTCGGTTCCGGAGGGACCGTGAACGGCCTTGCAGTGCAGGTCTCCTTGGTATTCGAATTGAATGGCGACCATGGTTGTTCTCTTGGGATCCAGCTTAATTGGTTGAACTGACGTGGTTTTGGTTGCAGCGAATGCCTTGGTGTATCACTTTTGTATCACGCGCAGGTTCAGGATTGCGGCCGTGGCGATTGTCGCACTCGGCTCCAGAAGGTCCGTAGTCGGATGGCTAGCCCGGCTAACTATCTATGTGCGCTATAAGATGTTCTTCAAACGGGTCGGTCCGGCGATGAAGATCATGGCGGCCTTATAAGCCAAGGCAGATTCGCGGATGAAATCAGGCAGTTGACTGAGGCGCGAACCTCAGCGACTGATGGCGCAAGAGCCGGGCACTTGCCTTAGGGAGCGTGAGATGACCATCGAAGCCGCAATGACGAAGATTCAGAAGATCAATGTACTGGCACTCGCGGCGATGCTCATCGTCGTGATGGTCCTCTCCACAGCTCATCTCGGGGTATTGATCTGGCAGCAGATTATGCAGCCGCCACGATTTCTGATTCCAGTTCAGGGCCTGCTGGAAATCTTTGGTTACTTCCTGCTGGTGTTGATCGGCATTGAGCTGATGGAGACGTTGAAGGCGTATGTAAAGAAAGATTCGATTCATATTCGTGTCGTTCTGGAAGTTGCCCTGATCGCGATGGCGCGGAAAGTTATTGTCGAAGAGCCGAACAGCGTACCGAGCCTGACTCTTCTTGGGATCGCAGCCCTGATCCTTTCCCTGGCCTTGGCGTCGTACTTTGAGCGGCTGACCAGGGATCATCCACATACCGTGAAAAGCAAAGAAGAGTAGAACTCATTTGCCGGGCTGGATGGGTTGTTCAGCTGGCCATGGTGTAGTGGAGGAATGCAATGAATAAATCGGGGTCAACTGTTGCCGAAGACTTCTCACTCGTTAGCAGGGGAGCGACCCACCGCCTCCTGATTCGGATGGGTCTGGCCGGAGAGAAACGCTGGCGATTGGTCCGAAAGGTGATAGCCGCATTCGTCGTTGCATGGGTCCCGCTGCTGATCCTCTGCTTGATCCAAGGGCAGGCTTATGGCACTCAATGCGAGATTACGTTCCTACGAGACTTCGCCGTCAATGTGCGCTTTCTGATTGCCGTTCCAATCCTCTTTCTGGCTGAACCAGACATTGTTCGGGTATGGCGACTTGTGGTCGCTGAATTTGTCCGATCCGGAATAGTGACGGACGAGGATTTTCCGGCTTTTGAGAAAGCGATCCATGCAACCGCCCGATTACGGGACCGCTTGCTTCCCGAAGCTCTGCTGATGGTCGGGGCGTTTGTTCCGTCTTTCTTTGTCACCAACGCGGACTTGCTGATGGGAGGTGTTTCGAACTGGCACTTGGCCGGTGCGGGATCGGATAAGATTAGCTGGGCCGGGTGGTGGTTCAATCTTGTGAGCGCTCCGTTGTTCCGCTTTCTCCTGCTGAGATGGTTTTGGAGATTCTTTCTCGCGACGTATCTTCTCTGGTGTGTCTCTCGAACGAAGCTATATCTGGTCGCTACCCATTCAGACATGGCTGCTGGTCTGGGATTTCTCTCCCAAGGGCAGCTTGCGTTTAGCCCGATCGTGTGCGCCGGAGGCATTGTGATTGCGGGTCAGGTTGCCAATGCGATTGCCTACGGAGGAGCGAGCCTTAAGACCATGAAGTTCCCAATGATTGGCTACTGCGTTCTGGCAATCATTATTCTGGTCGCTCCGCTGCTGGTCGTCACGCCGCTCTTATTTCGAACCAAACGAAAGGCCCTGTTTGAATACGGAGCCCTTGTGACGGAACACAACCAACTGTTTGACCGAAAGTGGATTCGAGGGGAAGAAGCGGGAGATGAGGTGATCATGGGCAATCCTGATGCGTCGTCGTTGATCGATCTCGGATCCAGTTTTACAGTGGTTCGGCAGATGGGAGTTGTGCCGATCGATAAGCAGACCCTGATCGGACTTGTAATCGCAGCGGGGGCGCCGATGATTGCCGTGGTTCTTTACGCGACTCCCACCGATACGATCATCCACGCTGTGCTGAGCATGCTTGGATTAGCGTCGTGATGGGGCTGCACATTGACGGAAATCGTGGAGCAACCTGCGAGCCTGGATTCGGGTAGGGGCGGCGACACAGAGGAAGCGTATTTATTCCGCGAGTCTTTCGGTACAGCGGGGTGTGCTGGTTGGATTCACCCACAAGAATCTGAATTTCTTAATTACCGTGTTTGATTTTGGCTGGACCACGCCTGTCTCCAGATGTCAATTTGTGAGGGGGGCAAAGTTTACCGAGCGGATGAAGGCATAAAGGGGACGACGCAAAAAATGAGAGTTCGCAGGCAGATTCTTTACGCAATGCTTCTCGCGGAGTTGTGGCTGGGTGCATGTTGCGCGCAGTCACTCACGCCGCGCGCGTACCTGATCACGCCCGTCCATTCCAATGCCGTCATCGTGACCTGGGCTTATTACAACGGGGACATTGATTTTAATGGAGCGCTTCCGGTGAGTGAAGCGAAGGGATCCTACAACATACCGGTGGTTAGCCTGTACCACGCATTCGGAATGTTTGGGCGCTCGGCGAATGTGATTGCGTCCCTGCCGTACGCCGTGGGGAACTTTACGGGACTTCTGGGTTCGAATGAACAGAACATCTACCGGTCCGGCCTGGCGGATTCCTCGTTCCGACTTTCGGTAAACCTGAAGGGCGGTCCGGCGATGCCGGTGCAGAAGTTTATGAAGTGGAAGCAGAAAGTTCTGATCGGCACGAGCCTGAGGGTGGTCGCTCCGACGGGCCAGTACGATCCAACCAAACTGATCAACTGGGGCGCGAACCGGTGGGCGTTTAAGCCCGAACTTGGATATTCGCAAAGCTTTGGCCACTGGGGAATCGACGGGTATGCAGGGGTGTGGTTCTTCACCACGAACGATGACTTCTGGTCGCGCAACAGCTACTATGCGGGCACGCGGTCTCAGTCGCAAAGCCCGATTGTCGCGTTGGAGGGTCACCTTATCTATGTTTTCAAGAAGCGAGGTCTCTGGGCGTCGCTCGATGGGAACTTCTGGCTCGGTGGTGCGACGTCGATTGCTGGTGTTGAGAATTCGCTAACTCACCAGGCCAACTCACGCTTAGGGGCAACTGTGGCCATCCCCTTGAGTGGGCATCAGTCTGTGAAGATGAGCTACAGCGCCGGCGACTACAATCGGTACGGCGGCGACTACCAGAATGTCTCGGTTGCGTGGCAATATTCGTGGGTAGGTAAGCCATAGTGAGTCTGCCGCCTTCCGCCGAAGGCAATCGTAGTTGCTGTTTTTGTGCGTCGACAGTTATCGCGTCACCGGAGGTCTACCGTGCCCATTGAATACACGCTACCGGCGGCTCTGCTTCTCGCCATGGTTTTCGTTTTGGGTCACAGAATGCGTCCGAACTCGCACCGCCGGCGGTGGATTTCAATCGCTGCGGGTGTGTCGGTGGCAACGATCTTTGTGGATCTGCTTCCGCAGATCTCCGAAAATCAGGCGAAGTTTCTGGAGCACCAGCACGAGACGGTCGCGCTGTTTCCGGAGCAGGCCATCTACCTGGCTGCGTTGCTGGGGTTTGTTCTGTTTTACGGGCTGGAGTTCATGGTCACAAAGCCCGGCGCTTCGGAAGGTGAGACGAGCAACTTCTTTCTCTTCGCACAGATTGCGGCATTCTCGACGTATTGCTGTCTGATCGCCTATCTGCTGGTTCACAATATCTGGAGCGGCTTGGCGCCGTTGGCACTCTACTGCCTGGCGATGGCGTTTCATCTGCTGCTGGTAGATCATTCGCTGGCCCGAGAGCGGCCCCGACTGTACGAGCGCTATGGCCGATGGATTCTGGCGCTGGCAGTTATGGGGGGCTGGACTGCCGGCGTGCTGGTTTCGATTCCCGACCAATGGCTGGCGAGAATCATCGGATTTATCTGCGGCGGGGTAATCATCAATAGTCTTGTCGTGGAGCTTCCAGAAGGACGTGGGGGACGCTTCTGGTTCTTTGCGGGCTCGACGGTCGCCTATTCCGCCCTCCTGCTGTTGATCCTTCACTAGTCACGATGATCCACGAATCCCTGCGAGCTTTCTCGTTTTGCGGAATGGATGTCGCGGGTCATGCTTGCGCTAGCCCGAAGGAAAAGTGAAGAAATCGCCAGACGAATCGGAGAGATGCAGGGAGAACGCGACGAACGCTGTTCGCAGGGGAAGCAGGTCGGTCGATTCCTCCAGCTGGGCAGCACGTTTTGTTTGTGTTTCAACGTATCGGTGTGTCGCGCTCCGAGAGAACGATTGCTTGAGAAGTTCCCTTCCGTTTTCCTATGCAAGGTCTTGCAGATTCGCTGGAGTCTTATCCGGATAATCGCCTGATTTATTGATATTTAGAGTTAGGAAATTGGAGCTTCAATTGCTCGCTAGTGCATACGCCCCCGGGTCCCAAAGAGTGAACTCAATTAGCGGAAACTTGCAGAGCCATCCGTAGGGTGCTGTTGCTGGATGTACGCATTGAATTCTGAGGTGCCACATAATGATTCGTAGATTGCTTTACCTGCCTGTTGCCCTTCTACTGGTTGGAATTGCGTTCGTTCCAATCGCCGCCTCCGCTCAGGAACAAATAGGTATTCTTGAATTCAATCCCGGCTCGGGTGGAACTGGGAATGAGTTTGATATCTTGAACATCACCGGCGTCAACGCCGGCCTTGGCCTCCAAACAACATCGACGTGGGTGACCACCTCGGTGGATCTTACCGGTCTCAGCCTGTCCGTTGCCGGTAGCGGTGCGCCCTACGACCCCACAACGTTTACTCTGGCCTCTGACGGCATCTCCTGGGATGGCTCACCGGCAGATTTCACTGGCGCTACTTCGGCGACCCTCACCGGAACATTCGTTGAAACCCTCCTCGACATAAACGATGGCACCACGGTCACGATCGATCCGAGCTTCTCGGCGGAGATCAGCGATCCGACTGGCCTTACAGAGTCCGATTACGAGTACATTACGACAACCACTGGTTCGACCGGGCCGTCTGTCACCCCGGAGCCTGACGATTTCATCCTGGTTGGAACGGGCTTGATGGCCCTGGCCGGCATCCGCCGGAGGTTCGTCATGGCCTCGGTACGGAAATTTTCAAGTCGTTTGGCTGGGCTGGCCGCTGTGCTCGCGTTCGCGGCTGGGTTGCTGATTATGCCGACCCGTGCGAACGCCTCAGTCGGCGGTGTAAGCCTTGCGACCACCGCTCTGCCGAGTTCGGGCCTTGCCGGGGTAAGCTCTTCAACGCTTACGGCATCGAACTTCCCAGCCGGCGAGACTCCCAGCACGGTAACCCTGAGCTTCGCGACGACCTGCGGCGGCACAGCCCTCGCGACCGAGGCCCCGACCGCACTGAATAAGTACGTCGGCACGATATACCATATCCCGTTCGCCGTTCCCACTGGACTGGCATCTGGCAACTACTATATTTCCTTAGCGGCCACGAGCCCCGCCGCCGCCAGCACCAACTGTTCTCTGATTCAGGTCACGGCCACCAGCACGACGCTCGCCTCCTGCGTGCCGACCAGCTCGCTGGCTGTCGTTGCCGGGCACGAATGTGGACGCGTACGTTCCGAATGGCTCGTGGGACTCCGGGACTACGGGAATCGAACGGGTCCCGCTGGAGGGCGGCGATTCACCGCATGTGTTCGCCACTACGGGCACCGTCAATTCCTGCGCTGCCAACTCGTCAACTGGCGAAGTGGTCTGTACCGAAAACAACACCAATGTGGATCTCATCAGTGGGCCTACAGCGACCGCGGTGACCACCATCACCAGCTCCGCGAACAGCTATGCGGGCTTCTCGGGTGGAGATTGCTATAACTGCGGAGTCGGCGTCAACGCTTCCAACAACACGGCGGTGATTGCTGGTGGATTCAGCGGTGCCTCGGGCTACGGGGTTCAGTACTTGAACCTTGCCAACAATACCTTCGGCACTCCATTTCCGATGACCAACGTGGTCTCGGAAGATATCTCCATCGATCCTAGCCGCAACCTTATCCTGTCGCCCGGTGAAGATGGCAATTACACCTTATTGAAGATTGGTTCGGGAAACGCTCTTACCGAATACGGTCAATACGTCGGCTACTACTTCGATTCGGCGGCCGAGGATTGCACCACCGGAATTGCCCTGGCCAGCATTGAATTCTCAAGACGAGATCTACATTACCGATCTTACCCAGGCCGTATTCACCCCGGGCAGTCCCGGATCGTGGACCGGCTCCGGCCAGATCCTGAATCTGGGCGATGGCGGCTATTCGGCTGGCACCTGCGGCATCTCCAGCGCTCCTGGCACCAACCATCTTGGCGTGGTGACGGGCGAGTTCGGCGGAAGCTCGTTCTCTGCGCTTCAGCTCCCCTCCACCTCGGGCACCGGGGTTCCAACCCTGGCGGACTATGCCTACGTAGACGCCATGCCGAGGACTCCGGATGGCGGCGGCTTTAGCGCAGGCTTGGATCCGCACACGGTTACCGCCTACACGAGCCCCAACAACAACAAATCCTTCGCGGTGTTCGCCGACGATGAAAATGGTTCCGGCGTCGCTCCAGCGTACGTAGGAGTTGTCGACCTGGCCTGCGTGCTGGCAGCACCTCGTTCCAGCGCGCACACCGTGGCAGACGATCCCATCACGGGTGTGACCGAAGCTGCTTCCTGCGTCCGGTACGTAGCGGTCCCGTAGCGAGCGGCCAGGTGGCGAAGGCCTAAAGCAGATCGCGGCTGGGGGAGGGATCAAGCGCGCCTCCCTCAGCTGCACATTTCATTGGCGTCCCTACGAATAGTGTTTCGGGCGGTGCTGACCGGCTGCCTGATTGCGCAAGTGCGAGTACCTTACCGATCCGCTACCATATGCCATTGCTGATTCGGAAGTTGGGGAGAGATCGGATGAAGGGGTTATATTTTGCGGGCCTGATGGTTTCTTTGCTTGGATCTCCCGTCTTCACCAGGGCACAAGCGCCGGCCAAACCGGCTTCGATGGAGAAGGGGATCGGGGAATCGAAGGCTTTTCAGAAGACAGATGAGCCGGGCAAACTGCGCACCTACTACATTGCTGCGGACGAAGTGAATTGGAACTATCTGCCGAAGGTGCGCCGTGTATCTGCTCCACGGGGAGACACGAAGTGAACCCGGTGCCGGCAGGCCAGGTCGAACACCTACCGGAAGGCTGTCTACCGCGAATACACGGACGCGACGTTCACTGCCGTCAAGCCACGTGCTCCCGAGTGGGAGCACCTGGGTATGCTGGGGCCGGTGATCCGCGCCGAGGTGGGCGATACGGTCAAGGTTGTCTTCAAGAACAACACCAACATCGAACGTGCACCATGCACGCACATGGTCTGCTTTACGACAAGCAGTCCGAGGGCGCCTACTACGGCGAAGGGCCCGGCCTCGCACCCGATGCCTGCCAACGAAAGGGGACGCAGTGCAAAAGGGCGAGACGTTCACGTACACCTGGACCGTTCCGGAGCGCGCCGGCCCGGGACCCAGTGGACCCCAGTTCCATTCTGTGGATGTACCACTCGCATTTCAACGAATCGCGCGACATGAACTCCGGGCTGTTCGGACCCATCATCATCTCGCGCAAGGGCTCAACCAGGCCGGACGGAACGCCCAAGGACGTCGACCGCGAGTTCATTGTGGCCTTCGCGAACTTCGACGAGATGAGCAGCGGCTATTTCATGCGCAATATCGTCGGCGATCAGAAGTATCCGGTTTCGATCATCACCAATCCTAGTTTCGTCAAGACGCTCGAGTACTACACGATGAACGGCTTCATACGGGGTTCGATGCCGCTGCTGACGATGAAAAAGGGCGAACGCGTTCGCTGGTACCTGATGGCGAACAGCAATGAAGACGATGTTCATGCCCCGCACTGGCACGGCCAGACGGTACTAGCCAACAGCATGCGAACCGATATGCTCAGCCTGGGTCCGATGATGATGATGGTGGCGGACATGGTGCCTGACAATCCCGGCACGTGGCTCTTTCATTGCCATGTAGGAGAACATCTGGATGGTGGTATGTATTCGCTCTTTAAGGTGACGGAATGAAGCGATGGGCATTTCGACTGAGGTGCTGCACGATGACTCTGTGGAGCCTCGACGAAGAAAGATCGGCTGACAGAACCGGGCAGCCTCGCAGCCTCGCGGCGTCTGGGATGCGGCGCGGGATGACCGCAGCCCTTGCCTGTGTGCTGCTGACCGGCCTGGCTGCCGCGCAGGACAAGGCTCCGTCCCCGAACGGCCCACCGTTGGCCGTCCTTGACGGTCAGGCCATCTATGAAGACCAGCTTCCTTCAAAGGAGGTCACGCAGCTTCAGCGAATGATGGCCCAGGTGTACGGGGTGAAGCTGCGCGCGCTCCACGAGACGCTCGACCAGAGGCTGATCGCGGCGGCGGCTAAGAAGAAGGGCGTGAGCGAGGACGACCTCTTCAAGTCCGAGGTGCTTTCGAAGGTAGCCGAACCGACCGACGAACAGGTCGAAGCGAGCTATCAGTCTCGCCAGGATCTGAAGAGCAGCTCCTTCGACGAGGTCAAAGACAGGGTCAGGAAGGATCTGAAAAACGAGGCGATCCAACAGCAGAGGAACGCCTTTATTCAAGGACTCTGGCAGTTGGCTGTAAACGATGGCGAGCTCTCCATTCTGCTGGCTCCTCCGAGGATCGAGATCACCCCAGATGCGTCGCGCATGCGCGGAGACCCGAAAGCGCCCATCACCATCGTCGAGTTCTCGGACTTCAGTTGTCCTTTCTGCCTCAAGGCCGAAGCTTCGATCAGCGCAGTGATGGCGCAGTATCCTGGCCAGGTGAAGCTGTCGTATCGTGACTTTCCGCTGCGGGAGTTGCACCCGAATGCGGAGAGGGCGGCCGAGGCCGCTCGTTGCGCAGGGGAGCAGGACAAGTTCTGGGAGTACCACGATCTGCTGTTTGCCAATCAGAAGAGGCAAGATCCCGAGGGCCTGATGGATGACGCGCGCGCGCTGAAGCTCGATGAGCCGAAGTTCGCAGCCTGCCTCAGCAGCAACCGCTACAAGCAGCAGATCGATCAAGACGTCCAGATGGGCTCTCGCGCCGGCATTGAGGCGACTCCTGGGTTTTACATCAACGACACCTTCGTCAACGGCGCACAACCGCCGGAGGTCTACGAGCGCGTCGTCGACCAGAAGCTGGCAGCATTGAAGGAGCGCGCGGCAAATGGAACGCCCGCACCATCGAAATAGGAGGAAATCATGAGACTCATGGTTCCAGCACTTAGCTCGGCTGCTGTGCTACTTGTGGGAGGCGGCCTGGCGCTTGCCCAGGTCCCCACGCCGTCCTCCTCGCCTGCCGCGACGTCCGCGGCAACCCCGGCGAACGCTGCACACCCCGCCCGGGTGGTTTACTCCCAGGGACAGATCGAGGTGGACGCGAACAACTCCAGCCTGCAACAGATCATCCAGAAGATCGCCCGGGCGACCGGAATGAAGATCACCGGAAGCGTCGCCGACGAGAGGGTCTTTGGCAAGTATGGGCCGGGCGCGCCAGCAAAGATTCTGAAGACCCTGCTGGATGGGACGGGCGTCAACATGCTGCTGAAGGAGACGGCAACAGGAGCTCCGGCGGAGCTGATCCTTACAGCGCGGGACGGCTCGGCTCCGCCGCCAACCCCCGCTGTGCAGGAGGCCTCCGCTGAGAGCGTGCCGGAGCCGGACATAAGCCTTCCAGCGCACGGTCCAGGGGGTGTACAGGACGTGATCCGAGACATCAACGGCGTACCGGTATCGCAAGGAGCCGTTGCGCCGGCCGCAGCGTCGCCCCCTCCCCTAACTCCCGAGCAGATGCAGCAGCGAGTCCAGCAGATGCGGCAGCAGCAACAGCAGGCGAGTCCGCACTAGTGTGTTGGGCAGGAGTCCTGATGCAGAGCCAACAGCTTAGAGTTGTGGCTACGTGGTGGCCCGGGCAGGAGTCCTGATGCAGAGCCAACAGCTTAGAGTTGTGGCTACGTGGTGGCCCGGGCAGGAGTCCTGATGCAGAGCCAACAGCTTAGAGTTGTGGCTACGTGGTGGCCCGGGCAGGAGTCCAACCTGCGACCTTCGCGTTAGGAGTGCGCTGCTCTATGCAACTGAGCTACCGGGCCACTTGTGAAGCATGGGGTGGCGACAAATCGGCCGTGAGACCCCAGCCTAGTGTATCGCGGACGGCAACTGGGGAGAGAAAAGCTGGGCCATGGATGAGCAGCGTAAAATCAAAATCGTGCCGAAATACTCCATCGTCGTGCCGTTCCATAACGAGGAAGAGAACGTCACCAAGCTCTACGACCGCGTGAAGGACGTGATGGAGCAGGTGGGCTCGAGCTTCGAGCTGGTGTTCGTCGACGATGGCTCGCGCGACCGCACGTATCGGCTGCTGGAAGAGATTGCGGCGGTGGACTCGCGGGTGCTGCTGGTCAAGCTGCGGCGGAACTTTGGGCAGACGTCGGCGCTGGCGGCGGGGTTCGACCATTCGTCGGGCGAGTACATCCTGGCGATGGATGGCGATCTGCAGCACGATCCGGCGGAGATTCCGGTGTTTCTGGCGAAGCTGGAAGAGGGCTACGACGTGGTGA
Source organism: uncultured Acidobacteriaceae bacterium (assembly GCA_963796535.1). GTDB lineage: Bacteria > Acidobacteriota > Terriglobia > Terriglobales > Acidobacteriaceae > Granulicella. Next base: position 374,481 of record CAWCMO010000001.1, read on the forward strand.
GCGGATGGCGCGCGCAGCGTGCCGACAACATGCTGCTGCGGCGCATTCCTTCGCGCGGTGGCGAACTGGATGATGGCGCGGCTTTCCGGCGTGGACATTCACGATTTTGGAACGACCTTCAAAGCGTACCGGCGCGAGGTGATCCAGAACATTCCGCTGTATGGCGAGATGCACCGGTTTATTCCGGCGCTGGCGAGCTGGTATGGCGCGAGCATCTGCGAGATGCCGATCTCGAATCCGGCGCGCGAGTCCGGGCGCAGCCACTATGGGATTTCGCGGACGTTTCGCGTGTTGTTCGACCTGATGACGATTCGGTTTCTGCTGAAGTACATGACGCGGCCGCTGCATTTCTTTGGCAGCTTGGGCGCGCTGGGCGTGTTTTCAGGCGGAGGCATTGCGACGTGGCTGCTGATTCACAAACTGCTTCTCAGGCCACGACGTGATGGATGAGCATGCGCCGTTGTTCATGATTGCGGCGGTGATGATCCTGGCGGGAATTCAGTTGATTGGCGTGGGCTTGCTGGGCGAGCTGCAGGTGCGGCACTTCTTTACGCAGTCGCAGAAACGCCGTATGCGGTGGACCGGATTGTGCGGATACGGCCATCGGAAGAGAGCATGAGCCGGTAGGCCGACTGCAGCGAAGCAGATCCAGGATAGGGAAGACGAACGATGCGAGCGATACAGATTAAGAAGACGGGCGGACCGGAGGTGATGGAGCTGGTCGAGGTGCCAACACCGAAAGCCGGCCGCGGGCCAGGTGCTGGTGAAGATTGAAGCTACGGGCGTGAATTTCATCGATACGTATCTGCGCGAGGGACGGTATCCGGCAGCGCTGCCGTTTATTCCCGGGCAGGAAGCGGCTGGATTCGTGGTGGGGCTGGGCGGCGGGGTGAGCGGATTCGCCGTGGGCGATCGCGTGGCGTGGAATGGGACGCGTGGAACGTATGCAGAGTATGCGTGCGCGCCGGCTGCGGATCTGTTGAAGATTCCTGACGGGATCAGTTTCTGCAGGCTGCGGCCGTGCTGCTGCAGGGATTGACGGCGCATTATCTTTCGCACGATACGTATCCGATCAGCGCAGGCGATACGGTGCTGATCCATGCAGGCGCGGGTGGCGTGGGCCTGCTGCTGACGCAGATGGCGAAGCGGCTGGGTGCGCGGGTGCTGACGACGGTTTCGACCGAGGAGAAGGCGGAGCTTTCGCGCGAGGCGGGCGCGGACAAGGTGATGTTGTATACGATGGAGAGTTTTGTGGACGAGGTGAAGCGGCAGACGCATGGGGATGGCTTGCCGGTGGTGTATGACTCGGTGGGCAAGACGACGTTTGAGGATTCGCTGAAGTGTTTGCGGCCGCGCGGGCTGCTGGCGCTGTATGGGGCGTCGAGTGGCGCGGTGCCTCCGATGGATCCGATACGGCTTGATGGCGGGTTCGCTGTATCTGACGCGGCCGACGCTGAAGGATTACGTGCGCAGGCGGAGTGACCTGGAGCGTCGGGCAGCGGATGTGTTTGGCTGGGTGGCGCGCGGGGAGCTGCGGGTGAGGATTGGCGCGACGTATCGTCTGGAAGACGCGGCGCAGGCGCATCGGGATCTCGCGGACGCAAGACGACGGGGAAAGTTCTGCTGACGCTTTAAGGAGAGTGGGGGAAGGCGATGGAGAGTGTTGTGATTCGCCGGGCGACGGAGGCGGATGTGCCCGCGCTGCATGCGCTGATCGAGGCGTCGGTGCGAGGGCTGCAGGCGAACGACTATACGCCGGCGGAGATTGAAGGCGCGCTGGGGCATGCGCTGGGACTCGATTCGCAGCTGGTGATGGATGGTACGTACTTTATCGCCGAGGTTGGGGGCGAGATGGTTGCGAGCGGCGGGTGGAGCTATCGGGCGACGCTGTGCGGGAGCGACGGGATGGCGGGACGAGAGCCCGCGAGCCTGGATCCGGCGACGGACGCGGCGAAGATTCGCGCGATCTTTGTGCATCCTGGCTGGGCGCGCAAAGGGTTGGGAAGCCTGATGCTGGCGCACTGTGAGGAGCAGGCGCGCGCCGCGGGATTCACGCGGCTGGAGATGGGATCGACCTTGACTGGGGCGCCGCTTTATCGGCTGCGTGGCTATGTGGCGCAGGAGAGAATTGCGATTCCTCTGCCGAATGGGGAGGCGCTGCCGGTGATCCGGATGACGAAGAACGTTTGAGGGGGTCGGCGGCTGATGACGAAAAGATTAACATGGCACGCGGTGGTATTACGCCTTCTGAGCAATTACCAAAGGTGTACACATAGGAACCAAGAGCGGTACATGGGTATACCGTGGTGGAATGACGGCCCTCGAGATACAAGACCTAGCTCGCAATTGGATCCGTTACCAGGAAGCCTGGGAACGGGTAGGTGGTCCCTGCCGCGAATGTACCGAGCTGCAGTGGGCCTATAACTCAGTAGACGACATGGTTGTCGATCGACCGGAAGAAACCTGGCAGCTGATACTTGCAGTTCGCCGGATCGACCGGTCGGAGATGATTGAACAGATGCTCGCGGCAGCTGTGTTTGAGGATCTGATGTCAGTCTATGGCGCAACGCTGATCGACCGAGTGGAGGCGGAGGCGAAGCGCGACCCATCGTTCCTTGGGGTGATCCGTAGCTGTTACAGGGGTCACATATCCGATGAGGTATGGTCGCGGCTTCAGGCTTTAGCTGATCCTGCGTTCTTCCTACAACTAATCGCATAAGATAGAGACTTCAGCCGAAGTTTCTGCGTCGCTGCAGTTGAAGGCGACGTGCGATTTTTTACGCTACCGCAAAGGAATGTTCGGGAAGCGCGGTGAAACTCCGCCACTGCCCCGCAACTGTGATGCGCGCACCTGGAAGTCTGTGAACCAAGACATTTGGTTTAGGGATTTTGGGGTGAAACTGACCTGGAGGCGCCCACTGATCGTCCAATGGACATCGGGAAGGGACGCTCTCTGAAAAACAAGGGTCGGCTTTGAAATCGCGCCAGTCAGGAGACCGGTTCCATTGCTGTTGTGCCTGCCACGCTTCCGTCGGGGAAGCGGAGGAGAATACTATGCAATCGTCCCTGGGCCGTTCTGCGGCCAGTCGATCGATACGCGCGAGAATCGCTCGCTGCGTTGCCCTTGCCTTCTTAACATTTTTGATTTCAGCCAGCGCGCGGGCGGTGGTGATCCGTGGCCGTCTCACCGATGCGCTGGGAAAGCCGGTGCCGCGCGGCATGGTGCGGCTGGTGCAGGACGGCAAGACGGTTGCCTTCGCCTATGCCGAAACGGATGGATCGTTCGAGATTCGATCGTCGGAGTCGGGAAGGTTCACGTTGCTGGGGTCCGCGGGAGGATTTCTGCCGGCCATCGGCCTCGATTTTTATGGTGGCGTTAACGATGTGCTGCAACAGAACGTTGTGCTTGCGGCAAACACCGTTCGCCAGGAGATAACGGTCAGCGCGACAGGCATTCCTACGCCGCTGCCGCAGCTCACGTCGCCGGTGAGCGTGATTCCGCAGGAGGCGATGGACCTGCGGACCGGGGTTGTGGATGTGATGCGGCTGACGCCGGGCGCCTTCCTGGTGCAGACGGGACAGCTTGGGGGCGTAACGAGCCTGTTCATGCGGGGTGGCAACTCGACGGCAAATCTTGTGACGATTGATGGCGTGCCGGCGGATGATATTGGCGGCATCTTTGATTTCGGCACAGTGAGCTCAACGGCGGTCGCGAGGATCGACGTAGTGCGCGGACCGGACTCCGCGATGTATGGGACCAACGCCGTGGCGAGCGTGGTGACGTTCGAGACGCCGCGCGGAACCACGCCGATACCGCAGCTGAACTATGAGGGCAGTGCAGGCAATCTGTGGACGTATCAGAACAAGGCATCGATTGGCGGCACGTGGAAGAGGCTGGATTACTTTGGGGCGTTCTCGCGCATCGATACGTCGAACGCGCTGCCGTTGGACGAGTATCACCTGACGACCTCGGCGGGGAACGTCGGGTTTTTCTTCAACGGCAATACGCAGATCCGCTTCACGATTCGGAATGCGGATTCGGTGACGGGCGTTCCCGGAGCGTGGGATTTTCAGGGTTGCTCGCAGGATAATCGGCAGGCGGATCAGGATCTGTATTCGGGCGCGACGCTCGAGAACTGGTACAAGGGCAAGTGGCACAACCTGGTGCGGTACGGGATTGCTCGCAAGCGTGAACAGGAACAGGAGTTTGCGGCAGGGGGAAATTTTCTCGAGGATGATCCCGGCAACTACGGGCCAGGGTATGTCGGGAACGTGGTGACGATCCGGGGCGCGAACGGTTACAACGCTACCGGACAGGTGCAGCTCTATACCGGAAACAACTACGACCAGGCTAGCAATTCTGACCAGCTGTATTACCAGACGGACTACAGCTTTTCTCCGCACTTTATCGGGCTGTTTGGGTTTCGGTATGACAACGAGCGGGGGTCGTACAACGACTACTACACGGATGCGTTCGACCCGGATTATGACTTCACGGAGCATCAGTCGACGCAGCGCACGAACTTCGAATACAACCTGCAGTTCCAGGGCGAGTTCTGGCACCGGCTATTTTATTCAGCGGGCGGCGCAATCGAGAAGAACCATCTGTACGGCATAGCAGGGACGCCGCGGCTGGGGCTGAGCTATGTGCCAGTGCGTCCGTCGGCGAAGTTTCTTCATGGAACGCGGTTCCGCGCCAACGCGGCGACGGGGGTCCAGGAACCTACGTTGGCAATCGAGTTCCAGAGCTTGTACACGCAGCTGCTGGCGGCGGGTGATACTGCGGATATTGAGCAATATCACATCACGCCGCAGGGTGCGGAGCGCTCGCGCACGTACGATGTCGGCATGGATCAGAACATCTTCGGCGAGAAGCTGACGCTGAAGCTGGGCTACTTCCACAACATGTTTAACCATCAATTGGAGGGCGTGGATGCGGAGGCGCTGAACCAGTATTTTGGCCTGGATTTGAATCCAAGCGTGAGTCTCTATGAGGCGTACGTGAACTCGCTGGCCTACAGCGCGCAGGGTGCGGAGGTGGAGCTGGCGTGGCAGCCGCGGCCGCACTTCCTTTTCCGCGGAGGGTATACGTATCTCGATGCCAAGGTGTTGCAGTCGTTCGCGTCGGATGCGGTGGCGGCTAATCAGGGCGAGCCGACGGAGAACCCGAATATTCCGGGAGTGCCGATTGGGGCGTTGGGGCCGCTGGTGGGGGCGCGTCCGTTTCGGCGAGCTCCGAATACGGGATACTTCAACGCGCAATACACGCGCAACCGGCTGGCGCTTTCGATTACTGGAGCGATGGCTAGCCGAAGTGACGATTCGACCTACCTGGAATACGAGGACCTGTACGGCGGGAATACGTTGTTGCTGCCCAATCGGAACCTCGATTTTGGGTACACCAAGCTGGACCTGGGCTTTACGTATGCGCTGAAGCATGGTCTGACTTACTTTGCGCAGATGGACAATTTGATGAACAACCAGCACATTGGGCCGATTGGGTATCCGGGGCTTCCGTTCACGTTTCGGACGGGGTTGAAGCTGCAGCTGGGCGGCAAGTAGGGTTTCCCGAAAGAAATCCCCCCGGGAATGAGGGCAAGTTTCCGGGGGGGTAGGGTAAGATTACCCCGAGGTTTGGTGTCACCCGTGACGTGCAAACCCCGTCTAAGCGTTTGAAGTTCAAGGAGGAAGTACTATGTCCAAGACTTTTCGCAGCAAGACACTATCGGCCCTCGCTGCCGGCTTCGTGATGACTGCATTGCCCGTGTTTGGGCAGGGCGTCCCGGTTGAGGGACCACTCCCCACCACGGCGACCATCGCGGTGCAGTCCAAGAGCGGCGCACCCCTGGATCCGGCGTTGTTGACGCTCCAGGTAGATGGCAAAGATACGCCGATTCTTTCGGTGAAGCCGATCCCGCCGCCGGGCGCGCAGATCGCCATTCTGATTGATGATGGTTTGCGGTCTTCCTTCGGCAACCAGATAAGCGACTTTGCAAACTTCATCAACGCGCTGCCGCCGGGCACGAAGGTGCTGGTGGGATACATGCAGAATGGCATGGTTCGCGGGATGAACACGTTTTCGGCGAATCATCAGCTTGCGGTGGACCAGCTGCGGCTGCCGATGTCAGTTGCCGGGATCAACGGCAGCCCGTACTTCACGCTCTCAGAGTTTTCGAAGCACTGGCCGTCGAATGAGCCGGGTGCGCGTTTCGCGCTGCTGATCACCAACGGCGTTGATCCATACAACGGTTCGACTTCCGTGATGAACCAGAACAGCCCATACGTTCAGACAGCGCAGGATGACGCGCAGCGGAACGGGGTCACGGTGTATTCGATCTACTTTCCCCAATCCCGTCAGCGCGGCGCCCGGGGCAGCTTTAGCGGTCAGAGCTACCTGGCGCAGGTTGGTGAGGCTACGGGAGGTCAGTCGTACAACATTGGGACAATCACACCGCCGTCTCTGACGCCTTATCTTAATCAGTTCGGTAAAGCCGTGGCCAGTAGTTATCTGATCCGGTTCAATACGAACTCCGCCCGCGTAAAGCGCGACACCCTGGTTCGGATCAAGCTGAAGACCAGCCAGCCGGGCGTGAAGCTGCAGACGCCAAATAGCGTGCACCCGGGTGTTGACCTGGCGTGGTGACAAGAGCGGAAACTGAGGCAAACAAAAAGGGCGCGGCTGATGGCCGTGCCCTTTTTGCGGACATTCGAGCGGGATGCGTGATTCCGTCGTCGGGAGTCGTGATTCCTTCATGGGAAGCCTGTACCATGGAGCAGGAATGAGAGGTGTATGAACGAAGGTCGTTGGGTTCTGTTGATTGCGAGTGAGGTGGGCGGTACGGATTCAGTTTCGGACCGCGCGATGGAGCGTTTGGTGGAAGCCATCGCGGCAGAAGGATACGAAGTTGTAAGGACCTCGACTCCTGAGGACGGATTATCGCTGGTTACGTCTGATCCGTCGCACAGCGCGATTCTGCTGGACTGGGATTTAGAGGGCGAGAACCAGTTTGACGAACGCGCGGCGCTGAAGATTCTGCGCGCGGTGCGTCGGCGGAATAAGAAGATCCCTATTTTTCTGATCGCCGACCGGACGCTGGTGAGCGAGCTGCCGCTCGAGGTGGTGAAACAGGTCCATGAGTACATTCACCTGTTCGGGGACACGCCGGCGTTCATTGCGAACCGCGTGGACTTTGCGGTGGAGCGATATCACGAGCAGCTGCTGCCGCCTTACTTCCGCGAGTTGAAGAAGTACACGGAGCAGGGAGCGTACTCGTGGGACGCTCCGGGACACATGGGCGGCGTGGCGTATTTGAAGCATCCGGTGGGGATGGAGTTCCACAAATTTTTCGGCGAGAACATTATGCGGTCGGATCTCGGGATCTCGACGTCGCCGCTGGGATCGTGGCTGGATCACCTCGGGCCTCCGGGAGAGAGCGAGCGGAATGCTGCGCGCATCTTTGGGGCGGACTGGACGTTCTATGTGCTGGGCGGATCGTCGGCGTCGAACCAGATCGTCGGGCACGGCGTGATTGCGCAGGATGATATTGTGCTGGCCGATGCGAACTGCCACAAGTCTATTTGCCATTCGCTGACGGTGACGGGAGCGCGGCCGGTTTACTTCAAGCCGACGCGCAACGGCTACGGGATGATTGGGCTGGTGCCGATCAAGCGGTTCAGCCCGGAGAATGTGCAGGCGTTGATTGAGCGCAGTCCGTTTTCGGCGGGCGCGCGGTCGAAGGTGCCGACGTATGCGGTGGTGACGAACTCTACCTACGACGGGCTTTGTTACAACGTGGATCGCGTGGTGGAGGAGCTGGCGAAGAGCGTGCCGCGGGTGCACTTCGACGAGGCCTGGTACGCGTATGCGAAGTTCCACGAGATCTATCGCGGACGCTATGCGATGGGCGTGCCGGACGAGATGGCGGATCGGCCCGTGATCTTCTCGACGCAGTCGACGCACAAGATGCTGGCGGCGTTTTCGATGGCGTCGATGGTGCATATGAAGCTGAGCCCGCGTGCGCCGCTGGACTACGACCAGTTCAACGAGGCGTTCATGATGCATGGAAGCACGTCGCCGTTCTATCCGCTGATTGCGTCGATCGACGTGGCGGCCGCGATGATGGATGACCCGGCCGGGCCGACGCTGATGAGCGAGACGCTGCAGGATGCGATCAGTTTCCGCAAGGCGATGTCGTCGATTGCGCATCGGCTGCGCAAGGCGGAGCAGGGATGGTTCTTCCGGCTGTATCAGCCGGAGTATGTGTTCGATCCGCTGGACGGCAAGACGTATTTGTTTGAAGAGGCGGCCGATGGCCTGCTGACCAACCAGTCCAGCGCATGGACGCTGAAGACGGGCGAGGAGTGGCACGGCTACCAGGACGAAGACATTGCCGATGACTACTGCATGCTCGATCCGGCCAAGGTGACGATTCTTTCGCCGGGCGTGAATGCGCAGGGTGTTTTCGGCGACTGGGGAATTCCCGCGGCGATTCTGACGGAGTTTCTGGATGGGCGGCGCGTGGAGATTGCGCGTACCGGCGATTACACCGTGCTGGTGCTGTTCTCGGTGGGCACCAGCAAGGGCAAGTGGGGCGCGCTGCTCGAGAACCTGTTCGAGTTCAAGCGGCTTTACGATAGCGAGGCGCCGCTCGAAGAGGCGTTGCCGGAGCTGGTGGTGAAGTATCCGGCACGCTATCGCAACGTCACGCTGAAGGAGCTGAGCGACCAGATGCACAGCGTGATGCAGGAGCTGAATCTGTCGGGGCTGGTGAATGCGGCCGCCGATGAGGATTTTGATCCGGTGCTGACGCCGGGGCAGACGTATCAGAAGCTGCTGCGCGGCGAGACGGAGAAGGTGCGGTTCGCCGAGATGGCCGGGCGCATTGCGGCGGTGATGCTGGTGCCGTATCCGCCAGGGATTCCGATGTCGATGCCGGGTGAGCGGCTGGGCGGACCGGAGAGCCCGGTGATCAAGCTGATCATTGCGATGGAAGAGTTCGGCAAGCGGTTCCCGGGGTTCGAGCGCGAGACGCACGGCGTCGAGGTGGATGAGAACGGCGACTACTGGATGCGCGCTGTGATCGAAGCGCACACCAACGGCAAGAAGAACGGGCGGAAGCAGAAGGGGCCGAGCTCGGCGCCGCCGGTGAAGCGGCGGAAGAAGAATCTGCCGGGAGACGATGGGCCGCCGCTGCCGGGAACGCCGGTGAGGATCTCGCCGGAGCGCTAAAACCTACAGGAAAAGCGACGGCCCCGAAATTTTCCGGGGCCGTCGCTTTTGTGGTGCTGCACGTTTGTACCCATACGGGCTCGACCTCTCAATCCGCACCTGCGCGGATGCCCTGTTTATTTTCTGTGAAAAGTTCCTGTCGACCTGAGCGATTCTAGGAGTGTCCAGTCGCTATTTGGACGCCGTTCGCTTGGCTCTCCATAGGAGGACCCGAGAACATGATTATGGGAATGCAGGAACTGATGAGGGACATACGAATATTCGAGAACTACGTTCGAGCGTGCCACTCTGGGGATGAACTGCGAAGCGTTCCGCTCACACGGGAAGAGGTGGAGGTGGTCGCATCCTACCGCCGCTTTCTGGATGAGCAGCGCAACGATCTTCCCGCCTGAAGGCACAAAAGGCCCCAGCCGAAGCTGGAGCCTTTTGTACGACCAGGGTGCAGGCCTCAGCATCGCGCCGAGGCCTGCCCGATTGCTGTTTAGTACATGCCGTCCATGCCGCCGCCGTGACCGCCGCCTGCCGGAGCTTCCTTCTTCTCGGGAATCTCGGCGATGATGGCTTCGGTGGTGAGGAGCAGGCCAGAGATCGACGCGGCGTTCTGCAGAGCAGTGCGCGTGACCTTGGTAGGATCGATGACGCCAGCCTTGACCAGGTCCTCGTAGACATCCGTTCCGGCGTTGTAGCCGTAGTTGGGGTCCTTGGAGTCGTGGATCTTGCCGATGACAACCGAGCCCTCTTCGCCGGCATTGCCAACGATCGTACGGAGCGGCTCTTCGATAGCGCGACGGATGATGCTGGCACCGATCTTCTCGTCGCCCTCGAGCGTCTTGATGAGCGCGTCGACAGCCGGTACGCAGCGAATCAACGCCACGCCGCCGCCCGGGACGATGCCCTCTTCGACAGCCGCGCGGGTTGCATGCATCGCATCCTCAACGCGCGCCTTCTTCTCCTTCATCTCGGTCTCGGTAGCAGCACCGACCTTGATGACGGCGACGCCGCCAACCAGCTTCGCAAGGCGCTCCTGGAGCTTCTCGCGATCGTAGTCAGAGGTGGTCTTGTCGACCTGGGCGCGAATCTCCTTGACGCGGCCTTCGATCTTGGCATCCTCACCGCCGCCGTCGACGATGGTGGTGTTGTCCTTGTCGATGGTGACGCGCTTGGCGGTGCCGAGATCTTCGATCTTGACGCCCTCGAGCTTGATGCCGAGGTCTTCGGTGATGGCCTTGCCGCCGGTGAGGACAGCGATGTCCTCGAGCATGGCCTTGCGGCGATCGCCGAAGCCAGGAGCCTTGACGGCAGCGACGTTCAACGTGCCACGCAGCTTGTTGACGACGAGAGTCGCGAGCGCCTCACCGTCGACGTCCTCTGCAATGATGAGCAGCGGCTTGGCGGTGCGGGCGATCTGCTCGAGCAGCGGGAGCAGGTCCTTCATCGAGGAGATTTTCTTCTCATAGATGAGGATGTAGGGGTTCTCGAGGGCAACTTCCATGCGCTCTGCGTCGGTAACGAAGTAGGGCGAGAGGTAGCCGCGATCGAACTGCATTCCCTCCACGATATCGAGCTGGGTCTCCATGGTGCGGGACTCTTCGACGGTGATGACGCCGTCCTTGCCGACCTTCTTCATCGCGGCGGCGATGATGGAGCCGATCTCCGCGTCGGAGTTGGCGGAGATGGTGCCGACCTGCGCGATCATGTCGCCGGTAACGGGCTTGGAGAACTTGGAAAGCGCTCCTCCAACGACGGTGCCGTTCTCATCGCGCTTGCCGATGATGGCTTCTACCGCCTTGTCGATGCCGCGCTTGAGGGCGGCGGGGTTCGCGCCGGCAGCAACGGTCTTCACGCCTTCGCGGAAGATGGCCTGGGCGAGGACGGTGGCGGTGGTGGTACCGTCGCCGGCGATGTCCGAGGTCTTCGACGCGACTTCCTTGACCAGCTGAGCGCCGACGTTCTCGATCGAATCACCGAGCTCGATCTCCTTGGCGACGGTGACACCGTCCTTGGTGATGGTGGGGGAACCGAACTTCTTCTCGATGACGACGTTGCGGCCCTTGGGACCGAGTGTCACCTTGACCGCGTTAGCGAGCGTGTTGACGCCACGCAGGATCGCCTGACGCGACTCTTCTCCATGCAGAATTTGCTTTGCCATTACTTTGTCCTTATGCCGGGAGTTCCGGCGAATGTTCTGTGTGTTTCAAAACTCTGTTGTCAGCGACGAACCGCGGCGAAGCCGCCTCTCGCCGTCCGCGCAGGACCTACTTTTTGAGGATGCCGAGGACTTCTTCTTCGCGCATGATGAGGAACTCTTCGCCGTCGAGCTTGATCTCGGTGCCGGAGTACTTGCCAAAGAGGATGGTGTCGCCAGCCTTTACGTCGAGCGGGAAGACTTTGCCTTCATCGTTGGACTTACCCTTGCCGACCGAGATGACTTCACCCTGCTGCGGCTTTTCCTTGGCCGAGTCGGGGATGATGATGCCGCCACGGATGCTTTCGCCCTCTTCGAGGCGGCGAACCAGAATGCGATCGTGCAACGGCGTAAATGAAGTGGCTGCCATGTTGATGCTTCTCCTTGATTTCTGTTGGTCAGACTGCTAAGTGGTGCATTTGGGAGGCCGGGGAGAGGAGCGGATGAGCGGAATGCGGCTCAAACGAACCCGTTGGCACTCTCTACTGCCGACTGCTAATGTAAGCCTTTCGGGAGCTAGAGTCAACGGCCAGGATATGAAAGCTTAGTGAAAGCCGCTAAGATTTTCAGATAGTGGAGCGGTAGGGGTGGCTGGCGAGCTGTTTCGCTCATTTTGGAGCCAGTCGACCCCTTCACGCGATAGAATCAGGCCATGATGCAGTTGTACCGAAGCAGAAGGTTGAGCTGGGCCGCGGGCCTGGCCATGGTTGCAGGGATCGTATCGGTCGCAGGCGCGCAACAGCCCGAACATGGGCGCAAATACAAGCCCCTGCCGGAACTGTCGCACATTGTGGTGACGGTGGTGAAGGGCTTTGATGGTAAGCCCATGACCCATGCAGCGGTCGTCTTCCATGCCACGATGAATGGCCGGGATGATGGCAACATGGAGGTCAAGACCGATCCCCAGGGTAAGGCGAGCATTGATGTCATCGAAGTGGGCAGCGATGTGTCCGTGCAGGTGATTGCGAACGGGTTCGCGACCTATGCTGAGGATATCCATACGGTGGGTCCGGAAAAGGCGATCGAGGTACGGATGCTGCGGCCGCGAGAGCAGATCTCTCAGTACCAGGACAACACCGATAAGGCCGCCGAGTTGAAGCCGGGGATCCAAGAGCCGCCACATCCCGTGGTTGCGCCGGCGAAGCCCGCTGGTGACCAGCCGCTGGCTCCCCCGCCGGATACACCTGCACCGCAGACTCCCCAGACGAGTTCGCCGCAGTGAGTGAAGACAGCCGGCAGGAGACGCGTCTTACGGCGCGACCGCTGGCCGGCAAGCGTGCGTTCGTGACAGGCGCTGCAAAGCGTATTGGCCGTGGTCTGGCGTTGGCGCTGGCAGAAGCTGGCGCGGACGTGGCGATCACCTATCGGGGATCTGGGGCGGAAGCGCTTGCCACGGTAGCGGACCTGCAGGCCTTTGGTGGCCGGGCGCTGGCGGTGAGTTGTGACCTGCGTGAGGAATCGAGCGTCGCGGAAGCCGTGGCTACGGCTGTCGAGGGCCTGGGCGGCCTGGACGTGCTGGTTAACAATGCTGGCGCCTTCGAGACGGTTCCGCTGGAGAAGATCAGCGTGGCGGAGTGGGACGCCATGTTCGAGGTGAACACGCGCGGACCGTTCCTGGTGGCGAAGGCGGCGCATCCGCATTTGAAGGCTGCGCGCGGCCGGATCGTAAATATCGGTTCGCTAGGCGGTCTTCATCCGTGGCCGACGCATGCGCACTACTGCACGTCCAAGGCGGCGCTGCATATGCTTTCGCAGACCATGGCCAAGGCCTGGGCCCCGGAGATCAGCGTGAACTGCGTTGCGCCGGGGATGATCGTGATGGGTGAGGTCAACCCCGCCTACGAGGAGTTCGCGAGCAAGACACCGATGCAACGGAACGGGCGCGCGGAAGATGTTGCGGCCGCCGTGCTGTTCTTCGCGACGGGACCGCACTTCATCACGGGTCAGTTGATGGCCGTGGATGGCGGGCTGGGGCTTTAGGGGAAACGCTCGGGCGTTCGGTAAAAGTTAGTCGCGCTCTTCTTTACGCTGTTTCCAGAAGATCTGCCACCAGCGGCGGCCGAGGCGGGCGTCTTCCTCATAGAGGTGGAGCGGTTCGTCCTGCTGGGGAAGGGACTTGCCTTCATACACGGCCATGGGATTGGTGGTGCAGAGGCGGTCGGCGTAGGCGGCGCCGTATTTTTTGGCGACAAGGTCATGAGCGGCGCGCATGCGGGGTGGGCGCGACTTGGTATTGTGCGCGTCGGTGGCGAGGAAGTGCACCCAGCGGTCGGCGAGCATGCGATGAGCCATCCGCTCGGCCTGCTTTCCCATTTGGCCGACGACGGAGCTGGTGGTGATTTGGGTGAGCAGGCCAATGCGCATCCAGTCTGCCAGGCGTTTGGGGTCCCGCTGCAGGGTCGGATTGCGTTCGGGGTGGGTGAGGATGGGGCGCATACCGGCCAGTCCGAGCTCATAGAACGCCTCGTCCAGGTGCGGAGAAAGCCCGTAGTCGGGGAGCTCAATGAGCAGGTAATCGCCACCGTTGAGGGTGTACTTTTTGGGGTTGGCGACGGCGTCCTGCATGTTGTCGTAGCTGAGGTGGAAGTCGCAGCCTGAGGAAATCTGGAGGGGAATCGCCTCCGCGGCGAGGGCAGAGCGGAGGGCGTCGACTCGCCGGGAGATTTCGGCCGGGTTAAAGTCATAGACGTTGTTGGCGTGGGGGGTGGCCACCACGTGGGTTATGCCGTCGTCGAAGGCGATGCGGGCCATGGCTACGGAGGTCTCAAGGTCTGGAGACCCGTCGTCGAGGCCCGGTAGCAGATGATGGTGGAGGTCGACCATGCGAGCTACCGCAAGAGTATCACCGGGGGAGAATTTTGATCGGAATAGATTCCCGGCGGCAGGCAGCGCGGAGCGGTTGGATTTGCATCGAAGGAACAGGCTTGACAGACCAGCTGTGCATCCTCGCGTTATGCCACAACCACGTATGATGAACGCGGCGGGTGGCATCAAACGAGTTGAGCGCCCAGTCGGTGGTACGGTCGGTATCAAGCTAACGAAAGAAGTTTCAAGGATCTCTATTCATGTCAGAACAGAAAACGAATCAATCGAAGCCCCGGGTTTTGGTCGCGGACGACGAACAAGTGATTGCTAACACGCTGGCGATCATCCTGAACCAGGCGGGCTTCGAAGCTCGTGCCGTCTACAGCGGCGAGAAGGCGATCGACGCGCTGGATACGTTCCATCCGGACATGTTGATCTCCGACGTGATCATGACGGGGATGACAGGAATCGAAGCAGCGATCCAGACGCGAGCTCGTCTGCCGCAGTGCAAGATCCTGTTGTTCTCCGGTCAGGCTGCGACGGCCGATCTTCTCGAGCGCGCTCGCACGCAGGGCCACGAATTCGAGATTCTGGCCAAGCCCGTACACCCAACCGATCTGCTGGCGAAGCTCCGGGGATAAGGGCGGCATCCGCCGGCTCACGGGGGCTTGCCGGCTTATAGCGGCTTGCCCTCGCGCTGGCGGATGATCTCCTTACGCTTCACTTCGATCAGGAACTCGTAGAAGCTGTGCAGGGTTGCGTACATCACGCCTGCAGAGCCGTCGAGCAGCGCGCCGCGAACAAACATCATGTAGAACCACTTGATCAGTGGCCGTGCAGGAAGCTCGTAGAAGATGGCTTTCTGCGCGACCCTGCGTTCGTGAAAGTTGCTGGCGAAGAGAGCCCGGGACACGGATGCTCCGCGCGTTGCATTGCCGCTGGCCAAGAGCTCAGCTTCCTTGGTGGAGTAGCTGTTGTGCTTGGCCATCCAATGGGTGATGCCCTTGGAAAAGGCGAGGTGATCGAAGGGCGAATGCAATTCCAGGATCTCGCCATCGACCTCGACGACTTCGTTTACGTCGCGGGTGTAGTGGGCGTGGCCTACGCGCAAGAGGCGAACGTAATAGGGAGTCAGTTGGGCGTGCTTCAGCCAGGTACCCCAGAGAAAGTCGCGGCGGCGGATGCGGAAGCCGCTGACGCTGGCTGGGGCGGCGGCGATGGCAGGCAGCATCTCGGCGTTTAGTTCGGGGGTGGGGCGCTCGTCGGCGTCGAGCACGAGAACCCACGGATGGCGGAAGGGCAGCTGCATACCAGCGTTGCGCTGCGCTGCGTAGGTGTCGAAGCGGCGCGTGGTGACGGTGGCGCCTCGCTGGTGCGCAATTTCTACGGTGTTGTCGGTGCTTTCAGAGTCCAACAGGTGGATGTCATCGCACCAGGCGACGGAATCGAGGCAACCGGGCAGATCCTGCTCCTCATCGCGGGTGAGGATGAGCACCGAGATCACGCCTCGCCTCCAGCGGGGACGGTCTGCGTGTCTGCCAGCGGAATGGTGCGGGTTCTCTCGCGGATAGCTACTGCAGGATTACCGCTGTAGACCGTCCACGGCTTCAGATCGCGGGTTGCCACCGAGGCCAGGCCAAGTACGGCTCCTTCGCCGACATGAATGCCGGGAGCGACCGAGGCGCGGGCGCAGATCCACGCGTAGCCTTCGATGTGCATGCGGTAGGCGATCAGGGGGAAGTCGGGGTCGTTGTAGTCGTGGGTTGCGCCGCAGAGGTAGCAGTCCTGTGAGAGGATGACGTGGGTGTCAATCTGGATGGGCGAAGGATTGTAGATCTCCACGCCATCGGCGGCGGCGACGTGGTCCGCGCAAACAAGATTCCACGGAGCCCATACCTTGGAGGCGGGGTAGAAATGGCAGTCGCTTCCGAGGGTCGCGCCGAAGAAGCGTAACAACATGGCGCGCCAGGCGTGGAATGGCCGCGGGGAGATGCGATAGAGCAGGAGCCAGCAGATGTTCCAGACCAGGCGCCGAAATCGGTTGCTCATGCTGAAGGCTGGTCGCGTGTAAGCGTCCGCATGAGTGTCGGGCGGGATGTGGTCAGTGGCACGGTAATGCGCGTGGCGGGCCATCGTTCAGTTAGCCTCGCGAACTACGGACGCCGGCGGCTGCGGGCGTAGCCGTTCAAAGATACGAAGGATGAGGGCGCTGTTCCTCCGCATATCGTAGCGCCGGGCGAAGGTGATCCTGGTCTGTTCCTGCATCGCCTGGCGCTCTTGGGGTGTGAGAGCCAGCCAACGCTCGAGAAGATGGGTGGTGCCTTCCAGGGTATCGTGGTCGACCAGGCCGCAGCCGTCGGCTTCGATCTCGGGCGCAATGTTCACCTGATCGGAGATCAGGACCGGGCGACCGCAGGCCAGCGCTTCGGCGACTGCGATTCCGAAGTTTTCCTGGTGGGAGGGCAGAACGAAGGCGTCGCTGACCGCGAAGGCGCCCCACTTGGCGTCGCCTGTGAGCATGCCGGGCCAATGGACGCGATCCGCGAGACCGGCGTCATCGACGATTGACTGCAGATCGTTTCGCATCCCGGTCGCGTCCGGGCCGGCCATGATCAGATGCAGCTTGGGATGAGCAGGGGCAACGGTTGCAAAGGCCTGGAGCAGCAGGTCGCATCCCTTCTTTGGATGGATGCGGGAGAGGAAAAGCAGGTAACTGCGATCGGCATCCTCAACATTCAGTTCTGGGCAGCGGTCATAGAACGCCGGCACGAGCGCATCGATGTCGGGAAGCTGCGGGTCCGCCCCGTAGGAGACGACCATGGGATTCCAGTGCCATAGCCAGAAGGATTCGGTGGCGAGATCGCGTTCAAGCTCGGTGGTGAACATGACCCGCGAGGAAGCGCGGAGAACCCAATACTGCGCCAGGATCCAGTAGATCCATTTCTTTACGTGCTTGAGCGGATAGCGGCGCTTGAAGTAGGGATCGAGCATGCCGTGCGTGAATACCAGGTAAGGCTTGTGCCCGGCAACCGCAAGCAGAGTTGCGAGGCCCGTGAACTCCCAAAGCCCATGCACGATGATGCCATCGAACCGAGCGCGGTTTTTGATCAGCCACGGAATCAACCGAGGCGAATACCAGGATTTTTTTCGATTGCCCAGGGCATGCACCGCGAAAGGAAACTCCTGAAGAAACGGAGCGTCCGAGCTATCCAGGGTGACAACTTCCGCCTCGTATCCGGGCGGCCGGTAACGAATGATCATGCGAATCGCTTCGGTCGGACCACCGGCCGCGGGATTGATGGAACCGACGATGTGCAGAATTCTCATGGATAGCGTGAAAGAGATTCAAGGTCGCTTCTAGAGGAGCAAGCGCACAAGCCTAAGATTACCAGTCCTTTGTCATTCTTGTTGTCGCAGCGAGTGCCTGTCGCAGACCTTGTACATCTTCTTCATAGGTCCAGGTGCTGATGCGTCTCCGGGCAGCCTCGCCCATCCTTGCAGGGGTGAGAGGATTGGAAAAGACCTGGTGCAATGCATGGGTAAGTGCTGGGATATCGCCGACAGGAAAAACGAAGCCCTCCACTCCGTCCGTGATTAAATCCGCATGGCAGCCTACGTCGGTGGACACGATGACGGAGCATCCCGATGCCATGGCTTCATTCACGATCAGTCCCCACGGCTCGTGCCGCGATGGCAGGACGAAGACGTCCGCGAGCTGAAAGAAGCGGGGCAGTTCGGATTGATTGCGAAAGCCGGCGAAGCGCACGTCCTCGAGATTTAGGTGGTGTGCATAGGCTTCTAATTGGGCACGTTGCTCTCCGTCGCCGACCACCACCAGGTAGGGTCGCTGCTCAGGCGTCCGATCTACGATAAAGCGGCTGTAGGCCTCGAGCAGGTGATCGGCATGTTTGCGCTGCTGGAGCTTTGAGGCAAACAGAATCACGGGGCGATCTGCGGAAAGGCCCAGTTCAGCGCGGAGTGCCTGCTCGTGAGGGGCAGCAGCCGCTGCCAGCTCCGCGAAATATCCGTTATTGACGGCGTAGGGCATCAGGAACTGCGGAACGCTGGCGCCAAAGTAGTGCGTCCAATAGGCGGCGTTTACCGTTCCAATGGGAAGTACGGCGGCGATTCCTTTACCCAGCAGCCTGAAGAAGGCTGACTTGGTTACGAGCTTCCAGGGGCTTCGCACGCGATCGGCCAGCCAGGACTCTGCGCGCAACAGGACCGGAATACCCAGCGCGTTGGCGGCGAGGATGGCTTGCAGTGAGTTAATGCTGGCATACCCATGCACCCACAGGGCATCGAACGCAGGGCTGCCGTCACCCTGTTGCAGGCGACGATAGATGCCGCGGCTGATGGGGGTGGTTGGCGAAATCTCTCCCGTATCCCGCAAGGGCCGGAGGAACTCGGAGCGATAGCCGTCCAGCAGGGGAGTGTCCCACGCGACCTCTACGCCGAAGCCGCGGTCCTTGTATCCGCGTACCGAGAAGTCTGAGCCAAACAGGACGGTGAGGTCGATAGTGGGCTCAAGCGCGATCCGCCGCAACAGGGGGGCCTGGTATTGAATCGGATGGCTAACCAGGTAGGCAAGACGCAGCTTACGGCGTACCGCCCCACTACTTGATGGATCGAAGGAATCCGTCATGAGGCGGGCACTCCCTCTTAGCGCAAGGCAAATGCCAGGCTGACGAGTCCCAGCGTCGTTCCTAAACCACCAGACGTGAGGAACTGCTTGAACGGAACCGGTGGCAGATACACAATGTCATTTGGCTGCAGAATTGGATCCGGAACCTTTCCATCCAACACCTTCTTGATGTTGTACACCGCTACCGTGCGATGGTCGCCAACCGTGCGGATGATACGAAGGTCGCCGAATCTTCCTTCCCATTTAATGCCTCCCGCGAGGGCCGTAGCCTCCGTAAGAGTCAGCGGGGTGTAGGCGTTCAGGGGAATCGTTCCGAGTTGGCTGGTGAACGACCCGAGCATATAAACGATTCCAATTCTCGAGACAACGATCGTGTCACCGGGAAAGACCGGAATATTCCCCAGGGAGCTTAGCAGAGGATCGGTTCCCAGATCGACGACAAGGGGCTTCGCTACGCCAGGACGATTAATCGTAATGACGTGGCTCGCGGTTGTGGGAAGACCGCCGGCAGTGGAAAGGACATCGAGCAGATGACGCGTGCCAACTACCGGAACGACCGCATGAACCTCGCCAACGACGGTGACGACCGCGTTCGGGCCTTCTGTGATCTGAAGGGTCACCTGAGGATTGCGATACATCCCATCGCTCTCCAGTTTCTCCGCGATCAGTCGCTCCGCCTGGGTCACGGACAATCCTTCCAGATGAACAACCCCGATCAAAGGGAGTAGCACGGTACCGTCATTATTAATGCGGACTTGAGCGACGTATTTTGGGTCGGAAAATATGCGAATGGAGACATCGTCGCCAATCGTCAAGACGATATCTCGCTCACCTGGATAGAGGATTGCTCGGTCCGTCGTCGCAGTAAGCTCCTGGTTATAGCCAGCGGTACTCGAGGTCGCGGGGCCGCTGAACTGCGCTCGGGCTATCGACGAACCCAATAAAAACAGGGCGCAGGCCACAGCCCACAGACCGGCTGCGCAGTACACACGGGCCAAGCGTGTCATTCGCTACCTCCCTTCGTGAAATCGCCCTTGTCGCCTCGTTTTGAGCCCGAATCCTTGCTATCGTTCTTCGACTCCCAACCGGCGCTATCGACACCAGCAGCCGCATACCCGGTATAGCCGTAGTAACCGTAGTAGGCATAATACTCAGGGCTGTTCAGGTCGACGGCGTTGAGAACAATTCCGGTGACCGGCGCGCCGGAACGGACGAGCAGATCGCGAGCGCGGCGCATGGCATGCTTGCTGGACTTGCCGTGCCGAACAATCATCACGACCGCATCTGCGTTGCGTGCTAGCACCACGCTATCGGTTACGGACAACAGCGGGGGCGAATCCAGCACGATGTGGGTATAGATTCCCTTGCAGCGCTCGATCAGTTGCTGCATGGTCTCGGAACTGAGCATCTCGGTGGGGAAGGGAGGAACCGGACCGCTCACCAGAACATCCAGCTGCGGGATCTCGGGTATGGTCTGGATGGCTTCCTCAAGGCTGACGCTGCCGGTTAGCACCGACGTGAGCCCGATCTTTCCATTGAGCCCGAAGCGATGGTGCACCGTTGGACGGCGAAGATCCGCGTCGATGATCAACACGCGCACATTGCGTTGCGCCAACACGCACGCCAGGTTGATGGATACGGTCGTCTTACCTTCGGACGGCGTGGCACTGGTGAGCAGAATAACCTGTGGCTCCCCGCCGGCCACCGACAACAACAGCGAGGTGCGCAATGCGCGGAACGCTTCGGAGAATTGGGACTTCGGACTTGAAAGCGTACCCAGGTTGCGCATCGCAGTCGACAGGGAGGTTTCGTCGGACACGCTTCGGCGCGCACGAGGAATGAGAGCCAGGGAAGGCAGTCCGGAGACGGATTCAATCTCTGCGACACTGCGCAGGCCGGTGTCCAGGCTCTCGAGCAGGAAGGCCAGAATGACACCGAAGATCAGCATCACAAAGGTGTCGACCATGACGATGCCGGTGCGTGGCCTGAGGGTCGGTCCCAGGGGAGCATACGCAGGATCAATCGGCTCGATTTCGGTAGACTCAAGCCCCGCTTCCACACCGGCGGTCCGGAGTCTCTGCTCGAGACCATCGTAGAGGGCTCGATTCGCTTCGAACTCTCGTTCGCGCAGGGTGTATTGGAGCAGGTCATCGCGCAGTTTATACGCGGTCGCCTTTTCTTCATCCAGCGCAGCGTTGGTCTGGGTTTCCTCGGCTTTGGACGCAAGGTAGACCTGCTGCGCCTCGCTTAGGATACGGTTTTCTTCAGCGGTCAGCTCTCGATTCAACTCCGCGATCTGATTCTGGACCGCCTTTACGTCCGGATGATTGGGCCCCTGGGTGGTTTCGAGATCGGCCAGGCGGGTTCGAAGGGAATTTATCTGACTGCGCAGGGTCGATACATTGCTGGGAGTATAGGCATTCCCGGCTTGATCCAGAATGCTGGGATCCATGCTGGAGAGGATCTGGTAATGGGTCTCCGCGTTGATGCGCGCAAGCTCTGCAGCCCCTGCTGCATGATTCAGTTCGTCCAGGGTGGCGGTGATCTGGTTATCTTTAGGATCGAACCCAAGCACGCCGAGCTTCTTTTGAAGCTCCAGCATCTCCCCCTGGGACGTTTCCACCTGCTGTTTCAGATCATCGAGCTGGGAGGAGAAGAAGGTTGCGACCCGTTTGGTCGCGTCCGCCCGGGATTGAAAGCTGTGCGCGATGTAGTCCTGCACGAGCTGATTCACGATGTCGGCCGAGAGTTGGGCCTTGCCGGTCGTGCAGGTAATGCTGACAAGATCAGTCTTCGGAATGACGCCGACGTTGATATCTCGTTGAAGCGCCCCGACGACACTCTGCCGGACGACCGGATCGTCAACATTCCGATATCGTGGGCTCGGTCCCATGAATGCCGGATCATTGGCCAGGTTGCGATCCCGTGCGACCGACAGCAGCAGGGAGTTACTCTTCAGGATCGCAACTTCTGTGGGAAGCCGCGAATCTCCTGCGGAGGAGGAAGCGCCAATACGATACTCATTGGACGAACCGCTGCGAATTTCAATCGTGCCGCCTGCAGTGTAGAGGCGCGGCTGCGTTGCTCCCTGATAGAAGCCGTAAATCGCGCCAAGGGCTGCTACCGCAATAATCAGTTTCTTGCGGGAACGGATTGTGACCCAAGCTTCCGATAAGGTTGCGTCGGTGGCGTTTTGCTGGGTTCCGGAAGCGGTAGCGGGAACTTCAGCGTCTGCCGGCGAATTCTCAATTGGTACAGGGCTCATTCAAATCCTAGTCTACGCGAACAAGGCCCTTCGGCAAACCTGCCCTTTCGAACATCGCGGGGTGCCAAGCCAGGTATTGGTTACGGTTTCGGAGTGGGGATTGCCGCTCTGCGATAATACTCATATAGACACGTACGTTCCTTGCATCTTCTATATAGAGAGATCTGTTGATGGCTGAACCGGTTCAAATTGCGGTCGTGGGCTCAGGATATGTCGGACTGGTCGCCGCCGTGTGTTTTGCGGAGATGGGACATTCCGTGATCTGCGTGGATAACGACGAGAGTAAGGTAGCCGCGCTTCAGGGTGGCGACACGCTCATCCATGAGAATCACCTGCCTGAGCTGCTGGAGCGGTATCGCAACACCCGGGTGCGGTTTATGACTGATCTTGGTGAAGCGACGCGCACCTGTCAGGCGATATTTGTCGCGGTTGGAACGCCCCAGTCGGAGACTGGGGATGCTGATCTGTCGTATGTGGAGGCCGTGGCCAGCGAGATCGCCCGCTCCATCAATGGGTACAAGGTCATCATTGAAAAGAGCACTGTCCCGGTCTACACCAACGAGTGGATTCGTCGAGTGATCGAGCGCAATGGAGTTTCACGAGATGCGTTTGACATCGTCTCTAATCCGGAGTTTCTGCGAGAAGGCACCGCCGTTGAGGACTTTCTGCATCCCGATCGGATCGTTGTTGGCGCCGACAGCGAACGAGCTTCCGAACTCCTCAGTGCGATCTATGCGCCCTTGACCGAAGGCGAGTACTATCGCCGGCCGAATGCTATTCCCGGATGCTGCTCTGCGGAGAATCTCCCCCCGCTGCTGCAGACCTCGACCAAGAGTGCGGAGATCATCAAGCACGCGTCGAACGCGTTTCTTGCGCTGAAGATTTCGTTTATCAATGCGGTCTCGAACCTGTGCGAAGCCGCCGACGCCAATGTGGAGCAGGTTGCGCTGGGTATGGGACTGGACTCGCGGATTGGCCCAAAGTTCCTGCGCCCCGGCATTGGCTACGGCGGTTCCTGTTTCCCCAAGGACATTGCTGCGTTTCGCTCGGTTGCGGAGCAGATGGGTGTCGATTTCAGTCTCCTGAGCGAAGTCGAGAAGATCAACAGCAATCAGAAGAAGAGGTTCTTGAGCAAAGTTCGCTCGGCCTTGTGGACGCTACGCGGCAAGAGGCTCGCCGTGCTCGGATTAGCCTTCAAAGGCGACACGGATGACATCCGCGAATCGCCCGCGATCGATCTTGTCGAGATGTTGCTGGCGGAGGGTTGTACGGTGGTGGCCTACGATCCGGCGGCAATGGCGCGGGCCGAATCGAAGATACCCCGTTCCGGCCGGATGCAGTACGCGAGTGGTGTTGATGAGGCAGCGGCAGACGCTGACGCACTGCTGATCCTCACCGACTGGCAGGAGTTTGCACGTCTGGATCTTGCGCAACTTCACTCGCTCATGCGCTATCCGATTATCGTCGATGGCAGAAATTTGTACGATCCAAAACACATGATCGAAAATGGTTTCACTTACCTGAGCATCGGAAGACCCTCTGCAACGCCTCTACGTGAGACTGCACGGCTGGCTGTCTAATTCTCCGGACTGTTTGTGTTTCTTTCGTAGGCTGCATGAAGAAAGGCGGATCGTGGATGGCTGAACGACTGGTTCTGGTTACCGGAGCGGCGGGATTTCTGGGGTCTCATTTGTGCGATGCGCTTCTTGCAACGGGACGCCAGGTTGTCGGGGTGGATAATCTGTCAACCGGCAATCTTGATAACCTCGCCCATTTGAAGAACGAACCGCGCTTCATCTTCGAGCAGCGGGATATTACGCAGCCATTTGACATTGGCAAGGTTGACTACGTGTTCAACTTCGCCTCCCCGGCAAGCCCAGTGGACTACATGCGGCTCGGCATCGAAACGCTCCTGGTCGGGTCGGCAGGGACGCTCAACACCCTGGAGATCGCGAAGAAACATGGTGCCGGATATCTGCATGCCTCCACCTCTGAGTGCTACGGAGATCCGTTGGTGCATCCGCAGGTGGAGAGCTATTGGGGCAATGTAAATCCCATTGGACCGCGTTCGGTCTACGACGAAGCCAAGCGCTTCTCCGAGGCGGCCGTGGTGGCCTACCAGCGCTATCACGGCGTGAATACGCACCTGGTGCGGATATTCAATACGTATGGGCCTCGCCTGCAGCCCCGGGATGGCCGCCTGATCTCCAATCTCATGATGCAGGCCCTGCGGGGCGAGCCGCTCACGATCTACGGCGATGGTTCGCAGACCCGCAGCTTCTGTTACTGCTCGGATCTCATCGACGGGATTCTGTTGCTGGCGAAGAGCCAGGAGCACAACCCGGTAAATATTGGGAATCCAGAGGAATTCACTATCCTCGAGTGCGCTAGGGAGGTGCAGTCCGTGGCTGGATCGCGGAGCGAAATCGTCTTCAAGCCGCTACCGCAGGACGATCCGACGCGTCGTCGTCCGGACATCACGCGCGCGCGCAACCTGCTTGGATGGTCGCCAAAGGTTGCATTGCGCGACGGACTTGAACGCTCCATGGAGTACTTCACCGCCTGCATCGAAAATGAAAACGCCCGCGTGTAGCGGGCGTTTTCTTCAGGCATCGGATCGAGCGGCGCGTTACGGCTCCGTGCCCGGTGGAACACCCGGCGCTCGATTCTTGACGTCATTGTGAAGCTTCGGGAACCAGGTCAACGAAACGGCGACGACGTTGTCGAAGTTCGCACCGTTGTTCTGCTTCAGAATGTAGATAGGCGCCTTCCAGCGTTCCTCTTGTACCCACGCATCCAGCTCGACATCCTTACCCAGCCGCTTGACGACATCAATCTTGTACTGACGCTGCGTCACTCCACCGGGAATGAAGTCGTTATGGGTCCTCTTGGTCAGGTACTCCAACTGTACCCACTCATTGCCGGAGAGATGATAGGTCAGCCACGCCTGGCCTCCCAGCGCTTCGCGGCCGATCCAATCGCCCATGATGAAGCCCTTGTTCGTGTAGCCCTGCTTTTGAATCGTCTCCCAATAGTTGAGAGTGCCAGCGTTGCAAGCTGTGGTCGAACAATCGGTGTTGGCCGCTTCCACCCTGAAATCGAGCTTCGGCAGCCCGGGGAACTGGGAGAGATAGATTCCTGGGCGGTAGGCTGCACGGCGCGGGGCGCTGATCGGCGAGACGTCGTCGTGGGAGATCGAATCGAGATATAGCGTGAGGTAACGCCGAAAGAAAGGCAGGCGATAGGAGAAGCTGAAGTCGCTGTAACGCGCGCCTGGATCGTTGACCGAATACTTCTGCTCTTCGTTGGTATCGTTGAAGGAGAAGAAGCTATTGAAGAAGGTGTGAAGCGTAATCGGCTGGTTGCACGGTGTGGGGTAGCCGTTCGGTGGCAGGAACGGCAGGCATCCATGGCCGTGCCCACCCCAGATGATGGTTCGCGAGAAGGCAAACTGAAAGTTCGAGGTTGGCGCAAAGCTGAACATCTCCGAGTGCACCCAGGGCGCGTTTGGAGATGTGTGGCCCTGGAGCGATCCCACGAAGAAGTCGTAGCGCAGCGGCCCCATCACCTTCGACACCCAGGGGATGTACAGCGGTTCCACGCGGTTAATGCGGAAACCGTAGATATTCTCCGCATTATTGCTCCAGTTCATTGCGCTTCCCAGGCCCGGGCCATCCCACGAGTCGGACTTGCCACCCGAGAACTCCATACCCAGTAAATGGAAGGATAACGTCGCTTCCTGAAGGCGGAACGTGTTCACCGCGGCGATCGGGCCGCTAGGAACGGTCGCCTGGTTTGCGTTATACGGATTGCAATACTCGATCTCATCGATCGCGGATAACGTCTCGGTCAGACCGATAGGAGCATTCGGGTTGCAGGTTCCGGGGTTGACGGAGTAGCCGTACGAAGCTGGCGCAAACTGATACTCCCCGCGCACGTAAAGGGATAAGCGCCACCACTCATCGAGCGCTGCAAAGCCTGTGATGTTGTTGAAGCCTGGTTGGTAGGGCCGGCCGTAGTCTTGTGCGATGGTCTGGCCAATATGATAGCTGTCGCGAAGCGTCTGCCCGCTGATGCCCATCATGCGCGTGTAGGCCGATTGAACGCCGTAGACGTTGCCGCGATCGAAATGCACCTCGGTTGCTGCATCTTCGGCGCCTTCCGCCGCGAGATAGTAGTCCAGCTTCGCGAGGATGTCGATTGCCTGGTCATTCCCGCTGGCGATGACGGCAGGCGAGGTTTGCTCCAGCATGTGCATCAGGCTGCGCCGCGTCCAGGGGCGCATATTGATGAACGCTGTATCGAGAAAGCCCATGGAATACAGCCGCAGCGCCATCGGATACACGATGCTGTCCACCGGAATGTAGACGGAACCGAGGACGTCGTGGCGCTCTCCCAATCCCTCGGGGGCGTAGGGCGGCAGAGCAGGACGCACGTCTGTGGGAACTCGCACGGCCGTCGGAAGCGAGCCCGGCGTGCTGTTCTGAGGCGATTCCGGTCCCGGTACCGTGGGCTGAGAAGACGGTGGAACGCTGGAGGGAGCCGGTAGCTCCTGTGCCTTGGCATCCGCAGCCTGAAAGGTCAGCAGGAGAAGAAACGCTGTTGCGCTTAGCCGGAGCAGGCTGGCCGCGCGCCCATGGGGTCTGGGAAAGAACATCCTTTGAGTGTACTGGGTTGGCAGGCTGATTTGTCCCTTGAGAACAAGCCCAGGCTACAGAAAATTCAGCAGATCAAAAGGTTGCCAGGTACGCCCGAATTCTCAGCGACCGTCTCTGGCAGCGACCCTACGGCTTCAGGGAAATCTTTCGAGCCGCGAGGTAGCTGAGCAGACGTGCGATCGGCTGACCGGATCGAGGCATCGTCGCGAGGGATCGACTGGGAGTCATCACCGCCCACAACACCGAGGGGCCGCCGCCCTGGCGTGCTCGCAAAACCGACTCCTGCATGACCCGGTAGACGGCCACGGCATCCTCGCCATCCACCGTCAGGACGGGCAGATGATGGCGCTTCGCGAAACGGCTCATGGTGGAGAAGTCGATTGCCGGATCGGCGCTCTTTCGTGAGCCCGACGCAGCGCCATTGGTTGCATCCGAACATGCCAGCAGGAGCGGCAATTGAGATTGCTGCGCCCACTCGAGTGCTTCCATCCAACCCCGTTCCGAACCGCCCGCGCGGGAGAACGCCAGGACCACGCCGTCGTTGCCGGCCGCCTGCAGTCCCCGCGCAGCCGCTGCGCAAACCGGTAGCCGCGCGCCGAGATCGCCTCCGCCGATCAGGCTCCCCGCCGGACGCTGATGCTTGCCCTCAGGAGCCAGCGCTTCAACGACTCGGTCGCCTGCACCACCACTGAGCAGGTCACCTGGTAACAGGTGGATCAACGTTGCCGCCAGCAGTGCCTCACGGACGGATCCGCGGGACGTTTGCTTGCGTTCCAAACTGCGGCAACGCACCATCAGGGCATGCAATTCGCGGAGCTTGCTATGGGGAAGAAGCGGATTTTCAGACAAACCTGGGGACCTCGTGCAGGGAATCGTAGATGACAATTTTGTAACGGACTCCCAACGCGCAGACCCTGCGCATTGGAAGCACCTGCCTATGCCCTGAAGGCGCCAGGCCCTTCGATCTCGAGCCCAAGTTCCTCAAAAGCCTTCTCGGCAATTTTGGGTTTTACCACTCCCTCACGTGCCAGTTTCGAAAGCGTAGCCGCGACGATGGACTCGGCATCGACCTCGAAGTGGCGGCGCAGGTGTTCGCGATTATCCGAGCGCCCAAAGCCATCCGTGCCCAGCGAAACCAGCCGCGCCCCCAGCCACGGGGCGAGGGAATCGGGGAGCGACTTCATGTAATCGCTGGCCGCAATGATTGGGCCGGGGGCGTTGGTGAGAGCGTCGACTACAAACGGCGTGCGCTCCTTCTCCGCAGGGTGCAGGCGATTCCATCGTTCCGTACTCAGGCAGTCGCGGCGCAGCTCGTTGTAGCTGGTCACGCTCCACACGTCAGCGGCGACGTTGTACTTCTCGGCGAGGATCTGCTGCGCGCGGAGGACTTCGTTGAGGATGGGACCGCTGCCAAAAAGTTGCGCCTTGGCCGGCCCATTCTCCGCTGCCTTGAACTTGTAAATTCCGCGCAGAATGCCTTCGCGAATGCCCTCGCCCTCAGGGATCGCGGGCATGGCGTAATCCTCGTTGTACATCGTGATGTAGTAGAAGGCATCTTCGCCGTCTTCGTACATTCGGCGCAGACCATCCTGGATGATCACGGCCATCTCGTACACGTACGCGGGGTCATAGGTGATGCAGGTCGGGATGGTTCCGGACAGGATCGGCGAGTGGCCGTCCTGATGCTGCAGGCCTTCGCCGAGCATCGTCGTGCGTCCAGCAGTTCCGCCCATCAGGAAGCCCTTGCCGCGCGAGTCCGCGAAGGCCCACGCCATGTCTCCGATGCGCTGAAAGCCGAACATCGAGTAGTACATATAGAACGGCACCATGGGGATGTGGTAGTTGGCATACGATGTTCCGGCGGCGGTAAAGCTGGCCATTGCGCCGGCCTCGGTAATGCCCTCCTCGAGAATCTGGCCACCCTTTTCCTCGCGGTAGCTGAGCAACATGTCCGAGTCGTGCGGCGTGTACTTCTGTCCCTCGTGCGCGTAGATACCCACCTGCTTGATCACCGACTCCAGCCCGAAGGTGCGCCCCTCATCCGGAACAATCGGGACAATCAGCTTGCCGATCTTGGGCTCTTTGAGCAGGCCACGCAGCATGCCGACGAAACCCAGCGTCGTCGACACCGAGCGCCCGCGCGAGCCATCGAGCCACTCCTTGAAGAACTCGATTTTTGGTGCCACGAAGGTCGATTGTGGCACCTCGCGCACCGGCAGATAGCCGCCCAGTTCCTGGCGCCGTGCCTGCATGTACTGCATGGCAGCATCGTCGGGCTCCGGCCGGTAAAACGCCGCATCCTTGACCGAACTTTCCGGCAGCGGAATGTCGAACGTCTCCACAAACAACTTCAGCGACTCATCACTCAGCTTCTTCTCCGAGTGCGTTGCATTGCGCGCCTGCGCCGAGCCCAGCCCATAGCCCTTCACGGTCATCGCCAGGATTACCGTCGGTCCGCCTTTGTGCTCGAGCGCTCGCTTGTAGGCGTTATAGATCTTTGCTGGATCGTGGCCGCCGCGATGCAGCCGGATCAGCTGGTCGTCGGTATAGTCCTTGACCAATTCCAGCAGCTCTGGATACTTGCCGAAGAAATGCTCGCGAAGATAGGCTCCACCTTTGGCCTTGTAGGCCTGAAAGTCGCCATCGACGGCCTCTTCCATGCGCTTCAACAGCAGTCCCTGGTGATCGCGCGCGAAGAGCTCATCCCAATCCGCGCCCCAGATGACCTTGATGACGTTCCAGCCAGCGCCGAGGAACGTGCTTTCGAGCTCGTCGATGATGCGCTTGTTGCCGCGCACGGGGCCGTCGAGCCGCTGCAGGTTGCAGTTGACGACAAAAATGAGGTTGTCGAGGTGCTCGCGCGAACCCAGGCCAATCGCGCCCAGGGTGTCCACTTCGTCGGTCTCGCCATCTCCAACAAACGCCCATACCTTGCGATCGGTCTTTTCGATCAGGCCGCGGTTCTCCAGGTACCGCATGAAGCGCGCCTGGTAGATGGCGTTCAGCGGTCCAATGCCCATGGACACCGTCGGGAACTGCCAGAAATCTTTCATCAGCCAGGGGTGCGGATAGCTCGACAGGCCGGGCTCGCCGCGCAGTTCGTGGCGGAAGTTCTTGAGGCGCGCATCATCGAAGCGGCCCTCAAGATAGGCACGCGCATAGACGCCGGGCGACGCATGTCCCTGGAAGTAGATAAAGTCGCCAGGCTGGTCGCCCTTGGCGCTCGGATACTTGGCATGGAAGAAGTGATTGAACCCAACTTCGAGCAGCGTGGCGAGCGACGAGTAGGTCGAGATGTGTCCGCCGATTCCTGCGTCCTTCTTGTTCTGGCGATGCACCATCGCCATCGCGTTCCAGCGAATCAGCGCCTCGACGCGGCGCTCCAGCTTGCGGTCGCCGGGGTAGGGAACTTCGTCGTACTTCGGAATGGTGTTGCAGAACGGCGTCGTGATGGTGCCGGTCGCAGGAACGCCGGCCTCGCGCGCACGGGTCCGCAGGGCGGAGAGCACCGCCGCGCCCTGTTCCCAGTCATGCGCTACGACGTCGTCAAACGCCTCAATCCACTCGGCTACTTCAGCCGACAAATCGTGTTTGGTCGTTTCATCCACCTGAGTTGCCATGGTTCATCTCCCTCAGAGATCCGGGTCCGCCCAGGGATCTCCACTTCTACGATAATTTGCCGGGTGGTTCTGTGCCCAGCGTCATGCCTGTCTTTATGTCGAATAATCCGCATTAATGCTCACGTACTCGTGGGTCAGGTCGCAGGTTACGAAGTGCGCACGTCCCGGCCCGCGGCCGATCTGAATCGCGATCGTGTACGCCCGCAGGCTCATGGCTGCATGCGTCGCGGCTTCGTCGAACGTCTCGGCGCGAACGCCGAACTCAAATACTGGAAGGCCGCCGATCGCAACCTGCACCTGCCCCGGGTCAAAGGCCACGCCGGCGCGTCCGGCTGCGGCAAGCAACCGTCCCCAGTTGGGATCGGCGCTCGACCAGGCCGTCTTGCACAGCGGGGAAGTCGCGATGGTTTTGGCAACCGCCATCGCGTCGTCGTTGGTCGTGGCGCCCGAAATCTCCAGCGTCACCACGTGCGTCACGCCCTCTCCGTCGTCGACGATCTTGTACGCCAGCGCGTCGCAAACCCTCTGCAGCGCTGCCTCGAACGCTGGCAACGCATCGCCCTCGGCTGCCACGCCACTCTTGCCGCTGGCCAACAACAGCACGGTGTCATTGGTCGACATATCGCCGTCAATCGATATGCAATCGAAGCTGGTCTTCACCGCCGTTGCCAGCATCGCGGTGAGATGTGCCGAGCAGGCCCCGAGGTCGGTGAAGATGTAAACGAGCATGGTGGCATGCGGCACGAGTTGCGGTCCGATCATCCCGGCACCTTTAGCACAGCCAAATAGGTTCACGACCTTACCATCGATGGTGAAGCTTTCTTGCGCGACTTTGAGCTTGGTGTCGGTGGTCAGGATCGCCGTGGCGAAGGCTTCGGCGCTTTCCGACCCGCTGCCCAGCGCGGCCTTGGCGATGGGCACGGCGGCAACCAGTTTTTCCACCGGCAGCGGCACGCCAATAATCCCCGTGGAGGACGGAAAGATCTCGTCGAATACGCATCCGAATGCGTCGGCCACCGCCACGCAGCTCTTGTGGCAGGCCTCGATGCCTGGCTCGCCCGTTGCGCAATTGGCGTTGCCGGCGTTCACGATCACCGCCGAAACTTTGCCGCTGGTAGCTGCCAAATGCCTGCGCCCCACCGTAATAGGTGCCGCAACCACCTGGTTGCTGGTGTACATCACGCCGGCCTCGGCGGGGGTATCGCAGGCAGCCAGCGCAAGGTCGGGCTTGCCGCTGGCTTTGATGCCCGCACGCACCGCAGACCAGCGAAATCCAAGAGGAAGTGGTGCCGAAATAGAAGAAGGGATGGGATCGCTCACACAGATCACTTTACCAAGCCCGGCGTATACTCGACCGATAAGAGTGGGATGCGTGCGCGGCGAGATTCGATTCGCGCGCCCCCAGCGGGAGACAGACATTATGAGTACCAACGGTAACGGACATTCCAACGGCAACGGCCATTCCAATGGCGATTACAGCGTCCCTACCCCGCGCGCGGAGTGGATCGTGAAGCGCAAGGAAGAGGCGGCGCGCACCGGCGACTGGAACATGAGCCAGATGCACTTTGCGCGGCTCGGCAAGATCACCGAAGAGATGGCCTTCGTTGCCCACAAGGAAAAGATTTCTGCGGAACTTGTCCGCTCTGAGATCGCCAAGGGCACCATGATCATTCCCGCCAACATCAATCACCCTGAGCTCGAGCCCATGGCGATTGGCGTGGAATCGCTCTGCAAGATCAACGCCAACATCGGCAACTCGGCGCTTTCGTCGAACATCGACGAAGAGCTGCGCAAGCTCCACACGGCCGTCCACTTCGGCGCCGACACCGTCATGGACCTCTCCACGGGCGGCGATATTCCGACCATCCGCGAGGCCATCATTCGCCACTCGCCCGTGCCCATCGGCACTGTGCCGCTGTACGAGGCGCTGGCCCGCGTCAAGCGCGTCGAGGACCTCAACATCGACGTGTATCTCGAGGTCATCGAGGAGCAGGCGCAGCAGGGCGTCGACTACTTCACCATCCACGCCGGCGTACTCATCCAATATGTGCCGCTCGTCTCCAAACGCATCACGGGCATTGTTAGCCGTGGCGGTGCCATCCTCGCGCAGTGGATGACCGCGCATCACAAGCAGAACTTCCTCTACGAAAACTTCGATCGGATCACCAAGCTCATGGCCAAGTACGACGTCAGCTACTCGCTTGGCGACGGGCTGCGGCCTGGCTCGGTTGCGGACGCGTCGGATGAGGCGCAGTTTGCCGAGTTGAAGACGTTGGGCGAGCTGACGCGGCAGGCCTGGAAGGACGATGTGCAGGTCATGATCGAAGGTCCCGGCCACGTGCCCATGGACAAGATCAAGGAGCAGGTCGACAAGGAAGTTGAGCTGTGCGACGGCGCGCCGTTCTACGTGCTCGGGCCGCTGGTCACGGACATCGCCCCCGGCTACGACCACATCACTTCTGCGATTGGTGCGGCCATGATCGGCTGGCACGGCGCGGCGATGCTCTGCTACGTGACGCCCAAGGAACACCTCGGATTGCCGAATGAGAAGGACGTGAAGGACGGCATCATCGCGTACAAGATTGCCGCGCACGCTGCCGACATCGCGCGCCATCGGCCGGGGGCTCGGGATCGCGACGACGCCATCTCGCACGCACGCTACACCTTCGACTGGGACAAGCAGTTCGCGCTCTCGCTCGATCCCGATACCGCGCGCAGCATGCACGACGAGACGTTGCCCGATGACTACTACAAGGAATCGGCCTTCTGCTCGATGTGCGGTCCGAAGTTCTGCTCGATGAACTGGTCCAGCAAGGTCGACAAGTTCAACGAAGAAGTACACGGACTTAAGAAGCCGGACCTCACGCAGATCGTTACTGAGCAGATGGCCCTCCGCGGCTAATCGCCACAAGCAAGTAAAAAGGGTGAGGCCTCGGCCTCACCCTTTTGCTTGCTTAGAAAGCTTAGCCGCGCACGTAATGGAACAGCAGCTCCTGCTCGCTCGCCACCGGAACTCCGTTGCGTGTCGCAGGCTGAAACGTCCACTGCTGAATGGTGGCCAGCACGGTTTGATCTACGCCATGTCCAAGGCCACGCATCATCGTGTATTTCGCGATCCTGCCATCCTTGTCGATCACTACATCCACAATCACATCGCCGCTGGTGCCAGACGGAAGCTGCGACAGGTCTGGCTTCGGCGAAGGATGCGCCACCACCAGCGCGACCGTCGTATCGCCATCGCCCAACGCGTCGACGCCCGACGCTGCATTTGGGCTCGAAGTCGCTGCAGTAGGCGCCGCAGCCACTTCAGGTTGAACCGGCGTGGGCGCGGGAACACTCGAAGTGAGAACTGGCTTGCGCGGTAGTGCGGTCTTCGATTGCAACTCGGTAGCCGGCGCGCTCATGCCCGGCGCATAGGTCAGCGACAGCAGATGGCCGGTAGCGTCGCCTGGTCGCTCCGTCGGCGCGAGCTGCGGCGATCGCACAAACAGCAGCGCGCCCAGGGCGCACGCATGCACCGCTACCGACGCCGCAGTCCAGCGCCGCAATGTCGGAGATCCGCTCACCAGCGGACCACCTGGTTGCCGTGCCGAGTTGTTCCCGCTTGCGTCCATACGGCTCCTACCACTCAGCATACTTCCTGTTGGACTCGCCGCGCAGCTACTTCGTACCCGATTTTGTCAGTTCTTTGGATTACTTCGCCGCATCCTCCAGAATCGTCGCAGAGCGATTCAACGCCGTGGTGAGGGCATCCAGAGCCCCTGCGTGCGTGCAGCGTCGTCTGCCTCAATGCCCTCGCTCACCCCGGGAATGACTACGGCGGCATAGCCGGTGTACTCGCCTGGAGCGTAAATCGTATGCTTGAACCACGAGCGCCGGGGCAGTCCGGCATCATTGAGCAGCGCGGTCTCCG
>CAWCMO010000002.1:0-225648 GCA_963796535.1 uncultured Acidobacteriaceae bacterium
CTGGCTGATCTTGGACGACCGTATCGCTACGCACCTCTGGATACCGGGAGGTTATTGGGCCTAGGGGGAGGATATAAAGCCACCTCGAATGTCGGCTTGATGATCAAACCGCGCGCCCTGGATTCGGGCGGCAGCAGACCGTGTGTGGCGAAGGGATCTTGTTAGCGAGGCGCTTGAAGTAAACCAGGTAGAGCCACTATCACGGCGGCGTTCGAATGAGTCTGAGAGTCATTTGCTGCCGGGTGTAGCGCTAGGCCCGAGACCGGCCAAGAACTCACAAACCAGCTAAGGAGGTGTTTGCTTCAAGTCTGCCCTGCGCTAGCTGTAAGGTCAGGAAATCGAGAGACTTAGCTTCGCTAAAAGCCCCCGTCGACGGTAAGCCCCCCGTTTAGCCCCTTAAGGCCGCAATAGGCTTGGACCGACCCAGTCGTCAGTTCGTTCCAAGGCGGTAAGCAACACATAGTAATACGGTTACCTTGGTGCCGGGAGGGGGAATCGAACCCCCATGAGGTTGCCCTCGGCGGATTTTGAGTCCGCTGCGTCTGCCAGTTCCGCCATCCCGGCCCTGCCCTGCTTGCTTGTGCAGGATGAGGCGTGAGGAGCTACTGCTTCTTGAGTCCACGTCGCAACTCGCGACCCGGAATTGGTAGCTCTACTCAGGTTTTAGTATCGCATAGGCCTGCGACGGGTTCCACTTCGAGTGGGTCGGATGGATCGCTTTCGGGGTCGGGTTCATCTCCGGGAAGGTTTAGCGCAGGTCAGCGATTGAGAGAACGTCCATGTCGTCGTATCGCTGATTCTCTCCACCCATGCCCCAGCAGAAGCCGTAGCTTTTGGTGCCGACGCCGGCGTGAATGCTCCATCCCGGAGAAACGACTACCTCTCGATCACGCACAACCAGGTGGCGCGTCTCGGTGGCGGGGCCCATCAAGTGCAGCACGCGCTGCGACGGATCCACATCGAAGTAGAAGTACACCTCGCTGCGGCGCATGTGCGTGTGCGGCGGCATCGTGTTCCAGTTTGATCCGGGTGCGAGCAGCGTGAAGCCCATGACCAACTGGCAGCTGCGAATTCCATCGAGGAAGATCGCCTTATAGATTGACCGCTTGTTACACGTTTCCTCGGAACCGAGATGAACTGGTTCCAAATCATTGAACTTGACCATGGCGGTGGGATAGGTCATGTGGGCGGGATAGCTGAGCAGATAAAATGCCGCGGGCTTGGTGGCGTCGCTGCTTGCGAAGGTCACGGACCGATTGCCCCGACCGATGTAGAGGCAATCCAGTTTGTCCATCGCGAAGGAGGCGCCGTCAACGGATACGGTACCGGGGGCGCCTACGTTCAATACCCCTAACTCACGACGCTCGAGGAAATAATCCGCGCGAAGTTCGGGTTGCGTTTCCAGCGTCAAGGGTGAGTTCGTCGGAACAGCGCCGCCGATGACGGCTCGATCCAGGTCGATGTAACGCGTCTCAATCTCTCCTTCGCGAAATAGGTCCTCGAGCAGGAACGTATTGCGCAACTCGGCCGTTGTCATCGATGGGTAGCGAACGGCGTCCGCCATCTGCACTATCTTCATGCTCAGCTCCTTACGACGTATTAGGGTTGCGTTTCAGGCTCACGCACCTTGATGACGTAGATGGTGATGGTCTGGCCCGGCGCTTCGATGGCCTGGTGCGGCGTGCCCGCCGGGATGTGGATGACGTCGCCCTTGTGCAAGGCGTGAGGGGTTGCTCCTTCGAGGCTTGTGCCGCGCACTTCTCCATCGGGTAGATCTTTCGGGTTCAGCATGGAGCCACCGGTCAGCTCGGTTCCCTCGCCCGCTATCACGAAGAGGAAATCAGCGTAGTGCTGATGGAGTTCGCCGCCACCACTTTGGGTGCGCGCCGTCAGCATCGTGTAGTGGCCCTTGTAGGTCGCGAGCGTGATGGCAGCGCTGCCGCTTCCCGCGCGCGCCTTGGCCAGGAGTTCTTCGCCCTGTGCGGCCAGTGCATCCAGATTCAATACTTCTGGCGAGGTCACGATGACGGGAGCGGTTGGTGGTGGTGGTGTCGCATCCTTCTGAGGGTGCGGCAGGAGCAACGCCGCGCTGAGCAGCACTGCGCCCATGCTCTTTGCCAGTCCGAATAGCTGCATGTTGACGGCCTCCTTCAAGATTGATTGCAGAGCCTACGAGAGAGGGTACGCGGCCATCAGCCAATGACGCTACTGAATGCCACTTGCTGGTTTCAATTGCAGTAGTTCCAAGGCGCAGGCGGCGGCGTTGCGGGCGGAAAGGCGGAGGTTGTCGGCTGCCATCCACAACCAGAACGCGCTTCCCTTCTTGCTGTCGGCCGCGGTGACACGCAGCAGAACCTCGCCCTTCCCGGCGGCGACTTCGTTGCTCGGAGACTCATCCTCGAGAAACTGCGGCTGATCGTCGAGGAGCATTTTGCGCAATGTCTGCTCGTCTATTTGCTGCGACATCTCCACAAACACAGAGGCTGTGTAGCCGTGAAATACCGGAGCCTGCAGCAATTGCAACGCCACAGAATCAGCCGCTTCCTTGTCCGTTAGGATCTCGATGTGGCGCCGAATGGTGTCGCGGGTATTCTCAAGATTCGCCTTCGCCACGGACCCGAGAGACGCCAGCAGATTGAAGGCTACCTGGGCATCGTAGATATCCTTTTGCAATGGCTTGAAGGACAGCAGACTCACCGTCTGCTGATGCACCTCTTCCACTCCGGCGTTGCCAAGTGCGGATGCCGGCTGCAACACGGTAGCGGCCATGCGCTCAAGGCCGGCGGCATGCAATTTTCTGCTGGCGAGCGCTAGCATGATAGCGGCTGGCTGCGCTGACACTTCCGCAATCGTTGCCAGGTGGGGCACAGCGCCGCCTGGGACGAGCGGTGAACGCACTTGAACGTGGGGCTGGCCTTCCAACGCACCTGTGAGGTCCACGATGGCTGCTCCGGCAGCATGTGCGGCTTTCCAAAACTGCAGTGCCGTCGAGGCTTCGCCTGCGAAAAAGACCACGTCGATGCCGACGAAAGAATCGGCTGCGATGGTCTGGATCACGAGGGCCTCGTCGCCTGCCGCCGTAATGGTTCCGCCAGCATCTTCGGCGTCGAGCAGGGTGATATCCCACAAGGCTTCTGTGGAACCATTCAACTCTTCGGCAAGTTCTTTACCCAGCAATGTGGACGCACCGACAACTGCTCCGCGCCATGTTTTTCCGGCCATCTTTAATTCCTCTTTTATTTGATACGGCGGCATGCGACCGATCAGGCCGCGTGAGTTCGGCGATCCCAGGAGTAGGCTAGCCGCGCCATCACGCCCGAAAGCAGGTAGCCGAGAGCGAGGACCAACAAGGCGACCTGGTCCCATTCGACGATGATGCCGATCACCACGACCAATAAGACCAGCAACCGGCCTGGCTTGCGGGTGTTGGTGTCGATCTCTTTGCCACTCCAGAAGCGCCAGCTGCTCACCATGAGAAATCCAACGAAGGCGACCAGCGCGAGCCATACCAGCGATAGCCACAAGTTGTGGACTGGCGATCCACCCTCAAAATGAATGACAGCGGCAAGGACGCCTGCGCCCGCAGGGATCGGCATACCGACAAAGTATTTTCGGCCAGGGCGACCGGGATTGCGGGGCTGCGGATTGACGCTGATATTGAAGCGCGCCAGGCGGCAAGCTCCGCAAATCAGGAAGAGAAAGCAGACGACGACACCGAAGTGCATCACGCGGGCTTCAATCTCAGGATGGACCGACGGCGGAAGCTGGCGTACTCCCCACAGGTAGGCGAGCAGGCTGGGAGCCACGCCGAAGGTGATCACGTCGGCCAGTGAGTCCAACTCTTTGCCGAAGGCACTGGAGGTGTTGGTCATGCGCGCAATGCGGCCATCCAATCCATCGAAGACGATGGCAAAGGCTATCGCCAGGGACGCGTGATCGAAGGCAGCGGAGGACAACGCAGGGTCGGATAGCGCCGAGCCGCGGATGCTTTGCATGATGATGTAGTAACCCAGCGCAATGCTGCCCGAGGTGAACAGCGACGGCAGCACGTACATGCCGCGCCGAGCCGGATGCATTCGTGGCGCTTCAGCCTCGTCCATTAGCTCCGTCCATAGGAGGATTTATTCGCCGTGTTCCCGCCATAACCCGGTAACACGCCTAGAACGGATACTCCGCCCTGGACGCGATCGCCTGGCTTTACCCGAAGTTCTACGTCTGCAGGCATCAGCACATCCACGCGAGACCCGAACTTGATCATGCCCATGCGTTGGCCGCGCTGGACGACGTCACCGGTCTTCACATCGCAGATAATGCGTCGCGCGAGAAGCCCGGCAATCTGCTTGAAGCTGACGCTGCTCGCCCCGTCCTCGATCACAATCAACGTCTGCTCATTCAAGATCGCGGATTCCGGACTCATGGCATTCAGAAACTGGCCCTCGCGATACTCCATGAGGGTCACTTTGCCGCTGATCGGCACGCGATTGACATGCACATCGAAGACGCTGAGGAAGATGCTGACGCGGAAGCGGGCGCCTGCCGTGGTCTCAATCCATTCCGCTTCTTCCACCTTTCCGTCGCCAGGGGAGACGATGAGGCCAGGGCCGGCGGGGATTTCGCGCTCCGGATCACGGAAAAATATCAGGAAGAAGACCGCAAGGAGGAATGGAATCGCCGTCAGACTGATCCAATGCGTCCCGAAATAAACGATGACTGCGACGACCAGCAGCGAAACTCCGTAATAAAGTCCATCCCGAACCATAGGCAACGATTATACCTTCGCGCCCGTCAACCTTCTGCGAACTGTGACGGCGTCGAGCGTAGGGAGCGTTTGGGTTATAGGCGGGCCGCCATCAGGACGGCGTCCTCGGTCGGGTTGCGATAATACTGCCGGCGGCGGGCCTGCTCGACGAATCCCAGCGAGCGGTAGAGTTTGAGGGCGCCATCGCTTGACGCCCGGACCTCGAGCTCGAGCTCGCTGGCCCCGGCGTTCCGCGACCAATCCATCACCTCGCGGCAAAGCGCCTTGCCGATGCCCTTGCGGCGTGCCGATTGGGAGACGGCCACGCTCTCCAACTCCGCCAACTCACCTGCTCGGCTGGCGACGGCGAATCCGAGGATGCCTCCATTGCCTTCCGCTGCAAAAACGGCGCGCATGGGTGCCGTGTTCTGATTGGGGATGAGGGCCGCAAGCCATTGGGCGTGGCTCCAATGCGGAGCTTCCGCGCAGGCCTGTGCGATTTCGAGAACGGCGTCGAGGTCGTTGGGCGACGCGCGCCGGATGAGCCAATCGGGCGACATCAACCGACCGCCTCGGCAGGCTTCGGGTAGATGTCAGCCTCCTGCCGGACGTAGTTTGCGTCGGTAAGGGCCACATCGTTTCCGCCGAGGCGCAGCTTGCGTAAGACCGGGCCTCGAGAGTCCGATGCGTGCAGGGGGTAAAGGGTAGTTTCGCAGCCTTGCAGCTGATCGGCCACGCGGCTCTCCGCCAGGGCAATCCGCTCGCCATGGCACTGTCGGTGGAGATCACTGATGGTGGAGAGCCACTCGCGGCCCGTGCTGACCTCGCGCACGTAGACTTCAGAGCGTCCGGCGTCGAGTGCGGCATAGCCATCGGTGAGGGTGGATGCCTGCGCGAGCACCTCTAGCCGGGAGACGGCCGCCAGGGGAAGTCCTGCTGCCTCGCAGAGGCCCTTGGCTGCTGCCAGTCCGGTGCGTATGCCCGTGAAGGATCCTGGGCCGTGAACGACACCGATCGCGTCGAGATCCCGAAGTTGCCAGCCCCGCTGGGCGAGCAAGAGCCGGCGGATGGCCTCGATGATCTCCGCTGAGGCGGTGCCGCGCGCGAGATCCTCCGAGGCGAGAACTTCTTCGCCACAACTTAAAGCGATACCTGCGGTCTCCCCGCAGGTATCGATCAACAGGAGCCGTTCGGTTTGGGTCAACGTACTATCCACACTCCGAGGATACCGCGCAGCCGGCGCGGTCGACCGCTTTAAGTCAGACCCACTTACTCGACTGCGGCGAGAACCTCTTCGCGAACCTCGTCGTCCTGGGCTGCCTCGCCGATGGTTTTCGGCAAGGCAACATCCAGTACGTCTTCGATTCGCGAGGCATAGTGAATCGTTACGCCTTCAATTTGATCGGCGGACAGATCCTCTTCCACGTTGGTTTTCACGTCGATTGGCAGAATCACATCGCGCACACCGGCTCGCTTGGCCGCAAGGAACTTCTCCTTGATGCCGCCAACCGGCAGCACGTTGCCGCTCAGGGTAATCTCGCCCGTCATGGCCAGCAGCGGGTGAATCGGGCGGTCGAGCAAGAGGCTTACCAGAGCCGTGGCCATGGTGACGCCGGCGCTCGGACCATCCTTGGGAATTGCTCCCGCGGGCACGTGGATGTGCAGATCGATGTCCTTGAGCACATCGTCGTCCAAGCCTAAGGAGAGGGCGTTCGACCGCACCCAGGTGAGGGCTGCCTGCATGGACTCCTTCATGACGTCGCCGATCTGGCCGGTCATGGTGAAGCCGCCCTTGCCCTTCATCTTGTTGGCTTCGATAAAGAGTACATCGCCGCCGGCGGGTGTCCAAGCGAGGCCGACTGCCACGCCCGGACGCTTGGTCCGCTCGGCGATTTCGGTATCGACGCGCACCTTGATGCCGCCCAGGAATTCGTGGATGACGTCAGGCGTGACGATCAGCTTTTCGGTGCGACCCTCGGCAACCTGGCGCGCTGTCTTGCGGCAAATCGTGCCGATGAGTTGCTCCAGACGGCGCACACCTGCCTCTCGCGTGTAGTGGCGGGCAATCAGGCCTACGCTTGCGGTCGGGAACTCGATGATTGCGTCCTGACCTTCCTTCGGCTCGATGCCATTCTCCTTGATCTGGCGCGGGATCAGATAGCGTTCGGCGATGTTGACCTTCTCCTCTTCGGTGTAGCCGGTCAGCTCGATGATCTCCATGCGATCGAGCAGGGGGGCGGGGATCGTGTCCAGCTGGTTGGCTGTGCAGATGAAGAGCACCTTGCTTAGATCGAAGGGCTGGTCGAGATAGTTGTCGCGGAACGTGTTGTTCTGCTCCGGGTCGAGCGTCTCGAGGAGCGCGCTGGCGGGGTCGCCACGGAAGTCGCGGCCCAGCTTGTCGATCTCATCGAGCATGAAGACGGGGTCGTTGACTTCGACGCGCTTCAGGTGCTGGATGATCTGGCCTGGGAGAGCGCCAATGTAGGTGCGGCGATGGCCACGGATCTCGGCCTCGTCGTGCATACCGCCGAGGGAGATGCGGCTGAATTTGCGGCCGAGGGCCCGCGCAATGCTGCGACCGAGCGAGGTTTTTCCGACGCCCGGAGGCCCGACAAAGCACAGGATCGGACCCTTCATATCCGGCTTCAAACGGCGGACACTGAGGTAATCCAGGATGCGGTCCTTCACCTTCTTGAGGCCGTAGTGATCCTCATCGAGGAACTCTTTGGCCTTCTTGATGTCGACCTCGCTGGAAGAGCTCTTCGACCAGGGGAGCACTGCCAGCCACTCGACGTAGTTGCGGGTGAGGGAGTAGTCGGCGGCCGCGGGATTCATCCGCGCAAGGCGGGCGAGCTCCTTCAGCGCGTCCTTCTTGGTCTCCTCCGGCATGCCGGCGGCTTCGATTTTTTCCTTGAGGTCAGCAACATCCTTTTGGGTCTCGTCGAGATCGCCCAGCTCCTTCTGGATGGCCTTCATCTGCTCGCGCAGGTAGAAGTCCCGCTGCGACTGCTGGACCGAATCCTGAACCTCGCTCTGGATCTTGTTGCGCAGCTGCTGAACCCCCAGCTCCTTGGCCAGGTAGCTGTTGATCATCTCCAGCCGTGTCTTCACGTTGGAGGTCTCGAGCAGCTCCTGCTTCTCGGCGGTGGTCAGAAAGGGCAGGCTGGCAGCGATGAAGTCCGCGAGCCGCGACGGCTCCTCAATATTCAAAGCGATGGTCTGGAGGTCGTCCGAAAGGGTCGAAGAGGACGTGACAATCTCCTGAAACTGAGCCAGAACGTTGCGTTGCAGGGCCTCCGCCTCGGGCGAGCGCTCGGGAACGACGTCCTCCAGCGCTGAATAGTTCGCCGTCAGGAACGGCTGCGTCTGGTCAAATTCGCCCAGCCGTACGCGTTCCATGCCCTCTGTAAACACAAAAAGGCTCTGGTTTGGCATTTTGACGACCTTGTGGACGGTCGCGCGGGTGCCGACCTGGTGCAAATCTCCGCCCTCGGGCGAGTCCTGGCGGGCATCGCGCTGGGCTACCACCAGGATGGTCTTCTCTTCACCCAGCGACTGGATCAGCTGGATCGAGCTTTCCCTGCCGACGGTCAAAGGCAGGACTGCATGCGGGAATAAAACCGTATCCCTAACTGGGAGAACAGGATACGCTCTTCCCTTGCCTTCGGTGCCGGCGGACTTGCTGGTCGGCTTGATCACGCTTACAAATTCATTCGCCATAATTGAGTGTTCCTTTATCAACTTTCTTGAATAGGATGCGCTAGGATACGGTTTGGACGCAACCCTTTTGCCCCGGGCGCCATCACGCCCGCCGGCTCCCAAACGCTGTCCCAGAGTTCATCGGCTGTTTGTCCTCATTCGCGAGGTCTTATCTTCCCGTGCCTCTTTTCCGTGCCCGACGCGCCGTCGATGGATGCCCCGGACTTGCTGTCTTTTGATACGTAGTTCAGCAGAGAAAGTTGGGGGCAAACGGTTCAGATTTCTTCGTATTGCTTCATGAGATGCGTATCCGCCTCAGCGCAACCAGTCAAAAACAGGCAATTCCGGCGTTCCGTTGCAAGCCGCTCCGCAAGCCGTTAGGCTTAGGTTGGTCGCGGGAGTGGTGAAATGGCAGACACGCAGGTCTTAGAAGCCTGTGCCCGAAAGGCGTAGGGGTTCAAGTCCCCTCTCCCGCACCAGTATTCAGGATTCCGGAAAGCAGCCGTATGAGCCAGACCATCACCCAACCCGATAACACGCGCGTCACGCTCGAAAAATCAGCGGATTACCGCGATTCTTATGCAAATAGCGTCCAGGTACGCCTCTCCATCTGGGATTTTTTCCTGGTGTTCGGAACCCTGGAGCAGGAGGCGCCGGACCAGGTCCGCGTGGACAACTTTCAGGGCATCTACCTGAGCCCGCAGCAGGCGAAGGCGCTGGCGAACGTCCTGACCCACAACGTCGCCCAGTACGAGCAGAGCTTCGGCACGATCTCGCTGGAAGGCCCCGGCGTTCAGCGCTTCGCCGTTCCGTCCAACGGCCCTGTCCACTAACTCCCGTGGAATCTTTCACCGATCGAGTTCGC
The DNA here is from genome assembly GCA_963796535.1 of uncultured Acidobacteriaceae bacterium. Lineage (GTDB taxonomy): Bacteria > Acidobacteriota > Terriglobia > Terriglobales > Acidobacteriaceae > Granulicella. The sequence goes on from CAWCMO010000002.1 coordinate 9,303, forward strand.
CAGGCTTGCTTCTGGTTCGCGGCATTGCCTTGGCCGGTCCTGTTCCTGCTGTTCTTTGCCGCGGTTGCCGTCAGCCATCTGACCCTGCTGCGGCTGCCCTACTTCTGGGATGAGGGCGGGTACTACATTCCGGCGGCGCTGGACTTTTACCATACCGGGCAGCTGGTTCCCCACTTCACCAACGCGCATCCACCGCTGCCCAACATTCTGCTCGGCAGCCTGTGGCACATCGTGGGCTACCATATCGTGGCCACGCGACTACTGGTTTGTGCCTTTGCAGCGGCAGGTCTACTCGCCATCTTTCGACTCACCGAGCGGTTGCTCGACGCGCGGGCTGCCGTCACGGTTACGCTGCTCACGGCCGTCTATCCAATCTGGTTTGCGCAGAGCTCGCTGGCCCATGCTGACATTTTTGCCGCGGCCTTCACGCTGTGGGCCTTTGCGCTCTATCTTCCGCGTGCAACGTCTGACGTTCCCCGTTATCTTTCCGTGGCCGCGCTTTTCTCTCTCGCTGCGCTCGCGAAGGAGACCTCGATCCTGCAGCCGGCGACCTTGGCCGCCGTCGAGGTGGTGCTGCTGTTTCGGGATAGGACGAGTCCCCTGCTTCAGCGCCAGCACCTCAGCTGGATTGCCGCCCTCGCCTTCCCCCTGCTGCCGCTAGTGGCTTGGTTTGCGTACCACCACCATGTGACCGGCTTCACCTTCGGCAACCCAGAGTATCTCCGCTACAACGCAACGGCGAACTTGACTGCCGCGCACATCTTTCAGGCCGTGCGCTATCGTTTTCTACATCTATTCTGGCAGCGCAATATCTGGATGCCGATCGTCTTTGCGCTCGCCTGCCTGTTCCTGGTGCGACGAGACACTGCTCCAAATTCTCTGGCGCCCAGCGCTCGCGTCACGATTGCCGTGCTGGTTGTCGCCAACTGGCTCGCCTTCTCGGTGCTGGGAGGCGCTCTGCTCACTCGCTACCTGCTGCCGATCTATCCGCTCATCCTGATCGTCTGCGTCGATCTCTGGCGGACTCACACCCGGCGCTGGCCCATTCTTGCGGCTGCCACCGCCGTCGCCTTTGTTAGCGCGCTCTGGGTGAATCCGCCGACATCATTTGCTCCTGAGGACAACCTCACCTATCGCGACATGATCGTGGTGCATGAGGAGGCGATCAACTTTGTCACAGAACATTATCCCGATGCTACGGTGCTGACCGCGTGGCCGGTTGCCGCGGACCTGTTTCGACCGGAGCTCGGCTATGTAAAGAGTCCGATCAAGGCGATATCGATCGACGATTTTACGTTGCCGCAAGTTCGGAAAGCCGCGCAGGAGCCAGAGCGCTACGATACTGCCATCGTGTTCACGTCGCACTTCGTCACGCCATCGTTTCGCAGCTACCTGATGGGCCATCCCAACACGCGGCGGGGCAAGGAATTTGCCGCGAGCCGGGACCTGATGCCGGCTGAAATCGCGGCGCTGCTTGGCGGAGAGATTGTCTGGCAGGATGACCGCGGCGGGGAGTGGGCTGCCGTGTTGCGTTTTCCTCGCAGCTATGACGCGCTGCTTCTGCCGCTGCCGCGCTGATTTTTCTGCTGCCAGCCGCCGCTACTTTCCACCCGTTTCGTTCCACAGAAAACCAACTTCATCTGCCATGTCGCTGACCAGTTGATCGACGCTGATGCCGGCGCTGTGTCCGTTCTTTACGTCGTAGTGGAGCAGGATTGGGCGGCGGTCGGCCTCCGGCTCTGCCATCACGGTCGCTTGCATCAGCGCCGCCATCTTGCGGGCGTGCAGCGGCGCCACGCGTGTGTCGCTGTCGCCGGTGAAGAACATGATGGCCGGATACTTCACACCGGGCCGTACGTTCTGATACGGCGAGTATTTCAGGATGTAATCAGCCTGCTGCGGATTTTCGGCGGAGCCATACTCGGTGGTCCACCAGCGGCCGACCAGAAACTTCTGATAGCGGGACATATCCAACAGCGGATAGCCGCAGAAGATGGCGCCAAACAGGTCCGGGCGCTGCGTCATGGAGGCGCCCATGAGCAAGCCTCCATTGGACCGTCCCGTGATTGCGAGGCGTTTGCTGGTGGTGTACTTGTTGGCGATCAGATACTCGGCCGCGGCGTACCAGTCTTCGAAGACATTCTGCTTGTGCTCGTACATTCCAGCCTTGTGCCAGGTCTCGCCGTACTCGCCGCCGCCGCGCATGTTGGGCAGCGCGAAGAAGCCGCCCTGCTCCATCCACCAGGCATACTTCGCGTTGAAGCTGGGAGTTTCGGAGACCAGAAATCCGCCATAGCCCGTCATCATGACCGGGGCGCTCCCGTCGCGCGCGAGACCTTTGCGACCCGCGATGAACATGGGAACGCGCGTTCCGTCCTTCGAGGTATAGAAGACCTGCTTCACTTCATACTTGTCTGAGTCGAACGGCACCTGGGAGCGATTCCACACGGCCGTCTTGCCAGTCGCGATGTCATAGCTATAGATCGTCGGCGGCACGGTGAATGACGAGAAGCTGTAGAAGCCGATCTTCGAGTCAGCGCGTCCGCGCACCACCGTACCGGTTCCAATCGTGGGGTAGGCGATCGTGCCAAGCTTCTTTCCGTCCAGGCTGTAGATTGTCGTTTCCGACTTCACGTCTACCAGGCGCCCGATAAATAACTTACCTCCAGCGATCGAGACCTCGTCGATTGGGCTCTTGCCTTCGGGAATCACGACCGGCCAGCTCTTCGTCGTTGGATCGCCAAAGCTTGCGCGGAGAACCTTTCCGTTGGGAGCGCCAAAGTCTGTGTTGACGAGCATTTGATCGCCGTCAAGATGCAGCTGGAATCGAGAGTCGATTCCGAAGACAAGCGGCTCGAGTGGCGCGCCGGGTTTGCGCAGGTCTTTTAGCAGAATGTCTTCCCGCGTCGACGGGACGCCATGGGCGATGGTCACGATCAGCCAGTGTCCATTCTCGGAGACATGGCATCCGACGAGGTCCAGCGGACCCAACTGCTCCCCGTGGAAACTTCCTGCGAGCACTTCGACATCTTTGTCGGCGGGAGTGCCAAGAGCATGCGAGAACACTGCGCTGCTGCCGGTGGCGACAATCCTGGAGTAGTAGAGCGTCTTGCCATTCAGGCTCACACCCATGTAGCGCGCCAGGGGAAGCTCGTCGCTCAGCGTCTGTTTCGTATCCACGTCGAGCAGGCGGATCGACTCTTCGTCGGCACCGCCATGACGCTCGCCGAAGACCAGCAATTTGCCATCGGACGAGACGTCCGCGATGCTCACCGAGGCGTTGCCGTCGGCGCTTAAAGTGCCGGCGTCCACCAGCTTGATCTCGGATCCTGCGAGTCCGTCGCGGAAGTAAATCGACGCTTGATTTTCTGCCGCCAGGCGCTTGGTGTAGAAGAGGCGGCCGTGCCGTTCGACTGGCTGACTTACTGAGTCAACGCGCTGCATCTCCGTCAACCGCGCTACGAGGCGGTCTCGCAGCGGTTTGATCTGCGCGAAGTAGGTATCCGTGTATTGCTGCTCGGCCTGGATGTAGGCTCGCGTGTCGGGAGCCTTCTGATCTTCGAGCCAGCGATAGTTGTCGGTGATCTCGTGACCGCCCACGGTCTCGGTGACGAGCTTTACCGCGACGGCCGGCGGCGGCCCGAGAACGACCCCGTTGTCTCCATGAATTGCTACTGTTTGAGCACCCATCGTTGCTACGCACCCGCCCAACATCATCGCTACCAGCGCAGAGCTAAGTCGCATTCTGGTCTCCTCAGAAAATTCCGATGAATTCAATGTATCCCAGGCCGATCGGATTTTGACATCATTCGTCGGCTGAACCCAGCGGCTTGTGGAGCACCCACGCATCGATTCCACGGCCGTAAAAATCGTGCTCTTGATGAGACCGTTCGAAGCCGCGGTCGAGGTAGAAACGGATGGCTGGCTCGTTGCCGGTGAAGACGTGGAGCACGACCGCAGCGCAGCCTTCGCGAGACGCCTCTCGCTCGGCCTCCTGCATTAACTGCCCTGCTACGCCCATGCGCCGGTACCTTGGGGAAACATCCAACGTGACGATGTAGCCGAATCGCCCTTCGCCGGGATCCTCGATATCCAGGATGACGAAGCCCACCAACGCGTCGCCATCGTCCGCAACGACCACGCGTGCGTTCCTGGCTTCGGCGAAGCGTTGCATCGCGCCGCGGGAAAAGCGGAAGGGCTTATCGAAGCACTCCACATCGAGCGCATGCATCGCGTCCAGGTCATTCACGCGATACGGACGAAGTCTGATCCCCACCGTTTTCACCCGTCCTCAAACCGAGATACGATGAACCATGCCTGATAAATCCAGCGGCTCGCAGAAACACAATCCGTTCGTGCGAGCGGCCATCGAGATTACATTTATCGTGTTCCTGTTTTACGCGAATCTGTTGATGGGAGAGTTCAATGCCAAGAGCGAACGCGGGAAGACCCTGGCTGTAGCCTTGCACGATATCTTCACCGCAAAGGACTTCGCCATTGCGATCTGCTCCGCGATGATCGGCTATATCGTCTTTGAGTATCTGCGCAGAAAATCCTAGAGTCGCCGACGCCTACACGGCAACAGTAAAGCTGTCTTCGCTGCGGGTCACGGCGCGGTAGAGCGTATCGCGCTCAAACGGAATGCGCCCTGCCTCCGTGATGAGTCGCACCAGATCCTGGCGGCGCAATCCCTGCGGCGTATTGGCGCCGGCGTCATGATAGATTTTCTCTTCCACCACCGTACCGTCGATGTCGTCCGCGCCGAAACGCAGGGAGATTTGCGCCATCTTCGGCGTCACCATCTGCCAGTAGCTCTTGATGTGGGCGAAATTATCGAGCAGCAGCCGGCTCACGGCAATCTGCCGAATATCCGTCATGCCGCTGGACTTGGGCAGATGCCCGAGCGCTGTATTATCCGGATGAAAGCTGAGCGGAATAAATGTCTGGAATCCGCCTGTGTCGTCCTGCACCTCGCGCAGCTTCAGCAGGTGATCGACACGATCCTCATCGTTTTCGATGTGCCCGTAGAGCATCGTCGCATTGGACCGCAGACCGGCCTTGTGCAGCAACCGGGCCGTCTCCAGCCACTCGCCGCCATCGATCTTGTGGTCGCAAATAATGTGACGCACGCGGTCGGCGAAGATTTCAGCGCCGCCGCCCGGGCAGGAGTCGACACCGGCGGCCTTCATGCGCTCGATCGCCTCTGGAATCGACATCTTTCCAATCTTTGCCAGGAAGGAGATCTCCACCATCGTGAAGGCCTTGATATGCACCTTGGGGTAGCGCTCTTTCAAGCCCCGCACGAGGTCCATGAAGTAGTCGAAAGGCAGATCAGGGTGGAGGCCGCCAACGATGTGAAACTCGGTGACCGCTTCGGTGAGCCCCTGGCCGGCTGTCTCCCATGCCTCTTCGAGAGCCATGGTGTAGGTGTCGGCCTCGCCCTTTTTGCGGCCAAACGCGCACAGCCTGCACGACGCCATACAGACGTTCGTGGGATTGATGTGGCGATTCACATTGAAGTACGCGACGTCGCCATGCATCCGCTCGCGTACGAGGTTCGCCATCCAGCCGACGGCCAGGATATCGCCGCTGCGATAGAGGGTAAGACCGTCATCGAAGGTGAGGCGCTCGCCTGCCTGGACCTTGTGCGCGATCGGCTCGAGAGCAGGGTCGTCGGTCTGGAACGAGTGGCGAGGGCGCGGCGTGGAGATCGTTGCTTCCATACCTCTCTATTCTAGCGCCGTTATGAGCCTCCGGCTCGAGCGCTATTGAGACCCCGCGCCAGCACCGCTTGCTTTCGTCGGGGTCCCGGAAATCTGCTTGCCGAACTCCGAGTCCACCATCTTCGGCTGAATGACGACGCCGTCGTATAGGGTGGCGGCTAGCAGATGGGTGCCCATGGGACGGGCAAAGCGCAGCTTCCAGCCGGTCTCCCAGTAGCGCACCGTGTGATCTGGAAGCTGAACTGCGAAGACCATGGTGGAGTCGGCAGTGGTCATGAGGATGCGATTGTTGGCGCGATCGAAGTAGATGGCATCCACCTGGGGAGTCTCCAGGTTATGGACTCGGTGCCAGTTGGCGCCCTCGTCTGGCGAGTAGAAGACGCCTTCACGGCCGCCTACCCAAAGATTCCTGTCGCCATCGACGGCAACGGCAGAGATTTGCGTCAGCGCAGCCGGCAGTGTGAGGGTCACCCATCGCGCGCCGTCATTGGTTGAGAGCGACATGCGCTTCAGGCCTGCTGCGAGCATGACGCCTTTTTCGACGGCAAAGAACCGAACCTCGCCCATATGCAGCGTCGAGACGGGAGACCAGGCAATGCCATCGTTCTCGCTGCGCACGAGGCCGTCGGACGTTCCGGCGTAGGTCGCGAAGTTACCGTCCGAGACCAGGGAATAGACGATCGAATCGAGCATGGGCTGACTCGTCAGGCGGCTATCGTCGCGCGAGAGTACCGGAGATTTGGCGGCCGGCTTTTTCTCGTGGGGTACACTTTTCAGCCATTGGCCGGTGTTGACCCAGACGTCGCCCTGGAGTCGAAAGATGCCATGGGTGGTTCCGGCGAGCAGCGTGCCCGCCTGCGTAGACGCAAGGCTGTACACGTCGCGTCCGTTGAGGCCTACGCTATCCTGACGCCAGTGAGCGCCCCCGTCGACGCTCTGGAAGACGCCACCTTCCTCCTTGTCATTCACCACACCCGCGTAGACGATTGCCGGATGAATGGGATCGGCTGCGAAGGCGACTACCTGGCGTGCTGAAAATCCTGTGTTGGACTGGTGAAAGCTTGCGGCAAAGTCGTCGCTGCGCAGAACCCCTGCGTGGTCCGTCGCCAGCAATACATGTCCGGAGTCCTTGGGATCGACATAGACGTCGTTCACGATCACGTTGTCGGGAGTCAAGGGGCTCCAGGTCTGACCGGCATCCAAGGTGCGATAGAGCCCTTGCGTGGTACCCGCATATACGGTCGACAGATGCCCGGGGTCTTGGAGGAGCTTACGGGTGCGGCGAGCTGCTGAGGGAATTCCTGGCGCCTTCTTGAACATTGCACCCGCATTGACGCTCTTGTAGATACCTGAACACGCGCTCAGATACACGGTCTGCGACTGGACGGGATCTACGAGGATTGAGAACACATCCGAGTCTTCGATGATTCCCTGCTTGATGTTCTCCCAGTGGGCTCCGCCGTCGACGGTCTTCCACGGCAGGTGCCACGTGCCGGCATAGATGATCTGCGGGTTCTTCGGGTCGATTGCGACCGACTGCACCTCGTGAATCTCTGTGCTTCCGGCCGGGCTGATCTGGCTCCAATGCAAGCCGTTGTCCGTGGTGCGAAAAACTCCTTGGAGCGTTCCTGCTACCAACATGTCGGGATTGGAATCTGACCGCGTCAGCGACCGCACGGATTGGCCATGCATCTGGGGAACATCGCTCCAGGTCTTGCCGCCGTCTTCGCTGATGAACATTCCTCCGTCCGGATGGTCGACAATCCAGGCACCAACGACAAGACGCTTCGGATTCCGTGCGTCCGTGAGAATGTGATCGATGATGAGGTCGTTACGATCGCGGATTTGACTCAGGCGCGACCAGGTCCCTCCGCCGTCCCGCGACTCGTAGATCCACCCGCTGGCGGTTCCCAGGTAGAGATGCCTCGAGTTTCCGGGATCAGCCGCGAAACAGCGCGCGTCGCCGCCATATGGGCCTAAGGGGAACCAGTTGATCGCGTGCATCGGAAGGGCAAATGTCCAACCCAGGACCAGAACTGCGAGCACGCGCAAGGACAGCGATTTCAAGCTATTCAACAAAGGACTCCTATTCCATAAGGCTAACCCAAAGTTCGTCTATCGACACGCACGAAGGGAGCTGGACTTACCTAGCCTGATGCGTCCAGGCCACGGGCCAAGCAGCATTATGGGTCACACTTAAAATACAACGGCCGGATGGGATTGCTCCCGTCCGGCCGTTGCAGTGATTGAAGCGGCTTACATGGTGGCTGCTGCGGCCTTAGCGCGGTGGCGCGGGGCAGCGGCATGCTTGCGTGGGATAGCCTTGACTGCCGTCTCATCTACTGGGGTGAGTCCGGTCTGGTCCAGGGTGGCGCCGGCAGGGATCAGCGTGGTGGCCGCCGAGTTGGTTCCCGCGGTTCCGGTGTAGACCGAGATGCTCGAGGCATCCAGACCCTTCTCCGTTACCAGGTACGCCTTCTCGTTGACTGCACGCTCTGCAGCTTGCTTGTTCGCCAAGTCAGTCGCCGCCTGTTCCTTCTTCGGCGTCGTCTTACCCATGACCTTGACTGGGGCAGAGTTTCCAACGATCGCGAGCTTCGCGGTCGTGTCACGCTGTGCCGTCAGGGCGATGTCGTCAAGGCAAGCCTTGGCTTCATTGTCCACGCGGGTCGGGCGTGCCTTGTCCTTGTCGAAGGTGATGGTGCACAGGCTCTGGGTCACAGGCGCGGGAGGCGGCGGGGGCGCATTGAGCGTAACCGTCGTCTGCGCTGAGGCAGTCTGACCCTTGTCGTCCACTACGTTGCAGGTCACGGTGATGGTCGTACCCGGAGCCGCACCGGCCGTCGACAGAGTCGCCGAACCAGTGTTGCCGCTGATCGATCCAGCCGTAGCGCTGTAGCTGTAGGTCAGAGGACGATTCTGCGGGCTCACGCCAGCAGCCGTGATCGTCGAAGGATCGCCAGCATTGAGGGTGCTCGGATTCGCGGAGCAGGAGATGGTTGGCGGCTGGAAGGCCGTTACGGTGAAGGCCGCGGTGCAATCGGCGAACCAACCGGGCTTCGGACCCTGCTCGACGTGACCCTTCACCGTGTAGGTTCCGGCGGAGAGGGTCTTGGTGTCGATGGACGCAACGTTGGATTCACCCGAGACTGTGCCGCCGTCAGAGGTCCACGTGTAGTGAACGTCCTTCTTGGGGCGCAGGTTGGTTGCGGTGCCGGTCACCGTGACCGGGTCGCCAGGATAGATCGTTCCAGTCGGGGCGGTCACTACGCAGGCATAGGTGACCGGCGGCGGTGGGACGATGCTGCCGAAGTGGAAGAGAAGACCGCTGCTCAGCTCGGCACCGGACAGATTTGCGCGACCGCCCTGGAGGTAAATTTCGGGATCGGCGGGGCCAAAGTTTAGATGCGTGTAGCGGTAATCCGCCTCAAACAGGCGGAGACCGAGGCGATGGTTGAACCAAGGAAGGTCGTAATCCATACCGCCGCCAGTCATGAGACCAACGCCCCACTGGTACGGGTTGTAACCGACGCCGCCCGGGTTGTTCGGGCCCACGCCGTGAACGCCGCCCGCCAAACCGTGGGCAAAGAGCGTGTAGTTCTGCAACGGAAGGCGGAAGATCGGACCGGCATAATAGCCGTAGAAGCCGTCACCCTGGCCGTTGGGGTTGGCAATCATGGCGATTTCGCCGCCGAAATACTTATTGAAGTAATAGGCGCCGCTGCCGATGGCGCCCTCGTTTACGGAGCCAAACTGCTCACCCGAGGGCTGGTTAAGGCTGTGCAATCCGTAGTAGGAGTAGCCCGTGAAAATGTCTACACGCGATGGATTGGGAGCATTTGGTAACGTGCTCTGCGCACCCGCGATGGCAACTCCAAAAGTGACCGCACATGCAGCCAGAGCGAGCCGGCCGATATTGCGAAATGGGCGATAAGACATTCGACGATCCTCCAAAGTCAAGCTTCTAAATTCAATGTTCGATGGCTATTATTAGTGGTTAGCCTTCTAACTATACCTGTAACCATTCCCGAAAAGTGTACCGCGAATGCCCGATCGTGCTAATAAAAATCTTTAGCAACCCCAAGGCACCCAGTTAACCAACATAACAACGCTACAGCAACTCCATCTCGTCCTTAGTTCGGATTTCGAGAGGAACCCTTTCTGTTAAGACCGAATACAGGGTATTTCAGTCGAGAATCCCTGCATTCAGTCCAGATTCAGCGTCTGCCGAACCGTTCCGCGGCTGGCCTGAATCTTCTCTTGCAACAACGTAATTGCGTACAACAACTGTTCCGGGCGCGGCGGGCATCCCGGCACATACACATCGACCGGTATCACTTGGTTAACACCCTGCAGCAGCGCGTAATTATTAAAGACGCCTCCGGATGTCGCACAGGCACCCATGGAAATCACCCACTTTGGTTCGGGCATCTGCTCGTAAAGTCTGCGAATCACCGGGGCCATCTTCTGAGAAACTCTGCCCGCGATGATCATGAGATCGCTCTGTCGGGGCGACGGCCGAAAGACCTCCGCGCCAAACCTTGCGATATCGTATCTGGACCCACCCATTGACATCATTTCGATGGCGCAACATGCCAATCCGAAGGTCATCGGCCAGATAGAATTCTTTCTCACCCAGTTGACCGCAGCGTCCAGGGAGGCCAGCACCACGCCTTCAGGCTGGCTGCTACCCCAGTTCACTTCTTGCACCATCTCGCGGTTCTTGCCAAAGCTCTCCAGATTACCGAAGAGGTAACGGTCGCTTTGCTGAGCCTTGGTCGGCTCACCCATGGTCGCCAAGTGGGTAGAAGTTTGGGTCATGATGCTCAGTATACGTTCTCGGAACCCTTTGATCTCATTATCTTATGAGATTTAGCCAATAATCGGCCATCCACACCGGGGACAGCTAGACAACTTTTCATGATCTTGTAAATCAATACTTGTTCCTGTGTGATGCGGCTGCCCGCGAAGCGGTTGGTTCAGGCACAAACACTTTGCATCGCTAAGAATTCGGACTAAGAATCGGGACGCGGCAAGACTCGGCTCAGCGGCTGTTGGCCTCGATAGCTTCGATTAATCCCTGTTGCAACTCCTGTTCCTGCTCGGCCGTCAGCCGTTCACCAGCGGTCGTGAGATAGAAAACGTCGATCGCGGTCTCGCCTTCGGTATCGACCAGGGCGACCTCCACGTTGTGCCCCCGCTCACTCAGGGTCGCGCTGATCGCCCGCAGAAGCCCGGGAATGTCCTGGGCGATCACCTGCAGCAACGTGCTGTGCGACGACGCTGTCTCGTCGAACTCGATCTTGGTCTCGACAGTGACGCGCGGCGGTCTCCGCTTGGCGCGGCGGCGTCCGCTCAGAAGCTTTTCCACGGACGCTCGCCCAGCCACCAGGTCTCTCACACTGGACAAAAACCTGTCGCGCTCGCTCTCATTCAGCTCCAGGGTCTTGAACGTATCGGTAAACCGAAACGTATCCACGACCACGCCTTCCTGATTCGCGAAGGCATCCGCCGTCACGACGTTCATTCCCCACGCAGCCAGGGCGGCGGCCATCCCGGCGAACAGTCGAGGCCGGTCTCGAGTTACCAGGGTGATCTCGCTGACCACGGATCCGGACTGCGTCGCCCCATGCTGAAAGGTCATCTGGAATGGGTCTTCCGAAAAGCGCTGGGTCATCTCGAAGTGCTGGCGCATAGTCTCTGCGGAGCGCGTGCTGACGTATCGCTCTGGAAAGCCCTCGAGGAACTGCTCCATTGCCGCCTCCCTGCCCGGCACCAGCGAGAGCACGCGGGTGATCTTCTCATCCTTGCGCCAGCCGCCCAGCGCCCCTCCGGACACGCGCGTGTGCACCCGCACCTCGTCGACATTCCTGTCCAGTTGATTGGCCGTCGCAATGTAGAGCCGCCACAGATTCTCCGCCTTCCATGGAGTCAGCGCGTCCGGATGCACGGCCGCAATGTCGGCGTAGGTGAACAGCGTGAGCATGCGCAGCGACTCGTGCGTCTGCACTTTGCCTACAAATGCCCGAACCGTTTCCGCATCGAAGATGTCCCGCCGCATCGCAGCCGACATCTCGAGGTGCGTCTCGATCAAACGCATGACCAGGCCGCCGTCATAGCCATCCATCTCCAGCCTGCTCAGCACGCCCTGGGCAAGCCGCGCACTCTCCGCCGCGTGATGCTCGCTGACGCGGCCTTTGCCGGTGTCGTGCAGCACCGCGGCTAGATACAGAAGGCCTGGATTCTGCAGCTCGGAAAGAATCGCTCCAAACTTCACTCGCCAATCCTCAACCTCTTTGCGCGCATCTTTCTTCGGTTCGGCAGACAGGCCATGCAATGTGTCGATCAGCACGAACGTGTGCTCGTCTACGGTATAGCGGTGGTAGGCGTCGCGAATTACCAGCGCATCGATTCCATGGAACTCGGGCAGGATCAACTCCAGCACACCCAGGGCATGCATGGCGCGCAAGGCATGTCCGGCGCGCTGACCGATCAGGATGGCGGATAGCTGCCTCCACAGGCCCGGCCCTTCTTCAAGGTTCGACGAGAGTCGTGGAATGGCATTCGCAATGCGCTCTTCGCTGCTCTGCGAGAGTCGCGCGCCACTCTCGGCCATGGCTCGAAAGGCCGCGAGGACAATCTCCGGTTCGTAGGCTGCGTCGACGCCGCCTTCCGAGGTCTCCTTGAGTTCCAGAACGCCGGCCTTGATCTGGAACCCAGCCTGCTCCGGCACGCGAATCCGCCGCACGGTCGACGGAGATTCCACGTCGAGCCCCGCACTCTCGGCCTCCCTGAGCAGGCATTTCTCGATCACCCGCGCGTGCCGGAAGTAGGTTCGCATCCAGTAGGCGGGATCGACGCTGCCGCGCCCCGGTCCCGGCAACCCAATTCGGTGTCTCGCCGCCGCATCCTGAGCCTGCCAATCGAGCGTGTTGTCGTCGCGCTCATGGCGATAGTGGAGGAAGCACCGGACGGCCGCCAGAAACGCCACTGCTTCCTGTAACTCCTCGCTGCTGGGACTTGAGGCTGCCGCCGTCCCGATACTCGGCGAGTTCTTTCCTGTTCGCAGCCCGCTCAGCCATTGGCGGACGTTCGCATCCCGCAGGCCGCCGGGACAATCCTTGATATTGGGCTCGAGGTGAAACAGCGTGTCGCCGAACTTCGCATGACGCTCGCTGGTAAGCTTCGCCAGCTCTACTCCGATCGCCTTGCCATCGCGTGACCGCAACTTTGCGACACATTTTTCTCGTAGCCGGGCGAACACGTCCTGGTCCCCGCCGAGGCAGCGCAGGTCCAGCAGCGCCAGGGCAAACTCCGGATTCCCCACGTCGAGACGCTCACAGTCGCCCGGCGGCCGCGTGACAAAGGAAACTTGCAGGCCGCAGTCCCACAGCGCCTGCGAAACGCTTCGAATCGGCTCCTTGGCGAGCTTTTCCGCGCCTTTTTCGACCGAAAACATCAGGTCCACATCGGAGTAGGGAAAAAGCTGTCCGCGCCCGAACCCGCCGATGGCACAGACGGCAACGCCTTTGGTCAGTTTGGGGTTGGCTGCGACTTGTTGCTGCCAAAACTGCATGACCAACCCGTCGACCAGGGCCGAACGGGCGGCGGCGGCCTGCAGGCCATCGCCGTTCGATTCGAAGTTGCTGCGAATCTCTGCGATCCGCTCTTCATAGACCCCGCGCGCCGAACCCCCTGGCGTTGGATTCATTCCGCCGCCGTCGTCGTTCGCGTTGTTTGATAGTCGGTTCGTCGCTGCACCCCTTACAGCGCGATCTCTCCGCGCTCATCGTTGCGAATCCTTATGGCCTCGTCAATTCTTGAAACAAAAATCTTTCCGTCGCCGATGCGTCCTGTCCGCGCAACGCTGATGATCGCGTCGATGGCCTTATCCTTCATTTCATCCGACACAACGAGCTCCAGTTTGACCTTGGGCAGTAGGTCGACCGCGTACTCGCGCCCTCGATAAAACTCCGTATGTCCCTTCTGGCGACCGTGTCCACGCGCCTCGAAGATGGTGATCCCGGAGATACCGGCCTCTACCAGGGCATCCTTTACCGCATCCAGCTTGGACGGCTGGATGATTGCCTCAATCTTTTGCATCTCTGCCTCTCGTTCCTTCCTGCAACCATCGCGTACTTACCCGCCTTCCCAGTCATAGCCCTCTTCGCCATGCTGCGAGAGATCGAGTCCCGCGCGTTCGTCATCCTCACTCACGCGCAGGCCAATCAGCTTATCAACTACAAACAAAATTATCAGCGTACCAACGATGGAAATCGTCCATGCGATTAATACTCCCACCAACTGGTTAAGAACCTGCCCGTGATTCCCCTCGAAGAACCCGGTGGCCTTGCCTGCGCCGAAGATCGGATTCACCACCGAACTCGCGAAAAAGCCAGTCAGGATGGCTCCCAGGGTTCCACCCGCTCCATGCACGCCAAACGCATCCAGCGAGTCATCATAGCCGAAGATATTCTTCACGACGACGACCATGAAGAAACAGAAGATGCCGGCTAGTAAGCCGATCCACAGAGCGCTCATCGGGGTCACAAATCCGGAGGCAGGGGTAATCGCTACCAGCCCCGCGACCGCGCCCGAGATCGCTCCCAAAGCGGAAGGCTTGCCATTGCGCAGCCACTCCGCCGCCGACCAGCCTATCGCAGCCGCGGCCGCTCCAAAGTGCGTAGCCACAAACGCCGAGGTTGCCAAGCCGCTGGCCGCCAATGCCGACCCCGCATTGAAGCCAAACCAGCCAACCCACAGCAGGCAGGCTCCAATAAAGCTCAGCACCACCGAGTGCGGCATGAAGGCCTTCTGCGGAAATCCCAGCCGCTTGCCCAGGTAGAGCGCCGTTACCAGCGCGCTCACGCCGGAGGTCACATGCACCACCGTCCCGCCTGCAAAGTCCAGGCAAGGGAAACGTCCTGCGAGGCCGCCCGTTCCGACCGCCGTCGCGTTGAGGAGGCCTCCCACACCCCACACCATGTGCGCCATCGGCGAGTACACCAGGATCGCCCACAGGACCATGAACACCAGCATGGCCGAGAACTTCATCCGCTCGGCAAAGGCACCTGTGATCAGCGCCGGCGTGATGATGGCAAACATCAGCTGATAGACCATGTACGTCTGGAGCGGGATTGTCGCGGCATACGCAGGATTGGGCTCGAGCCCCACGCCACGCAGGAAGACATTATGCAGGCCGCCAATGAACGCATTGCCTGAGCCGAACGCCAGCGAATAGGTTATGAATGCCCACAGCACCGTGATCACAGCCATCATCGCGAACGTCTGCATCATCGTTCCGAGAATGTTCTTCTTCCGCACCAGGCCGCCGTAAAACAGCGCCAGCCCCGGACCGCTCATCATCAGCACCAGTGCGGCGCTGGTCAGCATCCAGGCGTTGTCGCCCGCGCTCTGGGCCTTGGCGATGGTCGTGGCGTTCTCTGCAGCCGTCTTCTCGAGCGCCGCAATCCTGTCGGCCTGGCTTGATGCCGGCGTCTGCGCCAATACCACCCCGGCCGCCAGGCCCCAACACAGCAAGAGGCCCATCAGCCACCGAGCAGCTATACCTCGCGCAGCCAGGCCCGGGGACCGCCGCGCGCCGACTGCCTCAGGGGAACATCGCTTCATCCAACCCATATGTCAATCACCCTTCGTCGGATATCAGAGCCAGCTGGTGTGCATCTGCCGGCAACCGCGCCCGGCGGCACAGAAGTTCGTCATTGATCTGCGAGCCTGCTGCAACTCGCGACCGTGCAGCTTTTGTTCAGTTCCCCCTTACTTTACAACATCTTCTTCCGCCCGCAGATGCCTTCGCTCCAGCGTTGCGGTAGTCTTTGGAGATGCCTGAAGAAGTGCTTCACACCCGCTGGTCCGACATTCCTGCCACGCAACTCAATCCGCTGCTAACGCGCCAGTTCGTTACCGGATCGCAATGCATGTTTGCGCGGATCGTCCTCAAAAAGGGATGCATCGTTCCCCGCCACCAACACGCCAACGAGCAAATGGCGTACATCGAAAAGGGAGCGCTGCTGTTCGTGCTCGGCGAAGAAGGTTCAACCGTTGAGAAGATCATCCGCGAGGGCGAGATCCTGGTCATCCCCGGCAACGTCCCCCACTCCGCCGAAGCTCTCGAGGATACCGTCGACTTCGACATCTTTGCGCCGCCCCGCCAGGACTGGATCTCAGGCGACGACGCCTACCTGCGCTAAGCCAACCACCGACTGCGCGAAACCGAGGCAATTCATGTATTGTTTTCACGCATCATAAACTCGGCCACATGAATCCGCGAACGCTAAGCCTCGCAACCCCATTCGTGCACTCAGGGAGGACGCATCATGACCGACATCGTCAAACGCCAGCTCGCCCAGTCCATCTCCACCCTGACCCGCGTTCTTCGCGATGAGACCATTCATGACGCCGTCGTGGCCGCCGCCCGGCTCACCGCGGACTCCATGAAGTCCGGCCACAAGCTGCTGGTGTGCGGCAACGGAGGCTCGGCGGCCGACGCCCAGCACCTGGTCGCCGAGTTCGTCGCTCGGCTCACCATCGATCGCCCTGCCCTTCGCGCGATCGCCCTTACGACGGACACCAGCATCCTCACCGCGGTGGGCAACGATTACTACTTCGACCACATCTTCGAGCGCCAGGTCGAAGCCCTCGGCCAGACCGGCGACGTGCTGCTTGCCATCTCCACTTCGGGTAATTCCAAGAATTGCATCAAAGCCATCAAGCGCGCCCGCAGTCTCGGCATGCATACCGTCTCCTACACCGGAAATAACGGCGGCGCCATGAAGGAGATCTCCGACATCAACGTCATCGTTCCCTCCGACACGACCATGAACATCCAGGAATCGCATCTCGCGCTCGAGCACATTCTTTGCATGCTCGTCGAACGCTTCGTCTTCGGCGAACAGTTTGGCGAAAAGCCCCAACACCTGGCGGAGTAAGCTATGACGTATCGCGGCGCACAAAATCTGATCAAACGCGGCGATGAGGCCGGCCTCCGTGTCGCTTTAGAGCAGGGGCTCGATCCCAATGTGGCCAACCAGAACGGATGGACGCTTCTCATGCTCGCCGCCGTGGAGGGCGACGTCCCTATCGGCCAGCTGCTCCTTGAGAAGGGGGCAAGCGTCAACGCACGTAACAACAAGGAGGACAGCGCGCTCACCCTGGCCACCCATCGGGGCTTCGCAGCCTTTGTTGAGTTCCTCACCCTCAGCGGAGCCACCACGACTTAACGGTTCAAGCCCCCGCCTCAGGCACGCTCTTCGACGGTCTGTTCCTGCACACCCGGGATGATCCCCATCTCCACGTAAATCGGGCGCATGACCTTCCGCACCGCGGGGAGCTCAAACGTAAACCACAGCGACCCCAGCAGACAGCATGCGCCGGTAATCATTACCGTGTGCGGAGCTCCGAGGTAGTGCGCCAGGCCCCCCGCCAGCAGGCTCCCAAACGGCGCCATCCCCACGAACGCCATCGTGTAATAACTCATCACGCGACTGCGTTTGTCCTCCGGCACCAGCGTCTGGATCACCGTATTGCTTGCCGCCAATCCCTGCATCATTCCAAATCCGACGACCAACATCAGCGCCATGCTCAGCCATAGCGCGTGGCTGAAGCCAAACAGGATGAGCCCCAGACCAAACATTGCCGCAGCCAGCTGAATCATCGTCGTCAGCCCGCGCACGCTCTTGCGCACGGCGAGAGAAAATGCACTCGCCAGCGCACCGACGCCCGATGCACCCGTCAGAAACCCCAGCGTATGCGGACCCCCGTGCAATACCTGCGCGGCAAACACCGGCAGCAGCACCATATACGGCCAGCCCATCAGGCTTAGCAGCGCAAACAGTAGCAGGATGGTGCGGATCGGCCGAAACGTGCGGACATAGGTCCAGCCTTCTTTCATCTGCTCCAGCATGCTCACCGCCGCGCGCTGGATGCTCAGCGGTTTCACATGCATCAAGACCAGCGAGAGAATCACGGCGGCATAGCTGAGGCCGTCGATAAGAAAGCAATATCCTTCGCCTACCGCGGCAATCACCATGCCCGCCAACGCCGGTCCGATCAATCGTGCGCCATTCACCATCGACGAGTTGAGGGCGATTGCATTTCCCAGGTCCTGTTTGTTCTCGACCATCTGCACCAGAAACGATTGCCTTCCCGGCATATCGAAGGCGTTAATGAGCCCCTGCAGCGCGCTCAACGCGATGATTTCGTGGATCGTAATCAGCTTCGCGAGCGTCAGCCACGCCAACGCCAGGGACTGCAGCCCGGCCAGAGCCTGGGTCCACACCAGAAGCTTTCGGCGGTCCATCCGCTCAATCAGGACGCCGGCAAACGGTGCGAGCACGAAGGTCAGAATCTGCCCGGAAAATCCCACCACCCCGAGCAGCATCGCGGAATGCGTCAGCCGCCACACCAGCCAGCTCGTCGCCAGGCGCGTCATCCAGGTGCCAATGAGTGAGACGCTTTGCCCGGCAACAAACAGCTTGAAGTTGCGGTGCTTCAACGCCCGCCAGGCATGCGAGAATCTGCCTGCATGCCTTGCGGATTCTCCCTGGGTCACATCTGCAGCCATACGTCTCTAGATGCTACCGCGTGCTCCGGCGACTCGACAGGTTCATCCTCGGTTTCGCTTAGCCTGTTGCTACAGAGTTCGTGTCAGTTTGTAGCGCACCGGCGACTTCGCAACGTCCTCTGCGCAGTCTGAGTAGACCCGAATCGATCGGCCGCCCAGGATCACTTTCTGCTCCACGGCAGCGTCGCAGAAAGGATTCTCGATATTCTCCGTATCCAGCACCTGCCTCCATGGATTCCCATCCGGCGGTTCAGGCAATACGTACTCGACGCCCTGGTCGGCGGCATTCACTAGAATCAGAAAGCTGTCGTCTACCACCGGGTGGCCTTCGTCGTCCATCACCTGCAGCGTCTGTCCATTCAGCAGCAGCCCAATCGACCGGTTCCACTCCTCGCTCCACGCGTCGTCCGAGATCTCGTTCCCATCCGTTCCATACCACGCGATATCGCGCACCACCGATCCACGAATCTCACGATCCTGAAAGAACCTCCTCCGATGCAGGTTGGGATGGTCCTTGCGCAAGTTGATCAGCTTCGCGGTGAACTCCAGCAGCCGTTTCCGCGGTTCATCGAGGTTCCAG
This sequence comes from uncultured Acidobacteriaceae bacterium, assembly GCA_963796535.1. GTDB lineage: Bacteria > Acidobacteriota > Terriglobia > Terriglobales > Acidobacteriaceae > Granulicella. The sequence goes on from CAWCMO010000002.1 coordinate 28,189, forward strand.
TCATACCAGGTCAGTTCGTCGTCCTGGCAGTAGCAGTTGTTGTTGCCGCGCTGCGACCGTGCAAACTCATCTCCGCCGAGCAGCATGGGAACACCCTGGCTAAGCATCAGCGTCGCCAGAAAATTCCTCGTCTGCCGCTCTCTTAGCTTATTGATCTCCGGATCGTCGGTCGGCCCTTCCGCGCCCATGTTCCAGCTATCGTTGTTGTCGGCGCCGTCGGTATTGTTATCGAGGTTCGCCTCGTTGTGCTTCTCGTTGAAGCTCACCAGGTCGCACAGCGTAAATCCATCATGCGCCGTGATGAAGTTGATCGACGCCGAAGGCTTGCGCCCATCGCTCTTGTACAAATCGCTCGACCCCGTCAGCCGATACGCGAAGTCTGAAAGTTGCCCACTGTCGCCCTTCCAGAACCGCCGCACCGTGTCGCGATACTTGCCGTTCCACTCCGCCCACAGCACCGGGAAGTTGCCCACCTGGTAGCCGCCCTCGCCAATGTCCCACGGCTCGGCAATCAGCTTCACATCTGCCAGCGTAGGATCCTGGTGGATCGTATCGAAGAACGCTCCCAGCTTGTTTACGTCGTGCAGCTCGCGCGCCAGCGTCGATGCGAGATCGAAGCGGAAGCCATCCACATGCATCTCGGACACCCAGTAGCGCAGGCTATCCATGATCAGCTTCAGCGTCTGCGGGTGATACACATTCAGCGTGTTGCCCGTGCCGGTGTAGTCCACGTAATACCGCCCATCGTCAGCCACGGTGCGGTAGTAGGTTGTATTGTCCACACCCTTGAGCGAGAGCATCGGTCCCTTCTCGTTGCCTTCGCAGGTGTGGTTGTAGACCACATCCAGGATGACCTCGAGCCCTTCGGCGTGCAGCCGCTTCACCATCTGCTTGAACTCAGTTACCTGCTCGCCGTCATCGCCGCTGGAACTGTACCGCGACATCGGCGCAAAGTAGCCCAGCGTGTTGTATCCCCAATAGTCGCGCAGGCCTTTGTCCAGCAGGTGCCCCTCGTCGATAAAATGGTGGACCGGCATCAACTCCACCGCCGTAATTCCAAGCTTCTTCAGGTACTCAATGCTGGCGTCATGGGCCAGCCCCGCATAGGTTCCGCGCAGTTTCTCGGGGACGTCTGGATTGCTCATGGAAAATCCGCGGACATGCATCTCGTAGATGATCGAGTCCGAGATCGGCGTCTCCGGCGGACAATCGTCCCCCCAGTCAAAGTGAGAATCCACCACGACGCTCTTGGGCACAAAGTCCGCGTCATCGATGCTGCACATCTTCAGGTCATCGCCGGACGCCACGTCATACGGCATGATGGGCCCTTTATGATCCACCTCGCCCGCAATGGCCTTCGCATAGGGATCGACCAGCAGCTTGTTTTTGTTAAACCGCAGGCCCTTTTCCGGCTCCCACGGGCCGTCCACGCGATATCCATAGCGCTGCCCTGGCTTAATCCCGCGCAGCAATCCATGCCAAACAAACGCCGTCGTCTCCTTCAACTCTACGCAGTCGATCTGCTTGCCTGCGTCGTCAAACAGGCAAACATGTACAGCCGAGGCGTTCTCGGAGTACAGCGCAAAGTTCGTGCCAAGGGAGGTCGGCGTGGCGCCAAGAGGATAGGGCTTTCCAGGAAGCAGCGTGCGTGGCATAGATCTCGTTTCGGATGTTGTAGGCTAACGCCCTTCGAGTTCAAAACTGCATCTCTGGAGCGTGTCTTCCTAGTAGATGCACAATCGCCTCGAGAACGCTGCTTGCCCCCACGGCGGTTCGATGTCGTGAACAATATCCGGCTCTTACTCCACCACCAACGTAACCTGCGTCGAGTGACTCACCACCATCCCCGCCAGGTTGGTCGACGTTCCCGTGACTGTGAGCGTGTACGTTTTTCCCCCACCAGCGCCGTCGATAGGGTGCGCGCACCGCATCCCGCCATCGAAAGCATCCCCAACATCACACCGCACATTGCCAACCATCGCTGGCCGATCCGCCTGCGCCTTCCCAGGATCCACAGCGGAAACATCAGCCCCGCCAACACAGTGCCGGCTACCCGTCTCCACCCTTGGGTCAACAGCGTCGCACTGGTCTGCACACTCATCGTCACGTTCACCGACGCAGATCCTGGAACTACCTGCGGCGGCGAGAAGGACACCGTCGCTCCTGCCGGCAATCCACTCGCACTGAAGTCCACGACCCCGGTAAATGCTCCCGACTGCGCCCCCACCGTCATCCCGTAATTCGCAACATTTCCCGCGGCCACCGTCTGCGTCGTCGATCCCGATGTCGCCATCGAGAAATCCGGCATGGCCGACACCGTCGTTGTCTGCGCCTGCGATGCGCTCGCCAGGAAGTTCCCGTCGCCGCCATAGCTGGCCACCAGCGAGTGCGTGCCCGTCCCCGGCGACAGATAGGTGCCATTCGCCGCACCATTCATCAGTGTCGCGGTGGTGACCACCGTTCCGTTATCCAGAAACGTGACCGTGCCCGTCGGCAGTCCCTGCGTTGTAGAGCCGACGCCCGCGCTCAACAACAGCGGCAGGCCCGCATACGAACCTTGCGTCAGCGGCTGCTCTGCCGTCACACTCGCCGCCGGCACAATCTGCAGCACTCCCGACGCCGGGCTCATCACCACCGTGTAGTTCGCGCTCGCCGGACCGCTCAGCGTCGCAACGATCGGATAGCTTCCCGCCGGCGACAGCAATCCCGCCGACGTCGTAAACGTCACCACAACGCTGCCGCGCCCTGGAGCACGCACCCGTCGACGTTCCGGTGAGCAGCGGAATCGCCTGCCCATACTCCGCCGTCGCGGGATTCGCCGTCGCCGTAATCACGCGAGGCCGCCATTCACACTCACCGCGGCGCTCGTCGAAGCCGGGTTCACTCCATCTCCCAGGTACGCCGCGTACAGCGACTGCGTCCCAGCGGGGAGCGTCTGCGGAGCAAACGTCGCCGATCCTCCCGCCAGCGTCGTCTGCGTCACCAACGAACCTGCATCCAGCAACTCCACGACGCCTTGCGCCGTTCCCGCTGCCCCCCCGACCGTTACGACTGCGTTTGTCTGTCCGTTGCTCGAGCTCGCGGCCAGACTCACCTGGGTCGTTCGAGCGGGCGCCAGGCCTGCCGGCACGTAGACATTGCCGTTCGCCACACTCTCGCGGACCATCTGATTCAGCGCATCGGCATACACGGGCGCGCCAAAGCTCGAGAGGGCCACGCCGCGCGGCGAGTTCATCGCGACCGTTCCTGTCGCCACGCCGTCACTCGCGGCGCCCTGCACCCCGCTGCCGGCAATCGTCGATATCGTGCCACTCGAATCCACCATCCGCAGCCGCTGGTTATTCGAATCCGCAAAGATCACCGCGCCGCTCGGAGTCACCATCAGCCCGCGCGGCTGCGCCAGCTTCGCGACAGTTGCTGGACCGCCATCGCCTGAATAGCCTGCGAAGCCGTTGCCGGCAAACGTGTTGATGACGCCGTTGGTCGCAATCACCCGGATACGCTGATTGTGTGAGTCCGCCACAAAGATGCGGCCGTCGCTCCCAACCGCCAGTCCCGTGGGTGTATCCAGCTCCGCAGTCGTCGCCGCGCCACCATCCCCTGCGAATCCTTGCATCCCATTTCCCGCCACGGTTTGAATGAGACCCGCGCTGATTCGCCTCACCCGCTCATTGCCAGAATCGCAAACCAGCAGCGCCCCGCTGGCATCGATCGCCAGAGCATTGGGCCAGCGAAAGATTGCGCTCGTCGCCGCTCCGCCATCGCCCCCGAATCCCACCTCCCATTGCCGGCAAACGTCGTGATCACCCCACCGCTGACCGCCCGAATACTTGATTGCCCGTGTCCGCGATATACAGCGTCCCATCAGGCCCGACCGCTACTCCCTGCGGCGTGTTGAGCTCAGCGCTGGTTGCTGCACCGCCATCGCCGCTAAACCCCTGCACGCCATCGCCCGCGACGATGCTCAGCACACCGGATAACGACGACTCATAGACCACCTGCCGATTGGTATCGGAGAAGAAAAGATTTCCTGCCGCATCGAAGGCCACACTGCCCGGCAGCAACGGCATCGCCACCGGCGGCGTGGTTCTGCGCATCCGCTCGCCCGGTTGCCAGCACCAGCAGCAAGCCAATCAGCGCCACCACGATGGCCAAAAGCACGGCCGCGCCCGACACAGCGGCAAACGTCGCCAGCAGGCGTCCGCCACAGCTTTCGCCCGCGCTCTCTGATCTCCACCAACTGCGCAAGAATCCTCCTCAGCGATGCGCCACAGGTCTTTCGCGCAAATAGCGGATTCGGACTCATCCTACGCCAGGGATACGACCTCCTTCCGTGTCTCCGCGCACACTGCCTCTACAAGCGATAAGCTCAGACCATGCGCTTCGTTCCAAAGTTCCTGCTCTCCGCCATGAGCCCAGACCACTTCCCTGACGCGTCCCGCACCTTCGACGCCCCGGAAGTCGCTTTCCTCGGCCGATCCAACGTCGGCAAATCGTCGCTGATCAATACCCTGCTCGGCTCGAAAGAGGCGAAGGTCTCCTCCACGCCCGGCCGCACCCGCGCCATCAATTTCTTCGCGCTCCACGATGGCACCGAGGCCAAGTTCAACGCCCGGCCGTCGCTCATCTTCGCCGACCTGCCCGGCTACGGCTACGCGAAGATCTCGAAGTCCATCTCCGCCGAGTGGCCGAAGTTCATCGAGCCTTACATCAATGAGCGCGAGCAACTGGCGCTCTGCATCTGCCTGGTCGACACCAACATTCCGCCGCAGGAGAGCGACACGCTGCTCATCCACGCGCTGCAGGCGATGCACCGCCCGTACCTGGTCGTCGGCACCAAGTCCGATCGTCTGGGTGGGAACCAGCTCACCAAGTCGATCGCCGCACTCAAGCAGGCGCATGGCGTGGACCGCGTGCTGCCGGTCTCGTCCAAGTCCGTTGGTGGAGTGAAGGCGTTGTGGCCAGAGATCCTGAACGTCATCCAGGATTGATTCAGGCTGAAACGTGGCCCAACTCTCCGCCGTCCGCTCGGACTTCGTCAGCCACACCACACGCGCCCCACGAGCTATCGCCCGCTGGTAATGCCCGATCCGCTGCACCCACGACTGCCTGCGATCCCCATCCTGCAACAGTCCCAACAGACGCGCGTCTAGCTCCCGAATCTCCGCCGTGGTCGTACGCTCGAGAACTACCTCGTGCCATCCTCGCTCCGCTAGCCAGGCCTCGAGGCGCGCGCTCGGGACCACCGCACCTTCACCCGCGAGCCGCAAATGCTCGACCCCAAGCTGCACGCCTCTCCGCTGCCTCGCCCACCGACACCTGCAAATCCGGCAGCACGCCTCGCTCTCGCATCTCGGCGATTGCCGGTTGCACCGCGCCCTCGAGCGCCACGCTAAGTGGCCGATGCTTGCGAATCTCATTCTTCAGACTCGCAGCGCCTCATCGAGTGTGTTCACCACGAAGTCGACGCCGCCTTGCCGGAACACCGACTTGACGACACGCGCATCCGGGTCAAGGATAAGCGACGTTCCGCCAGCGATGCTGACGGCGGCTGGCAACCCGGTCGCCGACATCTCCTCGCCGCACGCAAAGACCAGCTGTCCAGCCCAGCTCTCGCGCCGTGCCATCAGCTCCCCGTACAGCCGCAGGGTCTGTCGTTGAAGATCCACTCCGCTCAAGGGCCAACCGCCGCACCTCTCTCCCAAAACAAGGAAGCCCTGCAACACCGTTCGTTGCAGGGCTTGCCGGCCTATCAACTTCGGTTACTCGCCGTAGTACTCGAGCCCAAGATGCGTGATGAGATCCTCACCCATGATGTGCCGCAGCGTGTTCTTCAGCTTCATCTGCTGAATGAATAGATCATGCTCCGGATACACTCCGGGAGCGCTGTCCGGATCCTTGAAGTAGAAGCTGAGCCACTCCTGGATGCCGAGGCCGCGGAGCGCTGGCGTACGTGCCGCCAGGTCCATGAACAGGCAGAGATCGAGCGCCAGCGGAGCTGCAAGGATCGAGTCGCGGCAGAGGAAATCGACCTTGATCTGCATCGGATAGCCGAGCCAGCCAAAGATGTCGATGTTGTCCCAGCCCTCTTTGTTGTCGCCACGCGGGGGATAGTATTCAATCCGAATTTTGTGGAAGGCATCCCCGTAGAGATCCGGGTTCTTGTCGGGCTGGAAGATGTGCTCCAGCACGCCCAGCTTCGACACTTCCTTGGTCCGGAAGTTGTCGGGATCGTCCAGCACTTCGCCGTCCCGGTTGCCCAGGATGTTGGTGGAGAACCATCCGCTGACGCCCAGTTGACGCGCCTTGAAGCCCGGCGCCAGGACCGTCTTGATGAACGTCTGGCCAGTCTTGAAGTCCTTGCCGCAGATCGGCGCATTCATCTTCTTCGACAGCTCCTGCAGGGCAGGAATATCGACGCGTAAGATTCGGCGCACCGTTCGCAAACGGAATGCCTTCCTTCAGCGCAGCCCACGCATAGAGCATCGAGGGCGAGATATTGGGATCGTCGTCAACCAGGCCCTTCTCGAAGGCTTCGAGCGTCTGGTGAACTGCGGACGGCTCAATGTAAATCTCGGTCGAACCGCACCAGATCATCACCTGTCGATCGGTCTTGGTCTTGAACTCCGCGATGTCGTTGCGGATCTGGCTGGCGAGGTCACACTTGTTCTTGCCAACCTTCTGGAATTTAGGGGAAAGGCGCTTCACCCAGCGCTGGTCGAAGGCCGCGGGCATCGGCTCGATGCTCTGCAGAAAGTCCTTCATGCTCTCCAACTGGTCGCGGTCGAGCACTCCGGCAGTCTTGGCAGCGTCGTACAGGTTGCCGCCGAAGATATCCCAGCCCGTAAAGACGAGGTCATCGAGCTGCGCAATCGGGGCCCAATCCTTGATCAGCGGCGTGCGGTCATCGGTGCGCTTTCCCAGCCGGATCGTTCCCATCTGTGAAGTCGATCCAAACGGCTTGGCAAATCCTCTGCGAACTGCCTCTACTCCGGCGATCAGCGTGGTAGCAACCGCGCCCATTCCGGGAATCATAATTCCAAGTTTTCCTGTTGCTGGCTTGATGCTCGCTGCATCCGGAGACGCGGCGTTGGGTGTAGACATTGCGATACGTACCCTTCCTATGGTGCAAATTTCCGTAAGGTTTGCGGACAGTTCAGTATCGCTCTTTGCCAAACCGTGTTGCAAATAACCTGCGAAATCCTGCGAATCTGCTCTAATCAACACACTTGGAGGAGGGCTCTCTCGTGCGTCCGCATCTGGCCAGCCTGGTCGACGATCTCCGCCGCAACGGCCAGCAGATCGCCATCGTGCGCATCCGCGGCGTGCGGCGCCACGCCATTACTTACGGCGACTTAGCTGTGCTGGCGGGAAGATTCTCGGCCGAGCTCGCGCGCCGCGGCATCCTTCCTGGCGACCGTGTCGTTCTGTGGGGCGAAAACTCCGACGAGTGGGTTGCCGCCTTCTTCGGCTGCCTGCTGCGCGGCGTGCTGGCGGTTCCACTCGACGCTGCGGGCTCACCCGACTTCGCCGCCCGCGTCATCGCCGACGTCGCCCCGATGCTGATCCTGGCCGACGCTCCGCGGCTCTCCGTGCTGTCCGCTGATGTCTCGCGGCTATCCCTCGACGGCCTCGCCAACTCGCTTCCAACCGAGCCGCTCTTCACTGTCGATCCGGCCGTCACGCTGGACGCGCCCTTCCAGATCATCTTCACGTCCGGCACCACGGCCGCGCCCAAGGGCATCGTCCACACCAACCGCAACGTTCTAGCCAGCCTTGACCCCATCGAGCGCGAGATGCAGAAGTATCTGCGCTACGAGCGGCTGGTTCACCCCCTGCGCTTCCTGCACAGCCTTCCGCTCAGCCACGTCTTCGGCCAGTTCATGGGGCTTTGGACGCCCGCGCTGCTCGCCGCCGAGGTTCACTTCGAGACTCAGCTCGAACCCGCGCGCCTGCTCGACCGCATCCGCCTCGAACGCATCTCGGTGTTGATCGCGGTGCCGCGAACGCTCGAGCTTCTGCGTTCCCACATCCAATTTCTCTTTCCCGACCTCAGCGCGGAGCTTGCAGCCTCCGAGGGATGGCCGGTCTACAAACCCTTCGTGCGTTTCCGACGCGTCCATCGGTTGACTGGCTGGAAGTTCTGGGCGCTGATCTCGGGCGGTGCGACGCTGCCTCCGGAATTGGAGCTGTTCTGGGGAAGGCTCGGTTACGCGGTCATCCAGGGCTACGGCATGACCGAGACCGCCGCGCTGGTGACGCTGAACCATCCCTTCCACGTCGGCCGTGGAACGCTCGGCAAACCCCTTCCCGGCCGCGAGGTCCGCATCAGCCCCGAGGGCGAGATCATGGTGCGCGGTGACGTGGTCTCCGGCTCCACTTGGGCTAACGGCGCAATCCAGCCGCGCGCGAACGAGTGGCTTGCGACCGGCGATCTCGCTACCCAGGACGACTCTGGCGAGCTGCGCTTCTCGGGCCGCCGCGGCGAAGTCATCGTTACCGCTGCTGGGCTCAATATCTTCCCTGCCGACCTCGAAGCCGCGCTTCTGAAGCAGCCCGGTGTTCGAGCTGCCGCAGTGGTAGGTTGCGAAGGACCCAATGGCCCTGAGCCGGTCGCCGTGCTGCTCGCGGATGGCTACGAAGCCGACCTCCGCCAGGTTCTGGAACAAGCGAATCGCTCGCTCTCCGACTTCCAGCAGATTCGCCGCGTGCTCCGCTGGCCGGAGCCGAGCCTTCCCTTCACGTCCACCGGAAAGCTGCTTCGCCGCGTGGTTGCCGACTGGGCCGCCGATCAGCTTGCCGCGAGCGCCGCTCATCCTTCCGTTGGCCGCGGCGATGTGCTCTTGCAGATGATCGCGAGCGTTACTGGAGAAGCTCCCGCGAATGTCACTGACTCGGCGCGCCTCTCCGAAGACCTTCGCCTGGACAGCCTCGGCCGCGTGCAGTTGCAGTCATTGCTGGAACAGCGCTTCGGCCTCGAGCTCGGCGACGAGGAGATCGCGCAGGTGAGGACGCTGGGCGACCTCCGCGCCCTTACCGGTACGTCTGCGCCCGAAACAGCGTCGACGCCGGAAGTAGACCATGGACCGCAGGCCACACCCATCGAAACCCAACCCGTCTCCAGGGCGGATGTTGCTCCGCTGGTTCCTGTGGCAGGCACAAGCAATCTCGCGCACCGCTATCCGCGCTGGCCGTGGCTCGCCCCCGTCAATGCCCTCCGCGTTGCGGTGCAGGAGCTTGCCATTCGGCCGCTGGTCTGGCTGCTGGCTGCGCCGCGGGTTGAGCGCCGATTCTCATCCGAGCCGAATCCGCCGCTGCTGATCATCGCCAACCACATCACGTCCTACGACGTCCCGCTGGTTTTGTATGGGTTGCGGCCGCATCTGCGCCACCGCGTCGCCGTCGCCATGTCCGGAGAGATGCTGATGGACTTCCGGCTTGGCCGCGGTGAACCCAACGCTCTCCTCAACGCGTTTCTGCCCGTTGCCTATTGGCTGATCACCGTCCTGATGAACGTCTTTCCGCTGCCGCGCCTGGGAAGATTCCGGCGCAGCTTCGAGCACGCGGGACGGGCGCTCGATCGCGGCTATTCCGTGATCATCTTTCCCGAAGGTCACCGGTCGGCCGACGGAACACTGCAGCCGTTTCGCTCTGGAATTGGCTTGCTCGCGCAGCAGGCCGAAGCTGACGTCCTGCCGGTGGCGCTGGTTGGCCTGGAGCAGATCATCAAGACTGGAGATCGTTGGTTTCACTCTGGGCGAATTGCCGTCCGAGTAGGTGAACCGATCCCTTACGATCCGCACAGCACACCGGAGCAGACGACCCAAAGGCTGCAGGCGGCGATGGCGAAACTGCTTGCCTAAACGGTGGCGTGCTGGTCGCGATTCTTCCAGTGGGTCCAGATGAAGTAGGCAATGCCAATCAGCAGTACCGCCTCCACGCCGAACTGGAAACGGTGGAAGATGGCCTTGAACTTCGGGTCCGAGTCCCAACCCGCGCCGAGCCTCATGCCGATGTATGCCAGGACGAAGCACCAGGGCCAGGAGCCGATGAAGGTGTAGACGTGGAAGCGCACCTTGTTCATGCGCGCGACGCCGGCAGGAAAGGCGATGAAGGTGCGGACGATGGGTAGCATACGGCCGATGAGGACAGCGATCGAGCCGAAGCGGGCGAAGAACTTGTCGGCGCGGTCGATGTCGCGGCGGTTGAGCAGGATGTAGCGGCCGTAGTGCTCGATCATGGGACGGCCGCCGCGCGCGCCGAGCCAGTAGGCGGGAATGGAGCCGAGGTTTGAGGCCAGGGAGGCGACCGTGGCGAGGATGCAGAGATCGAGCCAGCTATGGCCGAGGCGGTATCCGGCGAAGGGCATGATGACTTCGGACGGGATCGGGATGCAGGCCGACTGCAGGGCCATCAGGAGGAAGACAACGGTGTAGGCTGCGCCGGCAGAGAGGCCCAGGAGTATGGCTGTGAGCTTGGTGATCATTGCCTTCAGTATAGCGGTCGCGTTGAGCGCTAAGTGACAGCCGCATAAACGTGGCTTTGGTAGCATAGAGGCATGTCCGAAGCCGTAACCGCACCTGCCGCCAACGCTCCTGAGTCAGCAGCTCCCGCACGTCCTCAACCCAGCGGTTATGGAGCGCCTGCCGCTCACGGTGGGACTCCGGTGAAGCGTCAGGTGGTGTGCTTCAGCTTCTACAAGGTGATGCCCGAGTGGCGGCGCTTGCCGGCTGAGGAGAAGGCTGCGCACAAGCTCGCCTTTGCCGAGGTGCTGACGAAGTGGAACAAGCCCGGCGAGTTCCTGTCGCTGACCTACTCGACGATTGGGACGCGCGGCGATGTCGACATGTGCGTCTGGTCGATCGGCTACGCTGTCGACGAGCTGAACAAGATGCGCTCGGAGCTGATGGCTACGCCGTTGGGCGGATATCTCAGCACGCCGCATAGCTTCCTGGCGATGACCAAGCGCTCGATGTACTCCATCGACCGCGAGGATGAGAGCGAGGGCGAAGGACGCGGCGCGATTCGTCCGGGCGGACAGAAGTACATCTTCATCTATCCGTTCTGGAAGACGCGGCCTTGGTATCTGCTCTCGGCTGCCGAGCGGAAGCGGCTGATGGATGAGCATATCCGCATCGGGCTGATGTATCCGCGGGTCAAGCTGAACACTACCTACTCGTTTGGGCTGGATGACCAGGAGTTCGTGGTGGCGTTTGAGACCAACTTCCCTGAGGACTTCCTCGACCTGGTGCAGCAGCTGCGCGAGACCGAGATCAGCGTTTATACGCTCAAGGACTATCCCATCTTCAGCTGCGTGCGGTTGAAGGCTGCGGAGATGCTGGACCGTCTCGGATAACGGCAATGGCAACCACCAAGGCAGCAAAGAAGCTGACTCCGCCGCAGAATCTGAAGCCTGTGGCGCGGAAGGCTGCGGTTGAAGGCGTTCCGTCAGCGAAGGCTCGGGCGATTGCGGCTAAGGAGCCGGTTTCGGCCAAGGTGAAGCGCGGGAAGACCGCTAAGCCGCTTGCGCCGGAACGGGTGAAGGCGATCCTGGATGCGCTGGAGAAAACCTATCCGAACGTGGTCTGCGCGCTGACGCACCACAATGCCTTCGAGCTGACCATTGCTACCATCCTGTCCGCGCAGACTACGGATGTTGGGGTGAACAAGGTTACGCCGGAGCTGTTCCGGATGTATCCGACGCCGAAGAAGCTGGCTGAAGCGCCGCTGCCGGAGTTGGAGCGGCTCATCAAGACGACTGGATTCTTTCGGGCTAAGGCTAAGAACATCAAGGGCGCGGCGAAGGTGCTGGTCGAGAAGTTTGGGGGCAAGGTTCCGGAGACGATTGAGGAGCTGACTGAGCTTCCGGGCGTCGCTCGGAAGACTGCGAACGTGGTGTTGGGGAGCTGGTTTGGGATCGCTTCGGGGATCGTTGTCGACACGCACGTTGGTCGGCTGTCGCGGCGGTTGGAGCTGACCAAGCAGGATGATCCGGTGAAGGTTGAGCAGGATCTGGAGAAGGTGATTCCGCAGGATCACTGGATCCAGTTTTCGCATGAGCTGATCCATCATGGGCGGCAAGTTTGTATTGCGCGGAAGCCTCGATGTGTGGATTGCTCTCTGGAAAAACTATGCAATTCTGTGGATAAAACGTGGAGTTCGCACTAGGGAGGGGTACCCCCCTCCCCCTACCCTTGAGGCGTTTTTCGCTGTAATCTGGCTCATTGCGTAGGGATTTAAGTAGGCTAGATCCTTGTTGTTTTGAGTGACATTTTGGCCCGTAAATGACTGTTAGCAAACGGTTTAGGTACCGAGATCCCTGTCCGGAAATTGGGGTTTCAACGGATACTGGCGAGCAATCGGCCTGTGGATCGCGGTGTAACCTGTGGAGATTCCGGAAAGCTCTGTCCGAGGCGGAAATGGATGTTGGAGTTGGGAGCTGGTTCAATTATAGGCTTTGCGGCGGGGGTACTATGCCAACTTTTCGAAAGTTTCTTCTGTTTTGGAATGAGCAGGTTAGGGGTGATTGTTCAAGTGGAAGGCCTTGACAACTTCTGCGACTAAGGAGGGGATGGTGGGCTCGGCTGCCTCGGCATGGGGTGGGAGGTTGAGATCGCGGAGGGTCTGGGAGGTGATGGGGCCTATGGAGATTCGTTGAATCTCCTGTGGAAGAATGAGGCCTGATACTTCAAGTAATGCTAGAAGGTTTGTCGCTGTGGAGCTGCTGGTGAAGGTGATAGCGGCTGGCCAGTTCTCTTGCGTGGAGAAGAGTTCGCGGATGGCGGCGATGGAGTCGGTGGGGACGACGGTGCGGTAGGCGGGGGCGATGGTGACGTCGGCTCCGGCGGCGCGGAGGGTGTCGGGGAGGTGCTCGCGGGCGGTTTCGGCGCGGAGGAGGAGGAAGCGGGTGGGGGTGCGGTCCGGCTGGAGGGCGTGGGGGAGGAGGGCTTCGGCGAGGGACTCGGCTACGGCTTGCGGGGGGAGGAGGTTGGGGGTGAGGCCGATGGCTTCGAGGGCTCGGGCGGTGGCGGTGCCGATTGCGGCAATGCGAAGGTTCGGGGGCAGGAGAACCCGGGTCCGAGAATCCGGACCCGGGGCACCCGGTTCTGTGGGGGTACCGGTGGTGGCTGTGGGGATGGTGATAAGGCGGCGGTGGAAGGCTTCTACGGCGTTGGCGCTGGTGAAGATGAGCCAGTGGAAGTGTCGAGGTGGGCGAGGGCGTGCGTCGAGGGGGGCGAAGGTGGTGGGGTCGGCTAGCTCGATGGTGGGGATGAGGATGGGGTCGGCGCCGAGGGCGCGGAGCTGGTCGGCTAGCGCGGAGGCCTGGTGGGGCGAGCGGGTGATGAGGACGCGGGGCGCGGGCATGGTGGTTCTCTGCCGTTTATCTTCTCATCTGCTGTCAACAGTACGTTGGTGTCGTCCGAGCTGCTGGAACGCCTTACCGAAGGACTAACGGCAGCACTTCGGAGATTCCGAAGAGACATTCTGCTAACTCAATCAACAGCACCGCTGCGATCCCGAGATCGAGCGACCATCTCATGTGTGAGATGCTGACTGTTCGAAATGCCCATAGTCCGAAACCGAGGGCTAGGATCGATATCGTTGCTGCGATCGACAGCAAGAGCAGCTGGTCCCTTGGATACATACCGGGAACCATGGATATGTAGGCACAGAGCAAACGTGCGACAGTCGCGACAACAGCTGAAAGCCGATAAAGATATCGTTGATTTTTCATGGAATCCCGCAAACGAAGGGTAGCAGTTCGCTTGCGGGGTTGGAATTGCGTTACATGATTGCCTACTGTGCAGCGGTCTTCTCCGGGTAGGTGACCTGGAGGGTTAGGATTTCGTAGGGCTTGATGGGGACGGTTACTGTGTCGTCGGTTAGGGGTAGGTGGTCGGCGTTGGGGATTGGGTCTTCCATCAGGTTGGTTTCGATGGCGTACTGGGCGCCGGTGGGGATGTGGAGTTTTACCTCGGTCGGCTTCCCTGCCCACTCGTACATGCGGAAGATGAGGGCGTTGGCGTCTTCGGCTTTCTTGACGGCGCTGAGGGTTACGTTGGGTGCGTCGAGCGAGACGAAGGAGTGGGTGGCGGGCAGCTCGCCGGTGTGGGCGAAGACTTGCTGGGCGAGGAGCGGGGTGTTGAGCTCGTAGCCGCGGCGGACCGTGAGGGCGTCTTTCCACGAGCCGGTGTGCGGGTAGAGCTCGTAGGTGAAGTGCTGGGTGCCGCGGTCGGCGTCGGGGTCAGGCCAGATGGGCGAGCGGAGTAGGGTGAGGCGGAGGACGTTGCCTGCCGCGTCGTAGCCGTACTTCGAGTCGTTGAGGAGGGAGAAGCCCTGGTGCTGGTCGCCGAGGTCGGCCCAGCGGAGGGCGGGGACTTCGAACTGGGCTTTCTCCCAGGAGTTGTTGCGGGTGGTGGTGCGCTCGATGTTGCCGTAGGGGATCTCGTAGGTGGCCTTGGCGCTGGTGGCGGCTAGCGGGAAGGCGGCTTTGAGGAGGACGTGGGTCTCGTGCCATTCGACGGTGGTGGAGACGCGGACTACGTCGCTTTCGGCGTCGAGCGAGATGTCCTGGATGAAGTGGGACTTGCTCCAGGTGCGGGTGATGCGGATGGTCTTGCGGAGGGGGCCGTTGTCGGTGATGGCGATGGAGTCGACGTGATCGATGGGGGTCATGGGGCGGTCGAGCGTGCCGGGATCGATGTTCCAGGCGTCGTAGTCTTTGGGCGTGTCGGTGAAGGTTTGGAGCTGGTTGCCGCAGGCGTGCGGGGCGAGGTACTCGGTGGTGGCGGAGAGGAGGCTGGTGATGCAGCCGGTCTCCTTGTCGATGACGAGATGGAGAAGGCCGTTGGAGAGAGTGAAGGTGGAGGCGTCGGAGTCGGCGGTGAGGGCGGCCGGAGCGGGTGGCGTGGATGGCTTGGTGGCGTCGGCGTGGAGGACGGTGTAGCCGAGGGCGGGGATGTTGGCTACGTTGGCGAGGACTTCGAAGTCGTTGGTACCGGCGATGTGGTTGGTGATTTGGGCGGGGATGAGAGTGCCCTTCGCGTCGGTGAGGGTGAGGGTGTTGGAGGCTTCGGGGAGCTCGATGTTGAGGGTGACGAGTTCGCTGCGGGGCCAGGCGAGGGTGTTGTAGACGATGACAGGGACGCCGGTTTTTGCGGAGGTGTCCACGTGGGAGTTGAGGGTGTGGAGGGAGGCTTCGTCGATGGTGTGGTCGTCGTTGAAGACCTGGTGGAAGTCGTCCTGGGCGTCGCGGTAGATGACGGCGATGCCGGAGCCGGCGGCTAGATCGTGGAACTCGTTGAAGGTGATTTTCTGCCAGTTGGTGTTGAGGAGATGGTCGGGGTAGGCGTCGCCGTCCAGCCAGGCAAAGGAGGCTAGCTTCTCGGCGTCGAGGGTGGCGGTTTCGGTGGTGCGGATGCCGCGCTTGTGAGCGGCCTGGGTGGTGTAGACGCCGCGGTGGTACTCGAAGTAGAGCTCATCTTTCCAGGTGGGGATGCCGACTTCGCCGTTGGGGCCGGCCGGGGGCGCGGTGTAGCCCTTGGCGATGGAGTCGTAGTTCCAGGTGGGCGAGTTGGGGTTGAGGTGCTGCTGGACGTCGTCGAAGTAATGCTGGACGGTGCTGTAGCGCATGTGCGGAACGGCGGTGTCGGGCTTGGCGCCTTCGGCGATCCAGTGATCGCCCTGGTCGAGCATGTCGCGGGTGGGGCCGCCGCCGTGGTCGCCTACGCCGTAGAGGTCGAGGTGCTCGATGGTGCCGGGATTGCGGGCGACGGACTCGGCGAAGTCAGCCGAGATGCGGCTGGGGTTCAGGTCGTAGTGAACGTAGTCCGTCGGGAAGTAGGTGAGGACTTTGCTGCCGTCGGGCGACTCCCACCAGAAGAGGCGGAAGGGGAGCTGGTTGGTGTCGTTCCAATGCATCTTCTGGGTGACGAAGTAGTCGAGGCCGGAGCGCTTGTAGATCTGGGGGAGCTGCCAGTTGTAGCCGAAGCTGTCGGGGTTCCAGCCGATGCGGGCGGTGACGCCGTACTCCTTTTTGAAGAAGCGCTGGCCGACGAGGAGCTGCCGAACCTGCGATTCGCCGGAGGGGAGATTGAGGTCGGGCTCAACCCACATGCCGCCGACAACCTCCCAGCGGCCTTCCTTGATGCGCTGCTTGATCTGGTCGTTGAGGTCGGGATACTTGTCGGCCATCCACGCGTAATACTGCGCGGCGGATTGGGTGAAGACGTAGTTGGGGTACTCGTTCATTAGCTGGAGGGCGGTGGTGAAGGTGCGGCGGACGGCGTCGACGGTTTCGGTGCGGGGCCAGAGCCAGGCAGCGTCGATGTGGGCGTTGCCGTCGAGGTCCACAGTGGCCTGCTGGAGGATGGGGTGGAGCGGGCGCGAGGAGCTGCTGGGCCTTGCGCAGGGAGGCGTCGAATGCGGCTTGATTTGCGGAGGCAAGGGCTTTGAGGTCGATGGCGGAGATGGCGGCTTCGACGGTGGGAAGAAGGTCAGTGCGGGGCTTGGGGAGGGCGGGCAGGATGTTGGCGGCGGCGATGCACTGGATGCGGATGTCCTGCGGGTTGGGGCGGGCGCTGGAGGCGGGGTCGTCGGGGTTGGGGTCGACGCGCAGGCGGACGCCCTCGAAGGTTTTGGTGTCGACGGTGTGGAGGAGTTTGACGGCTACGAGGATCTTGTCGCCGGGCTTGGCGGGGGCGAAGAGGACGATGGGCTCGAGATCGTCACCGAGGGCGACGCGGCGGCCGTTGAAGTAGATGATCTCGGGCATGGGGCCGTTGGCGTCGGCCTGGAACTGGAACCAGATGCGGGAGCCGGTGATGTCGTAGCCGTTGAGGGTCTTGGGGACTTCGATGGTGCGGCGATACCAGACGGCGTCTTTGGGGGCCTGGCTATGGGGCGCGACGAGTTTCCAAGAGGAGTCGTCGAGTGCGGGCGACTCGCCGTGCGGGACGTCGCCGACGTGGAGACGCCAGTCGCCGGCAGGAAGCTCGGTGAGGGTCTCGAGGGTGTGGAGCGTGGTGAGCGCGGCGGGCGAGAGATTCTTCAACTCTCGCTTGGGCGTGAAAGACTGGGCGGAGAGGGTGGTGGGAAGAAGAATCGAAGAGGTGACAGCCAAGCCGAGAACGAAAGGAAGGACACGAACGCGCATGAGGGAAGGGTAGCAAATGCGAGCGGGTCAAGATAGAAACGGCGAAAGAGAGTAATGGGCGAGTTTGAAGTCCATGGGGTGAGCGAAGGCGGCGCAAACGCCGTTTGCGGGAACGAGTTTGGTATCGTTTGGATAGAAGGAAGATTGGCAGTCTGTCGGAGCTGGGCAATGAAACGACGATCGCTATTGCTCCTCGGGGCATTAAGTCCGATAGCGTTGTTCACGTCGCGCTATCTTGGTGCGAAGACCGGAAAGGCCCCACTCCCAACCGACTACCGGCAACTGGCCGAGGAGTTGAATCGATTCGCGTCGACAATCCAAACACCGTCCGATGCCCGTCGCTTCGTCGATTTGCTGGCCGACCTGTTCTCGAAAGACGCGCCCTCTGCCTGGATCCGCAGCGCACTCCGGAACCGCGTTGCGCAAGCGGAGTTTGCTGCCGTGTCAGACCCGCAAAGAGCCATACCCGAGTCGCGCCTTGCCGAGGCGTGGAATTCATATGTCGACACCCTGGGCGCGCCTGAGGATCAGAAGGTCACTCCCGCCGAGCTTCACAATCTGCGCGACGAGTTCCTCACCACTGCCCGTTTTGGCTGGAATAGCGGTTCCCGGAACTTCTGGCTTGTCCCCTCGATCTACGCTACGCTGCCGGATGGCCGTCTAGCCCCGGTTGCCGGGCAGTGGAATCGATTCGCGTGCTTTGGGATCTCGCTAACATGCCCGAAAATATCAAAGCGGCCCGCGATCGCGAAAGCAAGGGGCTACTCCCTTCAGATCTCTACCGCACCCCACCGCGATCACCGGGGTCCTCCGTGACACGTGGCTCTGTATCGTTTGGGGTGAGAAACGCCTATCCCATTGAGCTTGCACAACGAAAGTACATCGAGGTCAACGGCAGCAAGGAATTCAGCCGCGCGGTAATGGCGATGGTCACGAAAACATTGTCATGAGCCAGCTTCCGAAGGTGCGAACGCGATTCCCTACGCACAGGAACGCACTGCGTTCGCGCAAGCTCTCGTAAGCCACCTTTTCGACAAACTCGGGCGACGTTGCCTGTCAGAAACGATTGGAAGCGCATCTTCGCCTTCGAGAAATAGAAGGTTGTCCTGGTCGATGGACGGGGACTGCCGCTACTTTTTCTTGGGGACTTGCTTCTTGCTCTTCTGCGGTGCCTGCTTTGCGGACTTTTGCGGCGGCTGCGTCGTGCTCTTCGGCAGTGCCTGCTTTGCTGGCTTCTGCGGTGCCTTCGGTGCGTCGGCGTTGAGCGCCTTCATTGCGTCGCGCAAGTCTTTGGACTTGAGGAGCATTTCCCAGTCGCGCTCGGTCTTGTCAGAGTAAGCGCGGGCGAAGCTGAGGATCGCGCGATCGAAACGGTTGGAGGTGCCGAGGTACGCTGCGATCGTCACCGGATCGCCGGCGCGTGCGTGTCCGCGAGCCAGCAGTTCGCCGCAGATATCGGCATAGCCGAGCATTGAAGCCGGGTTCAGAATTTCGAGGTCGAGCGACGCCTTGTGATCGTTCAACTGACGCACGAGGTAATCGCGTCCCTCGATGGTGGTGTAGCCGAGGAAGGGATCGGAGGTGAGCTGCATGGCGCGCTGGCCATCGACGACACGGTGGCCGTCGTGCGTGTGGCCGGAGCCTTCCGGCAGATAGGGAGCGTAGGCAGAGGCAGGCTCCTCCTTGATCTGGAGGAAGAGCGGGTCGACGCCGTGGGGACGGCTGAGGCCCTCGAAGTAGATGACGTAATCGCGCAGGGCGACGGAGCCGGTCCCGACGACCTTGAATGCAAAGTCCTGGGGGGCGTACTGCTGCAGGAAGTGGACTCGCTCGGGCTGCAGCGTGCGCATGTAAGGGCCGAGGGAGGCGAGTACCAGGGCGGCTTCCTTGGCACTGAGGCGCTCGAGGAACGGAGGATTGGAGTTGAAGATGCGGGGGGTCGCCGAGTTGCCAGCTGGACTGGCCGCCGATCGTGCCGCCGCCGTCGCGGGATGGGTGAGCGACTTGAGCAGTTTTTGCGGCGTGGAGTGAGTAGCCTGCGAGAGGATTGCGGGCATCGGATCGGTCGCGCCGAGGCGGTGAATCTGGTAACGCGCAAGTTCCACCACGGGCATAGCGGCAAAGGTCTGCATCATGGTGCGGTACTGCTGGGCAAAATGGAGCACCGCATCGCGCCGCGCCGATCGCTTGACACCGGCTGCCCTGCCCGCGAGGAGCAGGCTGGTGGCGAAACGCTTGACGTCATACTCGAACGGTCCCCGAATGGTCTCATCAAAGTCGTTGATGTCGAAGACCAACCGCCCATCGAGCGACGCAAAGGCACCCAGATTGAGGACGTGGGCATCGCCGCATAGCTGGGTGGTGATGCCGGTGTTGGGAAAGCAGGAGAGGTCGGCGGCCATGATCGGCACGGCCCCTCGAAAGAAGCCGAAGGGGCTGGCGGCCATGCGCTGGTACTTGATGGGGATAAGGCTGGCCACGCGACCGGTCATGGAGGCGCGCAGGACCTGGAGGGGATCCTGTTTGCAGGCGGAAGCCTGAAAGTTGCCATGCTCGCGGCGGGCGAGCTGCTTGCGTGCGCTAAGGCCGAGGGCCTGGCGATCGGCGTGATTGAGTGGTGCTGCAGGTGTCGTCATAGGGTTGGCTTTGCATTGTGAAATATACGACTTACAGATGCCTAAGTACGGGTGTAGGATAACGCCCAAGGAATCCGGTATCAGGAGGGAGGGTTTGCCTCCGATACCGTCTCGGGCCACAACTCGAATGAGCCTTTGATCATACTGCGCTGCAGGCGGCAAGGCCAAAACGCTCCCACCGCACAATGTATGCCTGCCGCGACCGTTATAGTCCGGCAAATGAGACCTATATCAATTTGGCCGACTGCAGCTGCAGGGCAATTGAGGGGACTCGTTCCGAAAGAGATAAGAAGGACCGAACGTGCCCGTTACTACTGGAAATCTGCTGCTCGACGCGCTCTCCCCTGAGCTTCGCGAGTCAATTCTGGCGCTCTCCCGCGCTATGGATCTCCCTTACCGAACACAGCTCTATGAACAGGGCGAGGCTCCGGCGCATGTGTACTTTCTGTGCACCGGCGTAGCTTCGCTCGAAGTCGCGATGGCGGAGGGCGGAAGCGCCGAGGTGGGGCTGACCGGCCACGAGGGGGTGGTCGGCGCGATGCAACTGCTGGGACCGACACCTACGCCGTCGCAGGCTTGCATATTGGTGCAGGCTACGGCTCTGAGGATTCGGCTGGACGATCTGCGCGCAATCTTCAACACGTCGGAGGAGCTGCGCGGGCGGATACTCGAGTTCGTGCAAGAGCAGAACGTGGCGCTCGAGCAAGTGGCGGCCTGCAACAAGCTGCACGACGCCGAACAGCGCCTGGCGCGATGGCTGCTGATGTGTCAGGATCGCTCCGAACAGGACACCATGACGCTGACCCAGGAGTTCATGGCGCACATGCTGGGGACGCGCCGCACCACCGTGACGCTGGTGGCGGGGTCGCTGCAGGAACGCGGCATGATTAGCTATCGTCGGGGGAAGGTTACGATTCTGTCTCACAGCGGGTTGGAGAAGGCTGCGTGCCCTTGCTATCGCATCTGCAACAGGGCTCTGCGCGGCCTGTATCGGCCATTGAACGCGTAGCTCTGCGAAGGCGTTCGGCGGATGCGAGGGCATGGAGCGCGATTGACGGGTTCGCGGTATACACTTAGTCGTTATCACCCTTAGCGGCCTGCCAGTGGATGGCGGGCCGGATTGTTTGGGTTTGGGCTGCGATGGGTGGCGGGAGAGCGCGATGGCGACAGAGGCGAAGGTTGTTGAGGGCGGGTTGCATGCGGCGGCGGCGCTGCCGGTGATGCTGTATGGGCGGGAGATGTCGGCGAACCGGCGGATGCCGCTGAACCTGGATTGGGTGGAAGAGATCCAGGTAAATACCAGCGCGGTGGAGCGGCGGGCGGCGACGATTCCTGCGCGGCGGAGCGTGAAGAAGGAGTGGCAGGCGGCTTGGCTGCTGCGCGCGATCGCTTGTATGGATTTGACGACGCTGTCGGGGGATGATTCCGCCGAGCGCGTGCGGAGGTTGTGCGCGAAGGCTCGACGGCCGGTGGAAGACAAGATTGTGAAGGCGTTGGGGATTGAGGAGCTGGGGCTGACCGTCGGCGCGGTGTGCGTGTATCACGCGTTTGTGGAGACGGCGGTGAAGGCGCTGGAGGGATCGGGGATACCGGTGGCCGCGGTGTCGACTGGCTTCCCTGCCGGGCTGTCGCCGCTGGAGACGCGGGTGGCGGAGATTCGGCGGAGCGTGGAGGCGGGGGCTAGCGAGATCGATATCGTGATTACGCGCGCGCATGTTTTCAATGGCGAGTGGAATGCGCTGTACGACGAGGTTGCTGCGTTCAAGGATGCGTGCGGGCCGGCGCATATGAAGGCGATCCTGGGAACGGGCGATTTGCTGACGCTGCGGAATGTCGCGCGGGCCAGTTGGGTGGCGATGATGGCGGGGACGGATTTCATCAAGACGTCTACGGGGAAAGAGGCCGTGAATGCTACGCTGCCGGTTTCGCTGGTGATGATTCGGGCGCTGCGGGAATATGGCGAGCGGACGGGGATGGCAGTTGGGTTCAAGCCGGCGGGCGGAATCAAGACGGCCAAGCAGGCGCTGGACTGGATGGCCACGATGAAGGATGAGCTGGGGCGGTCGTGGCTCGAGCCGACGCTGTTTCGGTATGGCGCGAGCTCGATGCTGGGAGACATTGAGCGGCAGCTGGAACACTTTGTTACAGGAAGGTATTCGGCTGCGTATCGGCACCCGATGGCGTGATGGACATTCAATATGGAGCAAATGGGACGACTCGACGACCTTTATAAGTTCGGAACGGCCTCGCCGCAAGAAGTCGTGTGGTTGCCGGGGAAAGTGTTCGCACGCGATGAGCGTGGGGGACTACCGCACCTACGTATCGCAGTCGAAGGACAGCAGGTTCGGCTAATTGAAGCCCTGATGGATAGCATGCCGGAACCGTTCTGGCTTCTTTATGTCCTCGTCGTGCCTCGCGGCGAAGGGCAAGCCGGAAGATATCAGGCATCGGAACCCCTGACACGCGAACAGGTCAGATCATTTCTTGAGCGCTTCCGAAACCTCATTGAACTTGACGGTCGCCACAACGTCTGGCTGAAGTCCGACTCTGGACCTGCGCTACTGGTATTGGATCGCCACAATCTGGTTTATGCGTACGACCTTGGCGACAACTCGGTTGAGACGCTCCAGCAAATGGGATGGGTAGAAGTCGACCGTGCTGCGATCGCATTGCCGGACCCACACGCACATCACTATCACGCAATGTTTGACGACGAAGCAAGAGATATTCTCGCGACAATGCAGTG
The DNA here is from genome assembly GCA_963796535.1 of uncultured Acidobacteriaceae bacterium. Classification (GTDB taxonomy): domain Bacteria; phylum Acidobacteriota; class Terriglobia; order Terriglobales; family Acidobacteriaceae; genus Granulicella. The sequence continues at coordinate 50,726 of CAWCMO010000002.1, forward strand.
GAACTGGACTCCGCTCCGCGAGCAGGATTACTAGAGAGGCAAAGCAGATGGCAAGCAGCATTGTGGAGAAGTTTGAGTCGATGGAGTATGGGCCGGCGCCGGAAGATGCTGGTGAGGTGACTCGCTGGCTGGAGGCGCATGGGCGGGCGTTTGGGTCTTACATTGATGGAGCATGGACGGCGGCGGGGTCGCAGGCGAAGGGTGAATCGTTTGCTGTGAAGAACCCGGCTACTGGCGAGATGCTCGCGACGGTCGAGAGCGCGGGTGCGGCAGAGGTCGATCGCGCGGTGGCGGCTGCGCGGGCGGCGCTGCCGGGGTGGCAGGCGCTTACGGGGCATCAGCGGGCGCGGTATCTATATGCGCTGGCGAGGCAGGTGCAGAAGCATGCGCGGCGGCTGGCGGTGCTCGAGACGCTGGATAATGGAAAGTCGATTCGCGAGTCGCGGGATATTGATATTCCGCTGGTGGCGCGGCATTTTTATTACCACGCCGGGTGGGCGCAGCTTCTGGGCTCGCTCGGCGAGGCCGGCTTCGACGGGCCGGATAGCGGCTTCGCGGGGTACGCTTCTGTGGGTGTCGTCGGACAGATTATTCCGTGGAATTTTCCGCTGCTGATGTTTGCGTGGAAGGTCGCGCCGGCGCTGGCTGCTGGATGCACGGTCGTGATCAAGCCGGCTGAGTACACGCCGCTTACCGCGATACTGTTCGCCGAGATTGCCGATGAGATTGGGCTGCCGAAGGGCGTGCTGAATGTGGTGAACGGCGATGGGCGGACGGGTGCGGCGATTGTGGAGCATCCGGGCATCGACAAGATTGCGTTCACGGGGTCGACCGAGGTTGGGCGGATTATTCGGAAGGCCACTGCGAAGACGAGCAAGAAGCTGTCGCTGGAGCTCGGCGGGAAGTCGCCGTTCATCGTCTTTGACGACGCCGATCTCGATTCCGCGGTGGAAGGCCTCGTGGACGGCATCTGGTTCAACCAGGGACAGGTTTGCTGTGCGGGTTCTCGGCTGCTGGTGCAGGAGCGTATCGCGGAGCGGCTCTTCGAGAAGATTCGCGCGCGCATGCAGACGTTGCGGATTGGATCGCCGCTGGATAAGGCGATCGACATCGGCGCGATCGTCGACCAGGTGCAGTATGACCGCATCGCATCGCTGGTGAAGACGGGCATCGCCGAGGGCGCGACGTGCTGGCAACCAGACCTGACGCTGCCGGAGAAGGGGTTGTTCTTCAAGCCGACGCTGCTTACCGGCGTGTCCCCCAGCGCGACCGTCGCGCAGGAGGAGATCTTTGGGCCGGTGCTGGTGGCGATGACGTTTCGCACGCCGGCCGAGGCTGTCGAGTTGGCGAACAATACGGCGTACGGGCTCGCCGCGAGCATCTGGAGCGAGAATATTAATGTCGCGCTCGATGTGGCCGCGCAGGTAAAGGCTGGCGTGGTGTGGGTGAACGCGACCAATCTGTTCGACGCGGCGTGCGGCTTCGGCGGCTATCGCGAGTCGGGCTATGGACGCGAGGGCGGCGCGGAGGGGATGTACGAGTATCTCGAGCCGGCGTGGCTGCGGGGGGAGTTGTCAGTTGTCGGGGAAGTTGCAACTGAGAACGGAGAACTGAGAACTGAGAACGCTGTGGGCATCGATCGCACGGTGAAGAACTACATTGGCGGCAAGCAGGCGCGGCCGGATTCGGGGTACAGCTATCCGGTGTATGGACGCGATGGGAAGCTTGTCGGCGAGGCGCCGCTGGGCAGCCGCAAGGACATTCGCAACGCCGTGGAAGCTGCGCGGGCTGCAGGCAAGTGGGCGAAGAGCTCGGCGCATGCGCGGGCGCAGGTGCTGTACTTCATTGCCGAAAACCTGATGCAGCGGCGCGCGGAGATCATCGCCAAGCTCGCAGATTTTGTTGGGCCGGAGCAGGCTGCGGTTGAATTCGATCAGAGCGTTGAGCGCACGTTTACGTATGCGGCGTGGGCGGATAAGTTCGAGGGTTCGGTGCACAATCCTCCAGCGCGCATGGTGACGCTGGCGATGAAGGAAGCTGTCGGCACGGTCGGGATTCTGGCTCCAGACGAGGCCCCGTTGCTGTCGCTGCTATCGCTGGTGCTGCCAGCGATTGCGATGGGCAACACCGTCGTTGCTGTACCGAGCGAGCGCGCGGCGACCTTGATGGGCGAGCTCTACCAGGTCTTCGACACCAGCGATCTTCCCGGCGGCGTGGTGAATCTCGTCTCCGGGAAAGCCAGCGAACTCGGCAAGACGCTTGCCGAGCACGATGATATCGACGCGATCTGGAGCTTCCGGGATGAGGCGGCTTCCGCGATGGTAAAGGCTGCGTCCATCGGGAACCTAAAGCAGGTGTTCAGTAATGACGGACGCGCCGTGGACTGGTTCGATCCCGCGCAGGCGCAGGGGCGGTGGTTCCTGCGACATGCGACGCAGGTGAAGAATATCTGGGTGCCGTACGGCGAGTAGGTTCCCTTCAACCTCGTTGCCTGGCATTGCTGCGAGTGCTGTTGAGGTTCTAGGGTTCATCCACGTGGGGAAACAGTTTGCCGGCGGCTTCGGGAGTCACGGTCACACTCGCCCACGCAATGGCTCGCGCCAAGACTGGGTCGCGGCCGGCTGCGAGGTCCTGGGCGTTGGGCAGCATCACCTCATCCGGAACAACGCCCTTGCCTTCGAGGCTCTGTCCATCGGACATAATCAAGTCGCCGACCGTCACTGAATCCATGGCGGTATAGCCTATGTCGCCGCCTTCAACGAAAAGCTTATGGACGGCTTCCATAGTGTCTCCTGAGCTGAGGTCGCCGATCACCTGGGCCCTTCCCTGCAGCTGCACGGCGCGCGCGAAGATTTCTCCGGCTGATGCCGTGCGGCTGTCGACCAGGACCAGCAGCTTGCCGTCGTAGAAGCTGTGATGGCTCGCCTTCACGATGAGGGGTTGAGGCTTGTCGCGTGAAACGACCTGTGCCACCTTGGTTCCATCGGGAAGAACATGAGACAGGTACTCCGTTACAGACTTTATCAGCCCACCTTGGTTGCCGCGGAGGTCGATGATCAGCGCTTTGTGTCCCTGCGCCTTCTTGAACAGGTCATCGATTGCACCTTCGGTTCGCTCGAAGCCAGGCAAATGGATCACCATCAGGTCTGGCCCAAAGTCTTTGGTCTGGGCGTCGTATGACATCCACTGTTTTTCAAGCCCGACCTCTTCGTGCCACATTAGCGTTTCGTCGGAGAACGGGGTGGTTGGAGCCTCGAAGCTTGACGCGGCGTCCAGCTTTCGAACTCTCCCGGCCGGATCGCGCAGATACAGGTGCACCATGGCGGTCGGTGTCAGTGAGACCATGGCGTACTCCAACTTCAGCGCGCTTGCTCGATCCGCGGTGAATCCGTTAATGAGCAAGACTTCATCCCCGGGTTGCATCCCCTTCTTCGCGGCATCGCTCTTGGGCTTGACGTGCGTTACGAAACATCGGTTCCCAATTGCCTGGAAACTCCAGCCGTAGTCCACTGGCTTGCCCCTCCAGACCGGGACAAAGAAGGTGTGCGAGTCCTTCAGTTGTTCGAGGAGCGCCTGAATCATCGCATTGACGGTCATCATGTCCGGCGCGGAGGCGATGTCTTGCTTGGTCTTAGCTACGAGGGACGGCCAATCGAGACCGTGCATCTTGGGGTCGTAGTAATGCTTTTGCACATCGTCCGCCACGTCGGCGAGCATGGTCTGCGCCACCCTGCGCTCTGCGTTCGAAATGTGTTGCGGGTCCTGCGCGCTGAGTTGCAGGGCAAGTCCGTTAGCCACGATCAGGATCAGGCAGATCGTGATCCATCTGATTCTCGTGTTGCCTGGTAGTGACTCTGCATGAGCGTTTCTCAGCGTTTGACTCAAGCAACCGTTCGTCATGCCTCTTGCCTTGTACTCGTGATGTGCTTCGATCTCGCACCATAGTCTACAGGGCGGATCTCTTGCTTTGGCATTATGAACCGGCAGGGGTGCCTGCAGGGTTATGCTGCATCCGAAAGAGCGCCGAAGGTGACGCCGGTGAGCCGCTCGGACTCTGCCCACAGACGTTTCGCGAGAGCGACGTCCTTTGCGGCAGCCGTGATCTTCGCGGGAACTGGATACCCTTTCAGCTCCTGGAAGCCGTTGGGGCCGTAGTAGCCGCCGGGCGTGGCTTCTGGTGCGGTTGCGGCGAAGAGCGTTGGCAGCGCGCCATGAGCCGCATCCTGTGAGGCGAGGGGCTTGAGGATCAACGTCCCTAAGCGCAGGAGGAACGGCATATTTTCTCCGGGCCCGGTGACTTGCAGATTCGTGATGGCATACCCGGGGTGGGCACCGGTGCTGAGGATGGGAGAACCGATGGCCGTCAGGCGGCGCTGGAGCTCCTGCTGGAAGATGAGGTCGGCCAGTTTGGACTGCGAGTAGGCCTGAAACATGGGGCTGTAGCGGCGCTGGGATTGCAGGTTGTCGAACTCGAGCTTGGCCGTGTTGGTGACGCCGCTGGCGAGGGTCACGATTCTTGATCCCGGCTGCGGCTTGATCGACCAGAAGAGCAGCGCGGTGAGGGCGAAGGGTCCGAGATAATTGGTTGCGAACTGGCGCTCGTAGCCATCTACGGTGAGCTCGCGCGTGGGGACGGCCATCACGCCGGCGTTGTTGATGAGCAGATCGAGGCTCTGGCCCGGGAACATTTCGGCGACCCGCCGAGCGAAGGCGTGGACGGAGCTGAGGTCGGCAAGATCGAGGATCTCGGGAATCAGCTTCGCGTTGGGAACCTGGGCGCGGATACGGGCGATCGCGTCGTTGGCCTTGGCTTCGGTGCGGGCCGGAAGGATGATCTCCGCGCCATGCCTGGCGAGTTCGAGAGCTGCTTCCCAACCGATGCCGCTATTTGCGCCGGTGATCAAAACCCGGCGTCCGGCTTGCGACGGGATATTTTTGGTGGTCCATTCAGTCTTCATAGGAGTAGTATTAGCCCATTAGTATCCTTTGGCAAGTAGGCACCTTTTTTGCTTGTAGGTACCCTGAGGTAACCAATGGAAAAGATTGGCTTAAATTCAGCAAGTCGGTGGAAAGAAATCAATGCCGCGTGTGATGCCCTCACCGAGACGGAGGAGGATCTGACGCGCGAGATGGTCATGCGACTGGCGGATAAATGGTCGCTGTGGGCGCTGGCGGTGTTAGCCGAGGGGGGGCCGCTGCGATTTACGCGGCTCATGGAACGGGTGGAAGGGGTAAGTCAGAAGTCGCTGACCAAGACGCTGCGGGCACTGGAGCGCGATGGGCTGATTACGCGGCAGATCTTCGCCGAAGTGCCCCCGCGCGTGGAGTACACGATCACGGCGCTCGGGCTGGAGTTGCTCTCGCACGTTGAGCCGCTGTGGAACTGGGTCGCTCGGAGCGTGGGGCAATTTTTGCGTGCGCGCCAGGCGTTCGAAGCGCAATAAGGCCATGTCAGGCGAGTTCGATTTCGGCCAGCAGTTCCAGCGCTCCGCGTTCGATCAGGGCCTCGGCGACTGAAGCTCCGAGGTCGCTCGCGGGGGTTCCCACCAGAGCCTTCTTGATTACGTGAGCGGCCTGCTCACCATCGCGTGCGACGACCATTGCGTGCAGGTGCCACGTGTCGTCCACGCGATGACAGTATGCGCCGAGGGGCAACTGGCAGCCGCCACCGAGCGCATTCAGCACGGCGCGCTCCGCCTGCGTCGCATACTCCGAGTCAGGATCGTTTAGGGCGCGGACAGCGCTATAGATGTAGGGGTCGCGCTCGGGATCTTCGGTGTCGAGTGGATGCTCGGCGCTGCGGGTCTCGAGGCCGAGAGCTCCCTGTCCGGGTGCGGGCGTGAGCTCGTCTACTGAAAATCTATAGTGCACGTGTTCGGTGTGGCCGAGGCGGTCGAGGCCGGCGCAGGCCAGCACCAGCGCGTCGGCTTGCCCTTCGGACCACTTGCGCAGGCGCGTGTCGATGTTGCCGCGCATCTCCACGAAGCGCACGTCCGGACGCAGTGCGAGCAGCATCGCCTGGCGGCGTGGGCTGGTTGTTGCGATGGTCGAATCGGAGGGCAGCATGTGCAGCCCCCAATACTTTTCGCACACAAAGGCATCGCGCGCGTCGACACGAGGCGGGATGGCCGCCAGCGCAAACCGGTCATGCAGTGTGGTCGGCAGATCTTTGAGCGAGTGGACGGCGAGGTCGATGCGGCCGGCGAGGAGCGCGTCTTCGATCTCTTTGATGAAGATGCCCTTGGCATCGAGCGGCGTGCCGTCTTCGAAGGTTGCGGGGGGCTCGAAGCCAGGATCCTGCATGCGGTCTCCGACCGTGCGGATGACCTCAATCTCTACTGTGTGGCCGTGGCTGCGAAGCTCGGCGGCAACATGGTTGGCCTGCCACAAGGCAAGCTGCGAGCCGCGCGATCCAATTCGGATGGTGTAGGTATTCACATTCGCTAGGATACTCGTTCTGGGCCACAGCCCGCACGTGCTTCGGGTCACGGCACGCGGTTTATCATGGAATAGCAAGGGAATGGTGAATCGCTTGAAACTGGGACAGAGGTATTTGGCGGCTTGGGCGCTGATGTTTGCAGGAAGTCTGGCTTCTCCGCTGCTGCACGCGCAGGGCTATGAGGCGGATAAGCCGATGGGTATGGCGGCCCAGCAGATGCCTGCTTATCTCGCCCACGCCGGCATCGAGCAGCGCCTCGGTCAGCCGCTTCCGATGACTGCCGTCTTCACGGACGAGTCTGGACGGACGGGCCCGCTCAGCATCTGGTTCAGCAATAAACCAGTGGTGATGGCCGAGGTGTATTACCAGTGCGCGATGATGTGTCCGCAGGTGCAGCATGGACTCGCGACCGGGCTGGCGCAGACTACGCTGAAGCCGGGGCAGGATTACCAGGTGCTGGTAGTGAGCATCGATACGATGGATAAGCCGGTGAACGCCGTCGAGGAGAAGAAGACGTTCTTGAGCGACGCCGGGTGGACCAACAATCCGGCAGCTGCGAACGCCGTGCACTTCCTCACCGCCGATCAGCCCAGCATCGACGCGATTACGGACGCTACGGGATTTCATTATGTGCGCGTACCGGGGCCGGACGGCAAGATGACTCAGTTCGCTCACTCCAGCGTAATCATGTTCGCCACGCCGGATGGTCGCATGTCGCGCTATCTTTCCGGCATCGACTACCCTGCCCGCGACCTGCGCATGGCGCTGCTCCAGGCCGGCGAGAAGAAGATCAGCAATCCGGTTGACCTGCTCATCCTCTACTGCTGCAACTACAGCCCGGTTGTGGGCCGCTACTCGGTCTCGATTGTGCGGATCCTTGGAATCGCCGGCATGATCACGCTGGTGATTGTGGCCGCGATGATCTTCCTGCTGACGCGTAAACCGAAGGGCCTTGCCGCCCCGGTTGCCGGGCACTCCGCGCAGCAGTAAGGCCACATCTCAGAGAGTTGTTGCAGGGAACTCCACACGGAACTGGGTTGTCGCACCCGAAGGCAGTTTTTGCTCCTTGCTGCTTTGCGCGAAGATGTGGCCACCGTTTTTCTCTACGAGCTCCCGCGTGACCCACAACCCAATGCCCGTGCCGACCTCTTCCTTGGTGCTGAAGAAAGCCTCAAAGATTCGAGGCAAGTGGATGGGATCGATGCCCTCGCCATTATCTTCCACCTCCAGCACGGCCTTCTCGCCTTCACGCGCAATGCGAATTTGAATCTGCGCGTGCTCGATGCCCACCGCGTCCGCGGCGTTGGCAATCAGGTTGGTGACAATCTGCCGCAGCTCATGCGGAGCGATGGTGATGCTGACGTCCGGCTCGTAGGCGCGCTCCACACTCACGCCCTTAGTTTCGAAGCGGTGGTTGAAGATCGAGAGAACCTCATTGACGACCTCGGCCATCTCGGTCTCATCCGTGCTGGCGCTGGTGCGAACAAAACCCAACGTCAGGCGCGTGATGTTGCTCAGTCGCGCGAGCTCACGCTCGGCCGTGGCGAGGTAGATCTGCGTCTCAGAATCCAGCGATCGGCTGGCCTGCGCAAGGAAGAGCAGGTTGGTCACCGACTCGAGTGGGTTGTTGATCTCGTGCGCCACGGTCGAAGCCAGACGGCCCATCGCGGCGAGCTTTTCTGCGCGTAAGAGGGCGGCTTCTGTCTTCTTGCGCTCGGTGATGTCGAGGGTCACCCCACGCCACACGCAGCCGCGTCCCGCGACCCGATTGCCACGCATCTCCAGCGTATGGATCTCTCCGTTGGGCCAGGTCACGCGATGTTCAAACACCACTGGCTCCCACGTGGTTCGCATGCGCAGCATTAACTCGCGCAGCCGCACGTCATCTTCGGGATGCACCAGGGGTTGGAGCGAAGAAAGCTGTTCCAACTCGCTGTAGGGGCGCCCATAGAGCTGATAGCTGCCGCTATACCAACGCTCGCTGCGGCCGCTATTCAGGTCCAGCGTCCAGCACGCGCAGCGGCTGCTGTTGAGCGACGACACCAGGTCATCGGTGCGCTCCTGTAGCGACACCAGCGTCGCCTCCAGCTTCTCTTCCGACAGCCTGCGGTTGCGGCTCATGAACCACACCACCAGCGCAGCCGCCAGCATGATCAACACATGCAGCAATTCATAGGAGAACGTAAACGTGTGGTCGGGAATGATGGAGAGATAAAGGATGCGCGTCAGCACCGCTACCGCGATGGCAACCATCGAAGGCGCAAGGCCGCCCAGGATGCCGACGATCACCACCGCCAGCAGGTTCGTGGAGTTGGGTATCCCGTGCAGGAAGGCCATGTGCTGCGTGAGCACGGTTCCTAAAACGGGCAACAGCACGGCCAGCGCGTACGCTAATCTAAGGCGCGATTGCCGGCCGGGCCGCAATGGCGCTATGGGACTCATTCAGCTGCTCTCCTACCGGTCACCCTCTGGTTTAGTTTCGGGCCCACTTCACGGTAACCCTCTGAGTTTACCTCAGCACGTTGCACGGTTCATGTCGTCATCAGGCGCTTTGAGGCCGTTCCTCGCAGCGAAATCTCCATCGGGTGCGCCAGCTCATCCCGGGTAAAGACTTAGCAACCAGGGCACATAGATTAGACGCAGCACAAGCCTAGTCGTCTGACTCGCGTTCGGAGGCCATCTCGCGCAACGCGGCAATCTGCGGATGCAGCAGCTTGCCGGTCAGCGACTTGGTCAGGCGATCGACTGCAGCCAGTTGCTCGGGCGTCAGAGGCTGTTGCGCAAGCTGATGGATGATCCGCGCCATCTCCTGGTGCCGCACCTCTTCTGCGCCCATCAACAGCTCCTTGATGGACTCCGTCACCGGTGCCTGCGAGATGCGGTCGCTGTAGCGCGCCACCTCGCGGGTCACAATCGACTCAGCCGCCTCAGCCTCGCGATTGCGCACGGCTTTATTTTGCATCGCGACCTGTTGCAGGTCATCGATGTCATACACGAAGCAGCCGTCGACCTTGTTGACCTCGGGCGCTACATCGCGCGGCACCGCTATATCGATGAAGAAGACTGGGCGGTTTTTGCGGCGCTGCAGCACGGCGCGCGCACTCTCGGGCGTGAAGATCTGGCCGGCGCCGGTGCTCGTGATCACGATGTCGGCGCGATGGGCTTGCTCCATCAGTTGATCGAGGGGAATGACGCCGGTAGTGATGGCAGGCGTGCGCAGCGCGTCCGCAATGGCCTGCGCCCTGGTCTCGGTGCGATTGCAGACAAGGAGCGTGGTGGCGCCCTGCTGAATGAGGTGCCGCGCGGTCAGGTCGCTCATCTTGCCTGCGCCCACGAGCAGGACCGTCTTGCCGGCGAGGGAGCCGAAGATTTTGCGCGCCAGTTCGGCTGCGACGGAGGCGACGGAGACGGTCGTGTTGCCGATCTGCGTTTCGGTACGCACCTTCTTGGCCACCGAGAACGCTCGCTGCAGCAGCGGGTCGAGCATCGTCTTCACCGCGCCGACTTCGCGGCCTACGGTCCACGACTGCTTCACCTGGCCAAGAATTTGCGGCTCGCCTACGACCATGGAATCCAACGAGCTTGCCACGCGGAACAGGTGGCGGATCGCATCGCGCTCGCGGTACTCGTACACGTGCGGCTCGAGGTCGGTCTCGCGAATCTGAAGGTAGTCGTGCAGGAACTTGATCACGCTCAGGGTGGGCGCTTGCAGGCCGGCGCGGATCTCGGCGTTCTCCTGGTCTACTCCATCCTGCACGGTCAGAATTTCGACGCGGTTGCAGGTAGAGAGGATCAGCGCCTCGCGAATTCCCGGCTGATGGGCGAGCGTGCGCGTCGCGTCGGCCAGCCGATGCCCGGGGATCGCCAGCCGCTCGCGCACCGCAATGGGCGCGGTGGTGTGGTTCACCCCCAGCAGCAGCAGCTTGCAGTTGTGCGGCGTCGGGGGCGCGGCGGCGTCGATGGGGAGATCGCGCGTCAGATCACGCGTTAGATCGCTCATGGCGTCTTGAACCTATGCACGGCAGAGAGCGAGTTCGCTGCCCAAACCGCGACCATCACCAGAAATACGAAGCTCGACAAGTAGACTGCGCGCCGTCCGCGCAAACCGCTGTTGCTGCGGATATAGATCATCAGGATGTAGGCAATCCACATCGCAATCGAGAGCAGCACCTTGGGATCGGCGAAGAAGGCGGGACCAATCGATTGGAGCGCGAGCACGGACCCAATCAGCAGCCCGGCCGTCATGCAGGGGAGGCCAAAGCGCAGCGGAGTTGACGCCGATCTGGTCGAGGGTCTCGAGCGGGGGCAGCCATCCGCGCCTGGACTCGGCCCGCTTCTCCTTCAGGCGCCGTTCCTGGATCAGGTAGAGCAGGCTCGCGATGAGCGACAGAAACATCGCCGCGTAGGCAGCGAGCAACAGCGCGATGTGCAGCAGGATCCAGCCCGTCCGCACCAGCGGGTAGGCAATTTGCTCATGGCCGGGATGGAATGCCGGAACGATCGCCAGCAGCACCGCAATCGGCAGCAGAAAGATCCCGAAGGAGACGGTACGGTAGCGCGCCGCGAGGATCAGGAAGCCGACCACCAGGAGCAGGCCCAGCATGGAGAGCGTCTCGTGGGTATCGACGGGTAGGGCGCGGTGCGCTGCGTAGAGGGTCTCGGCAATGGAGACAAAGTGGAAAAACGCCCCCATGAACGCTGCCGGCATGGCGATGTGACGCCAGCGGGGGCGGTTATAGAGCGCCGCAGGCAGTACCGCGAGGGCGGCAACGCCGTAGAGAATCACCGCAAGTCGGAGCCAGAGCAGGGTCATACGTTGAGCTTCGCGCGCTGGATATGCGCGAAAATCCAGTATATCTGCATTGCCCCGTCAGTTTGTGACCACGCTCACAGACTGGAACTCGAACCAGCTCAACGCCCTGCCAACTGAAGCATCTCGACCGCAAAGCATCCCACCCCGAGCCAGCATAGAAACGACATCAACAGAACAATCGCCAGGCGAAGGACCTTCCTGGGACTGATACTGGGGGTCTGGCTCTGCTTGGGTCGACGCGCATGGACGTCGACTACCTTCCGGGTAAACGTATTCTCGTGCTCGAAACATAACTTGCCTTTCGCTCGCATTCCATCTACTGCGAACGTCGAAATCCTACACCCGGTGCAGGAGATTGGTCACGCGAAATCTTACTGTTGTGTTGCCTTGCTGGAATCATAGGCGACCGACTGCTCAAGATAGGCCTGGAGTTTGCTCTCAATCAGCGAAATGGGCAGCATAAACGGGCGATCCACGATCTCGACCGCCAGCTTTCCTTCCCCGTAGACATACTTCGCGGTTACACCATCTTTGCTCAGGGTCCCCGTGGTTCCCGTCAGTTCAATGCCATTGCTATGCAGACGTTGGGTGGCCGCAGCGAACTGGGCCTCGGACATCGGAATCTCGATCATCCTGCCAGTCTAGGGGCAGACGAACGATTTCGCCAAGCGGGTGGCACAGGCGTCTACGATATTCTGGGCGTCTCAGATACGAGTGCATGAACCTTTCCACCGAAAACCTCGCCACGGCCACGGAACGCGACCTCACGCCAGTCATGCGGCAGTATCGCGCCGCCAAGGACGCGCATCCCGACGCGCTGCTGTTCTTCCGCCTCGGCGACTTCTACGAGCTCTTCTACGAGGACGCGCTGATCGCCTCGCGCGAGCTGCAACTCACCCTCACCTCGCGCGACAAGACCAAATCCGTACCCATGTGCGGGGTCCCCTACCACTCCGCCGGCACCTACCTGCAACGCCTGCTGCGCAAGGGCTATCGCGTCGCGCTGTGCGAGCAGATGGAGGATCCCAAGACCGCGAAGACCATCGTCCGCCGCGAGGTCACGCGCGTCCTCACCCCGGGGACAGCGGTCGACGCCGCGCTCGACGCGAGCGAAAGCCAGTGGCTCGCGAGCATCTCTGCTTCCGGCAACGGCCCGGCTGCGGCCGTGGGGGCCGCGGCGCTTGATCTCTCCACCGGCGAGTTCCGCGCCACTGAGTTCGCCGGGCCCTCGGCGTGGGCGCTGGCGCTGGACGAGCTGGCCCGCATGCGTCCCGCCGAAGTCCTGTTCGCTCGCGGCAGTGCAGGGTTCGGTACCACCTCGCAGAGTGTTCGCCAGGGCGTGTTGAAGGAAACTGTTGGCGAAGCGAAAGAAGAGCCCGCGCAGCTGGACATCTCGGGCGCGCGCACCGAGGTTGAAGACTGGGCCTTCACCGAGGACTATGCCCTTCCCCTGCTTCGCCAGCAGCTGGGCGTGCACTCGCTGGATGGCATGGGGTTGGAAAATCATCATGCGGCTGCGGTTGCGGCCGGGGCTATCGTGCACTACCTTCGCGCGACCAAGCAGGGCGCGCTCGCGCATCTCGACACGCTGCGCTACTACGAGCGTAACGACGCGCTCGAGCTCGACGCCGTGAGCGTTCGCAACCTCGAGTTGGTGGAGCCGCTGTTCTCGAGCGAAGGTCCGCAGACCACGTTGTTTTGGACGCTGGATGCGTGCTGCACGCCGATGGGCAAGCGCCTGCTGCGCTGCCCAACTGCTGCGCCCGATGCAGTCGCTCGACGCGATCAACAACCGTCTAGATGCGGTCGGCGAAGCGGTTGCCAACCTGCGCCACCGCGAAGGCCTGCGGCGCGGCATGGACGGCATCCTCGACCTGGAGCGCTTGCTCGGCCGCGTGTCGCTCGAGACTGCCGGACCGCGCGAGGTGGTCGCGCTGGGCAAGACGCTGGCGCGTCTTCCCGGCCTGCGCGCTGCTGTTTCAGAATTTGTCTCGGCCAATCCGACGAGCCGCTGGGCCGAGCTTGCTACCGGCTTCGACACCCTCGATGACCTCAACGAGCTCATCGCGCGGACGCTGGTTGACGAGCCACCCGTTGCGCTCTCCGATGGTGGCGCCATTCGCGAAGGCGTCGATGAGGATCTGGACGCGGTGCGCAGTCTCTCGACGACAGGCCGCCAACACATTGCCTCGATCGAAGAACGCGAGCGCGAACGCACCGGCATTGGCTCGCTCAAGGTGCGGTTCAACTCCGTCTTTGGCTACTACCTCGAGGTCACCAAGGCCAACGCGAAGTCTGTGCCCGCTGATTACGAGCGGAAGCAGACGTTGGTGAACGCCGAGCGCTTTACGACTCCTGAGCTGAAGGACCTCGAAGTGAAAATTCTGACCGCGCAGGAACGGTCCGGAGAAATCGAGCGTCGCATCTTCGCCGAGTTGCGTCGCCAGCTGCTCACCAACGCCACGCGCATCCGCGAAACCTCCCGCGTGATCGCGCGCATCGATCTGCTCGGCTGCTTCGCGCATCTGGCCGCACTGCGCGGCTGGGTGCGTCCGCAGGTCGACGCAAGCGGCCTCCTTGAATTCCATGCCGGCCGCCATCCCGTGATCGAGCGCCGGCTCGAAGACCAGGGCGCCGGCAGATTTATTCCGAACTCGCTGCATCTATGTTCCGGCGACACCGCGGAAAGTGCGCCGTCGCTGCTGCTCATTACCGGACCGAATATGGGCGGCAAGAGCACCTACCTTCGCCAGGCGGCGCTGCTGGTCATCATGGCGCAGTGCGGCTGCTTCGTCCCGGCAGAGAGCATGCGCCTCGGCCTCGTTGATCGCATCTACACCCGCATCGGCGCAGCAGACAACGTCGCGCGCGGCCGGTCAACCTTCATGGTCGAGATGACCGAGACGGCTGCGATCCTGAACACCGCAACCTCGCGCTCTCTGGTCCTGCTCGACGAGATGGGCCGCGGCACCGCCACCTACGATGGCCTCTCGCTCGCCTGGGCAACGGTCGAGCACCTGCACGACACCATCGGCTGCCGCACTCTCTTCGCGACGCATTATCACGAGCTCACGCTGCTCGCCGATCGCCTGGCCCACCTGCGCAACGTGCGCGTTACGGTGCGCGAAAACTCCGGCGGCATCGTCTTTCTCCACACCGTCGAACCCGGCGCGGCCAACAAGAGCTACGGCATCGAGGTGGCGCGACTCGCGGGGCTGCCCAACGCGGTCATCAGCCGAGCCCGCGAAGTGCTCAAGGTGCACGAGCGCGCCGAGACCCAGCAGGTCCGCGAGTCCGCGCCTTCCCGCGAAGCAAAGGTGCAAATGACCATGTTCACGCCGCTGTCGCAACTCATCGTCGACCGCATCGAGCAGGTTGACATCGACGGGCTCACCCCGCGCGAAGCCCTGCAACTGCTCGCCGAACTGCAACGCGAACTCAAAGGGGACGCATGAAGCCACCGCAACCGAAGCCCCTCCTCGTCGCCGGCGTCATGTCCGGCACCTCCGCTGATGGCATCGACGTCGCGCTCTGCCGCATCTCACCTGCACTCCGCGCCGACACCGCGCCGCGCCTCAAGCTGCTCGGCCACCGCTCGTTTGCCTACGACAAGAAAGTGCGCGGCCACAATTCTATCCATCGCCGCTGGCAACAACACGACCGCCGCCGAACTATCGCTACTCTCCTGGCGGCTCGGCGAACTCTACGCCGACTGCATCGCGACGACCGCTCACGAGCTCAAGCTCAAGCCGCAGCTCGCCGCGATGCATGGCCAGACGGTCTATCACCAGTCCGTGCCGGCAAAGTTTCTTGGTGCGCCGATTCGCTGCACCTCGCAGATCGGCGAACCCGCGGTACTTGCCGAGCGCCTGCGTATTCCCGTCATCAGCGACTTCCGACCCGCCGATCTCGCTGCCGGAGGCCAGGGCGCGCCGTTGGTTTCCATGCTGGACTTCTGCCTCTTCCGCCACGAAACGAAGAGCCGCGTACTTCTCAACCTCGGTGGCATCGCCAACGTCACTGCGCTACCCGCAGGGTGCACTTCCACCGATGTTCTCGCCTTCGACACCGGCCCTGCGAGCATCCTCATCGACCTGCTGATGCAGCAACTCTACAACCGTCGCTTCGACAAGAACGGTGCCGTCGCCGCGAGCGGCCAGATCCTCAAGCCTGTGCTCGATCGCCTGCTGACGACGCCTTACTTCTCTGCCCCGGTTCCGAAATCCTGCGGCCGCGAAGAGTTCGGTCCCGCCTTCGCGCACCAGCTGCTTGCCCTCTGCAAGAGCGCACCTAAGCAGGACGTGATCGCAACGGCCACCGCGCTCACCGCCTCCACCATCCTCGACGCCTACCGCCGCTTCTGCTGGCCTCACCTCGGACAACACGCGCCGCTCGCCCGCGCCACCGAACTCATCGCCGCTGGTGGAGGCACGAAGAACCTCACGCTCATGCGCATGCTGACGCAAGGCTTCGCGCAACTCGGCGTCACGGTCTCGACCACCGCCGGCGCGGGCCTTCCCGTCGAAGCCAAAGAAGCCGCCGCCTTCGCGCTGCTCGGCTGGCTCACGTGGCACGGTCTCCCCGGCAACATTCCCAGCGCTACAGGCGCCAGCCGTCCCGTAATTCTTGGCAAGGTGACGCCAGCGTGAGACTTCTCGCAACGGCTACGCTGCTGGCAGTATCGATGTCGCTCACAGCATGCTCGCCGTCCGCGAAGGATCCCCACACCCTCACGTTCCTCATCGAGTCCTCGCCGAACAACCTGGACGTGCGCCAGGGGACCGACTCGCAATCCGAACGGATCGGCGGCCTCATCTACGATCCGCTCGTCCGCAAGGATGCGCACTTCAACCTGCAGCCGTGGCTTGCGACCTCCTGGGAGCGCCCCGACCCGCTGACGTGGATATTCCATCTGCGCACATGCGTGCACTTCCATGACGGACATTCACTCACCGCAGCCGACGTTGCGTGGTCCATTCGCAGCATGACCAACGGCGCGATCATCACGGCCAAGGGCGGCGCGTTCAAGGCCATCACTGCCGTCGACTCGCCGGACCCCCTTACCGTCGTCGTGCACACCAGCACGCCGCAGCCCAGCCTGCTCTTCAACCTCAGCGACGGACTCTTCGGTGTCGTCGAAGCGGGCGCCGCGCGCGACGAAGGCCTTCACCCCATCGGCTCCGGCCCCTTCCGCTTCGTCTCGCAGGTGCAGGACAAGGAAGTGCTCCTCGACCGCAATCCCACCTATTGGGCCGGTGCGCCCAGCGCAACCATCGAGCACGTTCGCTTCCAGGTTGTTCCCGACACGATCACCGCAGCGCTCGAGATGAAGAAGGGTTCTGCCGACGTCGAGAGCAACGTCCTCACCATGGACATGGTGCACGCCCTGGCGTCCGAATCCAACCTGCGCGTCTCCACGGGCCCCGGCGCGCGCGTCGACTACATGAACTTCAACGTGCAGGATTCCGCTCTTCGCGACCCGTGCGTGCGCCAGGCTATCGCGTTCGCGATCGACCGCCCTGCGCTCGTCGCTGCTCTCTGGCGCGGCCACGCGCATCTCGCGGACACGCTGCTGCCGCCCGGCCACTGGGCTGCCGCATCCGACGCCGACCTCGCGCAATACCGGCACAGTTCGGCGCGCGCCATCGAGCTACTTGACGCTGCCGGCCTCAAGCCCGACGCCCATGGCATCCGCCTGCATCTAACCATGAAGACCTCGACCGACGAGACCACGCGTCTCGAAGCCCAGGCCATGCAGGCGGAGTTGCGCGACGTCGGCATTGCGCTCTCTCTGCGTTCCACCGAGTTCGGCACCTTCTACTCCGACATCACCAAGGGCGCGTTTCAGATGTACATGCTGCGCTGGATCGGCTCCAACGAAGACCCCGACATCTTCCATTATGGCTATGCCTCTGAGATGTTTCCGCCCAAAGGCGCCAACCGCGGCCACTACTCGAACGCCCGCGTCGATGCGCTTCTGGAGGCCGCCAGCTTGGCTACTGACGAACCTACGCGGCGCCAGGATTACATCCAGATTCAGCAGATCCTCGCCGCCGATCTTCCCACAATTCCGCTCTGGTATCCAGACAACATCGTCATCCACTCGGCGCGCCTGACGAACCTCAGGCTCGATCCCGGCGGCAGCTTCGACTTTTTGCGAACCGCAGAGTTGCACTAGCGGAAATCTCGCTTCGCTGCTGCGCGCCGCCTCTGGCCGTCAGCTATACCGCACTTGCGGCGTGTTCCCCTTTCCCCGTCGAGGCTGTCCGGGCCTCGTGATGCTATGCTTTCTACTTCGTCGGGCCTTCACCGCAGCGTTGCCTTGTCGAAGCCTGCCGTACCCAGCGACTCCAGCTGCTGCAACCGAAGCGACCCGGTCGCAGCAGTCAGACCAAGCGCCATATCGTCATAAAGGACCACTCGAGAAATGACTTCTCCGATCTTCCTCTTCTTCCTATCGCTTATCCTCCTCTGGCTCTCCGAGAGGCTGGGCGCAGCCATTCGCAAGCGGCATCCGTTACGCGACGATGCACGCACGGATTTCGATGTGATCCTCACGGCCGCGCTTACCTTACTCGGGCTCATGATCGGGTTCACCTTTTCCATGGCCGTGACTCGCTTCGACCAGCGCAAGAACTTCGAAGAGGAAGAGGCGAACGCAATCGGCACAGAGTACCTGAGAGCTGATCTGCTGCCTGCTGCCGACGCAGACCAGGTGCATCAACTATTACGCACCTATCTCGATCAACGGATTGTGTTCTACCAAGCCCCTGATGGGCCTAAGCTTCAACAAAACATCGCGGAAACCGCTCAGACTCAGACCGCGCTTTGGTCCGCCGTTCGGACCCCCGCGCAAGCCGCACCCACGCCCGTGGTTGCGCTCGCCGCCGCTGGCATGAACGACGTTCTGAACACCCAGGGCTATACGCAATTTGCTTGGGATGACCACATTCCAGTGCCCGCCTGGATGCTGTTGGTGGCCATCGGGATCGGTTGTAACTTGCTGGTCGGCTATACCGCGCGGAGGCCCACGCAAGAAAAGCTGCTGTCCTTCGTCCTCCCGCTGTTTGTGGCCGTGTCTTTCCTGCTCATCGCGGATATCGAGTCGCCACGCGCCGGTCTTATTCGGGTTGAGCCGCAGAATTTGATCATCCTCTCCAAATCTCTGGGGCGACCGTAAAAATGCATGCCGCTCCGTAGCCGAGAGGTATTATGAATCCCGAGACATCCTAGCCAGCATCTAAGCTGGCAAAACTGACAGTACCTCGCTGCTGTCAGCCACCGTAGGCTTCACTGGAAAGAGGTTTCGATGCGAACCAGGATTGCACTTACGTCAACATTGCTTCTGAGTCTTGCGATTTGGTGCGCAGGGTGCAAAAGCACATCGTCAACGCCAGCTTCATCGGACACGAATTCCTCTCAGACCTCGTCGACTTCTCCCTCGGCCCCCGGCGCCCCGTCCTCGTCAACACCGACTCCCGGCGCAGCTCCTGCACCCAACTCTCCGGGTTCGCCTTCGTCCGCGGAAGCCCCTCCCACGGAAGCTGCCGCTCCGGCGCCGCCAGTCGCTGCCGAGCCCCCTCCGCCGCCAGCCCCTGTCGTTATTCCAGCCGGGACCACACTGCGGGTGAGACTGGTACAAGCGGTGGGCTCGAAGCTCAGCAACGAAGGCCAGAGTTTCGATGCCACGTTCTCTTCTCCGGTAATTGTCAAAGGCGCTACGCTCGTCCCGGCCGGCACCCGGGCTGTCGGAACGGTGACAGAGGCTCATGCTTCTGGACGATTTAAAGGCGGAGCAACGCTGAGTCTACGGTTGAACAGCATTCATCTTGACGGCGGGACGTTCCCGATCCACACCTCGACGTATTCCCAGACCTCAACGGGTAAAGGCAAGCGCACGGCTGCCATGGTCGGCGGAGGCACTGGCGGCGGAGCCTTGATTGGCGGAATCGCCGGCGGCGGTAAAGGCGCGCTCATCGGCGGACTCATCGGTGCAGGTGCAGGTACTGTTGGAGCGGCGACCACCAACCGCGACATCACGCTCCCGTCGGAGACCGTCGTCCAGTTCAGGTTGAGTTCTTCGCTGAATTTAGGACCAACGTCCTGAGCGGATTCTCGCCCCTCAATTTATTCGGGATTGGTTGGGTTGCGTTGTCGTGTGACAGCACCACCGGCAACGTCGCCTTTCCCTGCGTCGGCTGCAGGTTCCTCGACGTAGAGGAACTCTGTCGGCCCTGCAAAGCCGCTGCCCGACGTCTCGACGATCTCTGCGATCTCCAGCAAGAGCTTTTCGCGGATCTCGTAAAAGGTCGACGTGTCGGCGGTGAGGACGTAGAGATAAATCTCGATCTCCATGCCTCGTTCACCAAACTCGACAAGGCGGATGCGTTTCGTGTCTTGCTCGATTCGTCGATACTCCACCGTGAGCTCTTGAATCTTCGAAAGCACTTCGCGAAGTTGCGACGCAGTTGCTCCATACCGAAGGCGCAGTCTCGACTGCATCAACGTCTTTCGACGGGTAGCGAAGTTTTCGATGTTTGACTGCGCCAGCGCGCCAGCTGGAACCGAGAGCAGGCTCTGATCGTCCGTACGCAGCTTTACCGAGCGTAGCGTGATGTCCTCGATGTACCCGACGCGGTTGGAGATCGAACAACGGTCGCCCACGGCCAGGGCGTTGTCCATCAGCAGAAAGATTCCGCCAAGAATGTTCTCGATCGACTTCTGTGCGCCCAGCGCGACTGCGACGCCTCCAATTCCGACACCAGCCAGGGCGGTCTTGGTGTCGACGCCCAATACCGTGAGGATCGCGAAGATCGCCACCACGACGACGAAAACGTTCATCAATCGCTCGCCCAGCAGCATCAGCGATTTTCTGTTCGTCTGGCCGTGAATCCACGCGACCGTCCCGGCTCGCTCAAAGAGCAGCTTCAGGATGCGGCGAATGAGCCACGTCACCGCGATCAGCACAAGAACCGATACCGCTTGCCTGTAAGCGAGCCGGAAACTCAGCGAGAGGCCGAGCGTTCGCACCGTGAGCAGATTGAACAAGAGCAGGAAAAGAATCGTTATCGGCCAGCGAATTTGGCCGAGCCACGTTCTGATGCGTTCTTTGACGAAAGCGTTGACGGCGGATCGCTGAACAGCAGCGAGACAGAGTCGCCAAACCAACCACATCAGCACAAGCGGCAGAACGATCGACGCCGCCCAGACGATCCATTGCGCAGCCGAGATCCCCAGGAAGGCCCGTTCCACAAGCACCGGCGGCATCATCCGGTTGACCCAGGTTTCTTCCAGCAAATCGTACATCCCGGGTACCTGGGAGAGCGTATCCGAGGAAATTAACCAGATCTGATCTCCATCCGCATCGTTGACGTGGATGAGAAGGATGTCCAGCTTCTGCGATCCGATCTTCAATGTCCCCACGTTTTGACGATCCAGGGGTAGACCGTCATTCACATTCCCCGTGGGCTTATCACTAATGCTCTCGATCGAGTGACCATAGTAGCGATCCATCAGCTCTTTGAGCTCGCGAGCCGCAGATTCCGGGTTAGCCGATTGCGCCGCCGGCAGTTGCATGAACCTTGTGGCGCCAGCAAAATCTCCACGTTGGGTGGCCCGTATGAACCCTGTCACGGTGCCCCGGGGTGTGGTACGGCCAAACGGATCGACGTGGGTGTCGGAGTGCGTGCTGGGCGCCTTCGTCGTCGCCGGGCCGGGCAGTTGCGCAAACACATGCACGCACAGGAAGAAGAGCAGCGCAGCCGCCAGTCTCGCTCGCTGCGTTCTCCGCGGACCCCTACCAACTCTCAACCCCATCGCAAAGCTCCTCCGCCACCACCCCCGATGGTAAAGCATAGGTTCCTGGTGCCTCTCCGCACAGGACACCGGCCCGAGCGAAATCCGAGGGAGGGAGATCCGTCCACGATTAACCAAGAACGCTCCCCAAAGGGAGCGTTCTCCTAACCTTGTCGCCAGAGTTCGGTAACAGACTCATCCTGTGCCCGCTCGCAAACCGGAGGCCTCGACTACTGAGCTGGAGGTGGCGCTACGGGTGGCAGGACCTTCGGATCGTCAGGGCCGGGGGGGCAATACGGCACGATCGACCCCCAGTGATCGCGGACAGCCACCACACGAAAGGTGAACGCAACCGCGACCGAGACCAGCGTGATGGGGAAAAAGGCGTTGGAATTCTTGAAGTGCAGCGCGAGTAAAACATAGACCGTGCTCGCCAGCACCGCCGTCGTGGCGTGCTGATTATCTGCCCTCACGACGACCGGCGTGAGTCTGGAAAACAGATCGATTAACACCCCGCCCGCAGTGGTGGCGATCAGACCAACGAGGATCGCGCCCCAGAGTCCGAGTCCCTGATCGAGCGCCTTATGCGCTCCCAGGATCGCGAACCACGGCAGAGAGAAAGACTTGAGATATTCCCGCAGCCTCGCATGGTAGGTTTCCTCCTTCTCCGGGATGAAGTGATAGACCGCCATACCCACCAACCCCATCAGCAGGCATACGAAAAAATACCTCCAATCTTTGAGCGGCGCAGGTATTTGATTGAGCAGCACGTCGCGAGACACGCCGCCGCCGATGCCTCCAAAGAAGCCCATGATGAGTATCCCCGCGGCCGTATAGCCGCGATTGTGTGAGCGGTTCTGGGCGACGACCGCGCCATTCAGGGCGTTGACACCCGCGGAGAACAAGTCGACATTCGGGAAGCTCGGCAGAACCATTTTGAATTTCCTTTCAAGTGGATACGCCACTGAGGCGGCAGCGTCACCAGCGCCAGTCGCGCCTGACCGCGTCTTGTGTCAACAGTTCACGACGGATAGTACATCACTGGAATTGTGCCGGCGCCTACTGTCACTTGTTACAGGGGTTCGGAAGTCTTCTTCAATTTGAGGATCGCGAAGATGGGTTGATACCCAGCCTGCACTCCGTTCATTTCGCGGCTTCCTCTCGCGCGCTCTTCCACAAATCGATCGCTCCATCGACTGCGTAGGTATCAATCTCCTTCAGCTCCGCATCCGTGAACTGCAGCTTCTTCGTTGCATCGAGTGAGTTATCCAGCTGCTCCACGCTGCGCGCTCCGACGAGAGCCGAGGTCACCCTCTTGTCGCGCAGAACCCAGGCAATGGCCATCTGGGCCAGCGATTGTCCACGTCCCTTTGCAATCTCGTTGAGTGCTTTTACGCGCCGGATGTTTTCCGCGCTCAGAAACTCTTCATCGAACGAACCTGCCAATTGCGCACGAGAGTTTTCTGGCACCCCATTGAGATACTTATCCGTCAGCAACCCCTGGGCCAGCGGCGAAAATGCGATGCAGCCCACTCCCAGCTCCTCCAGGGTGTCAAGCAATTCCTCCTCAACCCAGCGGTTCAGCATCGAATACGACGGCTGATGAATGAGCAGCGGAACGCCTTCACTCTGCAGAATCCGCGCGGCTTCACGTGTTCGTTCGGGACTGTAGGAAGAAACTCCCACATACAGCGCCTTGCCCTGGCGAACTGCCTGCACCAGCGCACCCATCGTCTCTTCCAACGGAACATCAATGGTAGGCCGGTGGGAATAAAAGATGTCGACATACTGTAGACCCATGCGCTGCAAACTCTCATCCAGCGAGGCGAGCAGATACTTGCGCGAGCCGCCGAGGCCGTAGGGTCCAGGCCACATATCCCATCCCGCCTTGGTCGAAATCAAGAGTTCATTGCGGTGGCCCCTGAAATCCTTCTTCAAAATCTCCCCGAAGTTCTCCTCGGCCGACCCGTACGGTGGCCCATAGTTATTCGCCAGGTCGAAGTGCGTCACGCCGCGATCGAATGCGCGGCGTATGACGGCGCGGCCTGTCTCGAAGACATTGACTCCACCGAAGTTCTGCCACAATCCCAGGGATACCGGCGGCAGGACGATTCCCGACTCCCCGCACCGATTGAATAAGGCTCCATCGTACCGCCTCTCATTTGCTAGATACGTCATTCCTGTAGCACCTCTTTCTCAGTATTACGTATGTTGTTAGAGATCTGTGAGCCTCCCTCCAGAATGGCATCGCGTGGCCTCTGGAGCACTCGCTCGATTGGCCGTTCCTCCACGCCAATTCAGAAAGCTGGGATATGTTCGGGTCCTTCACAATATCCACCTCGTTCTCACTTGCAGCTCACAGGAAGATCGAGCTCCGCGACAAGGTGGTCGACAAAAGCGATCCTGCTCGGTCCAATTTGAGACGTCTCATTGGAGTCCTGAAAGCATTCGAGCGTCCATTTCGCCGTTGAAATCTTGACGCCTTGCTGTCGACGCCTTGACGTTAACCCATCTTTAACAGCAGGATTCACGGAAATCGGAGAAATTTCACCTGGCTTAGGTGTAAATTGTTTGGCATTAGAAGTGCTGCCTAGGACTTGCACCATGGCTTGCGGATTGGTGGTGTCTGCGATTCAACCCTCGGGCAGAAAAATCAATCGAGATCGCGGAGTGCGTTGCGTTCGTGGCGGCTTCATCCTCAGGTAGCGCGTGCGATTTACCGGTACCGGGCCCCAGAAAATTCCAGATTCCGTCTCAACCGCTTCACGCAATCGCAGGTATGAGTTGGAGATTCGGAGACAGAAAATATATGAGCGCGACTGAAACCTATCCACCCGTCATCACGAACTCTCAGGTCGGTTCTTCCTCGCAAGCCGGTCCTTCGAAGATAGCAATCACCGTAGACGGGCACCTCGTAGCCGCCTCCGAAGGCGAGCTGCTGATCGAAGCCATCCTGCGCGAGAAGGAGATCCCGCACATCTGTTACCACTCGCCGCTCATGGGTCCGATCCAGACCTGCGATACCTGCCTGGTTGAGGTTGGTGGCAAACTGGTCCGCGCGTGTGGAACCACTGTCTCCGCCGGCATGCAAGAGGTGGTGACCGAATCGAAGCGCGCTCAGGATGCGCGGGCCGAAGCCTACGACGTGATTCTCGGCAACCACATGCTCTACTGCACGGTCTGCGACAACAATAACGAGAATTGCAGGGTCCATAACACGGCGCTCGAGCTGAACGTAAAGCACCAAAACCATCCGTTCACGCCGAAGCCGTATGAAGTGGACATGTCGAACCCGTTCTATCGCTACGACCCCAGCCAATGTATCCTCTGCGGACAGTGCGTTCAGGCCTGCCAAACGGTGGAGGTGAACGAGACCCTCTCCATCGGATGGGAGCTCGATCACCCTCGCGTTCTTTGGGACGGAGGAATGCGGATTGGCGGATCAAGCTGTGTCTCCTGCGGGCATTGCATCACTGTCTGTCCCTGCAACGCGCTCATGGAGCGGTCAATGTTAGGCGAAGCCGGCTTCATGACTGCCATCCCGGCTGACTCGTTGAATAAGCTCATCGAAGTAGTGAAGGACCTGGAGCCGGAGACGGGCTATGGCGCCATCATGCAGCTGTCGCAGACCGAAGCCAAGATGCGCGAGGAGCGCATCGAGCGCACGAAGACTGTCTGCACCTATTGCGGTGTCGGCTGTAGCTACGATGTCTGGACACGCGACCGTCACATCCTGAAGATTGTTCCGCTGCACGGAGAGTCCAACCAGATCTCCACCTGTGTGAAAGGCAAATTCGGCTGGGACTTTGTGAACAGTAAGGATAGGCTGCAACGTCCATTGATCCGGCATGAGAATGGCTTTCGCGAAGCTTCGTGGGAAGAAGCGCTCAGCCTGGTTGCGCAGCGGCTGGGGGCCATTAAGCAGGAGCACGGTCCGGACTCAATCGCGGTCATTGCCTCCTCCAAGGCCAGCAATGAAGATGGCTACCTGATGCAGAAGTTTGCGCGCGCAGTCATCGGCACAAATAATGTTGACAATTGTTCTCGCTATTGTCAGGCGCCCGCAACGACG
Organism: uncultured Acidobacteriaceae bacterium; assembly: GCA_963796535.1. Lineage (GTDB taxonomy): Bacteria > Acidobacteriota > Terriglobia > Terriglobales > Acidobacteriaceae > Granulicella. The sequence continues at coordinate 75,845 of CAWCMO010000002.1, forward strand.
GGACTCTTTCGAACGGTGGGGCTGGGAGGCGATAGCGGATCCATTGAAGACATAGGAGCCGCCAAGCTGATTCTGATTGTTGGATCGAACACCGCTGAATCGCATCCAGTCATCGCCACGCGCGTGAAGCGTGCGCACAAACTGCACGGACAGCGGTTGATCGTCGCCGACGTTCGCGCGCACGAGATGGCTGAACGTGCCGACATCTTCTTTCGCCCTCGGCCCGGTACAGATCTGGCATGGCTCTCCGCGATGAGCAAATACATGTTCGACAACGGCTTTGCAAAGTTGGATTTCCTCCAGAAGTGGGTGAACGGCGTTGACGAATACCGCAAGAGTCTTGATTCCTTCACCATGGAGTATGCCGCAAACATTTGCGACGTACCCCTCGAGACCTTGCACCGCGTAGCCGAAGAGATCGCGCACGCAGAGACCATGTGCGTCCTCTGGGCCATGGGAGTGACACAGCATACGGCTGGCTCGGATACCTCTACTGCGATATCTAATCTGCTGCTGGTTACCGGCAATTACATGCGTCCGGGAACCGGTGCCTACCCCTTGCGCGGCCACAATAATGTGCAGGGCGCGGGCGATATCGGCGCAGCACCCAACACCTTCCCTGGCTACCAGAGCGTCACCGATGATCAGCTCCGAGCAAAGTTCGAGAAGGGTTGGGGAGTGAAGCTGCCTAATTACCGCGGTCTCGATAATCACGAGATGGTTGACGCCAGTCTCGAAGGAAAGCTGCGCGCGATGTATCTCGCCGGCGAAGACATGGTCTACGCTGACTCGAACGCCAACGTGGTAGCTGCTGCGTTTGAGAAGCTCGAGTTCTTCGTCGTGCAGGACATCTTCTTCACCGAGTCCTGCCGATACGCGGACGTAATCCTTCCTGCCTCTCCCGCCCTGGAGAAGGATGGAACTTTTACCAGCACGGAACGTCGCATCCAGCGCTTCTACCAGGCACTCCCGGAGTTGGGTGATAGCCGTGCCGATTGGAAGATTACCCAATCGCTCGCACAGAAAATGGGAGCTCCCTGGAACTATCAGCATCCGTCGGAGATCATGGCTGAGCTTGCTTCCCTGTCTCCGCTCTATGCAGGCTGCAGCTACGATCGCCTGGAGGGATACAACACCCTGCAGTGGCCCGTCGCTCCAGACGGTAAAGATCAGCCGCTCCTCTATACAGAAGGTTTTGAGTTTCCCGACAAAAAGGCTCGGCTATTTCCGCTTGCCTATCGCGAGCCCACCGATCCACCCGATGCCGAGTTCGATCTGTTTCTTAACAACGGCCGTCAACTGGAACACTTCCACGAAGGCAACATGACCAATCGGGTGCCAGGCATCAAGCTGGAAACTCCGGAGTGTTATGTCGAGATTTCGCCTGAACTCGCTCATGAACGATCGATTGCCTCAGGCCAATGGGTCCGTTTAACAAGCCGCTATGGAAAGGTGAAAACCAAGGCTCTGGTGACAGATCGCGTCGAAGCCAAACAGCTCTATTTGCCCCTTACCGCTCATGTGAATTTGCTGACCGGAAGCAACGTAGATCCGGCGACCCACACACCTGCCTTCAAGGAGACCTCCGTAAAGATGGAGATTCTTCCAGAGCGCGGAGAAGATCCTCTGCATCCCCTCAACTTCCGTTATTCAGGCAAACCCACTCCGCAGATGGGCGTGGAGGTAGAGAGAAAGTGGAAGCGCGCAGACTATCACTTTCCCGGTGAGTCTGCGCTCGTTCAAATTCAGCCGGCCGCGCCGGCAGGGGGAAAATAGCATGGCCGTCGCCGTTGAGTTTCATACCTATACGCCGCCTGATTCACGTTTGGATCTGGTTCGCCGCATTGAGAGCGCTCCGCGCGAGCACGCCGAGGCAATCCTCGAGGCGTATGACGTACTGCAGCGTCTGCACGACTCTGGCGCCCTCGGTCTCGTCAATGGACTGCTGAGTGCCGAGGACACCCTGATCGCCAGGGTTTCGGACGTAGCGAGCTCAAAGCCAGCCGTAAACGCCTTGCGCATCGCCCTGATTCTTGGCAGCGCCCTGACATCGATCGATGCGGATCGTGTTCATGCAGCGGTCGCGGAAGCCGAGACGCATACACCTTCTCTTTGGAAGCTTCTTCGCACCGCTTGCAGCAAAGAGGTCCGGAAGGCCGCAGGGCTTGGTCTTTCGCTCGCACAAATATTCGGCGCTTCTCTCCCTGCGCGCAAGAGCACAGCCACTGCTGGCGCGGCTACCAATTCCAAATGATTCCAGTTGAGTCCTTCTAGCCTGCGCAACATCCACTAACCAAAGGAGAATTCATGTCAAACACGAAAGAACGCATTGCCCTCCAAAGGGCCCCGCTGAAGGTGCCAACCGATATCACTCCGAAGGCAGTCGCCGATATTACTGGAGCCCTCAATGCCCTGCTCGCAGATGTATTTTCGCTCTACCTGAAGACCAAGAACTTCCATTGGCACATGAGCGGTCCGCACTTCCGCGACTACCACCTTCTGCTAGATGAGCACGGTGATCAACTCTTCGCCATGACAGACGAAATCGCCGAGCGCGTTCGTAAGATCGGTGGGGCCACCATCCGCTCCATCGGAAACATCGCCCGCCTGCAGCGCATCCCGGACAACGATGCGGAGTATGTGACGCCGAAAGATATGTTGAGCGAGCTTCGCGAGGATGAGAAGGCCCTGGTCTCGAGCATGCGAGCGGTCCACACCGTCTGCGATGAAGCGGGTGATGTTGCCACCGCCAGCCTCCTCGAAAACTGGATCGATCAAGGCGAGCGTCGCGTTTGGTTCCTCTTTGAGACGACCCGCGAATAAGCAGGTCACTTCATCTCGACGATACAAAGCGCCCCGGAGAATTGCACCAAATGACAGTTGACGCGTCCTCGATGCAGGCCTACGGTTTGTCTGACAACTACCGATCGGTCTGAGGCAATCAAGGGCGAACTTAGGCTTGCGCAGTCAGATTGAATCAACCTTTGGAGGAAATATGGCTGAAACAGTGATTGGTGGAATTAAGCGCGCGTCAGGATGGTCTATCGTTCTTGGCGTACTCATCGTCCTTCTGGGGATCATCGCATTGATGGCCCCGCTGGCAACCGGCGTCGTCGCCGTGTACATATTGGCGTGGAGCGCAATCTTTGCGGGTATCGCCCAGATTGCCTATGCGTTTCACGCCCACTCGGGTGGACGCATAGCTCTGGAGGTGATTTTGGGATTGGTCTACATCGCGGTCGGTCTCTATATCTTGACCCATCCCCTTGCGAGCCTGCTGACGCTCACTCTGATGCTCGGAATCCTGCTGCTTGGGTACGGAATCGTGGCGATCATCCTGGCGTTCCAAATGCGCCCCTCGAAAGTGTGGGGGTGGGTCCTGTTCGAGGCAGTGGTCACGACTCTTTTCGGCGTGCTGGTCATCGCCCATTGGCCGATCAATTCAGTGTTCCTCGTGGGCACGCTTGTTGGTGTCAGCATTATCTTTCGAGGAGTTTCTCGCATCATGGTCTCGCAGCAAATCCGTAGCACCGCGTCGGCCTTAGCCTAGGGATTGTGCGCTTGCTGGCAGTGAGAACGGCCTCTTCTTTGTAAGAAGAGGCCGTTCTCTATTTCGCGGCTGGTGCGAGGTGAAGGTGTGCATTGGCGATTTGACGCTCCACGACCTCGCTGGATCATGCTGCTCCAGGAACCCCATCGCTCCGCCGGAACCCAGATCGGCGACGAGAACGTCCACCCTCGTTCTCGGAGTTTTTACTGAACCTGGAGTAAGACAAGCATACAGGCCACCCGATCATGGCACACGGTGGATGACCTCAAATCATGCAGCCCGGCCGCACTCTGGATCCTCCCCCCAACACGCAATCGATCAAAGAAATAGCAGGGTTTCTGCTATTTCCGTCCAGGGGAGAGGGCTTCATCCCTTTCCAGCACAACCCCTGAGTTTCCGCTTGACATAGTACACGTCCCGCCCGTAAAGTGAACGGCCAGTAAGGTATCAGGATTTTCGCTTCCGCCAGCGAAGACGACGCCAAAGCAGTCATTCAACCGCGATCGCTGACGGGCCGATCGAAGTTTTTGTGGAGAGTCTTATGTCAAAGCGTGTGCTTGCTGGCTTTTTCCAGCTTCTGTCGGCCATGGTATGGGTTGCTCTGTTGTCGCAGATGCCGGCGCTGGGTCAGGAGACCTCGGCCGACATTCTCGGAACAGTGTCCGACCCGTCCGGCGCCGTCGTCCCCGGAGCAGCCGTGAAGCTCACCAATCTCGGCACGCAGATCACTCAGGGCACCACATCCAACAGCGTTGGCGATTACCTGTTCACGTTGCTCACACCAGGAAAATACTCGCTCAGCGTCACCGCACCCGGTTTCAAAACCGTGGTCGTCCCTGTGATCATGCTTGCAGCCGGCGATCGCAACCGCGAAAATGCCGTCCTCGCCAGTGGTGCCGTGACCGAGACTGTAACCGTCACGGCGGACGCCTCGCTTCTCCAGCGGGAAAGTTCATCCCTCACCAGCGTCGTCACCGAGCAGCCCGTGCAGGATCTTCCGCTCAACGGTCGCAACGTCATCAATCTCGTTCAGATTCAGCCTGGCGTCAATGCAGGTTCGCCCGACGCCATCTCCTCCGGACAGCGCCCTGACGATCGCCGCCTCACCTCAACCATCTCGGCCAACGGCCAGAGTGACTTGTACAACAACCAGCTCATCGACGGCATGGATAACAACGAGCGCGAGCAAGGCGTCATCGGCGTTCGCCCTTCAATCGATGCCATTGCGGAAGTCAAGGTGGACACCAATAACTTCGCCGCCGAAATAGGCCGGGATGCAGGCGCCGTGGTCAACGTGATTACCAAGTCCGGCACCAACGCCTTCCATGGATCCCTCTACGAGTTCTTCCGCAATAATGTCTTTGACGCACGTGACTTCTTCGCTCGCCAAGGCGAGGTCGCCAAGCCGGCCTACCACCAGAACCAATTCGGTGGCAGCATCGGTGGACCTATCCAAAAGGACAAAACCTTCTTCTTCGCCGACGCGGAAGACAATCGCGTAGTTCAAGGCCAGAGCTCCGGCGAACTCACCGTTCCCACACTTTTCGAGCAGCAGAATCCCGGCAACTTCACCGACATCGGTGGCCCCTATATTCCGCCCTTCTTAATCACTCCCATCGGCCTTAGCTACTTCAAGCTCTTCCCCGCCCCCAATATTCCCGGTGCCATCTTTCAGAACTACGAAAGCGTGACCAACCGGACCCAATACGCGTTCACTGCCGATGGACGCATCGATCATCGCTTCAACAACGGCGATCAAATCTATGCCCGGTATTCCTACAACAACATCAACACGTTCCTCCCTGGCCCATTCCCCAAGGTCAACGAAGCCGGTCTCACCATCAGTCCGGGAGGCAACGTCCTTGCCTACGATGGTCCGTCCCTTCAAAAGGCGCAAGGCTTCATCGTCGATTACATTCACTCCTTCACCCCCAACGTCCTACTTGATCTCAAGACCGGCTACACCCGTCTCGACTTTCACACCACCACCCTGAACGCCGGCCAGAATGTGGATACAGCCTTCGGCATTCCGAACGGTAACTTCCCCAACATTCCCGGAACCTCCGGCCTCACCCCCACCGACTTCCTCGTTGGCGGCTACGCGATCCTCGGCGATTCGCCTTACCTGCCGATCAACGACATCAACAACGTCTTCCAATATCAGGCTGCTGTCACCTATACCCACGGCAAACATTCCCTGAAGTTTGGCGGCCAGCTCATCCGCCGCCAACTCAATTACTTTCAGAGCTCTTATCCTCTGGGCGTGTTCCTCTACGCCGGTATCCTGGGCAATCCAGTCGCAGACATGCTCACCGGCTACAACATCGGCTACGAGCGAGCCAATACCCTTATCGAGCAGGGCTTCCGCATGTGGGAACCCAACACCTACGCCGAGGATGATTGGCGCGTAACTCCGAATCTCACCATCAACCTCGGCATCCGGTACGACCTCTTCACCCCAATCACCGAAGCCCACGGCCATTACGCCAACTTCGAGTACCCAACCCTGACCCTGATCACCGGTGCGCAAGATCCAGACATCGGGATTCGCTCCGCAAAGAAAAACATTGCCCCGCGCATCGGCTTCTCACAATCCATCGGCGCGAACACCGTACTCCGCGGCGGGTACGGCATCAGCTATTACCCCACCCAATCCAACCTCTCCATCGAGCTCGCCAATCCGCCCTATTCCTATCAGAGTGAGTGCATCGGCGTCGCCTGCATTGGCTCGACTCTCCCCATCCCTGTTCCCCCAAGCACCACTGACCTCTCCGGCTCCCTCAGCTATGCTCCGTCGAATCTCAACACGTCCACCCTACAGATGTATAACCTCGCGCTGCAGCGGGACTTCAAAGGAAACGTACTAACCGTTGCCTACGTAGGCGAACTAGCCCGCCATGTGATGACCGAGCCCGTCGTCAACCTTCCGCCCCCCAACGGCCCCTACCCGACCGCGTCCCCTGCACCTCCGCCCGCGCTGCTCACCGCAACAACGCTGCCCAACGTACAACAGGTCCAGGGCTTCCTCCCCAACGCCTCTAGTAATTACAACGCGCTGCAACTCATCTTCGAGCGCCGCCTCACCCACGGCCTTGCCTTCAACACGAACTACACCTGGGCCCACGGCCTCACCGACGGGCTCGGAGGCAGCAGCCCCAACGCCGGCCAGTTCCTGCTTCCCAGCAATCCCAGTTACGATTACGGCAACTCCTCCAGCGACGTCCGCGAGCGCTGGGCAACCAGCCTCACCTACGATCTCCCCTTCGGTAAATCCTCGCGCGGAGCCGCCGCCGTCCTCATCAAAGGATGGTCCGTCAACCTCATCGACTACTGGCAGACCGGGCTTCCCTTCACGGTTGTCGATTCAGTCGAGAATCCCTACGGCCTCGCACAAATCAATCTACCCAACATCCAATCCGATCGGCCCGATGCCACCGGCGCGCCACTCTACCCCTCGCATAAAACGCTCACCGAGTTCTTCAACATCGCAGCCTATACTCCGCAACAAGCCGGAACTGCGGGCAACGAGCACTATAACCAACTCTATGGCCCGCATCAGCGGCGATTGGATGTCTCGCTCTTCAAATCATTCGAGCTACCCCACTCGATCTCTCTACAGTTCCGCGCCGAGGCCTACAACCTCACCAACACCCCGAATTTCCTACCTCCCGGTGCCGCGATCTCGGCCTTCCAACAGACCATCGACCCTCTCGTCGGCCCACTCCCCGGAGACACGCCGACCAGCGCTGGCGGCTTTGGAACGATCACGCAGACGACTCCAAACGCGAACCCGCGGCAATTTCAATTCGCTCTGAAGGTACTCTTCTAACCCACGAGCTCTTCTACGGCCAGCCGGCGCGCGGAGCATCCACGCTGGCTGCCAGAAGCTTTCCCGCGGGGGCCGCTCCCGGCTCCGGCGCTAACGACGTGGGCGCGGTGAGAATCCAAAGTGTCCGTCCGTCGTCCCCGCCCAGCATACACGCATAGCAGAGCTCCCCCGTATCGATCACCTCAAGCACCTCGCCACCGGGCGCGACCAAAAAACATTCCGGCGCAAGAGGATGCGCAACCCAGATATTTCCCTCCGCGTTCAGCGCAATGCCATCGGGAACGCGCGGCCAGAGCGTTGCCCACACTCGCCGTCCGCTCAACGATCCATCTGCCTCAAGGTCAAACGCCGTTAGCGCCCCCGCCAGCGTCTCAGCGACGACCAGCATTCGCCCATCCGGCGTGATCACAGACCCATTTGGAAAGTGCATCCCTTCTGCCACTACGCGTACATCACCCCCTGCAGACACGCAAACAAGCTCTGCCGTCGGATGATCGGAAACCACGCTTCCCACTCCGCGCAACAACATCTCACCATGCAAATCGAACCCGAAGCTGCCAACAAAAGCCCTCCCCGCAGCATCCACTACCATGTCGTTCGATCGAAAGCCTCTCTTCGGAAGTTGCGCATGCAGCGTCACCCTTCCATCAGTCCATCGCCGCAGCACCGTTTGCTTCTCCATGGAAACGATCAACAACGATCCATCCGGCATCCATCCCAGCCCGGCTGGTTGGTCGTCCATCTCCAACTCCGTGCGCACATCTCCCGCCAGCGAAACCGACTTTACCGCGCGCGCAAAGAAATCGCTAAACCACAAACGCCCTTCTCGCCATCGCGGACACTCGCCGAAATAAATATTCTCCGCAATGACTCGCGTCGGTCGCCCCATCGTTAGCCCCTGTCATCCCACCGATGCATCCAACGTTTACTTGCTTTCGTTCCGCTTCCCTCGCTTTATTCGTTCCTGGGGCATGCTTACGCCGTCGATCAGGATATCCGCATAGGTTGCGCTGAACTCCGCCGTGCTCAGCTTGCCCTGCCGGTCATACCATGCGCCAATCGAGTTGATTGCCCCGCCAAACGCAAAGGCCACGAGCCGTATGTCGCAAGGCTTGATCGTCCCATCCTCAACCCCCTCGGCAATCCTCTGCCGCAGCGTGCGATCGATCCGCCGCTTCAGCCGTCTCACCTCTCGCCGAGCCGCGGGCGCCAGCTCGTTGTCATCCAGCGACACAACGCACTGCCCGAACTCGAGCGTTGTGATCACCTCAATCCACACATGCAGGAACGCGCGCGTCTTCTCCAACCCGGAGCCCGTTGCTCCGTCCGCATCGTTCAGCCGCCCCAGAATATTTGCGATTCCGTGCGAGTAGCACCCCACAAGGATGTCGTCCTTGCTCGTGAAGTAGTGATACAGCGCCGGCTTCGTAATCTCCAACTGGTCGGCGATGTCCTCCATCGACGTCCGCCGATACCCTTGCTTCAAGAACAGGTGCGCCGCTGTCAACAGAACAGCCTCGCGTTTCAGTTCGGGCTTTCGCTTCCGATTTTCAAAGGCCTTCTGCGCCTGCTCAGGCCGGCTCGAACGTGTCGCCATAGTATGTACTTTCGCAGATTTAAAAAGCCTTGCCTACTACTCTCACCAAATATGTTGAACCTGCCTCATCACTAGCGCGGACTCGATGTTGGACTCGCCACATCATCGCCATTGAACGCCGTAACCCGGTAATGCGCTCCCATCGCGCCATGCGGGTCCGCCCACGGATCATCGGCATCGGTCGCGCACTTATCGCAGATCGTTTGCCAGGATTTTGTGGCTGCATCGTAGCGCTCGATCGTGTACCGCGTTGCGCCGGCAGAACCGCGCCACGCAATCAGCCCACCCACCACGACGGACGTGATCTCCGGGGCGGGCGGTACAGCGTGTTTCGGAACCGGCAGCCCGGACATCGCATAGGCGTGGCCCCTTAGCATCTGCGCACGCGAACCCATGTCCTGGGCAGACATCGCCAGCGTTTTTATTCCCGGATAGTAGAGCGCCCACCACTCCCCGCACTCGCCGTTCACAGCGAACGCCGCATCATGCGAATCCGCTGGTATCGCCTGAAAGCCAAAGTTGTCGACATGCGCCTGCATCGCCCAGTAATCATCACCGGAGATATTCGGATCATGCAGCATCGCATCCAGAAGCCCCTGCAAATCTGCACTCGAAGTCCAGTTCGTTCGGTCCCATCCATACTCATTCAAGATGAAAACCTTACCCCTCCCAGTCACGGCCGCCGCGTGCTGAAGGATAGTCGCCACCGAAGTCGGCGGCAGGCCGGCTGGCACACTGAAGGCGGCGTTCCAGTGCGGGTACTCCTCAAACGCCACCAGGTCGGTGCTCGCATTCTCCACGATCTTTGGATAAACCGGAAAGATTCCGCTCGTATCCAAATACAAATGCCGACGATCGATCTGCTTGATGTGCGAGCCAATCGTCTCCGACCACGCGGCAACCTCCGCCACATTTCCGTGCGAAAGCAACGGAATCAGGCCGCACATATTGCAGTTCTCCCAGGCCATGATCGTGGGGTCATCCTTATACAGCACGCCCGTAACGCGGTTGCGATGATTCAGCACGGCGTCGACATGCCGCTCAAACGCCGCAATCAACCGCGGATCCGTGAAGAACTTCTGCGGATTTGCCTCATGATTCCACGCCAGGTACTGCCCAATGCCTCCCCCGGCGCACGTGGCGCAATCCCCAATCAGCGTAACGATTACCCGCATGTGATTCTTCGCCGCGACCGCCAACGCATAATCCGAAGCCTGGAATCCCTCATCGTTAAACCTGCCTTCTTCCGGCTCAATGCACCGCGAACATCCAACCGTGTCGCCGATCGTCTGCGACCGCACCACCTTCGCGCCCATCTCCGCCGCTGTCTGAAACGCGTCCTCAATCTCGAAGTGCGATGGATACCGCGGCCCACTCGGATCATGCGGCCCGTAGCCTTCCAGCCCCAGCCATTCAATATTCGGTCCGCTGTATCGGAACGCCTTCCCCTCCAGCGTGAGGTGCGTTCCATCGCGCTGCACGAACGATTGGCCCCGCATCCCTGTCGTCCCAGCGAGTACCAGCAAGAGCACCTTCGCGACCTTCATACGTTCCTCCGCTATCTTACTTCGCGGTCAGTTGATATCCAAAACGCTGCCGAGCGAATGTTAGCAGACCCCCACAACAAAGTGTTTCCGATTCAAGATCCGGCACGATCCCTTCAACACGGCGGTTCCATCCTCGCCGAACACCTCGGTCCGATAGACCACCTGGTTCTTTTTCAACAATGTCTCGCTCACCGTCACCACAGCGGTATACAAAAGCTCCGGCCTCACCGGCGCCAGGAACCGGATATCCAATCCCAGAACCACTTGCCCGTCCGCATAGAGGATGGTCCCGAAAATCTTCGAAAATACGCCAAGAATCAATACCCCGTGGGCAATCGGTCCTCCGAATTCTCCGGCCGCAGCCACCTCCGCGTCCATATGCAGCGGATTCGTGTCGCCGGTCAACTCAGCAAACCTGCTGATCTGTTCCTGCGAGATGCTGAACGGATGGGTGTAGGAGTCTCCGACTTGTGGCACGGTCTTCAATGCGGTTCCCTCAAATCTGCGGCGAATGCGTGCACAACCTTGAAGACAAAAGCATGGCATTCAAATCGCGATGATTATATTTGACTGGACAGTAAGTTATCAAATGTTCTATTTTTGTCCCGGATCGATTTCGGATCTGGATCAATTTTGGATCTGGCCTTCGTAGACAAAGGCGTAGATCGGCGCCATCTTCGGCATGGACAAAGCCGCACGCCCGTTGCAACACTCGATAGAACCAAGAGGAAGATTCTCCTATGCGGTTTGCCTGTCTCGGCTTCATCATTCCCGTACTCTTCGCATCCTCTGCCAAGCCGCAGAAGACGCCCCTTGCAGCGCCAACCGTCCACGTGTCCAGCGGCACCCTACAGGGAATCTCGCAACCAGGCGTCACCGTCTTCAAAGGCATTCCCTTCGCCGCGCCTCCCACCGGCCCTCTACGCTGGCGTCCGCCGCAACCACCCGCTTCGTGGTCAGGCGTGCGCGACGCAACCCAGCCCTCCCACCCCTGCACGCAGAACGTCCACGGCACCGATAACTTCATTCAGCCGCTCGCCGAAACGTACGGCGTCAACTACACCCCCGAGACCCTCGACACCTCCGAGGACTGCCTCTACCTCAACATCTGGACGCCGAACCTCCATCCCCCCTCCCCCCTTCCCGTCATGGTCTGGCTGCACGGCGGAAGCAACCGCGTCGGCACGGGCGCGCAGCCCGCATACGACGGCACCGCCCTCGCATCGCACGGCGTCCTCCTCGTCACCATCAACTATCGCCTCGGCGTCATGGGCTTCTTCTCCCATCCCGAGCTCACCGCCGAGTCGCCCCACCACAGCTCCGGCAACTACGGCCTCCTCGATCAGATCGCCGCCCTCCAGTGGGTTCAGCAGAACATCGCCGCCTTCGGTGGTGATCCATCCAACGTCACCCTCTTCGGAGAATCCGCCGGCTCGGTCGACGCCACCACCCTCATGACCTCTCCGCTCGCCGGAGGCCTCTTCCGCAGAGTCATCGCCGAAAGCGGTCCCGCCTTCGGCCTCGGTACCTCCCGCACCGTCGCGTACATGCAACCCCTCGCCGACGCCCTCGGCAAATCCGCCCTCGCGCAACACCCCGCCGCTTCCCAGCTCGAAGCCCTTCGCGCTCTTCCCGCCGCTCAACTCGCCGCCATGGAAGACCACCTCATCGCCACCGACTACAAAGCCTACGACCCCAACGCTGCCGAGATCGACGGATGGGTTCTCCCCCGCTCCCCCGCCGACGCCTTCGCAACCGGCAAGCTCCTCCCGGTCGATCTTCTCGCCGGCTTCAACGCCCGAGAATTCGCCGCCTTTCGCGTAGTTGGCGAAGCCGCCGCAAAGAAGAATCCGCCCACCGGCCCACAGCCCGGCATCGCCGACAAGCTCAAGGTCTTCGCCAATCTCGCGCGTCCGCTCTACGGCAACTGGACAGACCTCGCTGTCGCCACCTACACTGCCCGAATCGTCATGCACGGCACTCCCGCGATCGACCAGGCGAGCAACGACATCGGCGCCGCCTGCCCCACCGGTGCGGAGGCTGCCCTCACCACGGCCGCCGGCCATCGCGCGTACGTCTACCGTTTCGACCGCTCCGTCCCCGGCAAAGGAGAATCCCAGCTCGGCGCCTTCCACTCCCTCGAAATTCCCTACGTCTTCGGCACCTACCAGGATCGAATGCTCAACTGGCTTCCCTTCACCCCAACCGACCACCAACTCGGAGACATGATCCAAACCTATTGGACCAACTTCGCGAAGTACGGTGATCCCAATGGTCAGGGCGTCCCCCACTGGCAGCCCTGGAACACCAGCCAGGAACCCTACATGACCTTCACCCAGGACGGCACCGCAGTTCCCCAGACAAGCTTCGCTCCCATCTTCTGCCATCTCTCGCCCGACCGCCTGAAAGAACAGTTGGCCAACAACTAATCCCGAGGTCCACCCTATGCATGTTCCTCTCACTCCCCTGCGTTGTCTCCTTCGCGCGCTGGATCTCTACCCCGGGAAGGTTGGCGTGGTCGACGGAGAAACCCGTCGCACGTACGCCCAGTTCGCCGACCGCTGTTGCCGCGTAGCCGCAGGCCTGGTCGCCAACGGCGTTTCCCCCGACGACCGTGTCGGCGTCCTCAGCTTCAACAGCAGCGCCCTGCTCGAGAGCTACTACGCCGTCCCCCTCGCCGGCGGCATCGTCATGCCGCTCAACGTGCGCCTCCACCCCTCCGAGCTCGAAGTCATCCTCCGCCACGCCCAGCCCACCGCCCTGCTCTACGAGCAGGACTTCGCTCCCATCGTCGACCAGCTCCGCCACGTCGTTCCCGACTGCCTCTTCATCTCCATCGACGACTCCGCCACCACCCACAACCCAGACACCACCCTCGCCTCGCTGCTCCAGCACGATCCCCTTCCGCTTCCCGACCTCATGGCCATCGACGAGACCGCCACCACAGAACTCTTCTACACCAGCGGCAGCACTGGCGCGCCCAAAGGCGTCATGCTCTCTCACCGAACTCTCTACCTGCACGCCCTCTCGCTCGCCGCCTCGCTCGATCACGACGACAGCCACGTCCTCCTCCACACCATCCCGCTCTTCCATGCCAACGGCTGGGGCTTCCCGCAATTCGGAACCATGTGCGGCTTCAAACACGTGATGCTGCGCCGCTTCGACCCGCCCGCCATCTTCCGCCTCATCGAAGCAGAGCGCGTCTCCTATGTCATCCTCGTCCCCACCATGGCCGCCGCTCTTCTCACCTGCCCCGACCGCAACAAGCACGATCTGTCCAGCCTGAAATACATCATCCTCGGCGGCGCAGCTTCGTCGCCCGAACTCATCGCGCAGCTCGAAGCCTTCCTCCCCCACACCAGCATCACCGTCGGCTACGGCCTCACCGAAACCTCGCCCGTCGTCAGCACAGCCCGCCCCAAGGGCACCAACACCTTCGCCAACGACAACGCCCGCCTCCGCTTCTCCGCCTCCGCCGGCTGGCCCGTCATCGGCTCCGACGTCCGCGTCGTTGACAGCAAGGGCCGTGACGTTCCCCAGGACAACGCCACCGTCGGAGAACTCATGGTACGCGGCGACCAGGTCATGGACGGCTACTATCGCTCCCCCAAGCTCACTCGCGAAGCCATCGTCGACGGCTGGTTGCACACCGGCGACATGGCCGTCTGGAGTCCCGAAAAATTCTTCCGCATCGTCGACCGCAAGAAAGACATCATCATCAGCGGTGGCGAAAACATCGCTTCCATCGAAGTCGAACACGCCCTGCTCACCCACCACGGCGTCCTCGAGTGCGCCGTAGTCGCTGCGCCCGACCCGCGCTGGGGCGAAATCCCCGTAGCCATCGTCGTCATCGCCGAGAACTCCGCCATCACCGAAGACCAGCTGCTCGAAACCGCCCGCAAGCACCTCGGCAAATTTAAGCTCCCCCGCCGCTTCGTCATCCAGACCGACCCGCTCCCCAAGGGCGGCACTGGCAAGGTCCTCAAGAACCAAATCCGCTCCCAGTTCTGGACCACCAGCCAACCGCAGGAAAAAGAACTAACCAAGTAAATCCCGAACGGAACTCTTCCGCCTCAACGTATCATCTCCGCGTTTTGTTCAGCGTAGTGCGCATTGAAGGCGCGCGTGCAGGCTTTTGGCTGCCCCATGGATTCACTGGCATTAGAAATAAACGAGATCCGACGGTTTTCCACAGCGTTCCCCACACTGTTCCCCACTCGCGAAATAAGGATTCGTATCCCGATTTGCTGCGCGGTTAGCCAGGCTTTTTGAAGCCTTGTCGAACACAGAAATGACATCCAGCTGACCTGCCCCCGGAAATATCTCCCAATCTTTATGAGAGTTCCCTCGCAAATCGATCGAGGGAGCGAGCGGTGAAGAAGAGCCGGTACACGGAAGAAAAGATCGTCGCGATTTTAAAGCAGAGCGAGGAGGGCGTCGAGACGGCGGAGCTGTGCCGGGAGCACGGGATCAGCGCGGCGACGTTCTACGGCTGGAAGTAGAGGTTCGGCGGGATGAACGTAAGCGAGGCACAGCGACTGAAGGCGCGGGATGATAAGAACCTCCGGTTGAAGCTGCTGGTGGACGCGTATTGTAGGGGACGGAACCTCAATAATTTAGCTGTAACGTAACGTTCGCAGTGTAGTTTCCTGCGGACGCACTCGTCTGAGCAGCGAAGATACGCCCGTAAACGTAATAGCTGCGGGAACTCGTAGGCGTACCCATTTGGTAGTTGTCACTGATGACAAACGAGCCGGAACTCCCGTCACCCCACGGCTGACTCCGTCCGCCATCGATATAGAGCGCGTACAACACAGGAGTCTTTCCATCCGTCGCACTTCGAAGCCCGCCTTGAACAATCCAGTCTGCCGAGACGGTGTAGCTGACAAGCTCGCCGACGGTGCCAGTGCAGGTGACCTTGACTGCGCCAATGGTGTCGCCGGTTGTGCCACTGAGCGAGACGTAGGCCCCGAAGGCCGCACCTGCCGTGCTGACATTACAGTCTGCAGCGTTGCTGGTAACCGCGGTCGCCAGAACGATACCGCAGAGAAACTTGGCAATCTTCAGCAGCCAACTCACTTCTTCACCTGGCAAACTAGCGGCCCGATGCGCGGCAGCGCCTCATTCCCGGGGGGAGCCGGAACCTCAGTCTCGCACTCGCCCTTATTCCAGCGAGCCGTCACCCGTCCCGGCAACGTGATGTTCTGTACGAAAACTTCGCCGTGCATGGCTACGGTATCTGAAGTCGCGCTGCCATTCGCGGTAACTGCGGCTCCAAGCGGGACCGGTGTTCCATCCTCCGTAACCAGGATGAGTAGAACTCCTGTACTTCTGGTGGCATCAAACTTTACGAAGACGCCGGACCTCGGCATTGGCACGACACGTCGGTCTTCCAGATTGATTTGCAAATCAATGGGCACACTCTGGTCGTCCAGTCGCACCGAATTCGCACTATACGGAGCCATGGACGGAACGAGCACGAAGCCCCTCTTGCCAATCGTTCCAAAGTACTGGTTATTGGCGAGGACCTTGATACCGCTCTGCGGAACCTCGACCAATGCGAAGCTATCGGCGAGCCAACGGGTGGGTATGACCTTTCCGTGGAAAAGGAGAACGCTGCTGGTTTCCTCCAGACGAGTGCTCCATCCTGTCTCCCCTTCAGCCGTTTCGACGAGGAAGGTTCCTAAACTATTCTGTGCATAGAATCCAGCGTCGAAACCGCGATTATCTGCGGCATCTCCCCGAAACCGGTATCCTATCCCGGGTCCGGCCGGCACAGAATGGGAGTAATCGACTGTCGCAGTCTTGCTGTCCTTATTCGTTGTGCTGCTCACCATCGCAAGATCCCGACTGCCAAATGGGATGATGAGGTTAAAGGAGCCCGTCGTCCGCGTTGAAGCGCCTGGAGAATAGTTGATCGCGGAGACGAGCGTCATATGCTTCCCCAACTTCCAACTGAGAGACGAGTTGATTGCGCTGAGGTCGACCACCGTTGGATCGATTGGCATGTCGATGTGGGAACGACCCTCGCGCCGCAGGTAGCCAAGAGCCAGGGTTACTGTCTTACCAAGTCTGCGATCGACGGTGGCCTGCGCGGTGATTCGGGGTGCCCGTTCGTTGGCAAGCAGACCCAATTGCCTGAAGCTGCTGTTATCGATGGTTGCCATGGCGGAAAAGTCAAAGCGTTCCGACGCGTGCACGAATTGCCCGTAGACCAGGCCCCCGCCCCCTTGTGGCCCATGACTCAAGGCGACCCCTGCGCCCAAGGCACCAAGATGCAGGAAGGCGCGATCGGCACCGACTCCGACTGTCTGGCCGATACCCTGTAATTCGACGCGAGCGCTTAGCGTCAACGAGTCGCTCCAGCCATAACGCTGTGTGCCGCTGGCGAACATGGAGGTATAGCCGTTATGGCTCAATCCATAGCCATAACGCAAGCTACCCGCTTCATAGGTATAGTCCGTGACTCCCTTGCGCAACACGGTAGACGACATAATATAGGGCTGGGTCACGACTTGTTGCCGTCCAAGAAGATCGGTCACCACCATACTGATATTTCCTTGACCCGACATTACCGGAACGTTCTGAATTGCGAATGGACCCGGATCGACTTGCTGCTCAGAAATCTTCGCTCCATTCACATAGAGGTCCACTGTTGATGGCACTGTGACTTCTCCATTAGCACTCGGTAGTGCGAGCGCTTGAAACGAGGGTTGTGTCGCAAACTTGCTCGCCCAGCGCACACCTCCGTAGTACACCTGTAACGCCCATGGATTGGCCGCAGAAACGGAGTCTCCGATCGTCAGCGATGCCAGGCGGTCGGGATAGTCACGAATGAACTGTGTGTCAACTCTCGTCCATTTAAGTGACTGGAGCAGATTGCGGCCGATCATTCGAGAGGTGATAACCCCCACTTTGCTAAATAGCCCGGCTTCGACAGATCCCGTGACGGCTTGTGAACCGCTTGTCTCGAGATACTGGAAATCGTGATTGAGAAAGAAGCCGGGATCCGATGCATCGACGGGAAGCCGTTTCTGATCATGTACGTCGGCGATCGAGGTCGTAAAGGCAATGGATGGCACGTGCACATGCAGCACCTGTGAGGCCGAGTCCAATTGCGCGGTCATTCCCGGGATACTATCCAGGGCGTAGTAGTCGTCGCCCTTCCATATTTGAGGCGGTACCGAAGGCCGCCTCAAGCGCCACGAAGCAAGATCCTGCGCGGTGACACTGAAGTGATCTCCCTCCTGTAAGACTACGGCGAAGTCAGTGGCTTGCTGTCCGTTTACGTCAACAGCGATCATGAGTTCGATGACCGGCAATCGCAACCGCGGCGCACCTGGATCTGAAGATCCTATCGACTTCGTATCAGAGGACATCGCAACCAGCTCCTGGCCTAAGCAACATAGATTGACGGACACCAGGACCCCGCAAAGACCGAGCTTACGGACTAGTGACGTCCAGCGTTTCACTTAGGTCACCTGCATCTGTAATTCCTTTCAGCGATAGCTTCGTTCTGCTCGCGCCATTCCCGTCGAAAGTCCATTGGGCGGTCTTCCCGGGCAAGAGATACTCCATGACATTTTTAGTTGCGGGTGGTCCCTGACTTGGTGACCGGTCCAGGGTTAATTGTTTGACCTGGACATGCAGATTTCCAGTGTCGGTGGCAGTCAGCTTTATCTGCCCGCTGGCCAACGACTCCGCCTTCCATGTCAACTGTGCCTTCGGTGGTCCATGAGGAGCTACAAAGATGGGGATCGCAATACGAAGGATGGTTCTCAACTCAATCTCGCCGGACTTCGAGACTGGAGGAACTTCTTCCACAATCAGCCGGTAGGCAATCTCGTCATCTCCCGCTGTCACTTTACGAAGACCTAGCCGCATCAACTGGGGTTTCTGCGGCTGGAGCGTGAAGATTGGCGGGTTCAGGAGGACATCGTCGCTGGTTTCATAAACGTCCTGGTTATTGCGCAAGCTCCACGCCATCACGTGCGCCTGCACTACGACAGGTTGATCTCCCATATTGAGCAAGCGCACGGTGATCGCTTGCTGCTGCTTCGAGAGGGAGATGCGAGTGGGACTGACGGTGAAGGAACTCGCAAGCAGCTGGCTGCTCGCTAAGAGAATGGCAAAAACGCCGATTGTAGAACCAGCCTGCATGGAGCAAAGGATTTTCATATTGACACGTCCTGGAGTGCAGGCGCGAACGGCTCCGAGAGCCGTTCGCATTGGCCTGTGGGTGAATTACCAGCTGACTTAGTAGCTAACAGTGGCAACTACTGTATCGGAATAACTTTCGTCTTCCTCCACTTGCCCTGGATCAACCTTGCCGTAGACGGTAATGCTATGTGCCGCACCGTCACCGGTGATATTCATGGTGCTGCTGCTGGTGCCCCAAACCTGGCTAAGCGCGGCATCCTGATAAAGCCCGTATGTAAGGAACGATCCATCAAGATCAGCGCACTGCATGCGGCGGAGTGGTGTCACCGGACTGGAACCGGCCGCCTTGTATAAGCCTTCGTCCAGAGACAGCGTGCCGGTCAACTCGTCGACGCACTGTAGCGATATGGTGGTAGAGCCCGTAAGAGGTGCGCTTGCGTTCACGCCCAGTGGATCGTACACGCCAAAAGCCAAAGCATTCGCATTGATGGTGCATGCAGGATTGATCGTGGTCGTAACGGCGAAACTGGAGGTTTTGTTGACGGCGAACGCACTGGTCGTCAGCAGAACAGTAGCGGCCAAGAGTGACGCTTTGATGATGTTTTTCATAATGACTCTCCTTTGAAGAGTGAACATTTACGTTTGAGACCATGCCCGTTCATCAGCTGTGCTCAAATATCAGAGTCACAGGAGTCGGAAGGGCAATACGACATCAATGAGCGATGTGCTGACGATGTCGCCATCACTGAGTGGCGTCTAGTCTGCGTGGCATACCGGAACGCATTGCCCACATGCTGTCCCCCACTCTGTAGCACGTTCCGCGCCATTGACGTCACAATCAAGCCACGCCAGTATTGCCCTTGTTTTCAGTGGATTATGGTCGCGATCCGAATCGAGCAATGGTCCGATGATTAGAACAACCAAACCCTTTTCCAGACTGACGGTTGAAATCCTCTAACCCTTAGAGCCTTCAACACCTGTGTTCCACGGTTCCCCACAACCGGGTACGTCCGAGTTTCGCAGTGCGTGCGATACGAATTGCTCTCGCCTGCTGGATCCAAATCACTTAACACGATCTCGGACCCGATGTATTGTTGGGTGCGACTCTTTGCAGGCTTCCGAGTCTTTAAGAGAGACTGATGTCGATTGGGTCTGTCATTGCCACAACAACATCCGTATCTATCGGGACTTACGAGTGTGTGTCAGGACAATGCATTGCCGCCAACGAGACGCTCGCGAAGGTTATCGACTCCTCACGAAAGACCGCTTTCCCACAAAACTTCAGGAACGTAAAGTCGTGGGAGAGGACTTGAGGTACCAGTCAACCTACCCGCGTGCGGATAGGTTCAGAGAAGTTCGAGAAAGTGTGGTTTTGGTTGCCCCCCAGGGATTCGAACCCCGATCGAGCGAGTCAGAGTCGCTAGTCCTACCATTGAACGAGAGGGCAATACAGGTTTTACGGCAGCTGCAGGCTCGGCGGGAGCCACAATCAGCCGCCTCTGTGAGTGTACGGGGGATGCGTTCACGGGTCAACCTCCTTCCACCACCGATGAACGATCCCTCCGTCCCACTTGCGCTACTCTGAAGATGCAAACGAAACATCGACTTCGGAACTCTCCCATGCCGAACCCCTACGCCGCTCCGACCATCGACGAATATCTGCGCCAACGACTCATGCCCGTTGAAGGCGCCATTCCTCAGCTTCCAGGCATTGAGATGTTCGGCACGTCCATCCCCGCCGGCACGGTCGGGGGCGACCTCTTCGAATACATCAACTTCCAACAGCGTTACGACATCGACGCGCGCATCGCCCGCGCCAAACAGCTCGCCGTCGAATACCTCGAGCCTCTTCCCCCCGGCGCCTCCATCCGCAACTCCGTCGACGACTTCGTCGAGTGGCTCCAGACTCGCCCCGACTACAGCCCCGAAATGGAAACCGAGTACCGCTTCGCCCGCAGCGCCGAGCAGCTCCGCGTCGCCGATGATCTCAACGAGCTCTACTCCACCGCAGGCATCCTCCTCGTCGACGCCGAGGGCCACGGCATCA
Organism: uncultured Acidobacteriaceae bacterium; assembly: GCA_963796535.1. GTDB lineage: Bacteria > Acidobacteriota > Terriglobia > Terriglobales > Acidobacteriaceae > Granulicella. Next base: position 96,575 of record CAWCMO010000002.1, read on the forward strand.
TCTCCGCCAAAATCGCCTCCACCGTCCACGACACCTTCCAGGCCCTCATGCTTACCGAGCTCGACCGCTACGGCCGGACCACGCCACGCCTCTTCGAGAACCTCAACCTCCGCCTCGCTCAGTCCCGCACCGCGCGCAACGCGCTCGGCATGAGCGAGACCGAACAGACGCGTGAAATCGCCACCATGCTCTATGGCGAAGTCCATCCCGAAGGCAACTTCCGCTTCGCCAATTTCGGTCACCCGCCACCACTGGTCTTTTCGGCAAAATGCTCTCGCCTGCTTCCCATCCATGATGACCACATGGCGCAATTCCTCTCCCTCGGCCTCCAACTCCCCGCCGACCATCCGGATCGCCGCCGCTATTTCTCGATGAACCTCCGCAATCGGCGCATCTTCACCGAAGACATCGCCGAGATCACCCTCATCAACCCCGGCGACATCCTCATCCTCTACACCGACGGCGTCTACGACGGCACCGATGCAGATGGCCGCCAGGCGCTCGAAGCCATCCTGCAGAGACACCAATGCGATCCAGCCCGCACCATCTGCGACGCCATCATGCAATACGCTCTCGTTCAGGATGAAGCACTGCGTCTCGAAGGCAACCAGGCCCTCATCGACGACAAGACCGTCGTCGTCGTAAAGCGCACCTGACCGTCGCACGCGCCCGTACAACCCGCTCGTTATAATCCCTCCATGTGCACGCCCCAGGCCGGCATCTTCGCTCTCGGCACCTCCTCCCACGCCTATCTCGAGTTCGACCTTCTTGACCCAAAGAAATCGCAGCCGTTCGTCTCCACCATCTCCTCCATCCGCGAGCCGCGTACCACCACCGGCGGCGTGAACTTCGTCATCGGCTTTCGCCCCGAACTCTGGCGCGAGCTCGTCCCCCAGGACACACCCGCTCACATCACCGGTTTCAACGCACCTATCGCCGGCGTCGAAAACTTCACCATGCCCGCCACCCAGCATGATGCCCTCATCTGGCTCTCTGGCTCCGCCTACGACGTGCTATTCGACATGGCCCGCTCCGTCGTCCGCGACCTCACCGGCCTCGCCACCCTCGTCGAAGAAACCTCGAGCTGGCCCTACCAGCACGATCGCGACCTCACCGGCTTCATCGATGGCTCCGAGAACCCCACCCTGCTCGACGCGCCCGGCTACGCCCTGCTCCCCGAAGGTGTTCCCGGCGCCGCCGGCTCCATCCTCCTGCTACAAAAATGGAAGCACGACGTCACCGAGTGGGAAGCTCTCACCGTCGGCCAGCAAGAGCAGATCATGGGCCGCACCAAGCGTGACAGCATCGAGCTCGAGAACAAGCCCGCCTCATCGCACGTCGCCCGCACCGATCAGGACGTCTTCGGCAACATCTTTCGCCGCAACATGCCCTACGGCACCATCGAAAACCACGGCACCGTCTTCGTCGGCTTCAGCGCCGACCAGAAACCCCTCGCCCGCATGCTCGACAGCATGGCCGGCCTCGTCAACGGCACCCGCGACGCCCTCACCCGCTATACCCAGCCCCTCACCGGCTCCTATTACTTCGTCCCCTCGGTCGAAAGCCTCCGCCTGTTCCGCCCCGACAATCCCTCCATCCCCTAAGCTTTATAATTAGGTACATCGCATAAATCATCTTGCGATCGAGGGCGTAGCTGGCCTATAACTGCATCGTCTGTAATCTCCCATGCAGTTCACACCGTCTCCTATAGAGAGACCCTCGGGCCCGGAAACTAACGCTGGCAACACGACCGCGAGTCCTTCGGCTAACGCAACCAATGAACCAGCAGTCACACCTCCAGCGAGGACCAGGCCGGCCGCGCTGACACGCAACGACAGGAGATCCAGTTTGTTCGCAAGTATTCGCAGGCGCGTTCGTAGCGTCCCGCCCCTGGCATGGATGGTGCTCATCGCCTTCCTTCTCCGACTCGCCGTTATCCCCTTCGACACGATTGAGAATCTGATGGACGCCACCCATCTCCACGCCTGGGAGCAGGGCAACGTCGCGCAATCTCTCCTCGCCGGCCACGGTTTCGGAAGCCCCTTCCAGTCCATGCAGCCCTCGGCCATCATGCCGCCGGTCTACCCCCTCATCGTCGCTGCCTTCTTCTGGATCTTCGGCGTCCACACCGCCCACTCCATCTTCGCCATCCACGCCTTCGACTGCCTCATCAACTCGCTCGCCTGCATCCCCCTCTTCTTCCTCGCCCGCCGCAGCTTCGGCCCGCGTGTAGCCAAGTGGGCCACCTGGATCTGGGTCTTCTTCCCCTACGGCATCTACTTCTCCGCCGCCTGGGCCTGGTCCACCCACCTTCTGCTGCTCTGCCTCTACGGCCTCCTCTACCTCGCGCAGGACCTCGAAGCCTCTCCGCGCCTCGGCCGCTGGGCACGCTTTGGCCTCCTCGCCGGATTCGCCGGCCTCACCGAGCCTTCCAGCCTCGTGCTCTCCACCTTCCTCCTCAGCTTCGCGGCCTTCCAGCTCTTCCGCTCCCGCCAGCGTTTCCTCGCACCCATCCTCACCGGCGCCCTGGTCATGGCCGCGACCATCTCCCCGTGGCTCATCCGCGACGCCGTGGTCTTCCACCGCTTCATTCCCATGCGCGACAGCATGGGCCTCGAGCTCTGGATGGGCAACAACGGCTACTCCACCCGCTGGACCAGCGACCAACTCCATCCCCTCCACGACGCCAGCGAGCTAGCCGCCTACAACGCCGGCGAAGTCGCTTACATGGACCACAAGTCGCAGCAGGCACATGCCTACATCCACGCCCACCCCGGCTGGTACGCCCGCATGTCCGCCCGCCGCGCCCTCTATCTCTGGACCGGCTATTGGAGCTTCCACAAGGACTACCTCGCGATGGAGCCCACCGACCCTGAAAATATTCCCTTCGCCACCGTCCTCACTGGCCTTGGGATCCTGGGCCTCGCGCTCGCCTGGCGCCGCCGCCCTGTCGAAGCCATGCGCTTCGCCGGCGTGCTGTTCCTCTTCCCCATCGTCTACTACTTCTCCCACCCCGAGCCCTACCACATGCGCCCGCTCGACCCCCTGCTCATCCTCCTCGGCACCTACGCCATCCAAACCCTCCGTGCCGAGCGCAGAGAGGCCGTCGCCGTCGAAGAGCAGCCCGAGCTGGAACTAGCTCCCGTCGCCTAGCCTAAGTAATCCCCGACCGCTAAATCGGGCCGCGACGGCCAACCATTTCAGCGCACAAGTAGCCACCGCTAGAAGCCCTTCACCCCAACCCACTTCACCGAGGCACCTCCCCATCACTTCTGCTACGATTTCTTCAGCCCCTTCTGCGATGTCCACACCCCAGAGCTCACATTCGCGTCCGTCCTCAACGCCCTCCACGTTGACGACGTGGCTGATCTTCCTCGCACTCTTCCTCACCGTCTACTTCGCGTCCCTCTTCACGCCGCCCCTCATGGACGACGTCGACGCCTCCCACGCCCAGACCGCCCAGCACATCATCGACAGCGGTAACTGGATCACCACCCAGACCAACGGCATCCGCTACATCGAAAAGCCGCCGCTCCCCTTCTGGCTGGTCACCCTCTCCTTCAAGCTCTTCGGCGAAAACACCTTCGCCACCCACCTCCCCAACGCCCTCGCCATCCTCGGCCTCACCTGGCTCGCGTGGCTCTGGGCGCGCCGTGCGTGGGACAACCGCGCCGGCCTCTACGCCGGCCTCGCGGTCCTCACCTCCATAGGACCCTTCCTCTTCACCCGCTTCATCATCCCCGAATCCATCCTCAGCCTCTTACTCCTCATCGCGCTCTACAGCCTCCTCACCACCCTCGAGGACAACAAGCCCGCGCGCATCTACTGGGCCTGGGCCGCGCTCGCGCTCGCGCTCCTCATCAAGGGCCTCATCGCCCCCGTCTTCTTCTTTGGCGGAGTCATCCCGTACCTCTATCTCTCCGGCCAATCCCGCCGCTGGCGTGAACTCAAGCCCGTCAGCGGCTCGCTGCTCTTTCTCGCCATCGCCGCGCCCTGGCACATCCTCGTGGGCCTCGCCAATCGCGGCGAAGGCCATCCCGTCGGCAACATCCCCACTCTCGGCAACGTGCACGGCTGGTGGTACTTCTACTTCATCAACGAGCACGTCTTCCGCTTCTTCGGCAAGCGCTATCCCCACGACTACAACAAGCTCCCCACCCTCGCCTACTGGCTCCTTCACCTCGTCTGGCTCTTTCCCTGGAGCCTCTTCCTCCCCGCGCTCTTCGCCGTCGCCTGGAAGACCCGCGGCACCTGGCTCCCGCAACTCCGCCACTACGACCAGCCGTATCCGCTGGACCCCTCTGCCGTCCAGCCGCGCTTCCGCGTCCGCAGCATCTGGCTGCTCAGCCTCTTCTCCGCCTTCTCGCTCCTCTTCTTCTCCATCTCCACCAACCAGGAGTACTACACCTTCCCGGTCTGGCCGCCGCTCTTCATCCTCATCGCCGGCGTGATGGCCAACACGGAAGAACACGCCTTCACCAACAAACGCTCCACCGTTTCCATCGCCTGGCTCACCAACGCGCAAGCAGTCTTCGCTATCATCGGCATCGCCGCCGCCGCAGCGCTCGGCTGGGGCCTATGGCAATCCCGCACCCTCCCCTTCGTGCCCGACATCGGCACCCTCCTCGCCCACCGCGCCGTCGGCAACTACACCCTCTCGATGTCGCACTTCTTCGACCTCACCGGACCTTCGTTCGCCGCGCTCCGACTCCCCGCCGGGCTCGCAGCCATCGCCTTTCTCTTCGGCCCGGCCGTGGGTTGGATCCTTCGCCGCAAGGGCAAGCACCTCGCCGCGACCATCAGCATCGCGCTCACCTCGGCTGTCTTCCTCATCGCCGCGCACATCGCCTTCGCCCGTTTCTCGCCCAGCCTCAGCTCCAAGCAGATAGCCGACACCATCATGCAGCGCGGCACCCCCGCCGACACCTTCATCATCTTGGGCGAGCAGTCCGACGCCTCCTCCGTCGTCTTCTACGCGCACAACTTCTTCCATGGAAAGCCAGCGCTGCTAGTCCTCCCCCGCTGCGGCCAGCACGGCGAAGGCTCTACCCTCCTCTGGGGTTCCTGCTACACCGACGCCCCCGACATCTTCATCAGCGACCAGCAACTCGTCGACAGCTGGGGCAAGGGCGAACGCAAGTGGCTCTTCGCCCAGGACCAGAACCAGCTGAAGGCCGAGCGCCTCCTCGCCAACCGCCTCTACTTCGTCCAAACCGTAGCCGACAAAGACCTCTGGACCGACCGCCCCCTCCCCTAACCACTGAACCCCATCATCCTGAACGAGTGAAAGACCACTGTAGTTGCTGTTGCTCCTGCTCCTGCTCCTGCTCCTGCTCTTGCTGTTGCTCTTGCTGTTGCTCCTGCTCTTGCTCTTGCCCTTGCTGTTGCGGTTGCCCTTGCTGTTGCGGTTGCGGTTGCGGTTGTTCTTGCCCTTGCTTTTCTTTCTGTCATTCCCTCCGGGAATCTGCTTCTGGACTTGCCGTTGCTCTTGCCCCTTGCCTTTCTGGCTGTCATCCCGCAGGGATCTGCTTCTGCCCTTGCCCTTCCCGATCCCCTATCCCCTATCCCCTATCCCCTATCCCCTGCCTTCATGATATTTTCGTCTCACACTCACCGGCATCCCAGAAGGCGTTTCAAATGACCCGAGCGTTCGTCCCCGCCATCCTCCTCACCCTCCTCACTGCCGCACCCCACGCCCCCGCCCAATCCCCGGCCCAGTCCCCCGACCTCTCCGCCCCCGCCTTCACGCTCTCCGCCACCGATCTCCAAACCCTCTCCGCCTCCATCCCCGTAGACAAGCAGTTCCCCGCGCAAGTCCTCTACGAAGAAGCCAAATACCAGGTCGCCCCCGACAACACCCTCACCCTCACCCACCGCACCGTCTACCGCGTGGACTCCGACGCGGCCGTCCGCGGCTGGGCCGAAGTCTCCGCCCAGTGGGATCCCTGGTACGAGAAGCCCGCCCAAATCCACGCGCGCGTCCTCCAGCCCGACGGCACCTTCGTCGACCTCGACCAGAAAACCATCACCGACGCGCCCGTCAAAGCCGAAGACGACGTCACCTTCTCCTCCGCCCACATCCGCCGTGCCCCGCTTCCCGGCATGGCCATCGGCTCCATCATCGAAGAGCAGGAGATCACCGAAGAAAAAACTCCCTACTTCGCCGCCGGCGGTCTCTATCGCTTCCCCTTCCGTGCCAACATACCCGCGGCACGCATCCGCATGATTACCGAAACGCCCGCCGCGCTGCCCTACCAAGACCTCATCCACGATCTCCCCAGCCTCAAGGTCACACGCGAAGAGTCCAACGGCATCCGCCGCGTCGTCTACGAGCAAACCAATATCCCAGCCGGCCACCGCTACGACATCGAACTCGCCACCAACCAGCAAATCATCCCCTCCGTAGAATTCTCCACCGGCGCCTCCTGGGCCTCCGTCGCCAAAGCCTTCTCGGCAATGTCCGACCCCCAGACCGTCACCTCCGAAGCCGAAACAATCCTCCCCTCGCCCCTGCCCACAGACCGCCTCGCCAAGATCCGCGCCATCGTCAAAGAGCTTCACCACCAGGTCCGCTACACCGGCGTAGAATTCGGTGCCGCCCGCCTCACCCCCATGCGCCCCTCCGAAGTCATCCAGCGCCACTACGGCGACTGCAAGGACAAGGCCAACCTCCTCGTCGCCATGTTGCGCGCCGCAGGCATCAAGGCCAACCTCGCGCTTCTCTCCGTCGGTCCCGGTCCCGACGTCTCCACCACGCTCCCCGGCATCAGCCTCTTCAACCACGCCATCGTCTACGTCCCTGCCGAGGGCCCGCACACCAAGCCCCTCTGGATCGACGCCACCGCCGAGACCTTCGCCGTCGGCTCCCTGCCCTACGAAGATAGCGGCCGCCAGTCCCTCATCATCTCTCCGGAAACCACTGCCCTCACCAAGATCCCCGAACCCAAACCCGAAGACTCCGTCCTCATCGAAACCCGCACCTTCAAGCTCGCTGAGTTTGGACCCTCCCAGGTCGAAGAGCAATCCGACACCCACGGCTACATCGACGCCACCTATCGCGCCGAGTTCGGTGGCCCCGACACGCCCAAGGTTCACGAGAACCTCGAGACCTACGTCAAGAACGCCTATCTCGCCAAGACACTCACCAAGTTCGAGCACGGCGACCCCACCGACTTCGAGCATCCCTTCCTCCTCACCGTCGCCGCCGACAAGGCCACCCGCGGCAACTCCTCGCTGGTCGACGCCGTCGTCGTCGTCTTTCCCAACGCCACCATCAATGCCCTCCCGCCGTGGTTCCACCAGGAACCCCCAGCCGAAGGCCCGGACGTCTCCGCCGACACCAAACGCGAGCTCGAGCTAGCCCGCCAATCCCGCCCCGCCACCTTCACCATCCGCCCCTACATCTACGAGCAGCGCACCCGCATCCTCGTCCCCGAAGGCTTCACCGTCCGCCCCCTCCCCGCCGACAAAACCACGCAGCTAGGCCCCGCCACCCTCACCGAAACCTATCTCAACAACGAGCCCGGCGTAGTCGAAGCCCGCTTCCGCTTCAACTCCGGTGTAGCCACCCTGACCGCCGACCAGGCCGTCGCTCTCCGCGCCGCCGTCCTCGACCTCAACAAGCGTGATTACGTAGGAATCTACTTCGACCAGGCAGGAGCCCGCGAGCTCACCGCCGGCCACATCCGCGAAGCCCTCGCCATCGATCGCAAACTCATCGCCGCACGCCCCGACGACGCCCTCCATCACCTGCAACTCTCCCGCGCTCTCCTCGACGCCGGCATCGGCGACGAAGCCCAGGCCGAGGCCCTCCGCGCCACCCAACTCGATCCCAAACTCTCCGCCGCCTTCGCTCAATACGCCTGGACCCTCGAACACAACGCCCTCGGCGAGCGCTTCGGCAAAGGCTTCGACCTCCAGGCCTCCATCGCCGCCTACAACCGCGCCATCGAACTCGACCCCGATGACGTCGAGCCCCGCATGGACCTCGCCATCCTCAAAGAATTCGACGCCCGCGGTGAACGCTACGCCGCCGACGCCGACCTCCCCGGCGCCATCGCCGGCTACAAGGACCTCATCGACCGCAACAAGAGCAAGGGCGAACTAGCTCTCGCACCGTACCGCGAAAACCTCATGTACGCCCTCCTCTACGCGCGCCAGTACGCAGAGCTCGACACCATGATCGCCAGCCTGCCCTCCACCAACAGCCACCGCCAACTCGCCATCGCCTCCGTCACCGCGCAGCATGGCGCGCCCGCCGGCATCGCTGAATCCGAGCGCGGCAACGTAGCCCAGACCGAGCGCAACCAGAACCTCCTCGCCGCCGGCAATCTCCTCGCCAACCTCGGCCTCTATCCCGAAGCCGCCGACGTCATGACCGCCGGCATGCAAGGCGCCGCCGACGCAGCCCAGGAAGCCCGCCGCGTCGAGCTCTACAAGAGCCTCAAGAAAGTCTCCCTCACCCCGCTACCCGCCACCGACCCCGCCCATCCCGTGCAAATCGGCACCGTCGGCACGCTCGCCGGCACCCTCACCCGCCAGCAGGCCATCGACATCACCAGCAAGCACGCCTACGCTTCCCAGCAGTCGCTCGAGCGCGCCGCCGACAAGTCCATCGCCAACGTAGGCTTCCTCGCCAAGGTCGCCGATCGCTCCGGCATGACCCCCAGCGTCATGCTCGACCTCATCGCCGGCAACATGACCTTCACCTCCAAGGGCGACGACGAGCGCGGCTATGCCGTCACCGCCACCATGCCCGGCTCCGAGCCCGACCATACCTACGTCGTCAAGGAAGACGGCGCCTATCGCATCGTTGCCGGCGACAAATATCGCCCCGACGACAACACCCCGCTCGCCATCGAAATCCTCTACGCCCTCGACCACAACAAGCCCGCCGCAGCCAAAGCCATGCTCGACTGGAAGCGCGACCTCACCCACAAAGAAGGTGGCGACGACGCCTTCGGTGGCCCCCTCCTCCCGCGCTTCTGGACCATCGACAGCGTGAAGCCCGGCGCCGATTCCCCAGCATCCATGCGCCTCGCCGCCATCTCTCTCCTCGCCGGCTCCATGGAAGCCAAGCCCTACCTCGGCGAAATCTCCGCCGCCCGCGATAAGGCCACAGGCCTCGCTCAAACCGACCTCGACCTCCTGCTAGCCGAGGCCGCCATCTTCTCCGAGCAGCCCGCCATCGGTATGCCGGCCGCGCAGCGCCTCCTCGACCAGGAGCCCGACTCCGTCACCGCGCTCGGCCTCGTCGGCCAGGGCTACGCTCTCCAGCACGACTCCAAAAGCTGGCTCGCAATGCTGGCCCCACGCTTAGCCCGCAAGCCCGACGACCGCGACCTGCTCGTGGAACAAGCCCTCGCCTACCAGCTAGCCGGCGATTGGAAATCCGCCCAGGCCACCGAACAAAAAGTTCTCGACACCGGCAAAGCCACCGCCGCCGACTACAACGGCTACGCCTGGATCGGCCTCTTCCACGACGACCTCGGCGACGACATCACCAAGGCCGCGCAGGAGTCCACCCAGCTCTCCAAAAATTCAGGCTTCGCCGAGCTCCACACCCTAGCCTGCATCTACGCCGCGCAAGGCAAGACAACCGAAGCCCGCAAGGTGCTCGAAGAAGCCATGTACGCCAACAACCAGGTCGAGCCCAACTCCGCCGTCTGGTACGCCCTCGGCATGATCTATGAGCAGTACGGCGCCAAGTCCGCCGCCGTCGACGCTTACAAAAAAGTCCAGGCCCACGAGAACGACGACCACACCTACATCGACCCCACCGACACCTACATCCTCGCCCAAACCCGTCTAGCCGCCCTCTCCAAATAGCCTTTGCTTCCGCCTTTTGTCTTTGACGTTGCTTCTGCCTTTGCCTTTCTTTCTGTCATTCCCTCTGGGAATCTGCTTCTCCTTTTGCCCTTGCCTTTCTTCAGACAATTTCAGAATGAAATTGTCATTCCGAGCGCAGCGAGGAACCTGCTTCTCGCTTGCGCAGCAAGCGCCCATTCTTGCTCTTGCCTCTGAGATAGGTCCGGGCTTCAGCCCGGACATTCAAGCACGCAACGCTCCGGGCTTTAGCCCCTGGGACCTCATCCCTCGCCCGCAACAACATCGCCCTACTCTTCCCGCAAAACCTCCAGCGGCTTCTGCCCCAGCACCCGATGGCTAGCCGCCCACCCCGCCGCCACGGTCATCGCCCCCACCGCCACCCACATTCCAAAATTTAAACCCCACTGAAACGCATACCCAAAATGCAGCGCATGGATCAACAGCGTCCGCGCCAGCACATTTGCAAACACCAACCCCACCGCGCCCGCAATCAACCCCAACACCGCAAACTCAATCGAAAAAATCGACGCAATCCGCACCCGCGTAGCGCCCAGCGTCTTCAACACCACCACCTCGCGAATCCGCCGATACCGCGTCCCCGCAATCGCACTCGCAAGAATCACGATCCCCGCAAAGATACTAAACGCCGCCAGAAATTGAATGACATAAATCACCTGCAGCATCACCTGCCGAATCACCTCCAGCGTAGCCGCCACATCGATCACCGTCACCGTCGGATAGTGCTCGTACAGCACTCGCCGCAACGCCGCCATCTCTTTCGGATCGCAATGCACGCCGCCATACCAGACCACCGGCAGCTGCCGCCAGCGTAGCCTGCGGCATCACAAACTCCGCGCGCGACACCGCGTGTTGACTATCCGTCTCATACACCGCCGCAACCGTAGCCGTAATCGGCTCGTCTTGTGCGGAGACGGTGATCGTGTCGCCAACATTGACCTTCAGCCGGTCCGCACGTTCGCGCGCCAGCGCCACCAGCGGATGCTTCGCACCATCGGCAGCCTGCTGCGCCGTCCACCACGCCCCGCGCACCACCGTATCTCCCGGTGGCGGACCGCCCGTCGTCGGCGGCCACGTCACATTCAGCGTCTGCGCGCCGCGCCCTCCCGGCCCTCGCCCCGTCTCCTCCCGCCTCTTCTCCAAACCCTCGCCGTTAATCTGCGTCAGCCGCGCACTCACCACCGGAATCATCTCCGGCGTTCCCTTCACCATCGGCTGCTGCGACAACAGCGTCCGCACGCCGCCCACTTCGTTCGTCCCCATATCCATCAGAAAAATATTCGGCAGATCGCCCGCAGCCGCCACCTGCATCTCATTCACAATCGAGTGCTGCACAAAATACACCGCCGCAATCTGCATCACGCCCAACCCCAGCGCGGCCAGCAACGCTGCGCTTGGATTTCCCGGCCGATACAAATTCGCCAGCCCATGCCGCAGCGTAGACGGCAAACTCAACCCTGTCCCCCGCAAAAACTTTCGCAACAACCAAAGCGTCAACGCCGCCATCCCCAGCAGCACCAGCAACGAAGCCGCCAACCCCAACGCAAACGTCCATCCCACCTGTGCGAATCCGACACCCGCGAAGCCAGCCCCACCAGCCCCAGCAAAATCAAAACGCTCGCGCCAATCTGCGCCACCGATCCCCGCAGCTTCTTCATCAGCCGCGCAGCAAACGGATCGTCGTCGCTCTCCACGTTCCTCCGCAAAATCAAAATTGGCCTCACCCCGCGAATATCCAGCAGCGGCGGCAGCGTGAACAGCAGCGTAGTCAACAACCCCGCGCCGAGCCCCAATGCAATCGCATGCGGCTGCAGTTGCAACCTCGGCGTCAAGTGCAGCAGCTTCGCCAGGAAAAACGGAAACGAAAGCTGCACCCCAACCCCCAGCACAACGCCCAGCAACCCTCCGCCCAATCCCAGCAGCAGCGTCTGCAATAAATAAATCTTCATGATCTGCCGCGACCCCGCACCCAGCGACTTCATGATCGCAATCGAATCCAGCCGCTGCTGCAGATGCGACCGCATCGCCATCGCCACACCCACCGCTCCCAGCACCAGCGCGACCAAACGACATCAGCGACAGCAACCCGGTAGCTCCATCCAGCGCCTTCGTCAGCGCAGGATTCGCCTCGCGATAATCCGAAATCTGCGCCTCCGGCATCAGCGCCTCGAGCTTCGTCTTCAACTCCGCCACCGCCGCATCCGACAGCGCCTTCCCCCCTTGCGCCGGCGGCAGCTTAAACAAATACCTCCGCGTCACCCGAGATCCCGGCGCCAGCAACCCCGTCTTCGCCAACGCCGCCTGCGAGATCAACACCCGAGGCCCCGCCGCAAACGATCCCGACAGCCGATCCGGCTCATCCTCCACCGCCGCCGCAATCCGAAACGTCTCCGTCCCCAGCTTGATCGAGTCCCCCACCTTCAAATGCAAACGCAACAGCAAGATCATCACCCACCGCCACCGTAGAATCCGTCAGAGCCGCGTCAGCGGCATCGCCGGCGCCAGCACCACCGACCCATAGAACGGATACTTCCCCGGCTCCACCGCCTTCAACGACACCAGCAGCGGGTCCATCGACGTAGCCGCCGAAGCCATCGACAGCATCTCCGTCACCGGCGACATCTGGCTCCCGTCCACCTCCAGCGCATCAATCCCCTTCTGCTCCTCCGGCGTAGGTGGCAGATACGTCCGCGCCGCAATATCCGCCGCCATAATGCTCCGCGCCCTCAGCAACAGCTCCACCCGAAACGCCGACGAAAATCCCCGCACTCCTGTAAGCGCGGCCACCCCAATCGCCACCGACAAAATCACAAACGCAAATCGCCCCCGCGATGAATGCAGCTCCCGCGTAGCAATCCGTGCCGCCGTCCCATACGAAAGTCCCGCCATCTAAGCCGTCACCGCCGCGCCCACAACCTCATCGCTAACCACCAGCCCATCGCGCAGCGTAATCCTCCGCCCCGCATGCGCCGCCAGCGCCGGATCATGCGTCACCAGCACCAGCGTCGTCCCCTCCACCCGATTCAACTCCAGCAGCAGCTGCAAAATATGCTCGCCATTCACCGTATCGAGATTCCCAGTAGGCTCATCGGCCAGCACAATCGGCGGCCGCAAAATAAACGCCCGCGCCAACGCCACCCTCTGCTGCTCGCCGCCCGAAAGCTGCACCGGATAATGATCCACCCGCTCCCTCAGCCCCACCGAATCCAGCAACGCCCGCGCCCGCTCCACGCCAGCCTTCCACCCGCCAGCATCATCGTTCAGCTCATACGGCAGCAGCACATTCTCCAACGCCGTCAGCGTAGGAATCAACTGGTAGCTCTGAAACACAAACCCAATCGTCTTCCCCCGCAACTGCGCCAGCCGATCCTCCTGCAGATTGCTGATCACCGTCCCATTGAGCGCCACCGATCCCGACGTAGGATTATCCAACCCCGCCAACAGCCCCAACAGCGTAGACTTACCCGACCCCGACGCCCCCATGATCGCCACAAATTCCCCACGCCTCACCGAGAAATCAATCCCCCGCAAAATGTCCACCGTAGCCCCACCGGTCCGCAGAGACTTCCGCAGCTCACGCACCACAATCATCCCAGCATCGGGAACCGCATCCATCACCGCAACCGCAGGAGTATTCAAAATCGTCAAACCTCTATCTCATTGGACTCGCAACCCACACCCAAAGCTTCATTCCGCAGACCACGCACTAAAATAGAGCAGTGACCCAGCCGCGTGTAGCCCCTAGTTTATCCACTATCGCTTTCGTCGCACTCACCTCTCTCGCCACGAGCCTCCTCCTCAGCGGTTGCAAGCCTGCAAACAAGAACGCGCAAACGACCCCCGCAGTTCCAACCCCCACGCAGCCCGCGCCCGCAGCGCCCGCACCCTCGCGCAAAGCCCCGCGCCGGCACGCAAAGTCCCTCGCCGTCCGCGCAGCCCCTCATCATCTGTTTCGGCGACTCCCTCACCGCCGGCTTCGGCACCGACCTCGGCCAGTCCTACCCCGACCACCTCCAGCGCCTACCTCGACGCCGACGGCTACCACTACCACGTCGTCAACGCCGGCATCTCCGGCAACACCACCAAGGACGGCCTCGACCGCGTCCAGCTCGTCATCGACCGCCATCCCAAAATCGTAGTCGTAGAGTTCGGCGGCAACGACGGCCTCCGCGGCCTCCCCATCGACCAAACCCAGGCCAACCTCTCCAGCATCCTCTCGCAACTCCAGGCCAGCGGCGCCGAAGTCGTCCTCGCCGGCATCACCCTCCCCCCCAGCTACGGCCCCGACTACATCAAGAAATTCGACGCCATGTACCCCGCCCTCGCAAAGCAATACCACATCCACTTCCTGCCCTTCCTCCTCAAAGATGTCTACGGCGTCCCCGGCGACATGCAGGAAGATGCCACCCACGCCACCGCCCAAGGCAACCAGCAAGTAGCCCGCAACGTAGAAGCCCTCCTCAAACCCCTCCTCAAAAAATAACTTCGCACTCATCCGTTCGTGGATAATGGTGCATCCATGCAAGCCGAGCCGACTAAAAAGCGCAGCCATCGCATCCGCGACTACGTCCTCTACTTCGCGATCAGCTTTGCGGTTGTTGGCGTGATGCTATTCGTGGAGTTGTCGCATTTCGACCAAGACAAGTCCATGAAGTGGGTATTTTTTCTCTTCTATACGCTTTTCGTATTCGGGTTTGTGATCGAGCAGAGCCGAGCCCTATGGCAACTACGCTCCTTCTGGTTACTCACCGGTTTGTATCTGCTCCTGCATTGCATAACCCTTGCGGTGATTTTGGCTCACACGCAGCATCTCAGAGGGATTAGCTGGGTTCCTGGTTTTGTCGAGGTACTGTTTCTATTGCGCTCGACTCAATGGCTGCTCCGCCCTACCCCATCACGACAATAGGCTGCACCAGCGTCCCCGCCACCCGCTTCGCCACGCACACCAACTCACGCGGCCCGTCAAACACCTTCACCAACCCCGCAGCCGAAAACTCCGGCACATTCACCTGCATCCCATTCCGAATCTTCCCCGCCGTCTGCTCATCCACCATCACCGACGGCATCTCCACCAGCAGCCCCCGCGGATGCGGCAACCTATCCTCCACCTCCGCCGCGGTCATCGCCTTCAACTCCTCCACCGTGATCGCCTGGGCCAGCGTAAACACGCCCGCCTGCGTCCTCCGGAGCAAAGCCAGGTGCGCCCCACACCCAGCGATCTCCCCCAGCTCATGCGCGACCGACCGCACATACCCACCCGCCGAAACCCGGATCACAAACGAAGCCGTATCCCCGTCCAACCCCGTCAGCTCAAACTCCTGAATCGTAATCCGCGCAGCCTTCACCGGAACATCTTTCCCCGCCCTCGCCAGCTTATGCGCCGGCACGCCCCCAATCTTCTTCGCACTAAACACCGGAGGCATCTGGTCCATCTCCCCATGAAACTTCTTCGCCAATTCCCTTAGCTCGTCCAGCCCCAACCCCAAAGCCACAGCCTCGCCGACCTGCTCACCCTCAGCGTCAAACGTGTCCGTAGCAAACCCAAACCGAATCGTCCCCGTGTACGACTTCTCCGCGGCCCCAAAGAACTGCGCCAGCCGCGTGTACTTCCCCAACAGCAGCGGCAACACCCCCGTAGCCATCGGATCCAGCGTCCCCAAGTGCCCCACCGAGCGCTCCCCCGTAGCCCGGCGCACAATCGCCACCACATCATGCGAGGTCATCCCCGCAGGTTTATCGAGTATCAATAGCCCATTCATGCAACCCCTATTGTCTCGCACAACCGCTTCGAACCCATCGCCCGTCTGCGATTTCCGCACACCTCCGCCACGCCCTGGATACAATCGCCCCACGCAAAAAAGCGATCGCATCCTGCGACGCGATCGCTCCTTCAGTATTCATTCCATGCGCAGAACTACCCTGTCCCTCAGCGAACCATCTCACGCAGCAAACCTGCTCGCGCGGACCGCACAGACCAGCTACGCCAGGCGTCTACGAATCAACCCCGCCACGCCCAGCAGACCCGTGCCGAGCAATGCAATGCTGCCGGGCTCCGGCGTAACGCCCGTCGAGGTCGTAACGTCCAGCTCAATATTCTGCGATCCATCAGAGGAACAGCTGGGACAGGTGCCCGCGAGATTGACGTCGATGCTGTCGCCAGTGAAGCTGATCTCGACGCCCGGCGCAAAGTCCGCATCGCTCGCAGGGTCGAGCGTCACGTCCTCAATCGTCGCACCCGAAAGAAGCGTCACTACAAATCCATTGAACGAGGAAGCAGTGAACGGCCCCAAACCGGGGTTGGTAATCGTAATCAGATTCCCGGACGTAAACGTCAGATTGGCGTTCTCTGGCGAGACCACCTCCAACCCTGGCGTCACAACCAAAGGACCTGAACTGGTCAACACAGTCCCTAACGTCGGGAAGTCGTAGTCGACATTCGCCGTGCTGCCAATCAATGAGTCCGCACGGGCTAGAAGGCTGAAGGAAAAAACAACGGCACTTACAACGATCGGTCGTATGCGCATAGCTGACTCCGAGGGGAAGCTTGTTCTTGATGCACCTTGAGCTTGGTGCACGCCGCACGCTTTGTCAACGGGAAAAAGTCTTCACACACTGCGCAAACTTATGCATACAAAGACTTTGCAGGAGCAGCAGCCTGCTGCACGACCGCAAACCATTCAAACCGCTCACCTTCCATTGATGAGTCGCAGCGTTCAAAATTTATGCTCACATCGTCATCAACGTTTCACACCGACAGCGTGATCGTCACCGCCAGCTCGCCACTCTCATCATCGTAGTACTCAAAGCTCCGCGCCTTCACCGTCAGCGCCTCGCCGCCATACGAGAACGTGTCGCCCACATTCGGAATCGGCAGAAAACCATCGCCCTCTGCCAGCGTCACCGCGTCGCCCGCCCCCGCCTTGTACACCACCGTAATAAACATCGCCTTCTCCCCTTTACCGCTCCGCCCGCACCAGCGACAGAAACTCACTCCGCGTCTGCAACTGCGTTTTAAACACCCCGCGCAACGAGCTGGTCACCGTCAGCGAACTCTGCTTCTCCACCCCGCGCATCATCATGCAAAGATGCTGCGCCTCAATCAACACGCCCACTCCCTGCGGCGCAATCGCGTCTTCAATCGCCTCGGCAATCTGCTGCGTCAACCGCTCCTGCACCTGCAATCGCCGCGCAAACACATCCACAATTCGCGGCAACTTGCTCAGCCCCACAACTTTTCCCTGCGGCACATACGCAATGTGCGCCTTGCCAAAGAACGGTAGCAGATGATGCTCGCACAGCGAATAGAACTCAATGTCCCGAACGATCACCATCTCGTCATAATCCACGTCGAACAACGCGCCATGCAGCACACTCTCCACCGTCTGCTGGTATCCCTGCGTCAAAAACGCCATGGACTTCTCCATCCGCTTCGGCGTCTGCTGCAGCCCATCCCGCGTCGGGTCTTCGCCAATCCGCTTCAGCAACTCCGCATAAATCGCCTGCACGCTCGCATCCTGCAATGTCACCGCAACATCCGGCGCCGACACTGAAGCGTGTCCGTGGCCGTTCTTTGCCGTCCCATTCTTCAACTCTTCGTCGAGCTCAAACTTGGTAGCCATGTCGTCCAGCCTCTCTTCCGCCTACTGCGCATCACTTCTAACCAACAACACCATCATCTCGACTAACCAACAACACCGTTATCTCGACCGAAGCGCAGCGCAGTGGAGAGACCCCCGTATTCCGCCTCTGCTCTTGCCTTTCTTTCTGTCATTCCCTCTGGGAATCTGCTTCTTCTCTTGCTTTCGCTCTTGCCTTTCTGGCTGTCATCCCGCAGGGATCTGCTTCTTCTCTTGCCGTTGCCTTCACCCGGAAGCTGCGTCACCGCAGCGCCGCACCCTCACCGAAATACTCAAACGAATTATTCCCAGTCTCCTCAATCCGAATCCGCTCCAGCCGTACCTGCGGATACTCCTTCGACTCAGCAAAACGCGAGAAGATACTCCACATCTCTACACAAACATTCTCCGTCGTCGTCACCCGATCGCGAAAGGCCTCCAGCGTGTTCAGATTCGCGTGATCAAACAAATCCAACACCTCACTCTGCGCAAACAAATCCAGGTCAGTTAAGTTCACCACCATCCCGGTCACCGGATCAACCGGCCCCGACAGCGTCACTTGCACCACATAATTGTGCCCATGCCCGAACGGGTTATTGCACTTCCCAAACGTCGCGCGATTCTGCTCTTCACTCAACGCCTCCACATGCAGACGATGCGACGCACTGAAGTGATACCTCCGAGAGAAGTGTGCGATCACCCGGCTCATGCGCCCTCGCCATAGAAGTCCGCGAACAAGTCCGGCATCTCGTACACCCGCACCCGATGCAGCTTCGCGTGCTCAATCTTTCCCTCCAGCCGCCGCCAGATCGCGACCGCAATATTCTCGGTCGTCGGAATCGCATGCTCAAACTCCGGCACCTCGAAATTCAAATGCCGATGGTCATACACGCTCACCACCTTGCGCTCGAGGATGTCTTTGAGTTGTTTCAAATCCACGACGAACCCCGACACCGGATCGATCTCGCCCGCCACCGTCACCTCAAGCGTGTAGTTGTGCCCATGCCCCTGGCGATTAGCGCACTTGCCAAAGACCCGCACATTCTCCTCCTCGCTCCACGCAGGATTCCAGTAGAAGTGGGCGGCAGAGAACTCGGCTTTTCGTGTCAGCAGGATCATAGATTGATTCACCACGGTTAACGTCTAGTAGGATGCTGCGGACCAAACCCGGATGCTACCAGATCGCGCCTCCTCCCCACTTGACAGCGACCCCCTCAAAGTTTCGAATCCGGGATTTGACCTGCGCCATATGACCCAACTGCTTTTTCCACCCGTGCGTCCCGAGACCGGGCTAAAGACATCGATTTGTCACCCGAAACCCACCTGAGTCGTGCACAAAACACACGGAACCCGCCCTAAATCCGGTATTCCCGCCCCTTCCATGCCACTTCATGCAGCACCCGATGCCGCACCCAGCTCCACACCAGCAACCCAACAAACAGCGGCAGCGCACACACCGAAACAGCACAATCCAAAGGACTAAAGTTCGATCGCCGAACCCGCGTATAGTACCGCAGCAGCGTCCGCGCCCAGATCAGCAGAATCACCCCCTGCTGCCACATCGCCAGATAATGCAATGGAATCAGCAAGATAGGAAGCATCAACAGCCCGATATCCAGCAGCCGCCAGGCCGCCAGCGTCAGCGCATGCGGAAACAGCAGCGCCAAATTCTTCGTCCACCCCTCCACCATATCATTGAATCCAAAGTACATACGGGTACTCAAAGCATCCGGCGCATAGCGAAACCAGATCCCCTTCCCCGCCCGCTTCACTGCATAAGCCAGATCCACATCCTCCAGCACCGACCGCCCCACCCCCCGGTGCCCGCCGACAGCGAAATAGGTGCCCCGCTCGACCATCAAAAACTGTCCGTTAGCCGCAGCAAGTCGTTTATTTGCATCATTTACTTCGGTCGCCTTGTATACGCTGGCAAGCTCCGAAAACACCAGCGGCATCAGCGCCCGCTGCCAGAATCCCGACACAACCTGCCGCGGCGAATACGACAAAAGCCCCACATTTCGCGCTTTTATCTCTTCCAAGGCCCTCACCAAATCCCCCGATTCATGCAGCGTATCCGCATCCGTAAACAGCAAATACCGCCCCCGAGAAGCCTCAGCCCCAAACCAGCAAGCGTTCGTTTTCCCAGTAAACACGCGGGTTTCCGCGCTCAAATCAAGCGCCGGAGCCTCCAGCACCCTCACCCCGTCAAACCCCTGGAAACCCTCCGCAATCTCCCGCGTCCGGTCCGTCGAAGCGTCGTCGACGACGATCAGTTCCCATTCCTTCCCCAACTCAAACGGGCCGCCGCTTTGTATCACCAACTTTCTCAAGCAGTTAGCGAGATTCCGCTCCTCGTTGCGCGCCGGAACAATCACTGAAAGTCGAATATCCTGCGCTAAATCAGACGAAGTGGCTGTGTCGTTCACAACTTCGTATTATAGGAACAGACGCGAGGAGTTCGAATCATGCGGCAAATCATACGTGCAGGTCTACTAGTTTCTGTAATCTGCACCCTCGCCACCGGCTGCGATCGAGGCACGCTTTCCGACCAGATTGGCCTGAAAGCCCCCGTATTCTCCATCAACGACGGCCAGCACTCCGTCGACCTGCAAAGTCTTCAAGGCAAAGTGGTCGTGCTCAACTTCTGGGCCAGCTGGTGCGCCCCCTGCGTCGAAGAAATGCCCAGTCTGCAGGCCTTTCAGCAGCAGATGCCCCAGGTGCAGGTCGTCGCGGTCGCCAGCAATGAGGACTTTGCGAAGTATCAGCACTACGTCGCGCAGCAACACCTCAGCCTGCTCACCATCTTCGATCAGAACCAGACGTCCAACAAACTCTACGGCAGCTTCCACTTTCCAGAGACCTACATCATCGACAAGCAAGGCGTGATTCGCCGAAAGCTAATTGGTCCGCAGGATTTCACCAGCCCCAGCTTCCTCAAGTACATCCAGAAACTGAACTCGTAACTCAAACGCACCAAGCGTAAAATCCTTGCTATGACACAGCTTGACGTGATGTATCAGTACGGCTCAGCCCCCAGCGAGGCGGCAATGATGGCGCTCGCACAAGTTCGCAAGGTCTATGGCATTCGCCACCTTCAGGTCAACGAAGCGGAGAAAACAGTTCGCGTGGAGTATGACGCAACCCGCCTCACCGAGCCCATCGTTCATCAACTCCTGCGCCGCTCCGGCCTCGATATCCTTGAGCGCCTCTCGCTGATCCCGCCACAGCCGGTGCCCGTCGTATCTGCACCCGCAGCAAGCTAAACATCGTCTGCGCGCGCTAAAGTTGATCGCAGCGCTGCCATCGGTTATTCTTACTTAGTTGCGTTCTTGCAATGTGCGCCCGTAGCTCAGCTGGATAGAGCGCCTGGCTACGAACCAGTAGGTCGGAGGTTCGAATCCTTCCGGGCGCACCATGACTCTCCTCCCTTCCCAAAATTCACGTGATACCGGTGTCTGACTTGCAACCACAAAGTCCGGCAAAGTTCCTCTGGTTGTCGTATAGTAAAGAGGACCAACTTGGTCGGATATGCGGTTCGATGAATGTTTTGGCTCTGAGTGACGCGAAAGTAGGCAGCGCAGGCGTGGTGGAACGCGTCGACCTGCCGGATGAGGTGAGCCATTATCTCGCCCACCTTGGGTTCCTTCCAGGCACGAGCGTTGAGATTCTGCGGCGCGCTCCCGCCGGCGACCCGCGAGTGTATCGCATTGACGGAGTTGAGGTTGGGCTTCGCAACGAAACTGCCAAGCACATCTTCCTTCGCGTGATTTCAGACACAGCAGAAAATTCTCCAACTGCGACAATCGAGGCTGCATGAGCTGCCACGTCACTGCCGTCATCGATCCGCCAATCGAGGAAAAGATCCCGACGCCGCCGGGCAGCACGCCGCGCATGCGAACGGTTGCGCTGATTGGACCGCCGAATTGCGGCAAGTCCACCCTCTTCAATCGGCTCACGGGCATGCGTCAGAAGGTGGCGAACTATCCAGGTGTGACGGTGGAACACCACTCCGGACGCATGAAGAGCATTGGACGGAATGACCTTACTCTGATTGATCTTCCCGGAATTTACAGCCTTGCTACCTACTCTGAGGACGCTCGCGTTGCCGTTGACGTATTGACCGGAAAGATGCCCGGCGTTCCCAAGCCGGATTGCGTTCTGCTGGTGCTGGACGCGACGCACCTCAATCGGCAGCTGATGCTGGCGGCGCCCGTATTTTCGATTGGGCTGCCTACGCTGGTGTTGCTGAACATGTCCGACCAGCTGGAAGCGCGCGGCGGAAAGATCGACACCCTCGCATTAGCCCGGGAATTAGGGCATCCCGTGGCATTAATCAGCGCTGCGCATGGCAAGGGGCTTGAAGCGATCCCTGACTTTCTCCTCCGTGCAGGTAGCAAGCTGGACGATGGGTTGAGGCCGGTGCAGTTGCCTGTGCTGCAGAGTGCTGCATCGTGCCGCAGTTGGGCTACTCAGGTCACCGCTCGCACGAAGTATCAATCGCCGGCGGCTTCGCTTTGGACGCGGCGGCTGGATAGTGTGTTGTTACACCGGGTTTTTGGACCTTTATTCTTTCTGGTCGTGGTGATTGCGGTGTTTCAGGTGGTGTTTTCGCTGGGACAGCCGCTGAGTGATGGCATGGCGAGTTTGTTGACGAGCGCGGGCGCTAAAGCTGCTATGTGGTTGCCCGACAATTGGTTGCGGGCATTGTTGCGCGATGGGTTGTGGAATGGTGTGCAGTCGGTATTAGTGTTTCTGCCGCAGATTTTGCTGCTGTTTTTGTTTATTGGGATCCTCGAAGATTCGGGGTACCTGGCGCGTGCGGCGTTGATTGCAGACCGGGTGATGCGGTCGATCGGACTGAATGGCAAGGCGTTTATTCCTTTGTTATCAGCCTATGCGTGTGCTGTTCCGGCGATTATGGCGACGCGGACCATCGAGAATAAGCGGGAACGGATTGCTACGATTTTGATTGCGCCGTTTATGACTTGTTCGGCGCGTTTGCCGATTTATACGCTGATTATTGCTGCATTTATCCCGAATCATAAGTTTCTGGGCGGTTTAATTGGGCTGCGTGCGCTGCTGATGCTGGGTCTTTATGTGATTGGATTCCTGGCGGCGCTGATCACGGCGAAGATGCTTAACTCCTCTGTTATGAAAGCCTCCCACGCTCCCTTCATCCTTGAGTTGCCGCAGTATCGGTGGCCTACGGTCACGTCTCTGGGATTGCGGCTGTATGACCGGGGCAAGTTGTTCTTAAAGAAGGCCGGAACGATCATTTTGGGGGTTACGTTCCTGGTGTGGTTGTTTAGTGTTCTGCCGATTCATGGGGGGCAGTTCTCGGCGCTAAGCACTAGTGTTATCGGGCACTTAGGACATTGGATTGAGCCGGTGTTGCGGCCGCTGGGGTTCAACTGGAAGATTGGGATTGGGTTGTTGAGCTCGATTGTGGCGCGCGAGGTAATTGTCGGGACGCTGGGAACGCTGTATGGGATGGACCCGGCTACGCATGCTCTAGGGCTGCAAGCTGCTCTCAGGCATGACATTACGCTGGGTGGAGCGATTGCGCTGGTGGTGTTCTTTGCGTTCGCGATGCAGTGCACATCGACGCTGATCATTGTGCGGCGGGAGACCAATAGTTGGAAGCTGCCGGCGCTGCAGTTTTGCTACATGACTACGGTGGCGTATGTGGCCGCTTTGGTGGCAAATCAGGTGATTTCGCGGTTATTTTAATGCTGGTTTAGGTGAGTTTCGGGACGCAAATCGATGTGTTTAGCTTAGCTTCGGGACGCAAATTTCAAGAATGCCTGACTGACTAGACGGTTATGGGGCCGGGTGACGCAGGTGCTGCCTAGCCGTGGTGGAAGTAAAAGATATTTCCGTCGAGGTCCTGGACGGTGAACTGGCGGATGCCCCAGGGTTTGAGCTCGAGCGGGTCGGTGATGTTGGCGCCGGCCGCCTGGATGTCCCGGTAGGTGGAGTCGATGTCTTCGGCGAAGACCCAGTGGATAGCTGGTTCGAAGAGGGCTTCCCTTTTGCGGAAGAAGAGGGTCGCCGACCCGTTGGTCACGGCGCCAATTTCTTTGCCTGGGGTTAGCCAGGCGATTTCGAAGTTGAAGACGTCGCGATAGTGGTGTTGGGCACGTTCTACGTCGGCGACAGGGAGCTCGGGGACGGGTGGAGCTTGTATGAGGACTTTCTGTTGCGTGGGCATGGACGTCTCCTTGGTGAGAGAAGAAGCAGATTCCCGGAGGGAATGACAGAAAGAAAGGCAAGGGCAAAGGAAGAAGCAGATCCCTGCGGGATGACAACAAAAAAACAAGAGCAACGGCAAAACGCTACGGCAAATGCGAGGATCAATGCCGGCTTAGCGTTCGCCCCACTTTAGTTTGCTGCGGAGGACGTTGAAGAAGCCGTTGGGGTGGAGGCGGAGGAGGTGGACGTTGCGGCTGGATTTGCGACAGAGGATGCGGTCGTTGAGGATGAGCTCTACCGCTTCCTGGCCATCGACGGTGAGATAGGTTTCGTGGGGGACGACGTCGACGACTACCGCTACTTCGGTGTCGCCGGGAAAGACGATGGGGCGGATGGTGAGCAGGTGGGGACAGATTGCGGTTAGGACCATCGCGTCTACCGTGGGCATGAGGATGGGGCCGTTGGCGGCGAGGGTGTAGGCGGTGGAGCCGGTGGGGGTGGAGACGATGACGCCGTCGGCGCGGAAGCGGGCTACGAACTGGCCGTCCATCTCGATGGCGAATTCGCCCATGCGGGCGATGGCGCCCTTGGAGAGGACAACGTCATTGAGGGCGTCCCACTCGCGGAGGAGCTGGTCATCGCGGAAGAGGCGGGCGTGCATGAAGCTGCGGACGTCAATGACGGCGGTGCCGGCGATCCAGGCGTCGAGGGTTTCGTATAGCTCGGCGAGGGGTACTTCGGTGAGGAAGCCTAGAGAGCCGAGGTTGACGGCGAGGATGGGGGTGGTGGTTTGGGCGAAGGCGCGGGCGGTGGAGAGGAGGGTGCCGTCGCCGCCGAGGGAGATGACGAGAACGGGCTCGTGGGCGGCCAGGTCGCAGCGCGCGCAGGCCTGGTCACTGAGGCCGATGTAGGAGGCGCTGTCGGGCTCAAGGATGGGGGTGAAGCCGTGGCCGGTTAGCCAGGCGAGGAGTTCGGTGAGGATGAACTCCAGCTCAGGCTTTTGCGGCTTGGAGATGATGGCTACCTTGGGCATGGTGAGATGAGTGTACCGCGAGGGGGAACCGGGGGAAATGAATCGGCGGACCGCTTTGCTGCGGTGGGCGCGATCGTAGTTCCAGCGATGGTTTAGGGACGCGTTCGTATTGGAGACGCTCTTGCCGGCGAAGCAATCTTTTCAGGCAGGATGCGAACGTGATAACGTTTTGGCACTTTGGTACCAGGCGGTGGTTTATATGAAGGTCAAGCTTTTTGCATTGACTGGATGGGCTCTGTACGTCGGCCTTTCTTCGGGTGTTTTGGCGAACGCACAACGTAAGGCAAAAGTTATCTCGGAAGTCACCGCGTCCGAATCGGTCACCTTCCAACTCTACATTCCGCTCTCGAACAGGGCGGCGCTGGAACAGCTTCTCGCAGCCCAGCAGACGACGAACTCAGCGCAGTACCACCAATGGCTGACGCCGGCGCAGGTCCAGGAACGCTTTGGTCCGTCTGCGGCGACGGTGGCAGCGGTAACTCAGGAGCTGAACCGCTACGGGTTGACGGTCACGCAGGTTTCGCCGCAACTGCTGCAGGTGAGCGGCCCGGGTTCGATGGTCTCGCAAGCGCTGGGTGCACCGCTGGTCCACGGAGTTACGGCGAAAGGACGGAGCGTGGTCTTTGCGACGCGGCCGGTTTCGCTGCCGTCCGCCACGAGCAGTGCAGGTGCGATGCTTACGGGGCTTTCGGGAGTTGTGCGGCAGCATACGCACGCGATGAAGGCGGCGGCGACGCCCGCAAACCGCTACTCGCCCGAAGGTGGTTACTGGTTCGACGATTTGAAGCAGGCGTATACCTTCCCGTCCTACAAGAGCTATACGGGCAAGGGGAGCAAGATCGGCATCCTGATCTCGAGCGACATCAATGCGAGCGACATGGCTGGCTACTTCGGCCACGAGGGTCTGGCGGTTCCGAAAATTACCGTTGTGCCCGTGCTGGGGGGCGCGCCGTTCGATCCCAGCTCCGATGGATCGTTTGAGGCCGAACTCGACGTGCAGCAGAGCGGCGGGATGGCGCCGGAGGCAAAGATCACGGTGTACAACATTCCCGATATCTCAGACGATTCCATCATTGCCGGGCTGGATCGGATCGTGAGGGACAACAAGGTCGATGTGGTGAGCATGTCATTTGGCGGCCCGGAGCTGGGCTATACGGCGGCGTATAACTCGGGCGAGGATTTCACCTATCTGCTTAGGGCTGAAGACGAGATCATCGCGGAAGGCAGTGCCTTGGGCATCACGTTCGTGGCATCGTCGGGCGACCTCGGCGCGCTGTCGATTCCGTCCGCTGCCTGCTTCTATGACGATGCGCCTACGCCGTGCGGGACGTTTCAGGCGTCGGTCGAGTTCCCTGCCTCCAGCCCGCATGTTACCGGCGTTGGCGGCACGAATCTCGTCACGGTCTACGACGCCAATAATCCCAACGACCTCAACTCTGCCTATGTGTCCGAGGAGGCCTATGCTGACTCGATCTCCGGCGACTATGAGTACGGCACCTCAGCGACAGGAGCGTACTTCGGATCGGGCGGCGGCGACAGCATCATCTTCGCCAAACCCTTCTACCAGTTGTTCGTGCCGACGGGCAGAGGTACGCGTACGGTTCCTGATGTCTCGCTGCACATGGGCGGCTGCCCAGGGCTTCCTCCAGGATTGACGGAGACCTGCGGTGCGCAGGACAGCGCTGACATCGAGGCGTTCGCGGGATACTACTACTTCGTGATCGGTACCAGTGCTGCGGCGCCTGACTTTGCTGGCCTGACGGCGCTGAACATCGAGAAGTCTGGCGGGCGAGTGGGAAATGAAAATGCTTACATCTATACGCTGTCCGCTCTGCAATCGATTGGCTTGATTAAGAACATCTATCACTGGGGCATACCGGGCTTCAATGGCCTGTACAGCTCCGGCAACGAGGGCTATAACCGGGTGCTGGGCAATGGAACTTTGTACGGGAAGGACTTTATCCTGGCTCCCGAGGTTCCGTCGGCGGGGATCCCCCAGACGCCGAGTAATCCATAACGCTCGGTGTGGGATTGACGGCGGAGAATGCGCTGATAGCCGTTTCCCTCAAAGGAAACGGCTATCGCGCGGAATGGGCACTCGGCAGCTCGCCAAAGAGCTGGCGTTCCGGGAATTGGATTATTGAAATCGAAGCGAGACCGCTTATGATTTCGTATGGGCACAACTCCAGAAGCAATCCCACCGCGGCGGGAATATCGTCTGTTCGATGCGAATGCCGTCGGACTTGCGGCGTTCTTGTGCAGCCCGCTGGCCGGCACGGTTCTGATGGCCGTGAACTATCGCAGGCTGGGAAGGGCTGGCAAGGCTGCACTCACGGTTCTCTATGGGTTCATTGCGAGTGCGCTTCTGGTCCTGATCAAGTTGAAGTGGCATGGCCTCGGGGGGACGGTGGCGGCGATCGTGCTGGGGTTCCTGGTCTTCCTTTGCACGTGGCAGATCGCGCTTGAGGTGCATGGAGAGGCTGTTGACGAGCACGTTGCGGCTGGCGGTCGGCTGGGGACCAAGTGGACGGCACTGTTGGTGGGGATCGCGAGCATAGCCGTGTTGTTCGGGGTGACGTACGCTGTGCTGTTCGCGATTCGGGAACGGAAGGTGATGATTGGAACCAGGGACGGGGTGGTGTACTCCGGGCTGGCGACGAAGAGTTGTGCCAAGGCGCTGGGCAATGCGCTCAAGAGCAACCAGTACTTCCAGGATCGCGGAGCGACGGTGGTGCTCGATAAGGGGATCGGCAGGAGAACCATCTCGTTTGTGGAGCAGGACGGCGTGCGGAACCGGGCGGCGATGCTGCCTACGGTTGAAGAGCTGGTTCGGCAAGCGGCTCCGACGGTGGGCGGGCTGCCGGTTGAGATCCGGCTGGTCGACAGCAATGGGAGCGAGGACGCGAAGTCGACGGTGGACGAGATACGTTTCCGCAACGACAACGTTGTGTACTACGAGGGCGTGGCGACGAGGGAGGAGGCTGAGGAACTTGGCCGAAAGCTTGATTCGGTGGGATTCTTCCGGGGTAAGGGAGCGAACGTTTTGTTCATCCGGCACTATGGCGAAGGGACGACGCTCGCGTTCGTTGTAGGCGAAGAGGTATGGAACAACCCGGAGAAGGTGAGCGATTACGAAACGGTTGTGCGGGAGGCTGCTCCGGCGGTGGGTGGTTTGCCGTTGGTGATGCACCTGGTCGACAAGCAGCTTCAGCTGAAGAAGGATGAGTTGATCGAGTAGGCGCTACTGGGGATTGGCCGGCGCTGCAGTGGCGGATGGAGTGGCGGCCGCAGCAGCCGCGGGGGTTGCGTGGGCGCTGGGTGCGGGCTTGGTTGCTGCTTCGGATTTGTGGAGCGGGGTGGGGAGGGTTACAGTTGCGGTGTTGGCGGGGTCGTCGCGGAGCTTGAGGTAGAGGGTGGCGCCGTCGGTCGGGGTGGGGACGTTGAAGGTGGTTTCTGCGAAACCGGTGGGGACGTCGGTGGGCTTGGCGAAGTCTTTGTCGGCCGCGAAGGATTGCGCGAGGAAGAGGTTGTCGCCGTTGAGCGCGCAGGTGGGGGCGCTGGCGTCGATGCACTTGATGGCGGTGATTTTGGGAGTGCGGACGAGGGTGCCGAGGCCTGTCCATTCGCCGGTGGTGCCGTCGGCCTGAACTGGGCGGATGGCGAGGCGGCCGAAGGCGGATTGACCGAAGGCCTTGAGGGGGTCGAGGTGGGCTACGGCGGTGTTTGCGTCCTGGAGGACGAGGGTGTTGTCGGCGACGGAGAGCTTGGTGTGGACCGCGTTGTTGGCGGTCGCGACTTCGATGGATTCGTCGCGGGGGAAGGCGTCTTTGGTCTGGACGACGAAGGTGAGGGTGCCGTCGAGGGGGATGTCGGATTTGTTGGTGAGGGTGACAGCTAGGGCGCCTGGCTGCTCGGCCGGCGTGGACTTGGTGGAGACGAGTTTGAGGGAGGGACGCGCGGCCTGGGAGGAGATTTTTGCGGGCATCGTGCGGCCGTCCTTGAGTCTGACGGTGGCCTCGGAGCCGTCGGCGGGAGAGACGCCAGTTTTGGATTCGAGGTGGAGGATCTCGTCGTTACTGTCGGCGGCTGGGTTGAAGGTCTGCTTGTCGATTTCTACGGAGGCTACATTCTTGAGGCCTACTCCTGAGAGCGTGGCGGTGGTGTCGCCGGCGTGGATCTTGAGGTCGCCGACGGTGATGCCGGCGGCGTAGGCGGTGAGGGGGACTTTGTCGCGGTTGGCGTCGCCGAATTGCTGGATGGCGAGGGCGTAGCCGCCGGGCTCGACGGACTTGAGCGAGACGGCTAAGGCTAGCGTGTTCTTCTTGGATTTGTCGGGATCGGGCTTGAAGGTGACGTCGACGTCCTTGGCCTTGTCGCTGGAGAGGAAGACTTTGTCGATGCAGCCGGTGGCGTTTCCGGTGAGGGTTAGCTTGTTGTCCTGTCCGGCGAGGAGCTGGGTGTTGCCGACGATCTTCCAGTCTTTGCCGGCGACTTGCTGGACGGTGACGGTGGGGCCTTCGAAGGCGTCAAAGCCCCAGTAGCCGCGGATGGTGCCGGTGACGGTGAGGTCGGTAGGGGTGCCGGCTTTCGCGGGGGTTTTGGCAGCGGTGGGAGCTTGCTTGAGGTCGTCGGGTTTGAGGGGCTCGCGCTTTTTGTCCTTCGCGACGACTAAGCCACCGGAGGCTGGGTCGGCTTCCAGGGGAAGGTCAGTGACGGCGCCGGTGCGGTTGAGGTGGAGAACGAGGTTGTGGGCGAAGCTGGTGGAGTAGACGAGCGGCGCGCCCTGGAGTGGAAGAACCATCTTCGGCTGCAGGAGGCAGGAGACCTGGTTGGGGTCTGAGGGATGAAGCGGCGGAAGGTTGGCCTTCTGGATGGCGGGGAGACCAACAACGATGACCGACTGCGGCTTATGGAACGACGGCGGCATGTTGAGCCGGAGGTTCAGGGTCTGGCCTTCGGGGAAGCTCAGGCCGGGGATGTATTGGTACTGCGCGGTGCGGAGGCTGGCGATGAGCTGGACCGCGTCGACGATGGTGCCGACGTAGGCAGAGTAGAGGCCGCCGCCGGCGGGTGCGGTGTAGGAGGCCTGGTTGATGAAGTCGGAGGAAGGGCCGTTGGAGAGAGCCTCGGCGATGTTCTGGCCGTGGCCGTCGTCGAGGAGCACGGGAGCGCGGGATTGGGTGAGGCAGATGACTTGCTGGTCTACGGGTTGCTTAAAGCAATCCGCGTTGGGCTTGAGAGCTAGCGTCGCGGCTAGCTTGGCGGAGCGTTCCTGAATGGCCTTGGGGTCGTCTTGCGGAACGGTCTTCATGGCGGCTAGGTAGCGCTCGATGCGGAGCTGCTCAAAGGAGGCTTCGTTGAGGTCGGCGTCGGCGCGGATGAAGAGGCCGGGGCGCGTTTTGACGGCGGCGCGAAGGGTCTTGAAGTCGCCGCCGGTTTGCGGAGCGACGAACATGATGGCTTCTTCGGCGCCTTCGGGGACGGTGACGGTGGTGCCTTCGATGTTCTTCTTGTCCCAGGTGTCGATCTCGGTGAACCAGTTTTCTGGTGGCTCGTTGGTGGTGCCGCGGAGGAAGGCGATGATGAGCAGCAGATGGTTGGACTGGGTGCTGGGGAGGTCTACCTTGACCCAGATTTTGTCGCCGGCCTGGAGGCTGGGGACTTGCGCGATGGGCAGGGTGGCGGCACCGCGGGTGATGCGGACGTCGATCTTAGGACCGATGAGGTCGAAGCGCGCGGCGTCGGCAGCGTGGAGGGCTGGGGTGAGACATGCCGCGAGGAGACACGCTGCTGCGACCGAATAAAGTTTCATATCGGCTGGTTTAGACGCCGTGCGGAGCGGGTAGGTTGTGGACCCGACACAGATGGGCGTAAGCGATTGATTTTTATCGGCTGAAAGAGCGAAGGCGGAGATTTCCCAGGGACAATTAGGAGGAAGAGCCAGTGCAACGGGAGAAGCAGATTCCCAAAGGGAATGACAGAAAGAAAAGCAACGGCAACGGCAAGGGCAAAGGCAAAGGAAGAAGCAGATTCCCGAAGGGAATGACAGAAAGAAAAGCAACGGCAAGGGCAAAGGCAGAGGAAGAAGCAGATCCCTGCGGGATGACAACCAGAAGAGCAAAGGCAAGAGCAAATGAACAAGCAGATTCCCAAAGGGATTGACAGAAAGAAAAGCAGGTGCGCGTTAGGGCAGTGTTAGGCGAAGCGGGCGTGGAGGAGGAATTCGCGGTTGCCTTCCATGCCGAGGATGGGCGAGTCGATGAGCGCTAGGGCCTGGCCGTTGAGAGCGCGGACGGCATCTTCTACGCGGTGGACGGCGAGCTGGTGGGCGGCGGGGTCGCGCACGATGCCGCCCTTGCCTACGTGCTCGCGGCCGGCTTCGAACTGGGGCTTGACGAGGAGGACGGCTTCGCCTTGCCATTGCGTTTCGGGGGGAGCGAGGGCTGCGATGACGGCGGGGAGGACGAGGGTTGCGGAGATGAAGCTTACATCCATGGCGAAGAAACGGATGAGTTCGTGGCCGGCCCGGGTCCGAGAATCCGGACCCGGGGCACCCGAATTTTGGGTGGGGTGAAGGACGAGTTGGCCGGGGGTTAGGAGGCGGGCGTTGGTGCGCTCTAGGAGGGTTACGCGGGGGTCGGTGCGGAGCTTGTGGTGGATTTGGCCGTAGCCGGTGTCTACCGCGAGGACTGAAGCTGCGCCGTGCTGGAGGAGGCAGTCGGTGAAGCCGCCGGTGGAGGCGCCTATGTCGGCGCAGGCTTGGCCTTCGACGGAGATGTTCCAGGTGGTGAGGGCGGCTTCGAGCTTGAGGCCGCCGCGGGAAACGTAGCGCGGGTCGTCGCCGGTGAGACGGATGGTGGCGTCGTCGGGGACGCTGGCGCCGGACTTGTCGACGCGCTGCTCGTTGACCAGGACGCGGCCGGCGATGATCATGGCCTGGGCGCGCTCGCGGGAGGCGGCGAGGGAGCGGTCAACGAGGAGCTTGTCTAGACGGAGTTTCATGCGGGGGTGCTAAGTGACAGGATAGCGGAGTGGGCGGCGGACGCGGGATCGTTGCGACATGAGTTGGAGGGATTGGGATCAGGATTCGGCAATCGGGGGACAAACGGAAGAAGCAGATTCCAAGGCGGAATGACAGAGAGAAAGGCAAAGACAACAGCAACGGAAGAAGCAGATTCCCAGGGGGAATGACAGACGAACGGCAAGGGCAAAGGCCATCGATGTCCATCTCTCACTCCGCGAGGGGAGTTGGGTTAGTAGAATCGGTGACGTGGGACGGAGGAGAGGCGATGGCTCTGGCGGAGTTGAAGGCGGGAATGCGGCATGCGGAGACAGTCGTGGTGGAGGATCGGCTGACGGTGAATCGGGTGGTCGGGGTGTTTGCGCCGGGGACGGATATGCCTCCGGTGTTGGCGACGGCGTACATGATCGGGTTTGTGGAGTGGACGTGCATGCGGCTGCTGGAGCCTTATCTGGAGCCGCAGCATCGCAGCCTGGGGACGCAGGTGAATCTTAGTCACAGCGCAGCGACGCCGGTGGGGATGAAGGTGACGGCGGAGGTGACGCTGGATAGTGTGGAGAACCGGCGGCTGCGGTTCAGCGTGGTTTGCCGGGACGAGGTGGAGGTGATCTGCGAAGGACAGCACGAACGGTTTGTGGTGGATATCGAACGGTTCCTGAAGGGCGTGGAGAAGAAGCAGGCGATGGTTAAGTCGGATGGGTGAAGGGTGGGGGTATAGAGCTTGGCACTCGGTGTGGGGCGTTGGGTGTACGCCCTGATGCGGGAAGGGATGAATGACGTACACTGGGGCTTCAATTAGATTTTCAGTTGGGTTTTCACGGGTGCTTGATGCCCACCATGATGCTGGAAGGGTGCATGAATTCAGCCGATAAGCAACGATTGCCGGTCTCCACAACCCCGGCGGCAATCCATTCGACCTGCGAGCGCGTTCTATGAACAGTGGCATGGATGTATCGACAGGAGTGGCTCGGCCGACGCCAGAAGAAGACGGCGAGCTGCTCACACGGGTCCAGCGGGGCGATGAACAGGCGATGGCGGACCTGTTCGACCGGTACTCGAAGATCGTGTACTCGGTATCGCTACGCGTGTTGCGCGACACGGCATCGGCTGAGGATGTGATGCAAGAGATTTTCATGCAGATATGGAGAAACCCGAGCAGCTTCGTCTCGACCAAGGGAAGTTTGGGGGGATGGCTGGCGGTGGTAGCACGCAATCGGTCGATTGACATGCTGAGAAGGAAGCGGCCGAGCGAGCAGGTAGAAGAGATGAACCTGGCGTCGGCATGCAATTTGGCCGATGAGGCAGAGCGGTCGATCTTGATGGACCGGGCCCGGTCGGCGGTGAAGTTGCTGCCCACCGAACAGCGGAAGACTTTGGAGATGGCGTTTTTTGACGGTCTCACGCACTCCGAGATTGCAGAGATGACGGGCGATCCATTGGGTACCGTAAAGACTCGAATTCGCAGCGCGTTGTTGACGCTGAGAAAGGCGTTCCAGGCATGAATACTAGCAATCACATCTCGCCCGATGATCTGTACTTATTCGCGCTGCAGCTTCTGCCTGACGCCGCGATGAAAGATGCTGCTGCGCATTTGAAAGATTGTGCGGAGTGCCGTGCGCTGCTGGGAGAGATCCAGGGAGACCTGGCGGCCTATGCGCTGACGGCCGAGCTGCACACACCGCCGGTTCAGGCGCGCGAGCGGTTGCTGCGGCAGGTGGCTAATGAGAAGAAGGTAATTCCGATGCCCGCGCCGATGGAGCAGCCCCAGCCTGAGGAGATCGAGGAGTCGACCGAGCCGCGGCTGCATCCGCGTAATAGCCGGGTGTCGCAAATCGACGAGCCAGACGAGCGCAAGCCGCGGCGGTTTGCGCCGGTGATGGCGTGGGCTGGATGGAGCATCGCCGCGGTGATGGCCGTGGTGGCCGGAATGCAGGTGGACCAGCGCAAGCTGGTGGAGCAGGACCTTTCCGTGGCGACGGCGGAGTTGACCCAGAGCGCTGCACAGGTCCAGCACGCCAAACAGGTCGCGGATACGCTGCGCGACGCGAGCGCCATGCAGGTGGCATTGCACGTTCCGGTCAATGCGGGCGCGGTGCCGAAGGCGGATCCAGAGGGGCATGCAACGTATCTGCCGAGCACGGGGGCGCTGGTATTTGTTGCCGACCATTTGGATCCGCTGCAGCCGCAGAAGACGTACCAGCTTTGGCTGCTGCCGGCGACCGCTGGTGAGGCTCCCATTCCGGCAGGACTGTTCAAGCCGGATGAGAAGGGGAATGCGTCGGTGGTGATGCCGCCGCTGCCCAAGGGCATGACTGCGAGGGGATTCGGCGTGACCGTGGAGAATGAGGGCGGGTCGAAGACGCCGACGGCACCGATTGTGCTGCTGGGGTCGTAAAGGTAGTGGGTAGTGGGTAGTGAGTAGTGGGTAGTGGGTAGTGAGTAGTGGGTAGTGGGTAGTGGGTAGTGGGTAGTGGGGAGTGAGTAGTGAGTAGTGGGTAGTGAGTAGTGGGTAGTAAGGAAAAGGCCAGCGACTGATGTCGCTGGCCCTTCTTGTTGAGCCTGCTGGAACGTGAGATGAGCGAATATTCGTGGTGCGCGAAAACTACTCACTCCCCCACTACCCACTACTCACTACCCACTGCCTTAGGGCTGGGTGACCAGAACGCGGAGGCCGTTGCCCTGGAGGGGGATGTGGGTCTGAACGGTGTTGGTGTTGGTGTAGAGGACGCTCATGTAGGTGTTGTCCGAGGACGTGACGTAGACCTTGCCGGTCGGCGCGCCGCCGGTCGCGGAGACAGAGTTGGGATGGCCGAAGATGACGTTGGAGGTGCCGTTGGCATCGGCCGTGGCCTCGCTGCCTGAGACGCCGCAAATGGTGGCGGCAACCTGGTCGCTCTGCAGATTGATGACCGTGACGGTGCCGGAGTGGGGATCGGTGCAGGTGCCAGTGCTATCCGACTGGTTGATCACATAGGCAGCCGGGAGATTGGTGTCTGTGCCCTGGAGGACCGAGACCATGGAGGGGTTGATACCCACGGGGACGGTAGCGAGGATCTGGCCAAAGCCCGCGGCGTCGACGGGGTTGGTGCTGCTGCAGTTGGGATTGGAGGGCTGTGCGGATGGGCTGCAGAGCGGGACATTGATCACGCTGAGGCTGCCGGCGTGAATGCCGTCGCCCTTGTTGAGGACGACGAGCTGGGTATTGACGGTGTTGAGATCGGCCCAGACGGGATTGTTGGTGGGGCAGGGTGCGTTCCCCGCGGCAGGGCTGCTGCATAGGGGAATGGTGCCGGGGCCGGAACTGGTGGTCGCTGGCGGCAGGTTGTCGAGGGCGTTGCTGGGGACATTGAGGACGGTGACTGTGCCTGAGGCCTGGTTGAGGATGAAGGCGCGGCGGTCGTCGGGGGTCATGACGCCGTAGACGGGATCGAGGCCGACGGGAATCTGCGCGGAGTCAGAGAGCGAGGTGGTGGAGACGGTCTCGATGGCGTCGACCTGGCCTAGGCCGGTAGTACCGTTCTGGCTGATGGCGTAGACGCGGGGTGTACCGGTGGCACCGACGACGTAGACCGGGGTTCCAGTGCCCTGGATTCCTACGGTGTCGTAGAGTGCGGCGGTGCCGGCGTTAAGCGCGGCGACGGTCCTGGGGGTGGCCAACGGAATGAAGATGGTCAGGAGGGCGCTGGCGGGGGCGAACGAGGTGATGCTGACCGGGCTGGCACCGACGGGGAGGGTGGTCTGTACGACATTGCTGGTGAGCACGCTGGGAGAAATCGGGAAGGTATTGAGCGAGCCCTGGGGATCGATGACGAAACCCTGGCTTCCATTGGCATTGACCTGGAAGTAGCTGGGATTGGCGAGGACCTGCGGGGTGGTGAGAACGGTATCTCCGGCGAAGTCGACGATGGTAGCCAGGCCAAGCGAGTTGGTGGCGGTCGGATTGGAGATGGCGACGGCGAACTTCTCTGGTTGGCCGGCAGGTCCGACGGGACCGATGGAGCTGACAACGGGGCGATACTGGTTACCGCAGCCAACAGTGGAAAGTACGGCGGCGAAGCTGATCGTGAGAATGGCGATGCCAGCGAGCTTGCTGCGGCGAAGACGATTCCCTACTGGCTGGTGCATGTGGCGCAACGTTACGAACAAACAGTACTCCCCGGAAGAGGCCGCTTTGAGCTGGGAGAGACATACAGTTCCGGAACGAAAACCGGGGAGCTGCGACCAGATCTGCGCGAAACCCTTCGACACCTGATTGTAAACGAATCTGGGCGGTGGATGCCTGGAGACAGGGATCCTGCGGGATACTGTGACGATGGGAGAGAACGCGATGAATGAAGCGGAGACGATGCTGGAAATGCTGGGAGGACGGGAGGGGGCGCCGCGGACGCTGGCGGTGGTGGGGCTGTCGGATGATCCGGGCAAGGCGAGCCATCGCGTGTCGGCGTACATGCAGGCGCATGGATACAGGATTTTCCCGGTGAATCCGGGGATTGAGAGCGCGTTGGGAGAGCAGAGCTATGCGTCGCTGAGCGAGCTGCCGGTGAAGCCGGACGTGGTGAATGTGTTTCGGCTGCCGAAGTATATTCCGGCGATTGTGGACGAGATGCTGGCGCTGGGGCTGAAGGATCTATGGGTGCAGATGGGGATCCGGAACGATGAGGCGGCGGCGAAGGCGGAGGCTGGCGGGATCCGGGTGGTGATGGATCGCTGCATCATGGTGGAGCATCGGCGGCTGGGCATCTGATGGCGGGGTAATTCCCTGTCCCGACAAATTCCCGGCCCCGACAAAGGGATGACAATTCCGGAGGGGATTGAGCTTCTACAATAGTCGAATGACTGAAGGACGCTGGAAGATGCTGTGCAGGCGGCTGGCTGTAGGGGTTTTGGGGATTGTCGCGGCGGCTGGGCTGAGCACGCGGGCGCAGATTGTGGAAGTGGGCAACGGTGGGCCGGGGCCGGTGAAGGCGGAACATCTGACCGCGGAGCTGACGACGCTCGGGCCGCAGATTGCGGTGGGCGGAACGCTGCAGGCGGGGCTGGTGCTGACGATCGAGGAGCACTGGCACGTGTACTGGATCAATGCGGGCGACTCGGGCGAGCCGCCGGCGATCAAGTGGACGTTGCCGGACGGGATCACGGCGGGGCCGATGCAGTTCCCTCCTCCGACGCGGCTGCCGCTGGGGCCGCTGATGGATTTTGGGTATGAGGATGGAGTGGCGTTTCCGGTCACGCTTACGGCTGCGCCGGGAATGAAGCCGGGCAAGGTGCATCTGGATGCGCACGTGACGTGGCTGGTGTGCAGCAGCGTTTGCTTGCCGGGCAAGGCGCATTTGGGGATTGATGTGGAGGTGGTGAAGGGGCCGTTGGCTGCGCCTGAGCCTGTGGGTGCGCTTAGGCTCGGCGATGGCTGCGCTGCCGAAGCCGCTGCCGGCGACGATGAGCGCGAGCGCGGTAGGCGATGCGAAGCAAATCCAGGTGACGCTGACGACGGGGACGCGGGAGACGGATGCGGCGTTTTATCCGTTTGACCAGGAGGTCATTGATAACGCGGCGGAGCAGCCGGTGGCGTCGCAGGCGGATGGCATCAAGATCTGGTTGAAGCGCGCGGCGGATGCGCCGAGCCTGCCGAAGACGCTGCATGGGCTGGTGGAGTTGAGTCCTACTGAGGCGTATGACTTTACGGTGCCGGTGACTGCGGGGACTGTGCCGCCGCTGCCGATGACGGCGAACAAGACTCCTGACACGAGCAATGGGCCGGACTTGAATGTGTTTAGCGCGATTGCGCTGGCGTTTCTGGGCGGGCTGCTGTTGAACCTGATGCCTTGCGTGTTTCCCGTGCTGTTTCTGAAGGGGCTGTCGCTGGTGCACTCGTCGAATGAGGAGCGAGGGCGGCAGAGGGCGCATGGGCTGGTTTATACGGCCGGGATTGTCGTCAGCTTCTGGGTGATTGTTGCGGCGCTGCTGATCTTGCGCGCTGGCGGGCGTGAGCTGGGATGGGGATTCCAGTTGCAGTCGCCGGGGTTTGTCGCGGTGCTGGCTTCGCTGGTGTTCTTCCTGGGCTTGAGTTTGGCGGGGCAGTTTGAGATAGGACTTTCGCTCACGAGTGCGGGTGGTGAGCTGGCACAGAAACCTGGACTTACTGGCAGCTTCTTTACGGGCGTTCTGGCGACCGTGGTGGCCACGCCCTGCATGGCTCCACTGATGGGCGCGGCGGTGGGGTTTGCGCTGGTGCAGGCGGCGTGGGTGACGTTTGTGGTGTTCACGGCGTTGGCGCTGGGGTTGGCGCTTCCCTACTTGCTGCTTACGATGCAGCCGCAGTGGACGAGCAAGCTGCCGCGGCCAGGAGCCTGGATGGAGACGCTCAAACAGCTGGTGTCGGTGCCATTGTTTGGGACCGCGATCTGGCTGGTGTGGGTGTATGGGCAGCTGTATTCGCCTGAGGGCGTGGACCGGACGGTGTGGCTGCTGAGCGGGTTCCTGGTGCTCGCGATTGCGGGATGGGCGTTGGGTAAGTGGCCGGCGAAGTGGGGATCTGGGATTGCGGCGGTGGTGCTGATTGTGATCGCGCTGGCGCTGCCGCTGCGTAAGCCGGCCGTCGATACGCTGGTGTGGCAGCCTTATAACGAGGCGAACTTTGCGGCGGCGAGAGCGACCGGGCAGCCGGTGTTTATCGACTTTACTGCGGCCTGGTGCTTGAGCTGCCAGGTCAATGAGCGCGCGGTGCTGAAGTCCAAGGACGTGGAGAAGGCGCTGGAGAAGAACCACGTGCAGCTGCTGAAGGCGGACTGGACGCAGTACGATCCGGTGATTACGCGGGAGTTGGCGGCGGTCGGGCGGAGCGGCGTTCCTACGTATGTGATCTACCCGCCGGGGAAGGTTTCGAATCCGGATGTGCTGCCGGAGTTGCTGACCAAGTCGACTGTGCTGACGGCGATTACGAAGGACTCGAAGCCTATGGGTACGGAGTAGAGCAGTGGGTAGTGGGTAGTGAGTAGGAAAGGCGTGGCGGCAACAGAGGCTTCGGGATGGCCATCTGAATTATTCAGGAGGGTTGCTATGAAGACGTTGCGTGGCGCGGTTGTGGCAGGGTTGGCTGTGGTGTGCGCTGGTGCGCTGGCGCTGAAGCCGGGTGAGATGGCTCCGGATTTTAAGGGCACCGATTCCAATGGCAAGGTGCACACGCTGGCGGAGTATCGCGGGAAGTATGTGGTGCTGGAGTGGGCGAATAAGGGCTGCCCGTTCGAGCAGAAGCATTACAACAGCGGGAACATGGAGCGGCTGCAAAGGGAGTGGACGGGCAAGGGTGTGGTGTGGCTGAGCGTGCTGTCGTCGGCTCCGGGAGAGCAAGGGAATGTGACGCCGGCCGAGGAGAATGATTATCTGCGCACGATGAAGGCAGCGCGTACGGCGGCGATTCTTGATCCGAGCGGAACGATTGGGCGGCTGTATAGCGCGAAGACTACGCCGGATATGTTCGTGATCGATCCGCAGGGGAAGATTGTGTATGAGGGCGCGATTGATGATCAGCCTACGCCGGATCCGGCGAGTTTGAAGGATGCGAAGAATTATGTGAGTGCGGCGCTGGAGGCGTCGATGGCTGGGCGGCCGGTGGCGGTGCCGGTTACGCGGAGCTATGGGTGCAGCGTGAAGTACGGAAATTAGGTGGGAATGAAATTTCTCCCCATCCATAAAATCTCTGTATTCGTCCTGTTCGTGCTTGGGAGCTTGCTGGGCGGCTCGCCGATTGCGGTGGGTCAACGTCCTACGCCTGGATTTCGGGCGACGATTCCTGCGCAAGTGGATAAGTACGGGACGTTCGATGTGACGATTGAGAATCTGTCGAAGCTTGCGATTACAGCGGCGCATGTTTTCCAAAACTGCCACCGGGAGGGGAATGTCCCGCGGGAGTCGCGAAGCAACGGCCCCGACTCTCTCGAGAGCTTCGGTTTCTCATCGAGCCCAGTCAAGGCAGTAATCGATCCAGGCGCGACGAAGATCTTCTACGTGGCGGATATCGATGCAACGTGTCCTATGAAGTTCAGCGTGCTATTTTCCGATGGGCACGGCGAGGGGTCGGACGACTCGTTATATGGCTGGCAGCAGATGATTGCTGACAGATATTCGGTGTATGACGAATTGCTGCGCACCAAAAAGCTTGTAGAAGGCATCGATCCTAAGGAGCCGGACTTCATCCCTACGATTCTCGGAGCGCTTGAATCGCGGCTGAGCACGCTCAACGATCGGGACTTTCGTGACGTCCCTAAAAGTGAGGTCCGTAGCCGCGAGGGGCCGCTCGATCTGCTGCTAATGGAACTGAGGCGACCAGTGGATCGGATGCCGGTCGAGGTCAAAACACGGGAGGCAATGCTTCAGTTGCTCGATCGCTGGATGTTGCCGCTGCAGACCAAGGGATACGACAAAGCTCTTTCGCCGCAAGATTCGCCGAAAACTAACGATCCTCCTTCAGCTTAGCGATCTCGGCCATGCGCTGGGCCAGGAGTTTTTCGCGGCCTTCTTGCGTGGGGTGGTAGTACGTGCGGTTGGCGAGGTTGTCGGGGAGGCATTGCATGGCTGCTACTTTGCCTTCGATGTCGTGGGCGTACTGGTAGTCCTTGCCGTAGTCGAGCTCCTTCATGAGCTTGGTGGGGGCGTTGCGGAGGTGGATCGGGACGGGCTCGGCGGGGTGGGATTCTATGTCGGCGAGGACGTCTCCGTAAGCGGTGTAGACTGCGTTGGATTTGGGCGCGAGGGCCAGGTAGACGACGGCCTGGGCTAGTGCCAGCTCGCCTTCTGGACTGCCCAGGAAATGCATGGCATCTCTTGCAGACAGGCAGAGGTTGAGGGCTTCGGGGGCGGCGAGGCCTATGTCTTCTACCGCCATGCGAACGATGCGGCGAGCTATGTACATGGCGTCTTCGCCGGCGGCTAGCATGCGGCCCAGCCAGTAGAGCGCGGCGTCGGCGTCGGAGTTGCGGACGGATTTGTGGAGCGCGGAGATGATGTCGTAGTGCTGCTCGCCCTTTTTGTCGTAGAGCAGGACGCGCTGTTGGAGGGCTTCGGCGGCGATGGTGGCGGTGATGATATTTTCGCCGCGAGCTTCTCCCTTAGTTGCGGCCGCGTTGCGGCTTAGGGTTAGCTTCGCGGCGACTTCGAGGGCGTTGAGGGCGTTGCGGGCGTCGCCGGAGGAGTAGCTGGCGATGGTCTCGAGGGTTCCCTCTTCGGCGGATAGGTTGAGGGCGCCGAGGCCTCGCGCGGAGTCGGTTAGAGCGCGGTTTAGGAGGGCGATGATTTCTGGTTGCTCCAGGGCGCGGAGGGTGTAGACGCGGCAGCGGGAGAGGAGCGCGGCGTTGATTTCGAAGCTGGGGTTTTCGGTGGTGGCGCCGATGAGGCGGATGCTGCCGCGCTCGACGTAGGGGAGGAACGCGTCCTGCTGGGCCTTGTTGAAGCGGTGGATTTCGTCGACGAAGAGGATGGTGCGGGAGCCGTAGGTGGCAGCCTTTTCCGCGTCGACCATGACTTGCTTGATTTCTTTTATGCCGGAGAGGACGGCGGAGAATTCTATGAAGGTGGCGGAGGTGAGATTGGCGATGATTTTTGCTAGCGTCGTTTTGCCTACGCCTGGAGGTCCCCAGAAGATGAGGCTGGCGGCGTCATCGTTTTCGATTTGCAGGCGCAAGGGTTTGCCGGGAGCGAGGAGGTGGGACTGGCCGAAGAACTCGTCGAGGGTGCGGGGGCGCATGCGCTCGGCGAGGGGCGCGCGCTGGGCCGCGGGGTTGGTGGCGGGGTCGAGATTGGGGGCGAAGAGGCTCATAAAGCAGTGGGTAGTGGGTAGTGGGTAGTGCTATGGGTTGGATGCTGGGGTGAGGTTCGCGGATCGCTGGCGGAGGGCTTCGTAGAGGAGTGTGGAGCCGGCGATGGCGGCGTTGAGGGATTCTACGGCGCAGGGGATGCGGACGCGGACTTCGGCGAGGGCCAGGGCTTCGGGCGAGAGGCCGGCGCCTTCGTTGCCGATGAGGATGGCCGTGTGAGGGGCGAAGGTGGTTTCGAGGAGACTGAGCGAGTTGCCGGGCTGGGCTACTGCGGCGTAGAGGACACTTCCCTGTTGGGTTAGGCGTGTGGCAATCTGAGCGAGCGGCGCGCGGGTGATGGGCAGGCGAAAGACGGAGCCGGCGGAGGCGCGGACGACCTTGGGGTTCCAGGGATTGACGGTGTCGGGGGTGAGGAAGATTTGTTGCGCGCCAAAGGCTTCGGCGGAGCGGATGAGGGTGCCGAGGTTACCGGGATCCTGGAGGCCTTCGAGGACGAGGGTGATGGATTGGGGTTGCGGTGCGGGCGGTGGAAGCGTGGGGATGAGCAGAGTTGCGGCGATGCCTTGAGGGCTGGTGGTTTCTACGGCGCTGGCGAAGACGTCGCGGCTGAGGGTGAGAGTATCACGTGCGTCGACGGCTTCTAGTGCAGGGCGTGCGAGGATGTCTTCGCTGCCTTCGCGGAGAAAGAGGGTTTCGAGGGCTTGGCCGGAGCGGATGGCTTCGGCGATGAGGTGTTCGCCTTCGAGGCCGAGGAGATCGCCCGGTTGCGAGGGCTTGCCGCTGAAGGAGGCGCGGAGAGCTTTAACGCGGGCGTTGGACTTGCTCGTGATGGGTGCGGGCGCGGGCATTGGATTGAGGCGAATTGCGTTGAAACCCAGTGTACGCGCAGCGTCGCCGATCATCGCGCGGAGCAGGCTT
The DNA here is from genome assembly GCA_963796535.1 of uncultured Acidobacteriaceae bacterium. GTDB lineage: Bacteria > Acidobacteriota > Terriglobia > Terriglobales > Acidobacteriaceae > Granulicella. The sequence continues at coordinate 139,010 of CAWCMO010000002.1, forward strand.
CGCCGAAGCGGACGGATGGGATAAAGTCATGAGTGGGGAAATAACCGTTGAACGCTCAGCTGCTACGCATTGATCCGGACGAACCGGAACCCTACCTGATTGGACAGGTCGTCGAGTCGCTACAGCGCGGCGACGTGGTGGCGCTACCGACCGACACGTTCTATGGGCTGGCGGTGGATCCGGTGAACCTGCGCGCGGTGGAACATATCTACGAACTGAAGACGCGCGCGCGGCACAAGCCGCTATCGCTGCTGATTGCGGATGTTGCGCAGGCGTATGAGCTGGCGCGGTCGATTGACAGCACGTTCGACAAGCTGGCGGAGAAGTTCTGGCCAGGGCCGCTGACGATCGTGGTGAAGGCTGGGAGCAAGCTGCCCCTGCGCGTGACGGCGAATACCGGGAACGTGGCGCTGAGAGTTCCTGAAGCGCCGATCTGCAGGGCCGTGGTGAGCGCGCTGGGGCTGCCGATTACGGCAACGTCGGCGAACCTGAGCGGCCATCCGGAGTGCACGTATGCAGGGCTGGTGCGGGAACAGTTCGGGGAAAAGATTCCGTTGATTGTGGACGGCGGTCCGACTGCACGGGCGGTGGCGACAACGATTGTGGACTTGAGCGGCGGCGGCAATTCGTGGATGATTCTGCGCGAGGGAGCGATCCCTACGCACGAGATTGCGCTCGCGCTGCAGCATTAGAGTTCGCGACGCGGCGCGCGAGCGGAGAGTTTAGCGCTACGGGCTGGATTCTGCACAAGCGATGACGGCATACTAGAGCTGGTTCCAAAACTCATGGCAACAGCACCGACGACAGCGAAGGTTCGCAAGCCGAGGAGCGTCCACTGGATGCGCTGGCTGGTGGTCGTTCTGTTGCTGGTGATCCTGGGCTGGTTTGCGTGGGTGTACCGGCAGATTGAGGCTACCGCCGACATTGACAATGCGCAGCCGGCAGACGCGATCGCGGTGTTTGGAGCGGCGGAGTACGCGGGACGGCCTTCGCCGGTGCTGCATGCGCGGTTGGACAAGGCGGTGTCGTTGTATGACAAGGATATGGCGCCCGTCATCGTGACGCTGGGCGGCGGCTCGGATAAAGATTCAGGCAAGACCGAGGCCGGTGTGGGGCGGGATTACCTGCTGGCGAATGGCGTGCCGTTTGACAGTATCATCGCCGAGACGAAGTCGTTCGACACCGAAGAGCAGGTGAACAGCCTGGCGAATATTGCGAAGCGGGAGAACTTTCATCACATCATTGTGGTGAGCGACGGGACTCACCTGTTTCGGATTGCGCTGCTGTGCCGGCGCGCGGGGCTGGAGGTGTACACGTCGCCTCGCGCGGCGCTGGGGCGGATCGATGATATCGATCGGGCCAAGCGGATGATGCACGAGATGCTGAGCTACACGGCGCTACGGATGGATCTGCGCGCGAGCCGGCTGCATCTGTGGCTGGAAGGCCACCCTGGTGAGAGTTAGTCTTCGTCGCTAGTCGTCTTCGTCGGCGATGGGAGCGGGGACGCCGCCTTCCCGGCGCATGCGTAGATAGCCACGGATGAAGGGTTCGAGCGCGCCGTCGAGAACCTTGTCGACGTCGCCGACTTCGACGCGGGTGCGCAGATCCTTTGCCATGCGGTAGGGCTGCAAGACGTAACTGCGGATCTGGGAACCGAACTTGATGTCGAGCTTGGAGTCTTCGAGCTTTCGGCTGATGGCCTTCTTCTTATCGAGCTCGTACTCGTAGAGCTTGGAGCGCATCATCTTCATGGCGCGGTCCTTGTTCTTGTGCTGCGAGCGTTCGTTCTGGCAGCCGGTGACGAGGCCGGTGGGAAGATGCGTGATGCGCACGGCAGAGTCGGTGGTGTTGACGTGCTGGCCGCCCTTGCCGCCGGAGCGGTAGGTATCGATGCGGAGGTCTTCGACCTTGATGTCGATGACGATGGTGTCGTCGATTTCGGGCGAGACGAAGACGCTGGCGAAGCTGGTGTGGCGACGCTTGGCGGAATCGAACGGGGAGATGCGGACGAGGCGATGGACGCCTGTTTCGCCGCTGAGGAGGCCGAAGGCGAAGTCGCCGGTGATGGTGAAGGTGGCGGACTTGATGCCGGCCTCATCGCCGTCCTGGATCTCGTTGATTTCGACTTTGAAGCGCTGGCGCTCGGCCCAGCGGATGTACATGCGCATGAGCATCTCGGCCCAGTCCTGGCTCTCGGTACCGCCGGCGCCGGGGTGCACGGTGACGATGGCGTTGAGAGGGTCGGTCTCGCCGGAGAGCATGGTCTTGGATTCGAGCTCGTCGGCGAACTCGACGAGCGCGGGGATCTCGCGGGCGATGTCGGGCTCGGTGTTCTCGCCTTCGCGGGCGAGCTCGAAGTAGGCTTCGATGTCGTCGGAGCGACGCGCTAGTTCGGCATCGTCGGCGAGCAGGGTTTCGAGGCGCTTGCGCTCGCGCATGAGGGGCTGCGATTTGGCGGAGTCAGCCCAGACGGATGGGTCGGAGATTTGTTGCTCGATCGCGGCTAATTCGGACTTGAGGCGGGAGGAGTCAAAGATACTCCCGCAGTTCGCGCACTTTTTCACGGACCGGGGAGTAGGTAAATTCGAGATCACTCAACATGGATCTAGTTTACTTGGGATTGCGCTGTTGGTGTTTTGCGGGTGAGGCCGAGGAGTAGAAGGAGCGCGGTGGCGAGGGCGCAGAGCCAGGCGAACCAGTCGCCGTGGCGACTGTAGAAGGTGAGGTCGGTTTCGTAGCCGAAGGGGACTTGCACGGAGGTGCGGATGTGGCGAGGGATAGTGGCGGTGATGCGGCCTTCGGGATCGATGGCGGCGGTGATGCCGGTGTTGGTGGCGCGGAGGATCCAGCGATGATTTTCGATGGCGCGCATGCGTACCATGTCGAGGTGTTCCCAGGAAGCGCTGGTGTCGCCATACCAGCCGTCGTCGGAGATATTAACTAAGACTTGCGCGCCGTTGAGCGCAAAGTGACGTAACTCGTCTCCAAAGATGGATTCATAGCAGATAAATACTCCGTATTTCTTGTCAGCTACCGAAAATACGGAGCGGTGGCTACCCGGAATAAAAAGTAAGTCGTCGAGCAGGTCACCTACAAAGAAGAAGAGTGGCTTGTAGGGGGTGTACTCGCCGAAGGGAACGAGGTGCATCTTGTCGTAACGGCCGGCGTAGGTGCCGTCGGGTTGAAAGAAGCTGGCGGAGTTATAGAGCTTGGGATGGCTGCCGTCATAGGAAGCAACCGTGACATCGTTGACGATGACGGCGGCGTTGGCCTGGCGTGCAAGGTCGCTGATGGATTGTCGCAGGAGTGGGTCGGTGTCGATAAAGTCGGTGGGAGCTTCGGGCCAGATGATGATCTGGGAGGGCTGGTGGGCGGGGTCGAGTGGGATGGTTGGATGCAGACTAAGTTGCGAGAAGGCGGTGAGCATGTCCTGCTTGGTTTCTTTATTGCCGATGGCCTCAGCGCCTACACCTAGATTTTCCTGGAGTAGGGTGGCAACGGCCTCGGTTCTCTCAAGAAAGGTGCGGGGTTGACGCGCTACTGCGACGGTTGCGATTGCTGTAAGGAGCAATGCGGCGCTTGCGGGCACATACTTTAGGCGCGGGCTTGCAGGGCGGATGAGCCAGAGTGTGTTGACGGCGGCGATGACGAAGGAGATTCCCATGACGCCGGTCCAGGGGGCAAGTCGCGTGAGGGTGAGGTTGTTGACTTGCGTGTAGCCGAGTAGGTCCCAGGGAAAGCCGGTTATGCGCGCGCGCGCTAACTCCACTGCCACCCATAGGAATGGAATCGCAAGCAACACGAGGTTACGAGAATATTTTGCGCGCAGCGCGGCGACGAGGGTTCCAAAGAGCGCGGGATAAAGGCCTAAGTAGAGCGAAAAAAGAATCAGGATGCCTAAGGATGGAATGGATGGAATATTTCCATAGAGGTGCATCGTGCGGTAGATCCAGTAACAATTTCCCGCATACCAGAGGACGCCGGAAAAATAAGCGAGAAGCGCTGCATGGCGCACGCGTAAAGACTTGGCTTCGTGATTTAGAGCCAGCAACGCAGACAGAAGCGGGACGAGGCAGAACCAGCAAAATATTCTGCGCCAGAGAGGCACAGGGCCAGCGATGGAAAACGGAAGGATCTGCAGGATTGCGGACAACAGGGCTAAAGCCCAGAGCCGCAGGGGAATCGATCGCATCGCTACGAGTCTAGCATCGTGAGCACGCAGACCTGGTTGTCGCGGGAGATAGTCCTGAGAGGAATTCATCTTTATTTCGCATAGGGTTGGAAGATATTGAGCGAGAACTCGAAGGAACATAGGTTCGACTTATTTGCCGGGCAACAAATGCAACTATAGAATTCATTCTGTTGCGGACGCATCCAGAGTATTTCCGAGATCTGCAGCTATGGAGAGGAAGTATATCGATGGATGTTCGTAAGATAGTTGCAGAGATTGATGCAAAGATTGCGTCGCTTCAGCAGGCCCGTGCGGTGCTCGTGGAGCTGGATGAGAGTGCCGTGATGGCGAAGCCGCGGCGCGGACGCCCCAAGGGAAGCACCAACGCAGCGAAGGCAGCCATTGCGAAGATCGCAAGGCCTGCAAAGCGGAAGCGCAATTTGAGTCCTGAGGGGCGCAAACGGATTGCAGAAGCGATGAAGCGCCGGTGGGCTGAACGACGCAAAGCGGTTAAGAAGGAAGCGGCGCCTAAGAAAGAATCGACCGTAAAGAAGTAGGCTTGGCTCGATCGAGTTTAGAAAAAGAAAAAGGAGCTAGAAATCTAGCTCCTTTTTCACGTTTGCTGGAGGGTGGGTTAGCGCACGGCGATGACTTCGCGGACATTATCCTTGCCGAGGAAGAAACGCGTGCTGGTGTAGCCTTCGAGGAATTTTTCTACCTGGCGCGTGTTGTAAACCTTGCGCACCGGAAACGATCCACTATCGAGAGCGTTGAGCTCGTCCGCCTCGGTAAGTTGAAAACGTGCAAAGGCAGTCTCGGGGCCTTCGAGGCGTCCGTGGAAGAAGGCCAGGATCATGCCGTCGGGACGGAGGACGTTGCGCAGGCGGTCGAAGAGTGCGGGCACGAACTCGGGTGGAAGGAAGTTTGCTGTATCCCAGAGTAGGATGACGTCGAAGTCGCGGCCGGAGAAGTCGAGGTTGGCAGCGATGAAGCCTTCGGTGTCGAAGACGGGGTCGGCATCGGGAGAGCCGGAGGGGGGCTTGATCCACTCGGGTCGGGTTGCATCCTGGACGATGTTGGCCATGTAGACACTATGGCCGCGGGAGGTGAGGTAGTTGATGTTCGAGGGTGAGGTGGTGCCGAAGTCGAGGACGCGGAGCGAAGCAGTCTTGTCGAGGTAGTTGCGCACCTCGACCCAACCGCGCGAGTGACGAGATGGCCGCGCGGAGGGGTGAGCGGAAGAACCGTGGCCTTTCTTGAGGAAGTCAAACATCGCTATGGTCTCCGGCGCCGGGAAGCCTCAGGCGTTCCCACCGTGTGCAGGGTTGCCGGGGAAGGGTTCGGCAGCGCGGGTGGGATCGACGCCGCCGCGCAAGGTGGCTCCATCTTCGATGGACAGGCTCTTGGCGCAAACATCACCCAGAACGACGGCGCCGTCGCGCAGTTCGACGCGGCCGGTGGCGCGAATTTCACCTTCCAGCTGGCCGGCGATCACGACATCCTGAGCCGAGATGGTGGCCTTGACGCGGCCTTCCGGGCGCACGGTGAGCTTGGCGCCGGTAAGCCGGATCGTGCCGTCGACTTCGCCATCGATGACGAGATCAGTCGAGCCCGAAATCTCGCCGCGAAATTTGGTTTCGTGGCCAATTACAGTTGCACCTTCAGTTGGAATCATTTGATAAAGGCCTCTCCGCGGCCGAGGGAGCGTGGTTGCAACGCATCCCGGGTAATAAGCCCGACTATAAACCAAGCAGGGCGAGACCACACAATTGACAAGGGAGGCGAATCTTGCGTCTAACGCCAGAGTGAGGCAAAATCTTGGCTTGGGGCACCGCTTTTGATGGCTCGACCAATCGTTAGTTTGAGGATCCGCGTCGCGTGGGCGACCGGTGTTTGCCTGCTGGCCAGCGTGGGGGCGGCGAGCGCGCAGACTCCTGCGCAGGAGCAGATACCGACAATGATGTCCGCCACGGAGCTACCGGCGGGCACGCCGCAATCGTGGGCCCAGGATGTAATCCGCAATGAGATCAAGGTGATTGAGTCGTCGGACAAGGTGCCGCTGCGCTATCGACAACGCAGGGTGGGGTCGAAGGGCGATATGACGCGCGAAATTATCGCGAGTCGCGACGGGAACGTGGGGCGGCTGGTGGAGCGGGACGGCCAACCAATTACTGCGGCGGAGGACGCGGACGAACGTGAGCGTTTGAATGATCTCATTTCGTCGCCGGATGATTTCTACCGTCATCACCGCAAAGATTTGGAGACGCGGGACTCGGTCATCAAGGTGGTGGGCCTGATGCCGGAGGCGATGCTTTACAGCTATGCGTTAGGCCAACCGCAGCTCAAGGGCTCGCAGGGCGAGGTGGTGCTAGACTTCCATCCAAATCCAAATTTTCATCCGCCTACAATGTTTGCTGAATGCTTGACGGGATTAGAGGGCCGGGTGTGGATTGATCCGCGGACTCGTACGCTGACGCGCATCGAGGCGCGCGTGCTGCGGCCTGTGAACATGGGCTTTGGAATTCTGGCGAAGATCTATCCGGGTGGAACGCTTTCGCTCGATCAGACAAACGTGGGCGAGGACCACTGGGTATACTCGCACCTGGATGAGCATGTGACGGCCAGGGTGCTGATGGTGAAGAACTATCCGGAGAACACGGTGATTACGTCCTGGGACTTCCGGCCGATGCCGTCGCTGCTGTCGTACCAGGACGGCATACGGACGCTCCTGGCAATGCCGGTGGCTACGAAGTAATCAGCTTGCGATAGGCTGGCCGCGGTGCAGGGTGCGGCTGCGGACGGTGATGCGCCCGATCCGATCGGGGCGGACGGCGAATCCGTTGCCGGGGGTGGTGGGGACGGTGATGGTGCCGGTGGGGCTGACGGTAACTTCGGGTTCGATGATGTCCTGGGACCAATAGCGTTTGGACGCGGAGACGTCTCCAGGCAGCGAGAAGTTGGGCAGCGAGGAGAGGGCGATGTTGTGGACGCGGCCGATGCCTGTCTCGAGCATGCCACCGCACCAGACGGGGATGCCGAACTCCTGGGCGATGTCGTGGATGGCGAGGGCTTCCGAAAAGCCGCCGACGCGGCCTACCTTGATGTTGATGATCTTGCCGCTGCCGAGTTCGAGGGCCGCGCGGGCGTCGCGACGGTTGCGAATGCACTCGTCGAGACAGATGCAGGTGTTGAGGCGGCGCTGCAGTTGGGCGTGGAAGTAGAAGTCGTCGTACCAGAGCGGCTGCTCGATCATGAGGAGATTGAACTGATCCCAAGTGGCGATGTGGTCGGCGTCGTCGAGGCGGTAGGCGGAGTTGGCGTCGCAGCTGAGCAAGATGTTCGGCCAGCGGTCGCGGACCATCGCGAAGATTTTAGAATCCCAGCCGGGCTTGCACTTGAGCTTGATGCGCTGGTAGCCGGCGGCAACCTCATTGGCGATGTCCTCCATGAGTTTCTCGGGGTTGGGCTGGATGCCGATGGAGACGCCGCAGGGGATGATGTCGCGGGTACCGCCGAGGAGTTTGGCGAGGGGGATTCCCTGCTGCTGCGCGTCGAGATCCCAGACTGCGTTTTCGAGCGCGGCCTTGGCCATGCGGTGGCCGCGGACCTGCTCAAAGAGCGCGGGGCAGTCGCGACCGGAGGCGATGTCGGCGTTGAGGAGGCGCGGCGCTAGCTCGTGTTCGGTGATGAGCCAGGCGGTGTCGACTTGCTCGTCGGAGAAGTAGGGGTGCTCGCCGGCGACGCATTCGCCCCAGGCGGTGAGGCCGTTGGCTTCGATCTCGACGAGCAGGATGCGGCGGCCGGTGGTGACGCCGAAGCTGGTCTCGAAGGGGTGGGCGAGCGGCATCTGGATTTCGCGAAGGTGGATGGCTTCGATCTTCATGTTGGCTCCGTGGAGCAGTGAGTAGTGGTTAGTGAGTAGTGAGTAGTGTTTGCGCTAGTAGCTATAGTTCTCGTTCCAGCGGCCTAGCTGAAATTGGCCGTCGCCGCGGTCGTTGCGCTGATAGCCAAGGACGGCGAGGCCGTTGGCAAAGGCTGATTCGAGGGCGTGGGCGTTGCGGGCCTGGAGGTCGCGAGCGGCTGTACGGGCGGTGCTGTCTGGGGGCGAGGCCTTCCAGGCGTAGATCTCGGAGGGGACGTCGACACGCGCGGCGATGTCGAAGGGCTGGGGCTCGGCGAGGAGGGCCCGGTCGACGCGTTTGGAGCGCAGCCACCACTCGGCGTAGACGCGATCGGTGGGCAGGCCACCCTGCAATGGAGAGCTGGTCGGGCCGTAGAAGTTGGGCTTGTAGCGGCGAACGACGGCGCCGAGCTTGGCGATGTTGATGTAGGCGTTCTTGATCTCGGTGGGGTCGAAGGTCCACTCCATGAGATCGAAGCCGCGGGCAAGCGCGTCGTCACGCTGGGCTAGCTTGAGGGCGCGGGCGATGCCTTGATTGCGAACTTCGGGGATGACGCCGACCATGTGCGAGTGGAGGTAGGCGTGGCCGTTGCGGAAGGCGGGCAGCGCCATGGCGAAGCCGACGGCAGAGGGATTGTCGTCGAGGAAGGCGCCCATGACCTGGCCGCCGATGCGCGAGGCGAGGAGGAACATGCGGCGCGGGATCATGTCGGCGGGATCGTAGCCCCACACAGCCTCTTCGAGCCGGACACACTGGTCGAACTGTTCGAGCGAGGTGAAAGTTTCGATGCGGATGGGCGCGGGTTGAGGGGCTTGGTTCAATCGGTCGACTCCGCTGGCGATGCTTCGGATTTGGCTTGCGACCAGAGGCGTTCGAGGTCGTCCGGGGACATGGACTTGAGTTGATCGGCGCCGCCGCTGGCGCGCTCCATGGAGGCGAACCGGGCGCGGAACTTGGCGTTGCTGCGGCGCAGGGCGGACTCGGCGTCGACGTTGAGATGGCGCGCGAGGTTCATGGTGGTGAAGAGCAGGTCGCCGAATTCGGCCTCGATTTTGTCGGTGTCGGCGCGGGCGATCTCGGCGTGGAGCTCGGCGGTTTCTTCGGCTAGCTTGTCGAAAAGGCCTTCGGCGTTGGGCCAGTCGAAACCTACCTTCGCCGCGCGGGAGCCTAGCTTTGAGGCTTCGAGCGTCGCGGGCATGGAGCGCGGGATGTCGTCTAGTAGCGACGTGGATATGGGCTTGGATTTCTTCTCTTCGACTTTGATCTGCTCCCAGTTGCGCAGGACTGCGTCGGCGTTCGTGGCGACGGCATCGCCGAAAACGTGGGGATGGCGCCGGATGAGCTTGGTGCTGAGGTTTTCGCCGACGTCGCGGAGGTCGAAGTAGCCAGCCTCTGCGGCCATTTGAGCGTAGAAGAGAACTTGCAGGAGGAGGTCGCCGAGCTCGTCCTTGAGATCGGGCCAGGCGCGGCGCTCGATGGCGTCGAAGACCTCGTAGGTCTCTTCGAGAGTGTGGCGCTTGATGGTGTCGAAGGTCTGCTCGCGGTCCCAGGGGCAGCCGCCGGGGGCACGCAGGCGGGCCATGATGGCGGCGGCGCGCTGCAGGGATTCGGCGGCGGGCGCCTGGGCCTCTTCCCCCTCGACTTTTTGGATGGAGTCCATGGAATCAAGCTTACCCGAGTCGGGGCGCCGGGGGTGAAGCGTTCAACAGCGCATGAGCCGCGGACGCTCTAAACTGGAAGATGCGGATGGATCTCTCGGAAAAAATCCGGACACTGCCTACCGGCGCGGGTTGCTACCTCTACAAGAATGCAGAGGGTGAGGTGATCTACGTCGGGAAGGCGAAGAATCTGCGCGCGCGGGTGCGGTCGTACTTTCTGGCGGCGAACCAGGCGGCGAATGCGAAGACGGGCTCGCTGATGCGCGAGGCCGTGGACCTGGAATACATTACGGTGGCCAACGAGCGCGAGGCGCTGGCGCTGGAAAACAATCTGATCAAGCAGCGCAAGCCGCGGTTCAACATTCTGCTGCGCGACGACAAGACGTATCCGTACATCAAGCTGACGTTGGGCGACAAGCATCCGAAGGTATTTGTGACGCGGCGGCTGCGCAAGGATGGCAGCGCTTATTTCGGGCCTTATTTTCCGGGGAACCTGGCGTATCGGCTGGTGGATGTGATCCATCGCAGTTTTCTGATTCCGAGCTGCAAGGTGGACTTGAATCGCTATCATCCGCGGGCTTGTTTGCAGTACTACATCAAGCGCTGCCTGGGGCCGTGCGTCGAGGGATTCGTTTCGACTGAGGACTACGCGCAGGCGATTCGTGATGTGCAGTTATTTCTTGAGGGCAAGCCGAGTGAGTTGGAGGCTCGGCTGACTGAGCGCATGGAGCGGGCCGCGGAGAACATGCAGTTCGAGCTCGCGGCGAAGTTGCGCGACCAGCTGATTACCATCAGCCAGGCGCAGGATCGGCAGCGGATTGCCGGCACCGATGATGAGGACGCCGATGTGTTTGGCTTCCACTATGAGAACGACATGCTGGCGGTGAATCTGTTTCATATGCGCGGCGGGAAGATTGTGGATCGGCGCGAGATGTTCTGGGAAGAGTTGCCGGACTTTACGGCGATGGAGTTTTCCGCGCCGGAGTTATCGCCTGCGGAAGAGGTCGAGGTGGAGGCTTCGCTCGAGCCGGATCCGCGCGTGGTGGCGCCGCAGATCAATGAAGGCAGCGCGGAGTCGGAACAGATTTCGGTGCTTGAGCCGTTGGATGAGGCGCAGCCGCCCGTGTTCTCAGCGGCGACGTTCTTCTCTGCTCTGCTGAAGCAGCTGTATCTCGACCAGTCGTACGTGCCAAAACATATTTATGTGCCTGTAGATTTCCCTGATCGCGCTTTGCTGGCGGACGCGCTGCGCGAGAAGATCGGGCACAAGATTGAGATTGCGGCGCCGCAGCGTGGCGACAAGCGGTCGTTGGTCGACCTGGTTTGCCAGAACGCAAAGCAGTCTTACGACCAGCGGTTCCGCGTGCTGAAGCCGAGCATCCAGAAGATGCAGGAGGCGCTACAGGATGTGTTGATGCTGGCCGAGCCGCCGGAGCGGATTGAGTGCTTCGACATCTCGCATATCCAGGGCGCTGACACGGTTGCGTCGATGGTGGTGTGGGAAAAGGGCGCGATGAAGAAGTCGGACTATCGCAAGTTCCAGGTGAAGACAGTGACGGGCGTGGACGACTTTGCGTCGATGCGCGAGATCATTCACCGGCGGTATCTGCGGCTGCAGGAGGACAAGAAGCCGATGCCGTCGCTGGTGCTGATCGACGGCGGCATTGGGCAGCTGCATGCGGCGGCGGCGGCGCTGGAGGAGATTGGGCTGATGACGCAGCCGCTGGCTTCGATTGCGAAGCGCGAAGAGATCATCTACGTGCATGGGCAGGAGGATGAGCCGGTGGTGCTCGACCGCCGATCGCCGGTGCTGCATGTGATCCAGAAGATTCGCGATGAGAGTCACCGGTTTGCGGTGACGTACCACCGCAAGCGGCGGCAGATGCGCGATCGCACGAGCGAACTGGATGAGATTCCGGGAGTGGGCACGATCACGCGGCAGCGGCTGCTGGAACACTTTGGCAGCGTGCGCGCGTTGAAGAAGACCGCAGAGAAGAATCCAGATGCGTTGACGGCGGTGGTGAACAAGGCGACCGCGGAGAAGATTCGCAAGTTCTTTGACGAACAAGATCCGGAGCCTGAGCCCGCGGAGTTTCCGATCCTGCGTTAGGCGTGCGCGGAGTTATCGGCTGCTGAGAACATACTGGTTGCCGTCGGGGTCTTTGAAGATGGCCGAGGTTCCCCAGGACTCCTTTTTCGGTTCGGAGACGAATTCGACGCCACGCTCCTTCAGCGTTTTCGCGGTGGCGAAGGCGTCGTCGCTGATGAAGGAGAGTGGCTGGAATCCGCCGATGCGGTTCTCGTGGCCTTCAGGAGTGAAGAGCACGAGGCCCGTCTCTGCGCCCGGGATGAGCAGCTCGATCCAGCGCTGCTTGCGATTGAACGGTTGATCAGTAGCCACTTTGAAGCCAAGCTTTTCGGTGAAGAACTGCAATGCCCGGTCCTGATCTGCGACAGGAACGCTGACGAATTTAATGCCTCGAATCATGGGGCAATCCTCCATGACGCGAGCATAGGGAGTTCGCTCGGCGGGCGCAATGGGCCAGTTATCGCTATACTAATGATTGATATAGCATGGCACAGATAGACGACTACATCCTGGACACGCTGCTGCGCGATCTGACCGGCCACGACCGTCGTCCGGCTGCGTACCTGGTGTATCTGTGGCTAGCCGGTGAGCAGGCTCGGCGCAAGGAAGCGGTCTCCATCAGCTACCAGGAGTTGGCCGAAAATACTGGGCTTTCGAGGAGTTCGGTGCAGGCGTCGGTGCGCTGGCTGGTGGGGCGTAAATTGCTCGCGGCGTCGAAGGCGAATGCGACCGCGGTACCGAGTTACAAGGTGCTGTTTCCGTGGCGGCAGAGGCAATCTGCGGGACGATAATTATCCTGCGGCAGCGTGCACTTAGCGGAACTTTTCTCTTTCCGGGCGCGTAATCTGTTGCAACGAACATGACCACTGCGACGACGGGCACCACCATCGTTCGACCCGCTGACCTGACGCTGCGCGATGCGCTGCGGCTTGCGGCGATCTTTGCTGCGGCGAAACTGCTGCTGCAGTTTGCGCTGACGCTGTGGACGCTGCATCTCGGGTACAGCTACTTTCGCGACGAGTTTTATTACATTGCGTGTGGGCGGCATTTGGCTTGGGGCTATGTGGACCATGGGCCGATTGTCGCGGTGCAGGCGCGGCTGGGCGAGTTGCTGTTTGGGGATTCGGTGTTTGGGATTCGGGTCCTTTCGGCGGCTGCTGGCGCGGTGATGGTGTTTCTCACGGGCATAATTGCGTGGGCGCTCGGGGGTAGGCGTCCTGCCCAGGCGCTGGCGATGTTTGGCGTGATCGTCTGCCCGCAGTACATCGGGACTGACGGCTTTCTTTCGATGAACTCCTGCGAGCCCGTGTTCTGGATGACGTGCGTGCTGACGGTGATCCTGATGCTGCGCGGAAATTCGCAACGCACGTGGTGGGTGATATTCGGGGTAGCGGCTGGAGTGGGACTGCTCAACAAGCCGTCGATGACATTCTTCCTGGTGACTTTGGGGATCGGACTTCTGCTCACGAAGCAGCGGTGGGTGCTGTTCTCACGCTGGGCGTGGGTGGGTGTTGCGATGATGGTTGTGATTGTCTCGCCGCATGTGTTTTGGCAGATTCACAATCATTGGCCGACGCTGGAGTTTCTGCACAATGGCCAGGTTCGTCACAAGAATGTTGTGCTGGGACCGGTGCAGTTTTTCCTGGCGCAGTTTGCGACGATGCAGCCTGTGAGTGCGCTGATCTGGATTGCGGGAGTGGTGTCGCTGCTGCGCGCAAAGTCGATACGCGATGGGCGCTGGCTGGGGCTGACCTATGTCCTGTTCTATGCGCTGATGTTCGCGATGCATGCGAAGGATTATTACCTTGCGGGGATTTATCCCGCGATGTTTGCAGCTGGCGGCATCGCGTGGGAGCGGCGATTTGCGGGGTCGCGCACGGTGCGAGAGAACAGGATCGTTGCGTTCCCGGTGTTCGAGTCGGTCTTGTTGATTACTAGCCTGGTGATTCTGCCAATGGCTTCGCCGGTGCTAAGGCCGGAGGCGTGGGTACGGTATACGACGGCGCTGCATCTGCATGGCGACAAGATGGAGACAGCCGCGACGGGTCCTCTGCCGCAGTTTTACGCGGACCGCTTTGGATGGCAGCAGGAGGTGGATATTGTGGCGAGAACCTATCGATCGTTGTCGCCGGAGCAGCAGCAGCATGTTTGCATCTTCGCGAGTAATTACGGCGAGGCGGGGGCGATTGATTTCCTGGGACAGCGGGAAGGCCTGCATCTGCCGCCGGCCTTGAGTGGACAGAATAATTACTGGTTGTGGGGGATGCATGGTTGCGATAACAATGTGGTGATTGCGGTGATCGGGGATACTCCGGACGAGGTGGGGCAGAAGTACGAGTCGGTCGAAATCGTCGGAAAGATGGACACCCCGTATGCGATGCCGTTTGAGCATAAGAACATTTATCTGCTGCGCGGAAGGCTGCCGTCGTGGCGATTTGATTGGGCGGATGAGCGGTTTTACTTCTAGGTTGCGGGGCGAAAGCGGTGAGGCTCTGGTAGTCTCCCTGCAATGGCCTCCGAGGTTGCACAGGGACGATCACACGAGGAATTGCCGCGGGTATTGACCGCGACGAACGCGCTGGCGATTGTCGTGGGCATCATTATCGGGTCGGGAATTTTTCTGGTTCCGCGGGAGATGATGGCTGCGGTGGGCAGCTCCCGGATGGTCTACGCGGTGTGGATTACCGGCGGATTGCTGTCGCTGTTTGGTGCGATGAGTTATGCGGAAGTTGCGGCGATGCGGCCGCGGGTGGGCGGCGAATATGCGTTTCTGCATGATGCCTATGGGCCGCTGACGGCGTTTCTGTATACGTGGACGTGGACGATGATTGCGAAGCCGGCGTCGATTGCGACGATTGCGGCGGGGTTGATGCGGGTGCTGGGAACGTTTCCAGTGTTTGCGTTTCTAGATCGCGCAGCGGTGGGGCATTTGATGTGGGGCCAGGTGATGGCGATCGCCGCGACGTGGCTGATTACGGGGTTGAACATTGTGAGCACGCGCGACTCGGCACAGGTGCAGACGCTGCTGACCTGGCTAAAGGTGTTGATGATCGTGATCATCGCGGGGCTGTGTTTTGCGAGTGTGAAGTATGGCGATTGGCACAATTTCAGCTCGGAATTTCGCGGCGCGCGAGGTGGGTTTGCGGGGTTCATGATCGCGCTCATTGCGGCGCTTTGGGCTTATGACGGCTGGTCGGATGTGTCGCAGATGGCGGGTGAGGTACAGAAGCCGCAACGGTCGTTGCCGGTGGCGCTGATTGGCGGCGTAACGATCGTCGGTGCGCTATACATGCTGACCAACGCGGCGATTCAGTATGTGCTGCCTTCGGCTGCGATTGCAGCGACGGACCGTCCGGCGACCGATGCGTTGCAGCTTGTGGCGGGAAATCTTGGGGCTGGACTGGTGGCGGTGGGCATGGCGGTGAGCATCTGCGCGACGTTTGTGGGCAGCTCGCTTTCGGGCGCGCGCGTGCCGTTCGCGGCGGCTCGCGACCGGCTGTTTCCGTCGGTGTTGGGGCAGATTCATCCGCGCTTCAAGACGCCGTGGGTGAGCCTGCTGTTGCAGGGGGTTCTGAGTTCTCTGCTGCTGCTTGCGATTGGAAAATTCCAGGCGCTATTCTCGCTCGCGATCTTCTCGGAGTGGTTCTTCTACGCGCTTACGACGGCGACGGTGTTTGTGTTTCGGGTGCGCGAGCCGAACGCGAACCGGCCTTACCGGGTGACCGGGTATCCTGTAATTCCGGCACTGTTTATCCTGGCAGCGCTGGTGCTGCTGGTTTTCAGCTTCATGAACCAGCCGCGCGAGTCGACTGCGGGAGCGCTGGTGATTTTGTGTGGCGTGCCGGTGCATTATCTTTTTCAACGCAGCAAGGCTCCGGGCGATAAGGCTTCTGATTATGTCCAGCAATAAAAAACCGAAGCTGGGGCAAAACTTCCTGGTGGACGAGAACGCGTGTTTGCACATAGCCGAGGCGCTTGGCGATGTGCACGAGCGGACCGTGGTGGAGATCGGTCCGGGACATGGGGCGATCACGGAGTTGCTGGCTGCGCGTTGCCGGCGGCTGCACTGCATCGAGTTTGATCCAGCGTTGGCGCGGGAGTTGGCCTTCCGGTTTCGCAATGAAGCTCATGTGACGGTTCACCACGCGGACATTTTGAGGACCGATCTGAAGCCGATGCTGGGAGATGCGGCTTCGCTGGACGTGGTGGGAAATCTGCCGTACTACATCACGTCGGATATTTTGTTGCACCTGTTTGGCGCGGCGCGTGACGGCGTGGTGACGCGTGCGGTGGTGATGATGCAGCGCGAGGTAGCAGAGAGGATTGCGGCGGAGCCGGGGTCGAGCGAGTACGGGGCGCTGTCGGCGATCACGCAGATGCATGCGGGAGTGACGAACCTGTTTACGCTGCCGCCGAGCGCGTTTTCGCCGCCGCCGGATGTGTACTCCACTGTATTGCGGCTGGAATTTGCGCCACGCTTTGCCGAATTTGGGGTTGGGTTCGAGGGTTTCAATCGGTTTCTGCGGGCGAGCTTTGCGCAGAAGCGGAAGACGCTCGGGAATAATCTCCGCGCGGCGGGATATTCTGCTGCGGAGCTTACGGCCGCGTGGCCGGAGGCGATTCCGCTTCGCAGGCGCGGTCGGAGGCGGTGTCGCTGGAGGCGATCGCGGCGCTGTATCGGGCGCTGGGACGGCTGAAGGACAACGGCCTTGACGCAAAGTTCGCAAAGAAGTGCGCAAAGTTCGCGAAGGAGTGCGGTGCTAACGGCGCATATGCTCCGCGGTTTGGGCGTGGTGGATGTGGCAGATGGCGATGGCGAGGGCGTCGGCGGCGTCGGCAGGCTTGGGCGCCTCGTCGAGATCGAGCAGGCGGGCGACCATGAACTGCACCTGCTCCTTGGCGGCGAGGCCGTAGCCGACGACCGAGCTCTTGATGGTTAGCGGAGCATATTCGGCAACGAGCAGACCACAGTTAGCGGCGGCCAGCATGGCGACGCCGCGGACCTGGCCGAGCTTGAGCGCGCTCTTGGCGTTGGCGGAGAAGAAGACTTCTTCGATGGCGACGATCTCCGGCTGCCAGAGCTGAAGCAGTGCGGAGAGTTCGACGTAAACCTGGAGCAGGCGGACGGGGGCACGGTCCTTCTTATTGAGGCGAACGGCGCCGGCGCAGAGGGGGCGCAGCTTCGGGATGCGCGCGGAGTCGTCGACCTCTACGACACCGTAGCCGGTGAACTCCGTCCCGCAGTCGATGCCAAAGACCCGCATGCAGACAAGTTTACCGCGCGGATGGCCTCTCAGGACGGCCAGGGCGCGGGTGGCATCTAACTCGCAAAGCAGCCAGGGATAACCAGCAAGCTGCGGACCAGATACAGATGAGATTCGCAACAGGACGGCGCGACCGATACAATCGACGCGACGCAATAAGTAAACAGCGCACGTAGTTTTCCGAAGGCCAAAGACCTCTCTTGAATGTTTTGCGACAGATTGCGACAGTAGGCGCTGCTCGTCCTAACGACGGTGACGGGGCACGCGCAGGCTCCACGGGGGGCCACGGGGCTTCCGGCACAGGAGACATCAAAACCTGCCGCCGCTCCGAAGCGGCCTGCCACGACGCCTACGAAACCTGTAGCGGCGCCTACCAAGCCGGCTGTGGCGCCAGTGCGGCATGCTGCGCCGAGTTCCCCGTCCGCTCCGAGTACCGTCCCGATCAACCGCACCGTGATCGTGCTGGATCCGGCGCATGGAGGCGTGGACAGCGGGTCGCAGATCAGCGACACCACTGTAGAAAAGAACGTGACGCTAGCGCTGGCATTCCGGTTGCGATCGCTGCTGACGGCCCGCGGCTTCAGCGTGGTGATGACGCGTGATGAGGACGCGCCGGCGGTTCCAAATGCGGCGGGCTCGGCGCTCACTCTGGACGATCGCGCAGGGATTGCGAACCACGCGCAAGCGGCGGCGTGCCTGGTACTCCACGCAACGCGAAGCGGGAACGGGGTCCATCTCTACCGGTCCGAGCTGGAGGCAAGCAAGGGACAGCCATTCGTGGTGCCATGGCTGGCCGCGCAGGCGGCGTGGGTACCGCAAAGCAAACTGCTGGAGAATCAGATGACCAGCGCGTTTTCGCGTTCCGGACTGGCGCTGGTGGCGAGCAGAGCGTCGGTGCGGCCCATCGATTCGCTGAACTGCCCGGCACTGGTGGTGGAGCTTGCGCCGTCGGGAGACGATGCCGAAAGCATCAACGACACGGACTATCAGCAGCGGGTGGCGCTGACGATTGCCGGGGAGCTACTTGCCTGGCAAAACCAGGTGCAGCCGCCGTTGCGGCTCGCCCCGCCGGCCCGCGCAACCGCCGGACAAGCTACGACGAGCGACGCTGCGGGAGCACAGCCATGATCCAGCGCCATCAACGCATCGTGTTCTGGTGCCTGGTCGTGTGCATTATCGGCATGGGCGTGCTGCTGGCCGTGGAGCGCCAGCGCGGGCGCGAGCGGATTGCGGCACTGGCCGACGAAGATCAGACGCCGCTCGACGCGCCAACGGCGATGGCCGAGACCGTGACGCTGGATCTTGCGAACGATACGGACGGATCGATCGCGCCGGCCTCGCGGCAAATCGCCCTGCCCCAAGACCCTAATGCGCGGGCGCGCGCGCTGATCGATCACCTGATTGCGGAGTATGCGCTGCCAGGCTCGGCGCATGCCTTGCCGCCGGGCTCAGCGGTCGCGGAGGTGTTCCTGGTGCCGCTGCCACTGGTGGGCTATACGACCGATGCCACGTCGACGGCGACGAAGGATGGCGGGTTCCGGGCGACCCTCCCGGTGGCCCAGAGCGATCCGGATCCGGTGCAGGCGAAGCAGCCGGGCGGAGAACTCGCCGTGATCGATTTGCACAGCACGTTTGTGAATCAGCATCCGTCCGGCGTGGAGGTGGAATCGTTAACGCTGCGCTCGATCCTGGGAACGCTGCACGCTAATATTCCACAGATTGAGCAGGTGCGATTCCTGGTGGATGGGCAGGCACGCGAGACGCTGGCAGGGCATGCGGACCTGTTGCGGACCTACCCTGCCGCCGATACGACCTCCAGCGCAGATCCTGCAAACGGGGGACAATCGAACTGAATGAACTTTGCTGGTGGTAAGCAAGAGGTAGCGCAGAGGACCGCGAAGGATGGTCCGGTGGTGGGCGTCTTCGACTCCGGTTTTGGTGGCCTGACGGTATTGCGTGCGCTGCTTTCGAAGATCCCTTCGGCGAATTACCTGTACCTGGGCGACACGGCGCGGCTGCCCTACGGCGCGAAGTCGCAGGCGACCATTGCGCGCTATGCGGTGGAGAGTGCGCGCTTTCTGGAGCAGCGCGGCTGCGAATATCTGGTGATCGCGTGCAATACCGCGACCGCGCTGGCGCTGGAGGATATTCGCCGAGCGGTGAGCGTGCCGGTGCTGGGTGTGATCGAGCCGGGAGCCCATGCAGCGAAGCGTGCCGTAGGGAAGACGGGAGGGGAGGTGCTGGTGCTGGCGACCGCGGCGACCGTGCAGTCGCATGCGTACCACGCGGCTTGCGAGGCGGTTGGTCTGAAGGCCATCGAGGTGGCCTGCCCGCTGCTGGTGCCGTTGGTGGAGGAGGGCTGGATTGACCACCAGGTCACGCGCGACGTGCTGCGGATTTACTTGTCGGAGGCTTTGGCGAAGTGCAGGCCAGAGGCCGTACTGCTGGGCTGCACGCATTATCCGCTGATTGCAGGAGCCATCGAAACGACGCTGCGGGAGCTGGGTTCGGATGCGGCGGTGATTGATTCGGCCGAGGCAACGGCGGAGGCTGCGGAAGCGGCGCTGGACGTGGTTATCGGGACGCACGCGGCGGAAGACTCCCACAGTTTCGAGTGCTATGCCACGGATTCGGTGGAGAAATTTCAACGGCTTGGCAGCTTGTTTCTGCACCAGCCGATTGGGCACGTGCATCATCTTGACCTGGGCGGATAGACTGGTTGGACGATGCACTATCTTCTGAAATCTGAACCCGACAAGTACTCCTTTGACGACCTGCTGCGCGACGGCGAGACGCGGTGGGATGGAATCAAGAACCCGCAGGCGCTGATCACGCTGCGCAACATGAAACCCGGGGAGCAGTGCGTCATCTACCACTCCAACGTTGGCAAGGCCGCGGTGGGGACGGCGAAGGTGGTATCGGTGACGAACGATCCCAATGACCCGAAGACACCGATCGTGCGGCTGAAGGCGGGCAAGCGTCTGAAGCGCGAGAAACCCTTGACGGAGATTCGCCATGCGGGCGTGTTTCTGGGCTCGATACTGTTCCGGCAGTTTCGCTTATCGGTCGTGCCGCTAACGGAGGAACAATTCGACTGGCTGGTTCACGGCTGAGAGGGCGCCGCACAGCCAGAGTTCCACCCAAACTGCTATTCTTAGCGTCGGTTGATTAGATTTACCAGGTACGCAGGAGTTTTCGGATGATCGATATGAAGGGCAAAGTAGCCGTAGTGTTCGGCCTCGCCAACAAGCGCAGCATCGCGTATGCCATCGCGGAAAAGCTCTCTGGCGCAGGGGCGACCCTGGTGCTGTGCTACCAGAGCGAGCGGCTGCGGGCGGAGTCGGAGGAGCTGATTGAGTCGCTTGGACAGACGGGAACGGCGCGCGCGATTCAGTGCGACGTTTCGGTGGACGCGGAGATTGATGCTGCCTTCGCGCAGATCGCCGAGGCGTTTCCGGTCATCCACACGGTGGTGCATTCGGTGGCCTTCGCGCCGCAGGACGCGCTGAAGAATGATTTTCTGCTGACCAAGCGTGAAGAGTTTCGCATTGCGCATGACGTAAGCGTTTATTCGCTGATCGCGATCGCGCGCGCGGCGGCTCCGTTGATGACCGAAGGTGGGTCGATCATCACCTTGACCTATTACGGCAGCACCAAGGTGTTCCCGAACTACAACGTGATGGGCGTTGCGAAAGCAGCGCTTGAGGCGACGGTGCGCTACCTTGCGGCGTCGCTCGGGTCTAAGGGAATTCGCGTGAATGCGATCTCGGCTGGACCCATCAAGACACTTGCCGCCCGCGGCGTCAGCGACTTTGCGACGATTCTGGATGCCGTAACCGCGCGCGCGCCGCTGCATCGGAATATCGAGCAGCAGGAAGTTGGCAAGGTGGCGCTGTTCCTGGCCAGCGACCTCGCCAGCGGCATGACGGGTGGCGTGACGTTTGTGGATTGCGGATTCAGTATCACGGGAATTTAACGCACGATTCAAAGGAGCTCAGAGATGACCACCGCTGAATTATTGCTCGAAGACTTTGATGTTGAGATCTCCAATACCCGCCGCACGCTGGAGCGCGTGCCCAACGACAGGCCGGACTGGGTGCCGCATGATAAGTCGATGAAGCTGGGCAAGCTGGCCATGCACTGCGCAACCATGCCGCTATTTGGCTATTACATTTTCGAAGACGATGGCATGGACATGACGAATTCCAATCGCCCGCATGCGCCGCTGGTCTTCGAGTCGCGCGAGCTTTGCCTGGAGCGGTTGGATGAGTCTGCCGCCAAGTGTCGCGCCGCGTTGGCGGCTTCCAGCGATGAAGACCTGGCCAAGCTCTGGCCGTTCTCCTTTGGCGAACACATGATCTCGAATGTCTCACGCTCCAAGACTTACCGGCTGATGTGCTTCAATCACCTCATCCATCACACGGCGCAGTTGGGTGTCTATCTGCGGTTGAACGATATTCCCTTGCCTGCACTGTATGGGCCATCGGCGGACGAGCAGTGGGCGCCGAAGTAAGCAGCAGCGCGGCGCCTGACCTTCGGTGCAGTTTGCAGTATTCTTCTTGCACTATGAGACTTTCATTTCTGGCCGTCGCGCTAGCGGGGTGCGCGGTCGCCACGGCGGCACAGCAGCCCGAAACTCGCGTCACGGTTTTGCACGCAGCGCGCATCCTCGACGTTGCCGCTGGCAAGGTGCTTTCACCGGGCGAGGTGCTGGTCGAAGGCGAGCGGATTCGCGAGGCGGGCACACGCGTCACGCGGCCGGTCGGCGCGGTGGTGATCGATCTCGGCGATACAACGCTGATGCCTGGCCTCATCGACGCACATACTCATCTCTTTCTGCACCCTGGCAATGAAGGCCTGCAGACGGTCGTGGAGTCGGTACCGCAGCGCACCCTGCAGGCCGCGGCGGCGGCGAAGGCCGATGTGATGGCCGGCTTCACCGCTGAGCGGGACATGGGGACAGAGGGTGCGGGGTGCGCCGACGTTGCCGTGCGCGACGCGATCAACAGAGGCCTGATTCCCGGCCCGCGCATGCGCGTTTCGTGCAATGCAATCGACATCCTCGGCGGCCATGAGGACGCTATCGGATTCAATCCTGCGCAACAGGTGCTCTCGAACGCGGACTACGCTAATTCCGCCGACCAGATCATTGCAGTCATGCGCGAACAGCGCAAACAGGGGGCTGACTTCACAAAGATCTATGAGACGGGGCGAGACCGTCTCGAAGGCGATACCTTCACGACGCCTTACCAGTACGCCGAAGCGCAGCTTGCCGCAGCGGTTGCTGAAGCTGATCGCACCGGGTCATTTGTGGGCGTGCACTGCACCGGAGAGCCGGGAGCTTCATATGCGGCGGAAGCTGGCGTGGCGAGCATCGACCATGCGTATAACCTCTCGCCCGCAACGATGAAGACCATGCGCGAGAAGCAGATTTATGCTGTACCAACCTTTGCTGTCGTCGAGTATTTTGCCGACCATCCGCAGCGCGGGGATGGGTCAGAAGATCGTCGCGAGCTCGCCTACCATGCCGAGCAATTCAAGAAGCAGATGGCTGCTGGTGTGCCGTTTGCGGTGGGATCGGATGTTGGGCCGTTCCCGCATGGGACGCAGGCGCGTGAGTTGGAGTTGATGGTGAAGTTTGGCATGCCGCCAGCGGATGTATTGCGCGCGGACCTGATCAACGGTGCGCGATTACTTCGGTGGGCGGACGAAATTGGGCAGCTGAAGCCGGACTTTTATGCGGATGTGATCGCGGTTCCGGGCAATCCGCTGGACGATATCAGCGTGTTGAAGAAGGCCGTCTTCGTGATGAAGAACGGCGATGTGCTGCGCAAGGATTAAGTCCTAGCCGGCCTTCTCGGTGAGCTCGGCCCAGCGCTGGTAGACAGCATCGTGCTCGGCCTGCGCGGCTTCCATCTCGGCGAGCGCTTCTGTGAGTGCGGCAGGGTTGGTGACGACGGCTGAATCTTCCAGGCGATCGTGGGCCGCAGCCATGCGTGCATCGGCTTTGTCGACGCGCTCTTCGATGGCATCGTATTCGCGCTGCTCGAGGTAGGAGAGCTTCTTCTTGCTGGAGGTAGTGCTGGTGGCACTGGCAGTCGAGGCGCGTTGCGAGCTGTTGGCCGCGGCCTGTTGATTCGCCACGTAGCCTTGCTCGACACCCTTCCATTCTTCCCACTGCGAGTAGTCCGCGAAGACGCGCGCGTGGGCGTGGCCATCGAGGCCGAGGACGATATTGGATACGCGATCGAGCATGTAGCGGTCATGCGTGACCAGCACGAGCGCGCCCTTGAACTCGAGCAGTGCCTCTTCAAGGATTTCGAGGGTTGGAATGTCGAGGTCGTTGGTGGGCTCGTCGAGCATGAGCACATCGGCCGGCTGCAGCATGAGCCGCGCGATGAGGACGCGGCCGCGCTCGCCGCCGCTGAGGCGTTCGACGGGTTGGTTGAGCTGGTCGCCGGTGAAGAGAAACTTTGCGGCGTAGCTTGCGACGTGCACCACGCGGTCCTGGTAGACGACCGCGTCGGAATCTGGCGCGAGAGCGCGGCGCAGCGTGAGTGTGGGGTCGATTTCGCGGAGTTGTGAAAAGTAGACGATGCGGAGGCCGTTGGCGCGCTTGATGATGCCTTTGGTGGCGGGGATTTCGCCGGACATGGCGCGCAGGATGGTCGTTTTGCCGCTACCGTTGGGACCGACGAGGCCTAGCTTCATGCCGTTGGTGACGCTGAAGTTGACGCCACCTACGATCTCCCGGCCGCCGAGCGAGATGCTGACGTCTTCAAACTCGATGAGGCGCTTAGTCTGGCGGTCGGTGGCGTTAAACTCAATGCCGGCACTCGAGGTACGTGTACGCGAATCGACATCCGCGAGCTTGCCGATGAGTTCGTGTGCGTTGTCGATGCGCGCCTTGGCCTTGGTGGCACGGGCCTTGGGACCGCGGCGCAGCCACTCGATCTCGGTCTTCACGCGGTTGCGGAGGCCTTCCTGCATCTTGCTCTGAGCCTCGAGGTAAAGCTCGCGGCCTTCGAGGAACTTCGAGTAGGTTCCGCGTACGCGGAGCACGCCCTCGGCATAGACGCGGCTTAGTTCAACCACCTCGCTGGCAACGTTTTCGAGGAAGTAGCGATCGTGGGAGACGACTACACAGGCGAACCGTGCGCTGCGGAGAACGGCCTCGAGCCACTCAATGCCTTCGAGGTCGAGGTGATTGGTCGGCTCGTCGAGCAGGAGGACGTCGGGCTCGGTGACCATGGCTTCTGCGATAGCGAGACGCTTGCGCCAGCCACCCGAGAGGCTGGCGGCTTCGGCATCCATGCGGATGGACGTGTCGGTTCCGTCGTCGGCAAAGCCGGCGCGGCCGAGGGTTTCGCGGAGGCGCTGCTCGCGTTCGTTGGTGGGCACGCTGGCGCGCTCGAGGGCAGCCTCCATCACACTGCGGACGGTCAGGCCAGCGGCGTACTCGGAGATTTGGCGGACGTAGCCGATGCGGGCGCGGCGGCGAACGGAGACTTCGCCGGAGTCGGGTTCTACTTCACCGGCAAGTACGGCGAGGAGGGTGGACTTTCCGGCGCCGTTGGGGCCGATAAGGCCGATCCGGTCGCCCTCGTTCACTGCAAAGGATATTTTTTCGAAGAGTGGCGTCGCCCCAAAGCGTTTCGACACGCCCTGAGCATTCAAAATCGGCGGCATGCTTCTAGTTTACCGGTTTGCGATCTGGAAGTTCGTCGCCCGACTCAATCCAGGTCGAAGTCGCGAATTGGCTTGCCTGTATTCGGCGACTCTTTGGCCTTCTTGACGGCTTCGGCGAACTTCTTGGCCATCACATCGTCCTTGTTTTTCTCCGCCTGCACGGATTGCGCAAAGATGGATTCGCGGCGGGCGTCCTGCTCTTTCAGGGCTTTCGCGGCGGCGCCGAAGTCCTCAAAGGTCTTTTTGCGCGGGGCCGGCGTATGCCCAATCACCGAGCGGCTAACCGGGTCCACCTTTAACATCCCGCCGCAATCGGGGCACATCACTTCAAATGGCTGGTCGCTTAATCCCATAACAAACCTCGACTAGAACAGCCTCCCGCACTTGCTGGAAACGTCTCTAGCGATTGTACGGCGGCGGCGGCGTGTACCTGTAGACGAAGCGTGGGGTGTCGTTGGCTGCCCATACCAGGGCGAGCACCCAGCCGATCAACGTCCAGCCAAAGAAGAGATTTACCAGGAAGATCCACCAGAAGTTCTCAACATGGCGGGAGCCCGCGACAAAGGTTGGGAGGAAGTGGATAAAGAACGCGACAACGCCTATCAGGACTAACACCAGGATTGGTAATCCTAAAAGAAAGGTCATGCCCGAAAGTATTGCGCAAAGTGGTTACTTATGTATAGGGGTCAGAGGAATATAACTCGATGCCCCGGGCATTCCTGGGCGGCGTGGTCTACCAGGAGGGAGGGCAGCGCGTCGCCGTAGCGGGCGAGGAACCAGACGCCACCGAGCAGGCGCTCTTGCAGGTGGCCGTCCGGGTACAGGCTCAGCATGATGGCGACAGCGTGCTTCTGCAGGGACGCCTGCTTTTGCAGCTCGAAGTTTGCTGCCATGCGCCGCAGGCGATTCATCTGGTAGCGCATTTTGCTGGCAGAGACGCCGGCAGCGCGGCCCAGGTCAGCACTGATCGTGGTCATGTACTCGGTCAGCGCAGTGAGTTCGGCGTCCATGGAGTTGCCAACGGCTGCGATTTTGCGCTTGCCTTCGATAGGCATGGCGCGAGCAGCGAGGCGAAGGGCCAGATTTTCGATGGTTTTGGCTTCGAGAACCTGCGGGAACTGCACCTCGTGGGTCGCCATGGTGGAGGCAATCGCCGGTTCCACCAGTGTGGCCATCAGACGCGGAAGCACCGGCGTTACGCGACCGAGGATGCGGCTGTACAGCACCTCCGATTGCGCAAAGTAGGCGATTTCGGCGGGGCCCGCGATGTAGGCAGCCGTGGGCAGGATGGTGTCCTGGAAGACGGGTCGGAGGAGGGCGTTGGGGCTAAGGCGTTCTGGCTCGGCTGCAAGAATCTGAAGCAGCTCCGCGGTGGTGTAGGCATGCCCGCCAGCCTTCCACTGACCGTCGGCGGTGCGGCGTAGGGGCAAGCGAGCGCCGGTTTCGGGATCGATGAGGAAGAGTAGAGAATGATCGGCGGTGACCAGCACTTGGGCGTGATATCCGGCGGCATCGAGATCCTGCGAGCGCACCAGCAGGGCATCTTCGAGCTCGTCGGCACGCTCCAGAGCGGCCTGGAGGACGCCGGCGCCCATAGCGTGGAACTCACGCGAGGCGGCGTCCATGACGATCAACCCGTACTCGGCAAAAATCTCTGTGAGGAGGCGGCCAAAGGCGGAGGCAAGGGTGGCGCCGGGGGTATAACACTCGCGCAAAACGTTACTGATGGGGGCCCAGGCGAGTAGCTCGCTGGCTTGGTTGAGGGTAGCCTCGAGATGCTTCAGGCCTTGGTCTGTGCCGCCATCGACTGGAAGTGTACCGACCGGCAGCGGACGCGGCGCCTTGAGCCCCAGGCTCAGGGTTTCTACGCTGGTCTTGGAGAGCAGAGCGAGTTGGTCGACCTCGGCAAGATCGTGATCCTCGCTGGCCAGCCAGAAGATGGGGACGTGCTCCCGGCCGCTGGCTTTGGTTGCGTCCTGCGCTTTGCGGATCGCGGTGGCGGCCTTGAGGAGAGTCAGCAGCGGGCCCCCAAACAAGACGACTTGCTGGCCGGTAACGACGGCGGCAGCGCCTTTCTTCAGGCGCTCAATGTTTGCGAAGACGGCGTCGCCGGCAGCGAAGTTTTCAGCCTGCGTCCGGAGCGCTTCCGCAAGGCGGCTGCGGTGAGAGGGATCGAGCGTGGGCGAGGTGCTGGCCCAGTCCATCGAAAACGGGTTGGACGGATACCACCGTCGCAAAAGCGCCGGATGCGAAGCTGCGGAGGGATCCGCAAAGTCGCGGAAAAGCGGCGTGGTGCCGGGCAGCGTCGAGATGGGGTAACACTGGGAGTCCATGCAGGTTTTAGTCTCTCATCCTGAGACTCTTTGGATGCTCGAGCAGGAGCGCCGATGCAGCAAATCCTCGGGTGCGCGGGTTTGGCCGCCTCGTGTACTGTACGGGGATGGGAACCAAAAAGACCTCGACCGCCAAGAAGCCCAGGATCGCAGCCCCCTCTCCAGCAAAATCAAGTGCCGCGAAAAAGATTGTCGCGCCGGCCTCTGCGATAACTTCGTTGCAGTCGGCCGCGTCTGTTGTGGCGAAGCCTGTTAAGCTGACCGGCCGCGGCAAAACTGTTTCGTCCAAGACCGTGTACCAGGGAAATGTCTTCTGGGTGACGCGGGACGAGGTGGAGGAGCCGGGCGGGGTGAAGGCGACCCGCGATGTGATCCGCCACAACGGCTCGGTGGTGGTGCTGGCCGTGGATACCGAGACGAACCCGAAGGACCCAGGCATCCTATTGATCCGGCAGTACCGTCACGCGGCTGGCAAGCTGATGCTGGAGTTGCCGGCGGGCCGCATTGAGCCGGGAGAGAAGGTGATTCCCGCAGGCAAGCGCGAGCTCATCGAGGAGACCGGCTACCGCGCGAAACGCTGGTCACACCATTGCAACTACTACGCCAGCCCGGGCTTCCTCACCGAGACCATGACGATTCTGCTGGCCGAGGGCCTTACCCAGGGCGAGGCCGCGCCCGAGGAAGACGAGAAGATCGAGTTGCACATGACGCCCCTGTCTGAGGTTTTGCGGCTGATTCGCGCGGGCAAGATCGAAGACGGAAAGACGTTGATCGGCGTGCTGATATACGACGACCTGTGGCGCGCGAAGTCTGCTCAGCGCTAAACAGTCTGCATAGAGTAAAAACATTTCGATGTTTCGAATCCCAGACGACTCCTTGCTCCTTTATTCGTGACTCTATGTGCGACAAGTGACACATAAAAAAAGATGTGGGAATTCCACGATTCCTGGAATTCTTCAGGCCGCCCAAGTGCTTGCATTTGCGTCTTACTTTTATCTTCCGGCCACGCGGAAGGTACATTTCGAGCACGGTAAGGGACCCATGGCACAGTACAAAGGCACAGTAAAGTGGTTCAACAACGCAAAGGGCTACGGATTTCTGGGGCGTGAGGATGGCCCCGATGTCTTCGTACATTACAGTTCTATCAAGCTTGAGGGCTACAAGACGCTGAAGGAGGGCGACGAGGTGGAGTTCGACGTGATCCAGGGAACCAAGGGTCCGCAGGCGGACCAGGTCACGCGAACGAAGTCGGTTTAGCCTATCAGGGCCGCGATTCGCTGGGGAACGGCCCAAAACCTTACAATCGAAGCTGATCTGGGCCGCGTTCTGCATTGGGCCAGGACTTCGAGTTTCTATGGACAACATAACCCTCGCACGGCTGCTCGATGAGACAGCTTCACTGCTGGAGATCGATGCAGCCGACCCGTTTCGTATCCGGTCGTATCGTCGTGCCGCGGAAGCGGTGGAACAGCAGACCACGCAGCTTGCCACGCTCGCAACCGCGGACGCAGATCCGAAGGCGCTGCTTGCAATTGCCGGTATTGGGAAGGGCATGGCGGCAAATATCCGTGACCTCGTCGCCACGGGAACGATGCCGCTGCGCGAGGAGCTTCTGCAACGATATAAGCCGACGATGCTTGAGTTGCTACGGCTGCCCGGCATGGGCCCGAAGACGGTGGCGCTAGTGTATTCGGCTCTGGGCGTGCACGATATCGACGGCCTCGAGGAAGCGGCCAAGCGCGGCGACCTGTTGCCGCTACCGCGCATGGGGCAGAAGTTTACCGACAAGCTGCTCAAGGGGATTGAGGACTACCGCAAGAACTCTTCGCGCTTTCGCATCGACGTGGCACGCCAACATGCAGAGCGTATCAGCGAACTCATACGAGTATTTCCGGGGATCGAGACGATCACTCCTGCCGGCTCCCTGCGCCGCGGCCGCGAGACGGTCGGCGACCTTGACCTGCTGGTGACTGGCCCGGCCTGCGAGCCGGACATCGTGGCTGCAGCTGTTGAGCATGTGGCGACGCTGCCGCTGATCGACAAGCTGCTGGCGCGCGGACAAAACAAGGTGAGCTTCACCCTGCGCAACAATCTGCAGGTCGATGTGCGCCTGCTGCCGCGTGCAAGCTATGGCGCCGCGCTGCAATATTTCACCGGCTCGAAGATGCATAACGTGGCGCTGCGCCAGCGGGCGATCAAGCGCGGGCTCACGCTGAGCGAGTATGCGCTGTTGCGCCTCGAAGACAATGTGGTTGTGGCGGCGGCTACCGAGCAGGAAATTTATAACGCACTGGATCTCGATTACATTCCGCCCGAGCTGCGCGAGAACTGCGGTGAACTTGAGGCCGCGGCGAAACACACCTTGCCGCAGCTTATCGTGCGTGGCGATATTCGCGGCGATCTGCACATGCACACCACGGAGTCGGATGGCAGCAACTCGATCCGCGAGATGGCCGAGGCCGCAATCGATCGGGGACTGGAATACATCGCGATCACGGACCATTCCAAGAACCTGGCCATGACGAATGGCATGGACGACACGCGCGCACTGGCCCATGCGCGCCGTATCCGCGATGTCTCCAGCGAGCTCGCCACAGAGTTTGCCGCCAGTCGCGGACCCCAGTGGGAACGTTATGAGGCTCGCCTGCAGAACAACGAGCCCGACGTGATCAAGCCGGTAGTTCCCTTCCGTATTCTTGCCGGCGTCGAGGTCGATATTCTGCTCGACGGCTCGCTGGATCTGACTGACGAAACTCTCGCGCAGCTGGACATCGTGGTCGCGAGTGTTCATTCCGGGTTCAACCAGACTGCGGAAGAGGTGACGGCGCGCGTGCTGCGTGCTGCGGAGAATCCGTACGTGCATATCCTCGGCCATCCCACGGGCCGCAAGGTGCTGCAGCGGGAACCGTACAAGATCGACCTCGCCCAGCTGCTGTCAGCGGCGGCACGTCTGGGAGTCGCCGTCGAACACAATGCATCGCCTGCACGTGCAGACTTGAACGACCTGAATCTGCGCCTTGCCAAAGAACATGGCTGCAAGATCGTGGTGAACACGGACGCCCACGTCACCGGTGAGCTTGATCAGATCGACGACGGAATTGTGCAGCTGCGGCGGGCCTGGCTGGGTCCGGCTGATGTGCTTAATACGCTTCCTGTTGAGGAACTGCTGGCAGCGCTGCGGAGAGCCTGAGCCGCTTCGTGCCTGTCAGAATCGTCAGGATCTCGCACGACCTCGGAACATGTATCGCAACCGCGGCATCTCTGGCAGGAGATGGCTAGGATCGCGGCATTAGAATCTGCTTCTGAATTGCATATTGAACCAGATCGGCATTTGTCTGCAGACAGAGGCGCTCCATCAACTTGTACTTGTGAAATGCCACTGTACGAGGAGTCAGCGTGAGAGCGTACGCAATTTCTTTCATGGTCCTTCCCTCAGCTAACAACTTGAGGACTTCGAGTTCTCTACCTGTGAGACTCTTGCGGCTGGGACACGATTCGGCAACTTCGACGTTTAACCTTTCGATGGCCTGGAGAATTGATGCGGAGATGTAACGCTTGCCTCTGAGCACTTCGCGGACGGCAGTCACAAGGTCCGCGTTGTCCGACGTTCTCTGCAAATAAGCGGATACCCCTCCCCGAGCTGCGTCGGCGGCGATAGCGGCATCAATTGTTCCGGCGATGTACACAATCCGCACCATTCGAGTCAGCTTTTTGAGCCGCGCACGAATCTCCAGATGATTCGTCCAACTCTCGCCCAGATCAAGGATGATGACGTCTGGTTTCAGATCTCCTGCTGCGACCATGAGGGCCGGTTCGTCTGCGACGATCCTCACGACCTCAAATTCAGGCTGCAGAAGCTTTGCATACTGATAAGAGAGGTCAACGTGATCGCTCGCGATAAGGATCCGCGGCCACGTTACGGGACTCATTTTGGGCTCCTTCGAACGGAGTTGCGAGATCAAGATCTAGTTCAGTTCAACCGGCCGACCCGCTCGGTTTATGAATCGGTATTCGGCCCTCGGCCGCTTCCCCAGGTGCAATTCGTCGCGGGATAAAAAGTTCATGCAGTTAGTTTTACCCGAGCTCGACCTGTCACCAGGATCACCTAAAGGCAGAAGCCCGGCAGCAAGTCCACATCTTCAGCATGATTCAGGCAACGTTCCGGTTCTGGGGGCTTGCAACATCACTTTCAATACCGGTATGTCGCCTAAGAGGGAGAGTAATCGCGCTGCTTAACTACGACTACTGTCAAAAAGAACAGCAACCGATCATGCCGTGGAGCTACGTCGCTTTGGGCAGCTTCGACGTGTCGAAGACAACCTGGTCCTGCCACCAAAGCTGGCGAAACAAATTGCGGGCAAGGTCGTCAATCCCGGACTCCTCTGAAGAGGAAGCGACGATTTGGATGATCTCAGCGATAGAGCGTTTCCCATCGATTGCGTCAAAGAGTTGCTTCTCGATAGCGTTAACCGGCAGGAATATGTCGCGGAACGTGTGACCACGATTGATTAGAACTGCTGCAGCTCCGGGGGGAAGCCTTTCGAGCACGCACACCGTATCCGCCATCCGTATCGGCACATAAGTAAGCCAGTGCTCGTGCGCGAACTCTATCCGTTGTCGTTGGGCCGAGGTGTCGTTGTGATAGACGACGGCACTATGGCGGACCATGGTGCCCCGAAAGAGTTCGACTGCGGCGAACTGCTGCTCCAGCGAGATTTTCTCTAAGCGGGGAGCCTGCGGAAGGCTTGCGATGACCCCACACCTGGCAGAGTAAGGCGCCTGACGCGTCCACCGGCCAAACGCAAGGCCAGCCCTTTGGAGAAACTCGAAAAACTGAGGTACCGAATAGGCCCGGTCCTGGGGATGCAGCAGGGCGTCGGCCAACTCTGCCTCGTTGCCGAAATCAGGGGCCGTGCGCAGGATGGTTTCCATGGGATGACCGGGAGGCAGAGCCTTGAGCGCCGTGATCAGATCGCGAATCGCGTCATCCGATGCGGAAATATCGAGGCGCCTGCAGAACTCCTGCAGCATGTATATGCCGGACCGTCCATATGGGGCGTACACCATGAGATGCATCGCTCCGTCGGATTTAAGTACACTTCGCAAAGCACGAAGGCCCGCGTCTGGCTGGACGAGATGGTGGAGGACCCCGGTGCAAACAATCTGATCGAAGCTCTCGCCTAACTCCCCAGCCCTCTCCACAGGAAGTTGCTGCAAGTGAAGGTTGGTGAGGTTGTGTTTTCGCTTGAGTTCTTCGGTCTTGCGCAAACTCGTTTCGCTGAAGTCAATTCCGGTGATCCGGGCATGCGGCCACCGGATGGCGTACTTGGCAGCCTGGGATGTGCCGCAGCCGGCGATGAGAATTGAATAGTCTTCCCTGTATGTTTTACCGGGCCAGAAAAGATGAAAGTCGGCTACGCGTTTCTGGTGGTCGTCCCAGAGGCGGCCATAATTCTCGAGGGTATCGATAGGTCGAGGGTAGGGGTAACGATCGTAGAAATCCTGGACATCCGGAGAGGCCCCAAGGTCTGCCAATTGCGCTTCCTGCTCATTCTTAGTCGTCATGATGGGCTGTGCCTCTGGGCATAGGTTCCTGGGCGACCTGTTCGTATCGGCTTCGAGCGCCACCTTGATTCAGCATAATGGGCAATGGACCGAAGAGGTGAACGATGCCGGCAATCCCAAGCATATTTGGGTGCCCTTGCGCACAAGGGCACATCGCTCCCTATCTTGAAGCGGAGTTTGCCGGCGGATCCATAGCCATCTTTGCCGGGTTGCAGGCTAGCGGGAGCTTTGGCGTTGGGGAACTGTCAAAATATACAGCCGTTTGTACTTATCAAATTCTCTGATTGGGGGATTTCGCAGGTGACCGATTGCCTCGGGACCTCTGTTCGACGACGAAGAACGTCTCCAGTGCGGAACTGCGCGCAGGCACATTGCGGTGCACTGGAATTACGACTTCGATCCGAGTGCCGATCGAGGGTTTCGACGAAATCGAGAACGTTCCACCGACGCTGCGAAGCCTCTCGCGCATGCTCACCATTCCGAGGCCAGATTGATGGGTAGAAAGGGAGGGATCAAAGCCGACTCCGTTGTCTGTCAAACGCAAGACTGCAGTCTGACCCTCGCCGACTAATTCCAACAGAACCTCAGATGCCTTGCTATGCTTCGCGATGTTGTGGAGGCCTTCCTGAGCGACGCGGAACAGGGAGAGCGACGCATCGGTTGCAATCCTTGCAGGCACGTCTCGAAATTGAAAGCGATACTGCTGACGGTTTGCAGCGACTGTATGACCTTAGGTTCCCACGTTCGCTGGCTGTGCACCGTGGAAAAGGTAAGGGACTCGAACGTAACGCCGGCTCTTTGCAGAGGAATCACAATGAGCGATTGCACCCCGCGGGCACGCATGACTTCTTTCAGTCCAGCAGCATCCTGAGGCAGGTCTTCAAGTGAAGATGCCACCCTCCGTTGGGCCCGAATCGCAGTATTGAGAGTCTCCGACAACTATAGGCTCGCGTGGTCAATTTTGACCACTTCCCTGTTTCTGCCTGGAGCTGAATGCGGGCGTTGATTGCGGACGGCGATTGAGAGTTCATTCACGAACTCATGTCAAGGCACTTACCTGTGTTCGCTTTGAGGGGAAATGAAAATCTGGCTTGAGAGCACTGATTTTAAAGCCAATCCCAGGTCGGTATTCATTCGAGATTTGAACACGTACCCTCGGCCGCCAGCGCCAATTGCTGCGCCGATGAAGTCAGGGTCTTCATGAATCGACAAGAATACGATTTGACCCCCGTAACCCTCCCGGCGCAATTGCCGGGCAATCTCGATCCCACTGTGCTCACCCATGGAAATATCCAGGACCATCAGATCCGGTTGGAGTCTGGACGCTTCCGCGCAGACAGAGCCGCCATCGACAACCGTGCCAATGACTTGATAATTGTCCTCAAGCATCTCCACGATTTGATGTAAGAAGGTTCGGTTATCGTCGGCAACTAGAATTCGTGCTGCGGACATTGTTTGGCCCCAGTCTGTACGTTCGCAGTGAAGTCACTCCGGCCTAATCTCCGCGATCCTGATCGCGGTGGGAGCGCGACATCTGTTGACTAAGCTATGTCTTCCTAACCCTTGTGCCTACTGTCACTTTTAACGGTATTTTGTTCGGCATAAAGCTTCGCAGCACGCGAGTTGCGATCGTTGGCTTGCCGGCAATGTTCCAACGATTCGTCGGGCAAGCAGCCTCCACCCTGATTCAGATAGGACGGCCAGTCATGGAGCCGAGTAGGATAGATGGCAATGTGACGTTACGAATTCGGACGGAAGATGCGTAACGCCAATTTCGCGCAGGCAGTTTTCCTGGAACGAAGATGCCCTGTTTGCGCAAGTAGATCTCGCACGAATTCGGATTGGATCCTGAACCACCGTAGTGGGCACGTGCAGCAAAGATTTAGCCGGCACAGGAGTCGATAATCGAAATCAAACTGCATCAGCCCTCTTCTCCGAGGTTCGCCAGGCCAAGTGGCCTTAAATGCCTGGCGGAAGATGGGCATTCTAATAAGATGCAGGTCTGTCACGCTGTCAATTTTGACAGTTGGCGTGGTTATGCACTGCCGGTAGCATTTGCGATGGGAATCTCATGATCATTTGGTCTTCGAAAGAGTCGTTTCGGCAACTCAATGGCTTAGGGGCAGAAGCTTCGCGGGTCATGTGCGAGGCCGGTCATCGGGCGGAATCCGTCAAACTTGAACGATACAGGGGGGAGCGTTGAGCCCAACCAAGCGTCCTCGAGTGCTGATCGCTGACGATCATTTCTTTGTCGCCGAAGCCTGCGCGCGAATTCTTGAGCCAGAGTTGGAAGTCGCCGGCATTTTTACGGACGGGCAATCTCTTTTGGATGCCGTTCCGACGCTCAAGCCGGATGTCATCATCCTTGATGTTGGAATGCCGCTGATGAATGGGCTGGAGGCAGGCAAACGGATTAAGCGCCTACAGCGGACCGTCAAGATCGTCTACCTGACGATGAATCCCGATCTGGGAGTGGCAGCGGAAGCGTTCCGGTGCGGGGCCTCCGGATATCTGCTGAAAACCTCTGCCGGCACAGAACTCATAAGCGCAGTTCGTGAAGTTCTAAAGGGCGAATACTACGTCTCTCCTCTGGTAACGAGTGATACGGACAGCTTCTTTCTGGAAATTCGGGTATCGGATACGAAGCAGGAGATTCTCACGAGTCGACAACGAGAGGTGCTTCAGTTGTTAGCCGAGGGGAGATCGATGAAGGAGATCGCTTATATCCTGAAGCTGACTCCTCGCACCGTTGCATTTCATAAATACAAGGTGATGGAACGGTTGCGCGTGAAAACAAACGCGGGCCTGGTGCAGTATGCAATCCAACAACACGTCATCTCGCCAGGAACCTAGCGATCCCGGTTACCCAAGGCGCTTCGGCTCAATTTCCTACGACGGTCCACGTGTTGTCGGGATCGAACGCGGTCATCGCCGTGGCTGTCGCCGCGGTTGATTTACCCAGGTCCTTTTGCAGAAGAACGCCGTCCTGGTTAACCATGAACGTCATAATGCCCGTGTTGCCGTACTCGGCTGGATAAGCAACAAATGCAAATCCGCCCGCCATCTTGCCGTCGGTCATGTAGTCTTTCGCGCCGCCCGGAGCGTTGCTGGTTTGCTTGTCAAGGATCCGGAAGAAATAGCCATGGAACGGCGCGTGCGCATCCTGTTTCACAGCGTACCCGTCAGCCGTCGCAAAGGCCGCCAAGGGTCCGAGAGGGCTCTGGGGCTGATCGGCAGTCGAGTCCCAATACAAACCATTCTGTTTCCCAGGATCGCTGATAAACTTCGCGGCGAATTGTCTTGGAGCGCCATCGTGAGGCTGGGAGAAATATTCAAACTGCGCATTCACGAGCGCTGAAGAAACATCGATGACCGCGAGCTCATTTCGCCCGATGCGGCGCCTCAGGATTTCCTCTTCACCGGCTCCTGCATCGAAATACCACTGGCCGGATGCGGTTTTCCTAAGCGGGATCGGAAATTCAAAGTTGTCAGCTCCGATCAAAAGAGCCTGCGATCCGTCAGGCATCTTCCGCCAGCGATGCATCGTTCCATAGCCTTGGATATAGGCGGCAACCGCAGCCTTATCTTCCACCGGATCTCCGGAAGAGACGATGCCCTTCGCGTCAGGACCGAAGATCGCCAGCACCTGATTTTGATCTCCGGACTTCGCTGCCTCGAGAAGTGCATTGCTCGCGTCGTCGGGAGTGGCGAATACTTTGTACGAAGGTTTATCGGCATTTTTGCAACCGGTAAACAGGATCACCAGAGCCAGGACAATGCTGGAGGCTGCAAAAGGAACTTTGCGGATGCTAAGTGACATACGAAATCTCCCAAAATTTCTGATGCTGGAATCTGCCATCTCTTGAGTCAGTTCTTGTTGCAAGGGAGTGGTGCGTTTCATCGGCGGCCACCCCATCCTCCGCCGCCGCCCATGCTTGACGCACCGCGAGCACTGGCCGATCGGGACTGCCATCCGCCGCCGCCGCTGCCGCCAAAGGCTGACGAGCTGGGAGGTTTCGGTTGCGATCCGTAGCCCTTGGACGCGGCAGAAGAACTTGAGCCGTTGTACTTCGAGGTGTTGTTGGAGTTGCCGCTCCAGCCGCTCCCGGTATTGCTGTAGGTGTTTCCATTGGCCGATGCGTATTTGTTGCCATTGGCGGTCTGACCGACAGCCGCGCTGTTACCGTTCTTTCCCGATGCACCATAGGCGCTGCCGCCGTTTGAACCCTGCATCTGAGCCGTCGTTCCGTTTGAGTTTGTTTGATGTTGAGAATTAACCGTGGTGCCGTTCTTTGAAGCCGTCGAGGCACCATAGCTGCCATAGGCGTTGGAGCCTTGCACCGTTCCGGCGGAAGCACCCGTGTGCGTGTTGTACGCCTGCCCTCCACTGACTGTGCCGTATCCGTTCGATGCTGTAGCACCGCGCGCGGCAGTTCCAGTGGACGGGTTGTAGCCCTTCGCGCCACTGGCGGTGCCGTAGCCGTTCGACACGGTTCCACCTTTAGCGACCGCTCCGTTATAGGGGTTGTAGGCCGTAGAGACGGTGCCATACCCGCCGCCGTGCCATGCGGCATTTCCGTAGTAAGCGCCACCGTGATACACGACCGTTGTACTGTGCCAGTTGCAATTCCACGAACTATAGCCCCACCCGTAGCCTCCGCTGATCGCCATGCCAACAGCGATGCCTACTCCAAAAGCAATCACCCCTGTTGTCACAACGGCAGCAGTACTGTACCCGGGTACCACGTAAGGGTATCCGTAAACCACTGCGGGGTTATACGCGGGAACATAAATCACCTGCGGATTGACCGGCTGGATGACGATGATTTGCGGCGATTGCTGCACGACCGTAATCTGCGAGCCGGACTTCAGATTGCCGGCAGCTTGGGCTTTAGCGCGCAACACCTGCACCGCGGCCATTACATCGGCCCCTTGGGTGGCGTAGGCCTCACCCAACGCGGATGTCCAACTGAGGTTCTTCGCCATGTCGCTGAGTACCGTCGGAAATTGCGTGAGCGCCTTCACGCTCGGCTCCCACGACTGAGCGTTGACGGCCTCCAGGAACATTTGGCCCGTGAGACCCTGGTGCTCTTGAAGCCAGGTGCCGGCGCTGGCGACCTGATCAGGAAAGGTCGCAGCACCAAGAATCTGCGCAACCAAAGCATCTGGATAGAGGGCGATCGGGGCGGCCAACTGCTGCAGTTCATTTGCCGTCAAGGGAGCACCTTGTCCCGAATACCCGGTTCCGCTTGGTTGTGCCGGTTGTTGGGCGACGGCTCCCAGCGGTGCAGTAGCGAGCACCAGCAGGGGGCATAGCGCCACGGACAAAAGTTGTTTTGCGAAAGTCCTGATCATTTCTTTCCTCCATGCGACGCGATGCATTGGTGTCCGTTGGACGCCTCATTGGGCAGCATGCTGTTTCTCTGTGAATGCACCGTGGGTGCGAGCACGTGGAAACTTCAGATTTTTAGTGCGAAGGGGAGCCGTGGTGGCTCCCCTTCTGCAGGTTGTGGCTACTTCGTTCCGGCAGGGGCGGCAGGTTTGGCCTTTGCTTGTGCCGCTGCCTCGGCCTTTGCTTTGGCTGCTGCTGCCTGCGCTGGCCCGAGGGAAGCCATCACGGAGTCCAGGTTGAAGGAAGCTGCCTTCTGGCGTGGCGGATACTTGATGAAGTTCGCGACCTGGCCAGCCACAATCGCCTGGGCTGCATACAGGTACGGAACGTGATCCACCACCCAATCCCAATAGGTATTGGAGTTGAAGTCGGCGCGCTCAAACGGATCGCGACGCAGATGATGAATATACGGAACCCGCAGCTTGGTGAACGGATGCTGCCACAACTTCATTGTTCCTGGGCAGTCCTGCGATTCAAACGTCAGCTTGTAGTCACCAACACGAATCGCCATGATGCCGCCATCGTCGCTGACGTAGAAGAAGTGGTTCCTGGGGCTCTCCTTCACTTCGCCAGTAAGCCAGGGCAGCATGTTAATGCCATCGATGCAGACGTTGAAGGTCTTGTCGCCTGCAGTATATCCATCCAGTAGCTTCTGGTTGATGTTGGGATCTCCAGCGGCGGCGAGGATGGTCGGCAGCATGTCCTGATGGCACATGACCCCGTTAAGCGTTGAACCGGCCTTGATCTTACCGGGCCAACGCATGAAGCAAGGGACGCGCCACGCGCCTTCGAAGTTGGTGTCCTTCTGCGCTCGGAAGGGACTATTCGCGCCGTCAGGCCAGGTATCGTTCTCTGGTCCATTATCGGTGGAGTACATGACTAGTGTGTTGTCCGCGACGCCGAGCTCATCCAGCTTGTCCAGCATCTGGCCGATCTGTTCGTCGTGCGTGACCATGCGATCGCTGTAAGGATCCTGGCCACTTCTCCCAAGATTCTTCTCGGCCACGTGCGTCCGGAAATGCATGGCGGTCGAGTTGTACCACAGGAAGAACGGCTTGTTCGCCTTTACCTGCGCCTCCATCCAAGCCATTGCGGCATTGGTGATTTCTTCGTCCACGGTCTCCATGCGCTTCTTGGTCAGCGGGCCGGTATCTTCGATGGTCTGTTTGCCAATAGGACCGAAGCGGGGGTCGTCGGGCAACGTGCTGACGGTGTCGGTTGCCTTGCAGTGCAGGACGCCGCGGGGTCCGAAGGCCGCTTTGAACTTAGGATCCTTGGGGTAGTCTGGGAGTTCGGGTTCTTCCTCGGCGTTCAGGTGGTAGAGGTTGCCGAAGAACTCGTCGAATCCATGCACGGTGGGCAGGAACTCGTTCTTGTCGCCAAGGTGATTCTTGCCGAATTGGCCGGTGGCGTAGCCGAGCGGCTTGAGCATCTCCGCGATGGTTGGATCTTCCGGCTGGAGGCCGAGATCGGCGCCAGGCATGCCCACCTTCGTGAGGCCCGTGCGCAGCGGGTTCTGGCCGGTGATGAAGGCGGCGCGGCCGGCGGTACAGCTTTGCTGGCCGTAATAGTCGGTGAAGACGACGCCTTCGTTTCCGACGCGATCGATGTTGGGGGTGCGATA
Organism: uncultured Acidobacteriaceae bacterium; assembly: GCA_963796535.1. Taxonomy (GTDB): domain Bacteria; phylum Acidobacteriota; class Terriglobia; order Terriglobales; family Acidobacteriaceae; genus Granulicella. The sequence goes on from CAWCMO010000002.1 coordinate 178,697, forward strand.
GCCCATCTGGCCGCGGCTGTTGAAGCTGATATTCCACCAGCCGATGTCATCGCCCCAAAGGATGAGGATATTTGGTTTCGTTGTCGCCATCGTAGTCTTCCTTAGTTTCAGTTTGTGAAACGGTTACCGGCGTGGACCGGGAGGGACACATCCAGCATCGATGTGCGCGGACAGGATATTAATTGGCAGCTCCCAACTCGACTTCCTCGGGCGAGAGCTCCAACTTACTGAATGGCGATTCCGGATTCTGATCGCCATGACACTTGCGAAACTTGATGCCGCTGCCGCAAGGACAGAGCGCGTTGTGCGGCTGCTCGGCATCGCGGTCGGTAATGATTCCCATGACTTCCGACGGCGCGCGCCGCTTTTGAATCAACTGGGCCATCAACGACATGGTCGGGCCCGTATGCATGAAGAACAGCTCAAGCCCCTCGCAAAGATAGTTCTGTCCGGGCTCTCCGTCGCGCGAGACGCCGAATCGATCCTTAGGGCAGCCACCATTGCAAAGGTGCCTCACTTTACAGCCCTGGCACTGCTTCGTGAGCGTGTCGCGTTTGTTATCGCCGAACTTACGCTGCTCAGGGGAAGCCACCATTTCGAGGAGAGTGGTCTGATGGATGTTGCCGAGAAGGAATTTCGGCTCGACGAAATGGTCGCAGGAGTAGAGGTCGCCGTTGTACTCCAGCGCCGGTCCGTACCCGCAGGTTGGGGCGTGGATGCACAGCAGGTGGCGGCCAAAAAAGGCCTCGAGCGTTACATCGAACAACTGAACAAAAACTTCGCCCACATCATGGCGAACCCACTCTTCGAAGATGTCGATGAGGAACTGGCCATATTGCCTGCTCCCGACGGTTCGGTTGGTTACCATATTGCCCGACTGCGTGTAGAGAATGCGCTGGCCACCAGCCTCCGTGCTCCAACCCAGGTTTGCGATATTGATCGTGTCAGCGTTAGCTCGCTCGATGATGGGTATGAACTGCACCCACTTTGCACCCATCTCGTCGCGAAAGAAGCGATAGACCGCACGACCGTGTTTCTCGTTGGCGGCATTCACCGTGCATAGGACATTGAAGTCCACGTTGTGCTTGCGGAGGTAGCTCCAGCCTTTCATCACCTTGTCGAAGGTTCCCTGCTTGCCGCGGTCGCGGCGGTAGGTATCGTGAATCTCGCGGGGCCCATCGCAACTGATACCGATAAGGAAATTGTGTTCTTTGAAAAAGGCGCACCACTCATCGTCCAGCAAGATTCCGTTGGTCTGAAACGTGTATTCGATGGTTTGCCCTGGCCGCCGGTACTTCTCGACGATTTCGATTGACTTCCGAAAGAACTCGACCTTCATGAGCGTGGGCTCGCCGCCTTGCCAGGCGACAGTCACGGTCGGCGTGCGATGCGACTCCAGCAGTTGCTTGATGTAGAGTTCGAGTGTTTCCTCCGACATCCGATGCTTTTCATTTGGATACAGGGCGTCTTTCGACAGGAAGAAACAATAGGCGCAATCAATGTTGCATGTTGACCCGCTCGGCTTCGACAGCAGGTGAAAACCCGGTGGTGCATTCTGGGGACGACTGGAATCAGCCATGAGATTCATGTGTGCATCTTTTCTGCAATGCCAAAGTAGATAGGCAGCAACGTTGAAATTTGATCTGTCAGAGTCACAGATCCTGAACAGAGATTCGTCATCCTTCTCAGGAAGCTAGTCTGTTCGTTGCTATTTAGGAACTGTCAAATGTGACAGCACGCAAGTAGATCGAGCTGGGCTTGAATTGGCATAAATCCAGTCTTTGGGTCGAATACTGTGTCTTCGGTACTTTTCGCGGGCTTGCCCGGGAGATTGGTCTCTTCCGCGCCGGTATTCTCACCTTGCCTTCATCAAGCAAAGCAGCTCTGACTTATCTACCTATGCGAAAGTAATTCGCCACGAGCAGACTGCCTGCGATCGCAAGAATGAACCACAAGACCGCAATCGTGATGTAAATGGCGTACCTGGTTAAGGATCTAACCTCTGCTTTCCTCAGGACCTCCGCAGAATCAGCATGATCTCGACATTCCTGCAGCACTTCTGGCGGGATGCTCTTTTGGATCAGTTTGAATCCGACGACGAGAACGACCACGTCATCCATGAATCCGATTACGGGGATGTAGCTCGGAATAATCTGAATAGGGCTAAGCAGATAGGCCGCCGCGCAGGCGGCAATCAGTCGTGCGTACCAGGGCGTCTTCGGATGTTTGAACACAAAGTAGAAAACGTGGGCTTGCTTTTTGAGTTCTTGTGCCTTTTCAGCCCAAGTTGCAAGAACTGTGGACAATCGTCTGCGCCTGCGAACCCGTCGCACGAGAGGAATCGCATCTGGAACGATCGAATTGTCGAACTCGCCTTCCAACGTTATCGCCCTCTTCTGATCGAAACCCCTCGGGTCACGACGCCAGACGCATTCGGCATTTTATTCAGACAAATCCTGCCGCGAAGTGACTTCTGAGCAACAGTGAGGGCGTAACCGCGAAATTAGGGAGTAATTGCCAAAGGCCAGCAATATGATCCTACCTGTGTAGGAATTCCATGAACACTGTCAACATTGACAGGCAGCGAAATGCGCGCATTTGCGCCGCACTTCCTCCCGCGCGCTGCCTTTCGGCTTGCATGTCTGCCGGGCAACGTTTCGAGGCAGGTGCGAGAGCGCGCTGCGCCCTCCTTGATGAGGGCCTTCAGAACTTCCAGCCGATACTGCCCGCGGATCCATAGTCGGTCCCAATCAGACCCGGCGGCGGCCGGCTGTCATAGTTCAAGTAGTAGCTGAAACTCCAATAGAGACGCTTGGCGAGTCTCAGTTTCACCGCGGCATTCAAGTCCAGGCGCACTCGTCCCGGATCGGTCATGCTGGGAAATACCTGGGTGTTTACAAGGAAATTTGTGGTCCTGAAGCGAAAGAAGCTCAAATTGGCTCCGACGATCGCTTCGGCACTGTTCCCAGTTTGCCCGGATGTCGCTTCATTCCCATAATGCTCGCTGTTCCAGTCTGCGCCGGCATAGGCCGCGATCAGGCTGTTATTCGTCATCTGGAAGTTGTGTCCGATGGCCGCGCCCACGGTTGTGCGCAGATCCAGGTCTTGCTCGCCGTTGTGTTGAAAGCCTAGAAGTCCCATGTAGACGTTCCTGGGTGAACGGAGTTGTCTTGCAACATTCGTTTGGAGGTCGAAGCGAAAATTCTGAGCCGATCCGCCGCCGCTGAAGTTGGAACCCAAATCGGCGCCTGCTGACCACAGAGGTTTCGCATAAATAACGCTTGAATCGAAGTTGTATTGGACACGATTTTGCTGTTTGGTATAGTTGAGACCCGAATCGACGGAACCGTGCAGGTTGGTCCAAAACCCAACGTCGTTTTGTTGCAGGGCAACTACCTCCAGTGACGGTATGTAATCGGTGCTAGAACTTCCCGTGACCTGCACCTCGTATTTGTCGGGCGAGTCTTCGGGTGCCACATTTTTCAAGGTGCTGATAAACCGTTCCCCACGTTGATTGGTGACAATGAAATGGTACTGGCTCTCGATGCGGACCACCTTAGTCCAGTCAACAGCGATTGTGCCTTCCCCGTTCGCGAGCCGGACATACAAGTAGCCCTTTTGGAGGTCCATGATCTCGCACGTCATCCGGTCGCCATTCGCGAAGACAATGACGTCCTTCTTGTCCCTGGCCCAGCACGTTGAGCACAAAAAGATCAGACAAAACACCGTCCAGACTGAGAAAGAGAAGAACCGAAGGCGATCATGAGTATTCATGTTTGTCCTTCTTCATTTCGCTGGTCTGGGCGTGCGGACTTGATGGGTCATTTCTGTTCCAGGTCAAACGGACTGCCGCCAGTGTCTTATACCAAGCTGCTCGTCCTAAATGAACTGTTAGTTCTGACAGTCGACGCTTCAGCACGGTATCGGAGACACTTCAGTCCAAGCAGATTTGCGCAATTATCTCCTGAAGTGCGAGCATGATGATCTCGCGCGGGCAGCGTCTCAGACCGATTCCGTATGTCCAGAGTTATCTGCGAAACTTCTGAGGTTCCCTCTGTGGGTGAGCGACTGTGCAATGGACGAACGCTGTAAATCCCCGCACGGGTGATTCGAGAATCATCGTTTTCGGGCCACCTTTGGTCGCCAGTTTTGGCCTATCCGGGAAATTTCGTTGGGAAGAACCAGCACTCACTATCACTGTAAAAGGAGACTCGAAAATGAAATGCCGCTTTATGAAATATGCCGTGTTGTCGATGGTCGTTGTCGCTGCTTGTTCCCTCGCATCCTATGGCCAGAACGATAAGAACAAGCCTGACTCCTACTCTGGCGTCGCGATCGGCACGGGCGGCACGGTGGGTGGAAGAACCCTGGGGTTTAATTTCAACGTCAGCTCGTACACGACCGACGATGAGTTGCAGAGCTTCGCGACTCTCCTCAAGGATAAGGGTCCGGATGCGCTGCTAAACGTGTTGCAAAAGCAAGACAAAGGCCGGTTCAGTCCCACCGGATCAACGGGTACCCAGATTGCGATTGCGCGCAAACGCCAGCACGGAACCGAGACAATCATCACCATCGTGACTGCCCGTCCAATGTCGTTCGGTGAGTTATACCGAGGCAACCGTTCTGTCAGCTACCCCTTTGGGTATATGCAAGTCAAGATTGATGACAAAGGCATCGGAACCGGACAGATCATGGTCGCGGCCAAGATCAAGTTCGACAAGAAGAGTGGCCAATACGAGATCGAGAGTTACGGCAACCAATACATCAAGGCGACCAACGTCCGCCCATGGAATTGACGCTTCGTAGTACGAAGACCGCTCGCTAGACATACGACTACTTACCGCCAATCACTCGGTACCCGGTTCGGGCTTCAAAGGTGCCAGCGATAGGATGGGGCTGCGCCCGGTACAAACGGGACCGACAGTCGAGCTGGAACGGAGTTGGTAGGCTGCGATATCTGCTCGACACTCTGACGAGAGCTCGTCCGAGTGTCGTTCGCTTGCACCCGTCAACGAGAGGCCTCTTCCCGTTGACGATCTTGCCCTCAATCCTTTCGCAGCGGAAAGAAAATGTGGGCTGCCAAGCCGATATCGTTGACCTGCTCATTGGGCTTCTTGCCGGAGTTGTTCTGATGCTCATAATAAGCATCCATCTGCACATGTCTGCCAATAGGAAATATGCCTCCAGCCTCAAGCTGCGTTGTACTCCATTTTGAGTATTGACTGGTGTAATAGAACTCGGCATTGAGATATGGACTCACATGATACGAGCCGATGGAGAAGGTCCTCTGCACCGCCAGCCTGTTCCGATAACGCCAGCTGAAGACTCCAGCTTTCCAGTCAAGATCCGCGCGATTTCGGTCAGTTATCAGAAGTAAACCCTTGGTTGGAAGTGCGGCGGTCGCGATCGGCATGAATCTGTTTTCTATGGGCTCATTGGGAGCGGTGATCACGCGATATCCGGCTTCTAAGACCAGCGGCCTCTTCTTCGCGTCGTCAAGATCAAACGTGGTGACGCTTTTCAATTTCAGGAGAGGCTTGAGGTAGAACTGGAGGCTTGGTCCGATCGTTGCCTGGATCGGAACACCCCCATCCCGATCACCCTCAGCTTGAAAATAGGCTCGCATCAGAGGATTGATTTTGAAGTAGGTATCGATCTCCGGCAACAATTGCGGCGCTTGAGCCCCCGCACATAAACCTGCAAATGCGAACAACGCTGCTGCCTGAATCAGTCGCTTAGGAGCCACCGCCACGAAGGCTTTGACGGGCTCGCCGGACTTGTTCCCAAACGACATAAGGCGACGAAGCAGCCTGCTGATGCGGCGACGCGCCGAAGAAGACAACTCAAGCGCTGAATTTGCGAGGTTCGAGATCTTCGGAATGCTCATTTTCAAAGTTCCTGGTGCTTCCGAGTCTAGGGAGTTCTCGGATGGACGCAACTGACAGTATTGACAGGCCAAACGCTCGCTTTGAAGTGGCTGGCAGAGTTAAGAAAATCTGAGCCGCTGACACGAGGGGCCTAAACGGCGGTGCACGTCGCGCATCAATGGAATTCAAGAGGCCGGGGTAAACCATTTTCCCTCCAGTACGTCTAAGTTTCTGGTATGTCTACGATGTTGACCGGATGCATGTTCTGCAACATGAAAACCTGATCCTCGAAGGTGCGGTTTGCGAAAGAAAGTTCGATCTTGGCACAGCAAGGAACGAGCCTTTGGTATCCCGCCGCGAAGAGCTGAGGCTTAGATTGGGTTCCTCTCCAAGCCTTAGCCGGCAGCAGAATCTGTCCTTAGTTCCGGACGCAATTGGCAGGGAATGGATCACTTCGTTCTCAAATGTAAACGCCCACTGAAATGCCATATTCTGGGAGGAGATCCTTGTCTGCTCCCAGAAGAGGGTCACTCGTATCGACGTTCTGATTGAGACTCTTAAACTGCGCTTGCGTGGAATTCGCCCCTCAAGGCGGGAAGTTGGTAATGAATTGTTGTCGTATCGAATACTGTTGGTTGAAGATTTCTTGTGGTTTCGCAGCTTTGTTCGTTCCAAATTAGAGAAACCCCCGGACCTGCATATTGTCTGTGAAGTGTCTGATGGTTTGGAGGCAGTGGAGAACGCTTCGACGTTGCAGCCCGATCTGATTCTGCTCGACATCGGTCTCCCCTCGCTGAACGGCATGGAAGTGGCTCGACGACTTCGCGAGCTTGCCCCGAGATCGAAGATCATCTTCCTGAGCCAGGAGACCGCGGCGGTCGTTGTAAAAGAAGCAATTGCTCTTGGTGCGTGGGGTTACGTCTTTAAATCCCATGCTGAACGCGATCTACTGCCGGCCATCGACGCCGCCCTATCTGGCAGTCGATACGTGAGCGGTGATCCCCAGCGCGAGGATGTCCCTCCTGGGGATCCTTCCGACAGTATTTGAGAGTTCGGGGGCTGGCTTCCTACTGAGCAATGCCGAGATATTCAACCGAAGAACAGAAAACAGCTCCCATGTTGACGTGGCTGCGGCTGGTCATTTGAAGGCAATTTTGAGCAGGAACTTAAGCAATTCTGCGGGTGAAAGAACCGTCAGCGACAGCGGCACGAGAGGAACAGCAACTGAAGCCGCAAGGCGAATAATGTCATTCGTCCAAAACGGAACAAGGCGCATCTGGCGCACATCGGCGTAGACGTTCGACATTTCTGCGAGCGACCGGACGTCTTCATTCCTGAGTAACTCCTCCGGCTCATATTCACGGTGTCGCATCCACTTTTCTTCAAAGGACGCTACGAATCTGCTCGCCATCAACCCATACTCCGCTGAGCTCTTCCGCAACGTGGCTGCAAGCTGAGGGGTAAACATCAACAGTGGGCCCAGAATGATCACAACCAGGAAAACTACTGTTCCGATTGCTTCCACCTTGAAGGACATCAGAGGTTGTTTGCCGATCAGCACCCGGTCCGCGATAAAGCCAGAAAGCAATGCGCCCTGAGCAAATAGGATCGGGGCGAATGCAAAGGAACCTCCTCCTAGAAAGCCGATTCCCCCGGCTCGATCCGGGTGGGCGGCACTTAAATGCAGGTGTAGTTTTGAAATCTGCCAGAGAAGCCTGAACCAGATTGCGAGGCGCAGGTACCAGCGTATTAAAAGGAACTGGAAGATTGGGATACTCACGAAGACATACCAGTAACCGGCCAGTGTGAGATTCAAATGACCTTGATCCGGGAACGCATACCAGGTGCGGTCTCCCCAGGCGATCTGGCTTCGCCAAACCCAAATTCCAATTGTATAAACTCCGATCAACAATGCTGCTTCCACGAAGACAAGGTCGCGAACGCGTTGCGCCGAATTGACTGCTGCTGCGAATGCCGGCAGGTCTCTGACTTCAATGATGCGCCGCTCGATGAATCGCCGGATCAAAGGGCTTATGCGTTTCTGAACTACCAGTTCAGCGAGGATTAGTATGGGAAGTGCAACCAGAAATCGTACGTTGGCCTCGATGTCGTGTAAAAACGGGACCTCAAGGGCTGCCTCACGGATGGCGTGGCCCTGCAGTATGGACAGCACCAGCAACGGGAGCCAGGCCACGAGCGTAAACAGTATGGCTTGGCGATATAACCGCTCCAGAGCTTCTCCCGACAGGCGGGTGCGCCGACATAACTGAAATAACGCGCCGCCCAATACCAACGAGAACTCAGGCGGTTCCGCCGACAACGCGTCGATTGGCTGCTCCAAGATAGTCTTCATTCTCCTCTACGATCCTGCGCAGCAAGTTCTTGCTAGAACGGCCCGCTATGAAGCAGAACACCGTAAAATGTCACAATTCCAATCAAGATGACCCCCATGGCAACGGCGAAAGAAACTGAAAAAGTCTGCTTCTTTCGAGAGGGCCCCATTTGCTTGAGAAAGTCTCTGTGCTGCCATGCTGCGGCCATCAGGGCCAGAGTCCCCACTGCAATCAAGCTCAATCCCAGGTTGCGCGGCGCGTTTGGGCGGCGAACGACACCCGCAGCGACGTCTTCAGCCTTGTACTGGAAAAACTTGTAGATCGTGAAGCCAAATCCGATCATCGAAATTGCCGTTCGAATCCAGGCCATGAGCGTTCGTTCAGCGGCCATCACCGACCGCTCCACAGCCAGATCGGTTCGCTCTTCGGCGAGGATCGTTCCTCGATCCTTTATTGATGGATCAACATCCATGGAAACTCCCCCTCCGACCGATTACTTGACCGGTGTTCGCGCTATCGTGCGTCGAGCAATGCGCGTGACGATTCCACGAAGGATCAGGTAGGGCAGGATGGCAAGAATGACCGCGACGATGATCGCTTCTCCCACATAAACGAAATGCAATTCGATGACCTGATAAATGACGTCCAGCACGATGGCAAGGATGAATACTTTGCCCACGCTCTTCCAGCCATCCTTAATTAATTCCGCGCGCTCTGCAGGGTCCGAAACCATCGTCCAGAAATACGGCGACTTGCCTGTCTTGGCATCCGCCAGTCCCGAACGAATCGCGAAAAACGCCGCCATGCACGGCTGCAACACCAGCCTGAACTTCATCGGTCCGGTGACGCGTGCGAGCAGCTGCGTTCCAACACGATCCCACACGTTCGATGAAATTAGAGCGGCAAGCATCCCGTTCAAGGCGTTGATGGCGGCGGGGAACAAGTGCGGAAAACCTGGCAAGTTCATTTTAGTTTTCTCCCTAAAAAATATCGCGCCGCCCAGATCTCGGCGGCCCGCTTACACCTAAATTCCATGCTGGTGCGAGGCTGCAACAACGGCGCGTTCCCGAGTTCCATGACCTACTCCCCAAAAAGCAGATGCTAATCAACTCACTCATGAAGCCCTTCGCGAGTTGGCCTTAACGGCAACCATCAGCGCGGTCAGCACTTCTCCGGTATGAGGCAGAGGTTAGCTTAGGTGAGAATAGGTCCGCATCGGCCGCGCTACAACTGTCATATTTGACAGTCCGCTGAGAGCAGGTTTTTCCGCTTGCAATACAAGCCTGCCTGGTCAGCATTACACACAACAGCACGAGACGAGGTGCAGAGGAACGCGAACTTTGTCGCCGCGTCACGTGTCATGGACTGCGGGACGCAAACGTTCTCAGTTGCTTTCGCCGAGCACGTCCATCGCGACAGTGACGCAAGCATGCGATCTCGCCAAGTGGGACGCGCTCCTTGGCGCCCGCGCTTCAATTTCAGTCGACCGCAGATACTTGATTAACTTTTGATCGCAACACTGTAAGTAGTGACAGTTATTCGGAAATGCATGCATGTGATTAACTGATCTTCCGTCCCGCTGGGAGTTGCCCGAGGTTTTCGGCTGCCTTCGTCGCTATTGAGCAGGGTCATGGGAGGTACCTGAATGTCGGCGAATAATCTACTGACGGTCCATTGGGGCTTGGATTGGCTATGGAGTCTTCCCCTCATCATTTTTACCGTTCTGCTGCACGTGTTCGTGCTCAGACTCACCAACCATGGCGTTCGTTCCCTGCTCAAAATGGACGCAAAGACAAGATTTCCTCACGTCGTGTCCATCATCGCCGTGGGAGGAGCCGCTCTATGCGCGACAGCGGCGCACGGCATTGAAGGATGGTTGTGGTCCCTCACCTATTTTTTGTCCGGCGCGATCTCTGACCCGAAGGCAGCCATGGAGTTCTCACTGGGTGCAATGACCACTTTTGGCGGCAATGATCTTCACGTGGAACGACGATGGGCGCTGATGGGGCCGCTGGAAGCCTTGAGCGGTTGGATATTGTTCGGGCTTACTACGGCATTTCTATTCACAATCGTCCGGGAAGTATGGTCCGAAGACAAGTGGTCGTAACCGGCCACTTATCCGAAAGCTCCAGATATTTCGCGAAGCTCGGACACCTATTTGGACACGACCGCCACTAGGCGAATGCAAACGGATTGTCCAAACTAGCGCAGAAACCTCCAGGCTAATTCTTATTCGGGGACGGCCTTGGCTGGGCTGGAGGGCGCGACGCGGGCTTTTGACCCTGCGGTGGCTTGGTGTTGGGTTGTGCCGGCCGAGTATTGGGCTGTGCTGGCTTGGCAGTCGGTTGCGTGGGTCGGGTGTTGGGCTGTGCTGGCCGGGTGGTCGGTTGCGTGGGTCGGGTGTTGGGTTGTGCTGGCCGGGTGGTCGGTTGCGTGGGTCGGGTGTTGGGTTGTGCTGGCCGGGTGGTCGGTTGCGTCGGCCTGGGAGCGGGCTGAGTCGGCCGCGTGCTTGGTTGCGTAGGCCTCGTAGCAGGCTGTGTCGGCCGCGTGCTTGGTTGCGTAGGCCTCGTACCGGGCTGTGTCGGCTTTGTACCGGGCTGAGTCGGCCGCGTGCTTGGTTTTGTGGGCCTGGTTCCGGGCTGTGACGGCTTCGGTTGAGGGGCGGGCTTGGTCACCGGCGGCCGATTCCCATTGGGCTGCGTTGGCCTGGTTTGTCCGGGAGGATTTCCTCCGCTGGGCGGTCTCGTATACCCCGGTTTGGTGCTCGGTTGGCCGGGCCTGCCAGGCTGCGTGGGCGGTGGACCGTTTCCAGGGCGATTTCCCGGATATTGATTTCCAGGGCGGTTATTTGGTCCCCACGCTGGACGGTTGGCCGGAAGAGGACGGGGCGTGGGCGGACGATAATTCGGCGGGCGGTAGTTCCAATTGCCGCCATATCCCGGCCTCGCGTTATAAGGCACCGGCCGCGGACGGTACCAGTAATTCGGCGGACGATAAGGCGCTCGCCATCCCACCCAAACCGTGTGATTGTAGTAGGCCCGGTGCGAAGACCAGTTCCATCCCCACCCACCCCACCCCCACGGGCGAGTGCTCACGATAAGGATGTTAATCGAGATTGGAGGTCCGTACGTAACGTAGACCGGGGTCGGCGATCGGTAGTAGATCGTCTCCGGATTGTAGATCGGCACGTAGACGATCTGCGGGTTCGCAGGTTGGATCACGTAAACCGGCTGGGCATTCACCTGTTGCACCTGCACGGTTTGCTGCTGGTTGGTTTGCAAGGTTCCCGCGGCGTAAGCCTGGGCTCGCAACCTCTGGATCGAGGCGCTCACTGATCCCTGGTCGGCGGTAAATGCTTCACCAATGGCGGCGAAATCGTCGACATGTTCCGCCATCATGTTGATGACGTCGGGGAACAGGACGAGAGCAACAAATGCTGAGTCGAATCCCTGCCTCTCTGCCGCGTCAGTAAGCGCCGCGCCCTGTAGACCAGGATTTTGCTGCAGCCAATTCGATACATCCAGGATCTCTTGTGGATTGGTCGACGCCGTTGTGATCTGCGCCAGGAGAGAATCGGGATAGAGTGCAACGGGAGCAAGCAGCTGGTCCAGTTCTTGAGGGGTGGGAATCGGAGCTTGCGCGGATAGCAAAGATCCCGACCACGATATGACTGAGAGTGTGAGGAATAAAACGAATGCGATCGAGCGTGATTTCCGTTGCATGGAATGCCTCGCCAAAATGTCGCTTCACTTCGCTGAGAAAACAGTCGCCAATGCCTCTTGGCGCCGCCAACCGATCAGACCAATGAACGCCGATTTCATTCATTGAAATACTGTCACTTAGGACAGCCTAAAAAACTTGCGCGGTTCGGGGATCGGAAAGCAAATCAGAGCGTACGATTCGCCTCGGACGGCGCCCCAAATCTTGGTAAGTATACCCCTTCAAACTGTCTTTGCAAGACTTTGGGGTCTACTGGTCCCAGTGTCCTCGCCGAGGAAATCTGCTGGATCCAGGCAATTGGCCGCGGGCCGCCTCGGCCTCGCCGAGAGTCTACCGACTGTCACTTTTGCCAGTTGCGAGGGGTCAGCGTTCTCGCTAACCTCCCGGTCATGGTTACACCCCATAGGATGCATTCCTTGAGATCCTAACCATCAGTAATCAGAAGGCAGCTCTTGAGAACTTTGAAGACAGCCTCGATTTTCTTCGAGCGATTTTTGCTGGTAGCCGGAGGGATGCTTCTGGCGATCTGGTTAACGGCTTTTCTCTATGGAAAGACTTCTTCCCGGTTTGCATTGTGGAGGTTCGCGAACGCACAAGCGGCCGCCATGCAAAAGAACGATGACCCGAAATCCAGCGAATCAAATCAAGGCGTCGACTTTAGCCTCTGGGCCCCGAAACGCATTCAGGCTTACAAGGACAGCTTGCTGAGTGCATCCAGTTTGCCTGTCGCCGTACTTGAGATCGCTAAAGTTAAGATTCGAGTTCCTGTTTTTGAGGGTACGGATGATCTGACGCTGAACCGAGGGGCCGGTCGAATTGCGGGTACAGCAATTCCAGGTGCTCCGGGCAACATTGGAATCGCCGGACACCGCGATGGATTCTTCAGAGGATTGAAGGACATTGCGGTCGGAGACAAAGTTGACCTGGTGATGACAACAGAGCGAGCCACCTACATCGTGGATCAAATCGAGATTGTCAGTCCAGAGGACGTCGCCGTACTGCAACCGCGCGCCACTCCTTCCCTCACTCTGGTCACTTGTTACCCGTTCTATTTTGTAGGCGACGCACCGCAACGGTTTATTGTCCACGCTTCCATCGTTTCTCACGGGCCGATCGCCGGCTCAGGAAATCAACCCACAACCACTTCCCCGAGCCTGGGAAAAACCAACAAGGAGAATTGAACATGAACGTCTCACGAACGATTTTGCATAGTCTGCTGGCTGCGGCCGGCACGGTTTTGTTGGCCTCTCCGGCCGCCATGAACGCGCAGGTCGAGACAAGCACCAAAGTAGCGACGAACGGTCCAGTCGTAAGGCAGGTCTCGGTTCAAACGGGAACGGTCGTTCTTGTTTCCGGCAATGACCTCTGGGTGAAGGACTCTGCCGGTCAGATTCGGCACTTTCCAAACGTCCCAGAAAGCGCCAGAGTCGCAGTGAATGGTCAGCAGCTCGGCATTCACGACCTGCAACCCGGAATGACAATTCAGCGCACCATCATCACCACGACGACTCCCAAAGTGACGACAACGGTACAGACCGTCACCGGAACGGTTTGGAGCGTCAATCCTCCGACTTCCGTAATCCTGACGTTGGACGACAACACGAACCAGCGGTTCACCATTCCAAAAGGCCAGACGTTCAACATCAACGGTCAGACAATGGACGCTTTTGGACTGAAGAAGGGCATGAAGATTTCAGCAACCAAGGTAGTGGAAGTCCCGGAAACAGTGGTTACGCAAAAGAGGATCTTGGCTGGAACGATGCCTCCGCCGCCGCCCCTCCCACCCAATCAGCCAATCCTGATCGCCGTGCTGGTGCCAGTTCGGATGCAAGCTCCGGCCCCAGCACCCCAAGTAACCGAAGCACCTGCGCCCGCTCCGAAGCTCCCAAAGACCGGCAGTTCGCTGCCTTTGTTTGGATTGCTGGGCCTGTTATTCATGGGCGCTTCGTTCGGCCTGCGCTCAGTTCGCCGGTCGTAGTTAGCGATCTCTGAGAGCGGCTGGCCTTCTCCTGGGAGGGCCAGCCACTGCCGGTAAAGAACGGTGCCGCTTTCCAAACGGATCAGCTTTCCCGATCCCTGGAAGCCCGGGTCGGCGTGCTTTGGAGGCTGTTGGCATTGGGCCAGCCTCTAGCGCGGAAGGACACAAACCCCAGGTTGACCGGTGGAGCAATGGGCCGGACGAGGCTCGGGAAAGACAAGTGCTGATGGCATTTACGGGGACGTGTATTCTTTAAACTACGAGGCGGTGTGGCTCTCCTTCGGTCCCGCTCGCCGCCGAATCCTTAAAGTTATTGCTTTCCCCAGCTCGGCGCGTTACTGTGTGCGCACTATCCTCCTGAAAGCAGAGTCACAATTCCGTGCCGCGCGCCCTGAAACCCATCGTCGCCGCTCCGTCGCCAGCCGCCTCTCCCCGCAATCTATTCCTTGGGACCTCAGGGTGGGCTTATCCCTCCTGGAAGCCTGGCTTTTATCCCAAAGACGTTCCCTCTCGTGCCTTTCTGCAGTTCTACGCCAGCCGCCTGAATTCGGTGGAGGTTAACTACACCTTCCGGACACTGCCGTCGATGACTCAATTGAAGGGATGGCTGGATGCGACACCCGCTGGCTTCCGCTTCAGCTTCAAGGCCCCGCAACGGGTCACGCACTTTCAGCGTTTGAAGGAGAGCCATGCGACCGTCGCAGAGTTTGTTGCTTCGCTCGACCCGGCGCGTGCCGCGGGCAAACTGGGTCCGCTGCTTTTTCAGTTGCCGCCCAATTTCGCTGCAGACAACACCCGCCTTGAGGACTTCCTGAAAGCGCCCGCGTTCGTGAGGAACCGCTCGCTGCAGGTAGCGTTTGAGTTTCGTCACCCCAGCTGGTTTAGTGACGCGACCTACGAGATTCTTCGCCGCAGCAATCGGGCTCTGTGTATTGCGGAGAGCGATGAGTTGAAGACGCCGTACGTATCGACCGCGGACTTCCACTGCTACCGCCTGCGCCGCAGCGGCGGCTACTCCCCTGCCAGGTTGAAGACGTTCGCGAGGCGTTTCGAGCAGCTCGCGAAGACGTCGGACGTGTACGTCTACTTCAAGCACGAGGACGAACCCACCGGGGCACTGAATGCTACCAAACTACTGGCCGCTGCATCCAAGCTCGAGGCCGGAGGCCGCGCATGAGTTCCAGTACGATGCCCAATGCACAGGCCGGACGCAGCATCGAATGGCCCGAGAAGTACCCGCCGTTTGAGCCGCGCCGGTGGGTGGTCAACGGCCATATGCAGACGATCTTTGGCAACTTTCTGCCACGGCCCGACGCGCTTCCACCACCGGAGATTCAGATGGTGGAGGTCTCCCCAGCGCACGGTTCGCAGATCTCCAGCCAGGTACTTTGCGAGTGCCACTGGCAGCCGCTTCCGCAGCGTAGGACGAGCCTGACGGCCATCATTCTGCATGGCCTCGAAGGCTCCTCGCACTCTCAATATGTCACCGGCAATGCGAACAAGCTGTGGCGTTCCGGCTGCAACGTCATTCGCATGAACATGCGCAACTGCGGTCCCACGAAGTATGGCGACATGCTGCGCCTTTCGCCAACGCTTTACCACTCCGGTCTGTCGAGCGACGTGGAACGCGTGCTCCGCTTCTTCCTCGAGACCCAGGCCCTGGAATCCGTCACGCTGATCGGCTACTCGATGGGCGGCAACCTGGTGCTCAAGCTGGCAGGCGATCTGGGCGCCTCAGTCCCTGCGCAACTGCACTCGGTCGTCGGGGTATCACCAGCTGTGGATCTTGCGGCGTCTGCCGATGCTCTGCATGAACCGCAAAACCGTCTCTATGAGCGCAAGTTCGTTCGCGGTCTGGTCAAGCGTTTCCGACGCAAGGCGTCGTTCTTTCCGCGCGCATACGACCCCCACCGTGCGGCGCACATCACCTCCCTGCGCGAGTTCGATGAGCGCATCACTTCTCTCTATTGCGGATTCAGTTCAGCGGATGATTATTACGCGCGTGCCTGCGCTGCCCGCGTGCTGGACCGCATCACGGTTCCCACGCTGATTCTCCACGCGGAGGATGATCCGTTCGTCCGAATCACTTCGGAAACGCGCAACACCATCGCCGCTAACCCCCACATTACCTTCCTCGCCACCGAACATGGCGGCCACTGCGCTTTCCTTGCACCGTCCGATACGGCTGCGGGAAATGACGGGTATTGGGCCGAGCACACAGCACTGCGCTTCGTTCTCGCTCACCGCTGACGTATCCTAAAGATTGATGCTCTCTGAATGGACCGCCGAGTGTTCCCTTGATGCACCGACGCTTGTCGTTCCATGGTCCGCGGACGTGCAAGAGGACGGATCGCATGCCGGCGCGGGAGCCCACTTCATCGACCTGCGAGCGAATCCCTACGATATTGCCGAGATCGTCGAAGCCGAGCACAACACAACCCTGGCTCGCGCGCTTCGGTCGCTCAATGCCACTCGCTCTCCTTTCCTGACGGCGAAATGTGACACCTGGACGCTGTCCTCCTCGGAACAATCAGACACGCTCGAAGCACTTCGGATGGAGCTCTTCCTTCAGGAGGATGACGCGAAGTTCGGCTACGCAAGCTACATTGACCTGCTCTGGCGCGAACGCTCAGTCTTTGCTTCCGCACACCAGCAGCAGGATCGACTGGATCGCATTGTGCGCAGAGCACAGCGGCTGCCCCATGCGGAAGCCGCGATGGAATGCATCCTGCGGCCGGCATTTCTGGATCTCAGCGGGCCACTCGAAGGCTTCGCTGTCACGTTTTATCTGACTGCTCTGGGTCCGGACGCGGAGATCGCTCGGCGGCGCTGGGAGTTGGCAATGGATGACACCGTGGCCTTGCTGCGCAGTAAAGAACTTGAAGCGGCTCGCGGCTCCGCTACAATCGATGCAGCGGATGGGTACCCCTTACGTGTCCGCCACCTCGGGTCGTAGCGTGGACCCGGGAACCATCACGCCGGGCGAGTAGCTCAATTGGATAGAGCACGGACCTTCTAAGTCCGGGGTTACAGGTTCGATCCCTGTCTCGCCCACCAACTTCAATCACAACCCATACCCACATCCAGCGAAAGCGCCGAGTGGCAAGCGTGGAACGGCCTTAGGATTGACAAGCGTCCTTCTCTATCCTTAGAACCTACCTAGAAAACGATTTCCCACAGGGTCAATCGATCGCCAAGTTGAATCGCGAGGAGTTCTTATGTTTGCCAATTGGAAAGTTAGTCTAGGATTCGCCGTTTTATTGATGGCCGCCGGTGCATCCGCTCAAAGTCCGCATGCGTATCCCCTGTCGGGCGATGTAGCCTTTACGCACGATCCGTCCATCGCAAAGGATGGGAAGACCTGGTATGTGTTCGCGACTGGCAAGACGCCGGAGGGTGGCCAATTTGCGATTCGCTGCTCCGACGACCTTGAACACTGGAAGCGGTGTGGACAGGTCTTCGACGCGATTCCCGATTGGATCCAGAAGCGCAGTCCAGGGACCAAGGAACTGTGGGCTCCTGATGTCTCTTACGCGAACCACGAGTACCGTCTGTATTATGCCTACTCGCTATTCGGCAAGAACACTTCGGGCATCGCGCTGGCGGTGAACAAGACGCTCGATCCGACATCGCCGGATTTCAAGTGGGTGGATAAGGGCCTGGTCCTCGAGTCGAAAGCCGAGGATAACTTCAACGCGATCGATCCCAACTTTATCCGAGACCATGAGGGCCAGGACTGGCTCGCGTTCGGAAGCTTCTGGGACGGCATCAAGATGCGGCACCTGGATAAGACGACCGGCTTGCTGTCGACGACGGACACTACGCTCTACTCGCTGGCTCGTCGTGCGCAGCCGCCCGACGCCGCGCCCGCCAAGCCAGGCCTGCCTCCCGATTGGGAAGCCATCGAAGCGCCCTTCATCGTGTTTCATGGGGGCTACTACTATCTGTTTACGTCGTGGGACCTCTGCTGCCGTGGCGTGAAGAGCACTTACAAAACGGTCGTTGGACGCGCGAAATCCGTTACCGGTCCGTATGTGGACGAGACCGGCAAGCCGCTGCTGGAGGGTGGAGGTACACCGCTGTTGGTGGCAAACTCGCGCTGGCTGGGCCCAGGCGGTGAAAGCATTTGGATGGGACCTAAGAACCAGGACCTGATCGTCTTCCACGCGTACGACGCGAAGACGGGCAGGCCCTCGATGCAGCTTTCGACGATCGACTGGAAGACCGGCTGGCCTCATGCCGGGTTGGAACCATAAGGCCGCGCCGCCTTCTTTCTGCTTTCCCGGAGTTACTCCACGTAGGGCCAGCCGTCGCTCGTGAAGGCGAGCCGGTTGATGCCCAGCGTGGGGGTTCCGTTGTTGTTGCCGTCGTAGTAGTGGTAAACGAGCGTGGGAGTCGCAACGCCGCTGACCGTATCGGTGAAGACGCTCTGGCCGCCGGGGCCAACGATGTTGCTGTGCGTGCTGAGGAGGATTGTGCCCCCGCCGGCTGTGAGATCGAGACCTCCCCGATCGACATACGGACCCTGTGGACTGGTCGATCGTCCCACAATGATGCGGTATGCACTGGTCGCACTGCAGCAGACGTTGATGGGCGCGAAATAATAGTAGTACTGCGTGCCATTGACAACGTATGGGTAGATGAAGGAGCCTTCCTCCCCTGCACCGCGTGCCGCGATGATGGGATAGGTTAGGAGACCAGGCGATGTGGGGAGGCCCGTCGAGGGGTTTAGCTGCATCAAATGGATTCCATCCTGGAAGGATCCGAAGGACATCCACCAGTTCCCACTCGCATCGATGAACGCAGCGGGATCGATCGCGTTCCATGTGGTCGCGGAGTTAAAGTTCCAGGCGCTGTTGGTTGGCGGGGGAGTTGTCGCGGCCGTCCACGAAGAGACGACGTAACCTTTGTCAGCCCATGGGCCTGACGGGCTGCTGCTGGTTGCCAGCCCAATCACCGCTTCTGCCCCGGTCGACGGCTCGTAGGGAACGGAATAGTAGAGGTAATATGTTCCGTTGTAGGTGAGCAAGCTGGGCGCCCAGACATCGGTGTTGGCGCCGTTATTCTCGGTTGGAGGAGTCTGCAGACCGGTCCACGAAGCGAAGTCGGGACCGATGATGGGGCAGTGCTGATCCGCGGTAATCCAGCCGCCACCCTGAGTTGCGGTGCATGATCCGTCTGGGGTGGTGAGCGTGGTGTAAGTAAACGTAGTCAGGTCGGTGGAGTAGGCCAGTGTCTGGTGCGTCCCATAAAGCCAATAGGTTCCGTTGGGGTCCTTCAGCATGTAAGGATCATGCACATAGATTCCGGTGCCAGTAACCGCGCGCGGCGCAGGATATGCCGGGGTCGTCGAGACCGCGAGCGTCCATTCCTGGCACGAACAGCCGGTGCCGGTAGTCGCACGAGCGTTCTGATCGATCACGCCAGGCGAAGTAGTGCCGGAGTTGCTGTTCTCCAGGTAGTAGCCGCTGTTCACGTTCTTGATCAGGTAGTTTCCGTCCGTCAGGTGATAGAACTCCCAGAGGTGGTCGTTCGTCCCGTTGTCGGCATATTGCAAAGCAACGGCGCCGGTCTGCGTGGACGCGTCTGCTATACCCATCACCTGGTGGGTAAGGAGGTTTTCTACGTTATATTGCTCCTGTGTGGGGCCCATCGGCATCGCATGCCACACGGCATCGGTGGTGGCAGCTCCGTTGTTGGCCTCCTGCGCGAGAGGGGTTCCGGCGACCTGACTTTGGTTTGCGATCCCGAGAACCAGACCGCTGCTGGCATTCGTGAGCGTGAATCCGTATGCGTCGCTAATGGACCCTTGCACCCCCATGTCCGGAGTGGTGATCGTACCGCCGCCCCCACCGCCTGTCGATCCTCCCCCGCTGCCACCACAGCCAGTAAGGAGCGTGCCAGCGACGAACGCCAGAACGAGGGCTGGAAGCAAAGCTCGAGAATGAATGGGCCGGGGCGAAATGCGCATAACTTCTTCCTCCAAGGGAGCGACAAAAGGTGGGTTCGACCAGAATGCGGGCGCGTCGGGAACGAGGCATGCAGTGCTGGACGCGCAGCGAATCAGCAAACGTTTACCGACAAGAACGATACTTTTTGCGTGGCTGGATTGTCAACGAAAACCTTGACTCCAGGCAATCAGCGGTTAGGGTTGTCCGCCTGGCGAGGATTGAGCTTTCAACTTCTTGAGTTCGTCCAGCGCGCGCTGCGAGTCGTCCTTGCGGCCAAGCTTTTGATATACCCGGACTAATTCGTAGTAAGTGCTCTGCAGGAGGAACGTGGACGGAGAGTTCGCGAGGGCGCGTTCAAGCCAGGTGGCGGCCTCTTCATTCTGTCCCAGCTTGGAAAGTCCAAGGCCGAGGTAGAAGTCTGTGGGCGCCGGCGCAGCGTTCGCCTCGACCGCCTGGCGCAGGTACGCCACCCCTTGAGCTGGATCGCCCGTCTCTACCTGGATTTTTCCGAGATTGAAGAGCGCGATCGCGTCGTTGGGATGCAGCTTCAGCTCGCTCTGATAGTCATTCGTAGCCTCGAGAGGATGTCCGATTTTTTGTTCCTCGTCGGCCAGCGCCTCATAGAGATCGGGATCACCGGGCCTTACCCTGATCGCCGCCTTATATTCCTCAATGGCCTTATCAGGCTGATGGGCTTCGGAGTCGATCTCGGCTTGCGCGCGGTGAACGTACCAGGAGTCAGGGTTGATTTTGTACAGAGTCCGAAAGGCTCGCTGTGCAGAAAGCGTATGCGCGCGCACCTGGTAAAAGAGGACGTTTTGATCTTCCGGATTGAGCTTCGCTGCCTGATCCAGAGGACCGCACGCGTCCTCGGGCTTACCCGCTTGAATTTCGATGATGCCTAGCCATGTGAGAGCCTCCGTATCATTCGGCTGCAGTTTGATCTCCTCCTTCAACTGGTCGACTGCTGCGTCAATCGAGTTCATCTGGAAGAGCGCAATGCCACGGAACATGTGTGCACTGGGAATGGTCGGCCTAAGCTCACTCGCCCTCGTGAGGGACTGCACCGCCGCGTCGAGCTTACCCTCGCGCAGTTGTGCCATTCCCAGGCCAAGATACGCGTCCGCATCATGAGGCGAAGCCGTGAGCGCCCGTTGAAAGTCCTGCTCGGCTTCCGGAATGTTTCCTTGCCGCAGGGCAGTTGCGCCCTGATTCATCCATCGATCCGCGGGATCGGCCACTTGCGCGGACACAGGCAAGCTGACTGCGAGTAGCAGCACCGCTGCTCTGATGGTTAGGCTGCGGAACGCGTGCCTGTGTTGGCGAGAATTCAGCATCTTGATTGAGCCTCTTGCACTAAAAGAATCAGGGTTGAGCGTTAGGCCCCATTAATTGGAGGCGGGACGAAGATTGCTTGTTCTCTTTATCCGCCAAAGCCGCTGCCGTTTGGAGCTCGCGGCGCGAATCGTCCGCTTTGTTGAGACGAGCTAGCGTGAGCCCCAGGTAGTAGTGGGCTGGTTGATAGTCGGGCGCGGCAAGGGTTGCTTTGGTCAGCCACTGGGCGGCATCGTCATATTGTTTCTGCTTGAAGTAGGCAATACCCAGCCCGGTCAGCGCGCCTCCATGTTGCGGATCGCGTTCGAGCGTCTTTTGAAAAAGCTCAATGGCATCTTTGTACTTATCCTGTTCGAGATCCGTCTGACCAAGCTGGTAATAGGCCTCACTCTGCCGCGGCTGAATACTGATCGACTGCTGAAATTCCGCGCGTGCTTGATCGAATTGCAACTGCAGCAAATAGATTCTCCCTAGGCCGTAATGGGCCGAAGCGTCCAACGGCCTGACCTTGAGATAAGCCTGCATCGCCTGTAGCGCCGCATCGAGTTGCCCAAGATCGAACTTAACGCGAGCACGTGCGTAGAGAATGTTGGGTTCGTCGGGCGCAACAGAAACGAGTTGATCGAGTACTTTGTCCGCATCCTTGTAAAGGTGCATTTCATCTTCGAGGATGGCGAGGTCGTAGAGCACGCGGGTGTCGTTTGGCTCGACCTTCTGAGCTCGCAGCAGATCGGCGAGAGCATCATCCATCCGGCCCGCAGCACGGGCACTCAGAGCGAGGCGCTCGGTAGTGGAGGACAGGCCTTCCCTCGAGTCCGCATTGGAGGGGTCGGCGTGAAGAATCTCTTCGTACAGATCGCGCGCCTCTTCAGTATTTCCAAGAGACTGCAGGTGCTGAGCATGCAGAACGCGATCCTGTTGCGGAGCCGCTGGAGTCGATTGGCCAGCCCCCACCATTGCGATCACAAAAAAGGCTGCTAGCAACATAGCTCCTACGAGCCCGATTCTAACGATCCGCGCATCCCCCAAGCAACTCGCGGACACCGGAGACCGGCGAAAGGCCAAGCTTTCGCTTGGCCTTTCGCCTTCAGGAACAGCAATTCGCCGCGAAAATTAGAAGGTGATTTTCCCGGAGACCTGTATATTTCTCGGACCGTAATCCGTGTAGGTAGGAATACCGAATCCAGTGGCCTGGCTCGAATCTCCCGGCTGCAGGTCGGGTAATCCCATGCGATGCCGGTTGAACACGTCGAACGCCTCACCCTTCAACTGGAACATAACCCGTCCCTTGATGGGGAAGTTTTTGATTATGTCGAAATCTTCCGACTTATAGATCGGACCAGTAATTGCTTCCGTCTCACGGCGCAGGTTGCCGAGCGTGAACGGATACGATGAGCAGTAGTTCCCTGCTGCCTGGTCTCCGCAATCCGTTGTGTACGGACGGGGCCAGTTTTGACCCTCGCGGTTCTCATCGACGAACGCAGCATTCGCCATCGGGACGCCTGGATCTGTTCCGCCATTCGTTCCCGGAGCGCGATAGGCCGGCTTGAACCATGACTCTCCGTTGAAGACGCTGGGGCCGTTCTTGTTCTTCTTGTAGGCAGCACTCGCGAAGCTTGTACCAGCCAGGGATGCAGGACCTGCGTCGTAGGTGATGCAGTTCTGGTAGTAAGGAATTCCAGTGGCGCAACCGAAGCCGATGGGCTGGCCGCTCTGGTAGCGTTGGATGGCGCCTATCTGCCAGCCGCCAACCAAAAGGTTTTCAAACGTATTCTTGTTCAGCCACTTCTTCCCTTTTCCGAACGGCAGCTGATACAGGTAGCTGAGTGAAAATTGTTGCGGCGTATTCTGAACGCTGATCGCCTTATTGAGCTTCAGGTTGCTAGAGCCTTCTGCCTGCTCCAACTGGTTGCCCGAAACATAGCTGAAGGGGATCGTCGAATCCGCGTCAGTCAGGTTCTTCGACCAAGTGTAGGACGCCTGCAGGTTGAACCCATTGCGGAAGCGCCGGGCCAGGGACACGATCATCGCTTCGTACGACGAGTGACCGAGGTTTTCCAGGCAGCAGTCGCCCTGGATGTAATCGTATTGCGGGAAAGGACGAAGCGCCTGGCCTAACGGACCCTCGAAGCTCGAGTACGGAGCGTTGACTCCCGAATTCGAACCACCTAGCGGAATGTAATATGCGGAGTTATTGAGGTGATCGCCCAATGCAAAATAGCTCGTGTTGATGTTGTTGATATTGGAGAGGTCGCCAGAACGCAGGTTCTGCGAAACCTGGCCGAGATATCCGATGGTAAAGATCAAATCCTGTGCCAACTGGTCCTGTATCTGCAAACTCCAGCTTGAGGTCATTGAAGGCCTGCCATCCTTCGGCTGGATCACTTCTCCGCCCACGGCGTCAAAGCTTCCAGGACCGTTGGGAGCTGTTAGCTGCGTCGGATCGGTGCTGGGAGCGTAGCTGACATCCGGATAGCCGATGTTGGGATTGGTTGGATCCGCAGGCGAGTTGGAATCGAGACGGAAGGCCGGAGTAAAAGCCCCGCCCGTTGTCGGTGTCTGTGACGCGTAGAAGTCCCGATTCTGGTTATACCCAAAAGCCATGGCGCCGCCAAAGTCGTTGTATTGAAGCGGACCATAGATAATCGCTGCACCGCCACGAAGCACTAGCTTGTTTTCGGTTCCGGGCAGCACATAGGCAAAGCCCACGCGCGGCGCGAAGTCCTTCTTCCAGGTGTCGGCCCACTCCGTATTGCAATTGCAGTTGGTTCCGAATACCAGCGCGCCGGGAAGACCTCCAGCCGCAGCATCCGGTGCTGTAAGGCTCAGCTCTGAGGTACGGTTGAGAGCCTCCTTGCGGGGAACATCCACGTCGTAACGAATGCCAAGGTTCACCGTAAGGTTGGGGCCAAGCTTCAAATCATCTTCAAAGAAGCCAGCGAGGTACCACGAGTTCCAACGAGGATGATCGTTGAAAACGGCCTGGCTGCCGTTACCGACTTCACCCATGAGGAAGCTGGCAACTGGATTACCCGATCCGCAGCAGGCGAAGTTGAGGGCAGCGGTCTGGTCACGATAGAAGTTCAGCGTGTCCTGGTTGTACTGAATGACAGAATATTGCTGGTGACGATAATCGATACCGATTCGAATGCTTTGGCGACCCTTTTCCCAGCTGACGATATCGTTTGCGCGAACGCCGTTGTCAATATTTTGGCCGTTCTGCTGCTGACCGTAAGTAGTGGGTTGGTCAGGACTTGGGAAAACGATGACCGGGTAAAAAGTTGAGTAATCATTCGCGAGGCCCGCAGAGGATGCGGTCAGCTTGTTCCCAAGCGTAGCCCCGAGGTTGACACTGTTGGTGCGGTTATACCCGAGGTTCACATGGTTCTGCAGCGTCGGAGTGAACAGGTAGTCCCAGCCACCACGCACGTAATGAGTCGTAAACGTCTGATCGAATCCATTGCTGTTGAACGGCAGGGGAAGGTTAGGAGCTCCGGTCAATTTGGAGTTCTGGCGGGTGTTATACGAGCCAAAGATCCTGTTCTTAGCACCGATGTTCTGATCGATACGGATGCTGTAGGTCGTGTTCGTGTTCGGCGCAACAGCGGATTGTGAATAGTTGCCGGTGTAACCGAAAACGTCGGTCGACAACGGGGTCTGGTTCGGGTTGGGCAAACCCGCGATCAGCTTCTGCGCAACCGAACTGAAGTATCCCGCCGGGATCGTGTTATTCAGCAACGGAGTACGGCAGAAGACGCCAGGGCTTTTTTGAACGCTCGTCGTCGGATCGAAGATCTGGTTATACAAGACCGGCTGGCCCGTGCAAGGATTGACGAGGACATCGTACGGAATTCCCGGCACCACCGAGCCGCCCGGGACCGGGCCACCCAGAACGTCGCTGAAATTTCCTCCGCGTTCAGCCACTGTGGGAAGGGTCGAAACCTGGGGACCTCCCAAATGAAGTTGGTACTTCTCCCAGGCAAACAAGAAGAAGGTGCGGTTCCTTCCGTTGTACAGGTGCGGAATAATCACCGGACCGTCAAACACCCCGCCGTAGTCATACTTGCTATCCTGAGGCTTGCTGTAGGCGCAAGCGATCTCGGGGACACCGACGCAATTCGTTGCCTTATAGGCGTTGTTGAACCAGCTGTTGGCGTCGAACGCCCTGTTCTTCACAATCAAATAGCCCGATCCGTGAAAATTGTTCGTGCCCGATTTAACAGAAAAGCTTTCAATGCCAGCCGTGCTGCGGCCAAACTCTGCCGACGGCGTAGACGTGGTGACCTTGAACTCCTGGAGCGCTTCAATTGAAGGCGACGTTTCGTCGAAGGACGAGCCGTTCTCACTACGTTGAATACTGGCGCCGTCTAACAGCACCTCAGCGCCGTATGCCTGGCCGCCGCTCAACCGCGAGAAGAATACGCCGTTCCCCGTGTTGCCGGTCGTACCGGTCCCTGGGCCCGTTGTGCCGGGCAACAGGAAGACGAATGTCTCTGGAGAACGCAGACCGCCGACGCCATTGGCCAGTGAGAGTGGCAGATCCTCAACCTGCTTATTGGAGACGGTGCCGCCCACGTCGGACGTCTCCGTCTCAAGGCGCAAGCCGCTGGCATCGACCGTGATGTTTTCAGTCTGCGAGCCGACGGTCAGCTTTATATTCAGCGCCGCGGTGCTGTTGACCGTTACCTGAACGCCGGTTGCCGTCGCCGTGGTGAAACCGGCAGCGGTAGTAGTCACGGTATAGCTTCCCACCGACAGTTCGTTGAATCTGTAGTCGCCAGAGGAGGTGGACACCGTCTCATTCTTGACCCCAGTGGCCGTCTCGACGGCAAGCACCTTGGCTCCCGGAATGACAGCGCCTGTCGGGTCGGTGATGGTACCGGCCATGGAACCATGGCTGGATTGACCAAAGGCGGCGGATGTGGCGAAGGCGACTGCGAGGATCAGACTGCAGATTCTTCTAAAACTGATCATTAAGCGCTCCTGAAATGGTACGAACTGCAAGTAGAGATTTTCTGCGTCCTGATCGTGTACCCGCCCCTTTACAGCATGAGGTTGCAAACGAGTACCGACCCGTCGAGTATGTACAGCGGCGAATCTGAGAGAAACCCGAGGAAGCGTTTTCTCAAATACGCAAAAACTACTTCCTTGAAATCGTCGCGAAGAATATCCCACCAGAAAGAGCACTGTCAAGAAGAAATCAATCGAAAGGTTGAGCCTGGTACCCACCTGATCAGGCAATCGCGGTTTTCAGTGGCATATATGCCTATTTCTAAGGGACTTCCAGAATTTAATTGGCATCCGGCGTGGAGCGATATCCGCTCAGCGCCTCCGAGCGCGCAAATTCAGCCTTGGCTTTCTCGTCCTGCCCTTCGGCTCGGTAAACCCTTCCTAGCAGAAAGTGCAGAGCCGGGTTTTTGGGGTTCAGCGCAATCGCTTGTTCAAACTGCGACTGTGCCTTCGGAAGCTCATTTGTCTGAAGGTAGAGATGACCGAGTTGCTCTCGAATATTGGCATCCCTGGGCGCGATCGCCGCAGCCTGCGTTAAAAGCTCCTCCGCTTCCGGCAACTTGCCCTGGTGCAACAGCACAATGCCAAGGTTCAGCAGAGGCTGTTCGCTGGGGTGCGCGCTGCCCTTCTGCCACTCGATGGCATTCCGGTAAGCGGAGGTCGCGTCGTCCGTGCGATTGAGTCCTTCATACGACAAACCAAGGTTATTTTCCGCCTTCACGCTGCGTGGATCGAGTACCAGGGCACGCTCAAAGCAGTCGGCTGCATCCTGAAAGCGCTGCTGCGTGTAGCGAATACGACCAAGCCCGTACCATGCCTCTGCGTTCTTCGGATCCATCTTGACGGCAAGCGTCATCCAGTGGTCTGCATCCGGAAGATCGTTGAGCAGCGCATAGTCTTTCGCGACATTCTGAAGGTCTGTTGAGTTGGGGCGCGCGAGCGTGGCAGATCGTGTGTACTCCGCCAGGGACCCTTTCGGGTCGTTCATCCGCAACATGCAGTATGCGAGCATCGCGTGCGCTTTCGCGGAGTCTTGATTTCTTTTGAGGAAAGAATCCAGGTCGGAGGCGGCCTGCTTGAACTCGCCTGCATCGATTCGCTTCTGAATCCCCTCCAGGGAGCTTCCTGCCGCTTCCGCCTGCGAAGTCGGCATGTCGGGGATCTGCGCGTCTACCCGTTTCGCAAAGCACAAGGCAAGGGCAAGAGTTATCCATGAACCAGCGGTCCGGATCCGGCGATCTATAGGAGCGGAGATGCTGAAATGCTTCAAATGCCAATTCCCTTTTATCAACTCATTTGGCCAGGAATCTGCCGGATCGCTGAGCTGACAGGTGGCGGTCACACTGGATTATAGAGTCGCTCGCGGTACCATGGGGAACCTGGTAGAAATTGTTTACTTAAGCGAATACCTTTGGGAACGCATGAGTAGGAACGGATGAGATCTGCGGTGTTTTTCTTCCCCTTCTGGAAACGTCCGACCTCGATTCTGACGAAGCGCGCCCCTTTTCAAGCCCTCCAACTTTGCATTGCCTTATTTCTTCCCCTGCTCCTGTCTGCCCCAGACAATAGCCTGGCGCAGATCCCTGCAACGGGAACTCAAACCCCGGATGCACAGTCCAAGCCCGCCAATCAGCTTCCCCCGGTGTCGGCGATGGGCGGGTCCAACACGGGTGGGGCGCACGCTGCGGTCTTCGACGCGGAACATCGCCCCATCACCGCCGGCGGCTTCG
This sequence comes from uncultured Acidobacteriaceae bacterium, assembly GCA_963796535.1. Taxonomy (GTDB): domain Bacteria; phylum Acidobacteriota; class Terriglobia; order Terriglobales; family Acidobacteriaceae; genus Granulicella. The sequence continues at coordinate 206,621 of CAWCMO010000002.1, forward strand.
TCAAGAGCGGCCCTGTGCTCTTCGAAGACATCGCGGGCCACGCGGGTCTTACGACCTGGAAGCATGTGATGGGTACTCCGGAGAAGCAATTCATTATCGAAACGAACGGATCAGGCGTCGGCCTTCTCGACTATGACAACGACGGATGGCTGGATATCTACCTGGTCAACGGGTCCACCTATGATGCGATGGCCGGCAAGACGAAGCCTCCAAAAGCTGCACTGTTCCATAATAATCACGACGGAACCTTCACCAATGTCGCCGAGACGGCAGGTGTCGCCAACGATCGATGGGGGACCGGCGTCGCCATCGCAGACTTTGATAACGATGGTTGGCCGGACATCTACGTCTCCAACTTTGGCAGGAACCGCCTCTACCATAACAACCATGACGGGACCTTTACCGACGTTGCCGAGAAGGCAGGAGTCACGCTCGGCAACTGGTCCAGCGGCGCAACGTGGGGCGACTATGACGGCGACGGTCGTTTAGACCTCTTCGTGCCCGGCTATCTGCACTATGACCTGGCCAATCCGCCCGCGCCCGGCACCAAGGCTGTCAATTTCAGCCAATGCCAATTCCGCGGCGTCAATGTAATGTGTGGCCCGCGGGGATTGAGGGGAGAACCCGATCATCTATTTCACAATAACGGGGACGGAACGTTTACCGATGTCAGCGAGAAAGCAGGTGTCTCCGACAAGAATGGCTACTACGGCATGTCCTCGGTATTCATCGACGTAAATAACGATGGCAAACCGGACCTGCTGGTGACCAACGACTCGACCCCAAACTATCTCTATATCAATAAGGGCGACGGAACCTTCGACGACGATAGCTACGCCTCGGGCTATGCCTTGAATGAGAACGGTCGCGAGACAGCATCCATGGGAGTGGCCACTGGAGACTATCGCAACAACGGCCTCATCGACGTATACAACACCGTCTTCTCCGATGATTACAACCCGCTGTACCGCAATGACGGCGACGCAAATTTCACCGACATCAGCTACCAGATAGGAATTGCTGAACCAACGATTCCTTTCCTCGGCTGGGGTACAGCCTTCCTTGATTACGACAATGACGGCTGGAAAGATCTCATCGTAGCCAATGGACACGTCTATCCGGCCGTCGACCAGGTGCCATGGGGAACGAGTTGGGCGCAACGGCCGCTGCTCTTTCACAACGTCAACGGAACAAAGTTCGACCTGATGCCGGCGGTGGAAGGAACTGCGCTCGCAAAGACCTATGTCGGTCGTGGCCTGGCCGTCGGCGATCTCTTCAACGACGGCAAGCTGGACGTGGTAATCAACGCCCTCGATGGTTTTCCGGCACTGCTTCGCAACGTCTCTCCGGATAGGAACCATTGGATCGAATTGAAACTGATGGGCGGTCCAAAGAGCCCTCGCGATGCAGTCGGAGCTACCGTATATCTCACGGCGAATAAGATCAAACAACGCGGAGATGTTGTCTCAGGCGGCAGCTACGAATCCACAAACGATCCGCGTGTGCACTTTGGTCTTGGCGATGCGACGGTGATCGATGCTGTCGAAGTCCACTGGCCCAGCGGCGCGCGCGAACGTTTCTCGGTCTCTCCCGTAGATCAAATCGTAACCCTAGTCGAGGGAAAGGGAGCGCCCTTCGAGAAGTGACGTTTCCATGGCCCAAGTCGCGCACGACCCTGCTTGCCACCTACGGCCTGTATCTGACGAGCATCGCGTTTGCTGCGCACACGAGCGCGCAGATCGCGGCAAACGGCTCTGCGGCTCCAACGACCGCCGTGACCGAAGCGTCTAAGGTTGTTCCCGGTAAATTCGTCGACATCACGCAGCAGAGTCACATCGACTTCCTCGCACAGGCCTCGCACACCGACAAGAAATATCTGATCGAAACGATGGGATCCGGTGTCGCTCTCTTCGACTACGACAACGACGGGCGACTCGACATCTTCTTCGTCAACGGCGCACCTCTCAGCGATCCAACACCCAAGGGAACCATCCCGCAGAAGACCGGCCCGAAGTACTGGAACCGCCTCTACCATCAGAAAACCGATGGAACCTTCGAGGATGTGACCGAAAAGGCGGGCCTTAAGGGAATCAACTACGACATGGGTGTGGCCGTCGGCGACTACGACAATGATGGATACGACGATCTCTACGTGACCGGCCTCGGCGGCAACCACCTCTATCACAACAACGGAAACGGAACCTTCACCGACGTCACGCAGAGTTCCGGCACCGGCGGCAGCGGCTGGTCGACCTCCGCAACCTGGGTGGACCTCGACAACGATGGCCTGCTCGACCTCGTCGTGCTGCGCTATCTTAAGTGGGACTTCGACGATATCTGGTGCGGTGAGCACACTCCAGGTCACCGCTCCTATTGCCATCCCGACGTGTTCGAGCCCATCGCACCGCTGGTCTATCACAACGACGGCCATGGCCACTTCACGGAGGTCGCTGGGAAGATGGGCCTCGATCGACCTGGAAAGGGTTTGGGCGTCTCCATCGGTGACTTCGACGGCGACGGCAAGGTCGACGTTGCCATCGCCAACGATTCCATGGTTGAGTACCTCTACCGCAACAAAGGCGACGGCACCTTCGAAGAAACAGGCATGCCCGCCGAAATCGCCGTCGACGGCGATGGTCGCACCTACGCCGGCATGGGGATTGATCTGCAGGACTTCGACAACGATAGCCTGCCCGACCTCATCATCACCAATCTCGCCAATCAGAAGTACGCGCTCTATCGCAACAACGGAGACGGCAGCTTCTCCTACGACAGCTATGTCACCGGCATCGGTGGCATGACGCTGCTGCACTCCGGCTGGGGTATCAAATTCCTCGACTACGACAATGATGGCCGCAAAGATCTGTTGGTCGCGCAAGGTCACGATCTCGATACCGTCGAGTTGAACTATCCACAGTTGCACTACAAGGAACCCCCGCTGCTTGCCTACAACACCGGCAAAGGCTTCGTCGACGTTTCGTCTGAATCCGGCGACGTCTTCAAGGAGCGATGGGTCGGACGAGGCCTGGCTGTTGGCGACATTGACAATGATGGTCGCGTCGATGCGGTCTTCACCACGAACGGCGGCCCGGCATACGTTCTACACAACGAAACCAAGACCGATAACCACTGGATTACTCTCCTGCTCGTGGGGCACAAGAGCAATCGCGATGGCATCGGAGCCATCATCAAACTCACAACCCCAGCCGGCTCCCAATGGATCACAGTGACCACGGGCGGCAGCTATCTTTCGGCCAGCGACAAGCGCGCGCACTTCGGCCTGGGTGCGGCATCCATCGCGCAATCCATACAAATTCATTGGCCCAGCGGAATTGTGCAGACGCTGAACAATGTTCACGCGGATCAGATTCTCACCGTCAACGAACCGGCGACACCGGCCTCAAACCGGTGATCATCGAACCAGATCGAGAGGCGCTGCTGATGGGCGGAACGCGCATACTCCGAAGGCTCGCAAGCTTGGGTGCCGCACTTCTAACGACTGCGCTCCCCCTCACGCTGGATGCGCAGAAGCTGCCCCTCAAAGAACCCGCCTTACCGCGCGAGGCGATGGCGCGGGAATACTTCGGAGCCGACGCACCGTGGTTCCTTAAAAACATTCCATTTCTCGAGATCGATGATCCAGAGATTCAACAAATCTATTTCTATCGGTGGAAGCTGCTGCGATCTCACATACGCGAGATCGGCCCCCAGGGCACAACCATCCTCGAATTCCTCGACAACGTTCCCTGGGCGCGCCAGCCTTATACCGATCTCAACGACTCAGCATCCTTCCACCTCATGGAAGCGCGTTGGATGCGAGACCCCACGGTCGTCGGCGACCTAATCGATCATCTCTACACCGGCGCCGCCAATGACCGTCACTTCTCGGAATCCATCGCCGCCGCTACCGAAGCGACTACCCTCGTCACCGGCGATCCCGGCCCCGCGCTGCAGCATCTGGACGCGATGCAGTACATCTATAACGCCTGGGACGACCACTTCGATCGCGCCCGCAACCTTTACTGGATTGAACCGCTGCCTGACGCGACCGAGTACACCATCTCCTCCATCGACGCGTCGGGCGCCGGCTTCACCGACCACCCGAGCACAGATCAGAATCGCAATGGCTTCACCGGTGGCTTCGCCTATCGCCCATCCATCAACAGCTACCAATATGCGAACGCGATGGCGATCTCTCGCATCGCCGCCGAAGCCCGCCTGCCCGACGTCGCCCAGGATTACCGTCAACGTGCAGAACGCCTTCGCGCCTCTATGCTGGCCCAACTGTGGAACCCCGCGCTCCAGCACTTCACCGATCGCTATCAGCGGTCAACGCCTTATGTAACCGCCGGCGATTTCATTCGCGGTCGCGAGTTGGTCGGCTACGTTCCCTGGGCTTTCGAGCTACCCCCACACGATGATTCAGCCTCGTCAATGGCTTATGCGGAGGCCTGGTCGCATCTCCTATCACCCGATCAACTCGCCGGCTCTCACGGCCTGCGCACAGTCGAGCCTTCGTACCCGCGTTACCTCACTCAATACCGATACGATCAGGCAACGGGCCGCCCGGAGTGCCAGTGGAATGGACCGTCATGGCCCTTTCAAACTTCCCAGGCGCTCACCGGGCTCGCCAATCTTCTGGACGACTATCCCTCCGCCGCCATTAACAGAGCAGACTATCTCCGCCTGCTGCGCCAGTACACACACCAGCATTTTCTAGCTCCGGGGAAGCCTGACATCGAAGAGGATTACAACCCGGACACCGGCGCGCCGATCGTGGGGCTGCCGCGATCACACCATTACTTTCACTCAACCTATATCGATCTGGTTCTCAGCGGCCTGATCGGCATTCGACCGCGCGCCGACGACGTCCTGGAAATTCGCCCGCTGATTGCGACGCAGCTCGGCACCGATAAACCCATCCGTTATTTCGCGCTGCAAGATCTTGCCTATCATCATCACGACATCAGTGTCATCTACGATGAAGACGGCAGCCGCTATCGCATCGGCAGCGGACTCTCAATCTTCGTCGACCATCAGCGCGTCTCTGGACCTGGCCCGCTTGCGCCCACGCATGTGACCTTGCACCGTAATCCGAACGCGAACTCACTGCAGCGTACCCAGAAACCTGCGCGCAGAATCGATCTCGCGGTGAACCCCGGCTCTCCCTATGGGCCGCTCACCAGCGCTTCCTCCGCGGATCCAGCCGCTCCAGAAGAGCAGGCCATCGACGGCCGGATGTGGTTCTTTCCCGAAATCTCGAATGGATGGTCGCCTTCCGCCGACGACTCCGCCGCAACAAGCTGGTATCAAATCGATCTCCGGGCGTCGCAAACGATCGACTCCGTCGAGCTATATTTTTTTGCGGACGGCGAACGCTACCAGCCGCCGACGTCCTTCCAGTTGCAGTATCAAAGCAAGGACGGCTGGAAGGATGTCCCGATGCAGGTTAGTGCTACAAAGACGCCCATTGCCAATGGAGAAAATCGGATCAGCTTTCCTGAGCTCCGCACCCAGCAGCTCCGAATCGTCTTCAAAAACCCAACAGCTCCATCCCGGCTGCGTCTGATCGAAGCAAAAATATTCGCGCCGTGAAGCTTAGTCACCCAGCGAATACGGAAGAACGAAGCGGCCGATCTGAATGACCGTGCGCTCCGACGGCGGCCAGATCTTAATCGACACAATCGGAAGCGGTTGGGCGAGCGGGTGAGCCGTAATCGTGCCGCGTTCAACGCCCGTCTCCGCCTCATAGATGTGCACCAGCAGTCCATCGTTCGCTCGTGTCCATCCAATCGCGTACGATCCGGGAGCAAGATCGATGTTGCTGCCAATCCGTATCGGGCTTTGCACGAGAAGATAGTAGTAGTACTTGCCATTCGCCGCATAGCCGGCGGTAATCAGGACCACCACCGCCACCACCCGGCCGTGGGAATCAATGATGCCACTGGCCGAACGCATCTCCGTCTCGATACGTTCTTTCTCCACCGGAGCTCGTGCTGGCAACACAGCCTCGAGTTCCACCGAAGTCGCTGCACGCCAGTCTCGCTTCGAGGCGACCCCGCTTCCCTGCCCGACCAACGGCGCTGACATTGTGCAGAGGATCGTCACCAGGAGCACGCCCCTGCGCGCGAGCTTCATCGGTGACTCACCAATCCGCGCTGAATCGCCACCGTGGCAGCGTGGGTTCGGTCCGCGACACCCAGCTTCCCGAGCATGCTGTTGATGTGGGTCTTCACCGTCGCCTCCGAAATCGAAAGGTCAGCGGAGATCTCCTTGTTCGCTCGCCCCGCAACGATTCGTTCCAGAACGCTCAGCTCTCTCGGCGTCAGTTCCTGCCCGCTGAGACGCTCTGCGAGCTTCTCCGCAACTTCCGACGGAATATGAAGCTTCCCGCTATGGACCGCATGGATCGTGGTCAGCAGCTCGTCGAGCGGCATGCCCTTCAGCAGATAAGCGCGCGCGCCCGCTTGCAGCGCTCGATAAATATCCTCGTCGCCATCGAACGTTGTGAGAACAATAAATCGAGCCTGGGGGAACTCCGTCCTGATCCGCTTAATGGTGTCCGCTCCGCCAAGCTTCGGTAGCTGCAGGTCAATTAACGTGACGTCTGGCTGGACCTTGCGAAACGTCTCAATCGCCTCCAGCCCGTCACCGACAGATCCAACGATCTCCAGATCGTCCATCGTCGAAAGCAGCGCAACTAGTCCCTGTCGAACAACCTGGTGATCCTCCACCAGCATGATGCGAATTCTTTCTGCCATCTCTACCTCGCGCTTTGGGCTATCGGCACTCGCAGCGCCACCTTGGTTCCCTGCCCGGGTTCGCTTGTGACCTCAAGCATGCCATCGATTGTGGCCGCCCGTTCCTTCATGCCCAGCAGCCCGTAATGCCCTGTTTTACCGGATGCTTCGTTCACTTGGAACCCCACACCCTTATCTTCGATTGTGAGCATCAGCATATCACTCGAGTAATGCAGTTCGACCAAGGTCTCCTCCGCGCGCGCGTGATGCAAAACGTTCGTAAGCGCCTCCTGCGCAATACGGAGGAGTTCCCTCTCCACCTTTGGATCGACCACTCGATACGCTCCACCGACATGCAGGCGCGGATGGATCGCACTGAACGTTTCGCGTTGCACGACCTTCCCCAGCCGGGTTGGCAAGCTGTCCTGCGACTTGTTCACGCGCAGCTCCCAGATACTGCGCCGCGCCTCCTCCAGACCCTCCGTCACCAACTGGCGAGTCCGCTTCACTTGCTCGAGCGCCAACTCAAACTTGCCGCGATTCAAGTGCTGCGCAATCAGATCAAGCTGCAGCGACGCGCCCACAAAGTCCTGCGTCAGCGTGTCATGGATCTCCCTCGCCATGCGGTTCCGCTCGGCCAGAACGGCATCGAACTCGCGCTCCAGGCGTCGCAGTCGCAGCAGGTAGATCCCGGCAACCAGCGCCAGAACCGCTATGAAACTCAGCAGGAGAAACCACCACCGACGGTAAATCGGCGGCACGATACGGAAGCGCAGCTCGGCGCCCGCAGAATTCCACTCGCCATCCTTGCTCCTGGCCTGGACGTGAAACACGTAACGCCCCGGGGTGAGGTTGGTATACGTGGCAGAGCGGCGATTGCCGGCATCCGTCCAGTTCTTATCAAACCCGTCCAGCCGAAAGCGGTAGCGGACTTCCGACGGCGCCGTAAAACTTAACCCCGCATACTCCATCGTGAATCGCGCATGTCCGAACGGAATCTTAATCAAGCTTGGCCCGATCGGCTCGGACAGATCGTCCACGGAAAATCGCTGCAGGACGATAGGCGGCGCGACAGCATTCGACGGAAGATGTTCTGAATCCACAATCGCCACACCACCTCGCGTCGGAAACCAGATCTCTCCATGACTGGTCATCCAGCCCACGGAGGGCTCACCCGCAACCACCTCATCATTCGGCAGTCCGTCCGCGAGACCATACTGGACCATCGCGCCGTCCTGTAACGTGCAGTGATCCTTTCCAACGCACGCGGTGAGTGCATTCACCGCAATGCGGCGTATACCGCGATCCATTCGAAACCAGAAGAACCCCTGGCGATCCGCTGTGATTCCTTCGATGTTGCCCTCGCGTCCCTGCTCCGCAAACCTTCCCACAGGAACGAACCTCTCGCCACTCATGTAGCTCAAGCTGCCATCATTGCCGGCAACCCAAGCGTGTCCCGCAGCGTCCACCGCCATTGCTGTCGCGATCGTCGCGCCCAGTCCATCCTTGGCCGCGAAGTTCCGTATCGACGCGTCGGGGTGCACAACGGACAGACCGCCGGATGTGGCCGCCCAGAGATCACCCGACCTGAACATCAGGGCGCCAATCAGATCTCCCCCCAATCCATCTCTTGTCGTGAGAGTTCGAATGCTGAGCTGCTCTCCGAACTTCTGCAGATGAGCCAATCCCTGCCGCGTCCCAACCCAAACAGATCCATCGCTATCCCCGACCAGCGCGCGGATGTAATCGTCCGGAAGGCCATCCGCCGATGTGATCCGCCGAACAGACTGGTTGGCGTCGATGTAGTTCAAACCGTCCGGCGTTCCTACCCAGACACCTCCAGCCCATTCAGGCGCAAGGCATAAAATCACGGCGCTCGTCAGCTTGTTTTCCGCGATCTGATCCTGCGTGCCATCCGCGCGTATGCGACGCAGCCCTGCATCCCGCGTTCCCACCCAGATAGAGCCGTCCTTTGTCTGTACGACGCTGGTCACGGCCTGGTCCGCCAAAGCAGCTTCGCTTCGAAATGCCAGCCGCCGAAGTACATGCAGACCAGACGTCTCAGTCCCAACCCAGTGATTCCCTTCCGCGTCCTCGAACAGCGAAAGCACCGAGTTTCCGTTCAGCAGTGTCACGGGAGTCGCTGTCGACTTTTCCGCGCTGAGTACGAACAGTCCACCATTCATCCCCACCCACGCCAGGCCCTCTCGATCGACCAGCACCGTCTGGATGCGCCCCGTCGGCAGCTCCTTCCCAACATGCCATTCGCGACCTCTACCGGAGACCGCGGTAGGCGAGAATCTCCACGACGAACTTCCCGCCACCGCGACCAATCCCACTCCATCCGCTTTCAGTTCAGCGGGCACGTTCGGCAGCCGTGCAAAGCCCGCATTATTCCATTGCGACCATCCACCTGTTGTCTCAACAAATAGTGCCCCGTCCCTGCCTACATGGATCGACTCAACCCCAGGGGAGGCAAGCCCCTCAGCCGTGGCGTAGCGATGAAACTGTCCCTGCTCCAGCCGAATGATTCCGTCCGCGGTGCCGATCCAAAGCCCGTTGCGCTCCGCCGCTAGGCAGCAGACATCATCGCTCGTGAATGCAGGCTGATTGCCATGATCGAATGTCTGGAACGTAAATCCATCGAAGCGCACCAGCCCACCCTCGGTCGCTAGCCAAAGATAGCCATCGGGCGTCTGCGCGACACTGTGCACGCTGCTCTGCGGAAGTCCTTCTTCGGTCGACCAGGATTGCTGGCTCAGGTACTTGAGATTTTGCGCATTCGATTGCGACAACGCGCCCGCCAGCAGCAGAACGCAGAACAGCGTCCTTAGCGGCCATGCATGTAGCGAGACTAAAGGTTGTAGCATCCTCCCTCCAGCATGCTGCCCCGCTCTCGGTTTGTCCATACGCGCCACATTTTGAAGGCCTTCCTGCAAACGGCCAACTGGATTACCTCTGCCGTCCTTGCTGATTTTGGGGAGACCTTGATCGCCGCCAGCAGAAATATGTTCCTTATGCCCCACCCCTCAATCGAATGGTTGATCCCGAACCTGATTTTTCGCGCTATTTTGGGTAACGCTGATAATCCCGCACTTAAAGTAGGATAGCGGCCGCTGTCCGGCGATACTTGGGCAAGTGCGCGACTTCGAAAGGACTTAACCGCTTCATCATGTCATTGACTCCTTCCGCCACCAAGCACCTCACGCACTCCGCCCTGGTCCTCTCCACCGCGTTCCTTCTCTGCACCCTGCCTCTGCGCAGCCAGACGACGACGCCCCTCGAATCCCAGAAAGACAAGGCACAGGAGGGCGCACAGCCCCCTGCCCACGGCGGCTCCAGTACCGCCGGCGTCTACCCCCCGGTCACCGACGCCAACCACCTCCCCATCACCCAGGGCGGAACCGTCAAGACCGGCCCCATCGTCTTCCAGGACATCGCCGAAAAGGCAGGCCTCACCAAGTGGCACCACGTGATGGGTACGCCCGAGAAGAAGTACATCCTCGAGAGCATCGGCTCCGGCGTCGCCTTGCTGGATTACGACAACGATGGCTGGCTCGATATCTACCTCGTGAACGGAAGTACCCAGGCCGCGCTCGATGGCAAGGCCCTTCCGCCACATGCCGCGCTCTTCCACAACAATCACGACGGAACCTTCACCGACGTCACCGCCAAAGCCGGCGTGGGCAACGATCGCTGGGGCTTCGGCGTCGCCGTCGGAGACTACGACAACGACGGCTGGCCCGACCTCTACGTCTCCAACTACGGCAAGAATCGGCTCTACCATAACAACCACGACGGCACCTTCACCGACGTGGCCGAGAAGGCCGGCGTCGCTCTCGGCAACTGGTCCACCGGCGCCACCTGGGGTGACTACGATGGCGATGGCAAGCTCGATCTCTTCGTCCCCGGCTACGTCCACTACGACATCAAGTCGCAGATGAGTGACAGCGATAATTTGCCCCTCACCTTCTGCAGCTACCGCGGCGTGCGCACCTACTGCGGGCCCCGCGGTCTTCCCGGCGAAAGCGATCACCTCTTCCACAACAACGGTGACGGCACCTTTACCGACGTCAGCGAGAAGGCCGGCGTCAGCGATAAACCCGGCTACTACGGCCTCTCGTCAGTCTTCATCGATGTCAATCATGACGGCAAGGTCGATCTCCTGGTCGCGAACGACTCCACCCCCAACTACCTCTACATCAACAAAGGCGACGGCACCTTCGACGACCAAAGCTACCCCTCCGGCTACGCGCTGAACAAGGAGGGCCGCGAGACCGCAGCCATGGGCATCGCCGTAGGCGACTACCGCAACAACGGTGAAATCGACATCTTCAACACCACCTTTTCCGACGACTACAAAGTCCTCTACCGCAACGATGGCGACGCAAACTTTACCGACATCAGCGACGATGCCCACATCGCGGACATGACCATCCCCTTCCTCGGCTGGGGTACCGCCTTCCTCGACTACGACAACGACGGGTGGAAAGACCTGCTCGAAGTCAACGGCCACGTATACAAAAACGCCGACACCAACAACTGGGGAACCAGCTGGGCCGAGCGTCCGCTCCTCTTCCATAACGACGCAGGCAAGCATCTCGAACCCGTGCCCGCCGTCGAAGGCACCGGCCTCGCCGAGGTCATGGCCTCGCGCGGCCTCGCGATTGGCGACCTCTTCAACGACGGTCGCATGGATGCCGTCATCAACAACATGGATTCCGTGCCCGCCCTCTTCAAGAATGTGGATCCCAACACCAATCACTGGGTCGCGTTCAAGCTGGTAGGCGGCCCCAAGAGTCCGAGGGACGCCATCGGCGCCACCCTCTATCTCAACGCCAACGGTATGCGCCAGCGCGCCGACATCTTTTCCGGCGGGAGCTTCGCCTCCACCTCCGACATGCGTCCCCACTTCGGCCTCGGCACAGCCACGAAGGTCGATTCGCTCGAAGTCCATTGGCCAAGCGGCGCCGTAGAACAGTTCGCGGTCCCGGCGATCGATCAGATAGTCACGTTGACAGAGGGCCAGGGAAAACCCTTCACACCCACAAAGCCATAGAAATCTGGTCAATACAAACCGCCTCCACCTTTTGATGGAGGCGGCTCTCTACCGATCGATCAGCAGACAATCCTTGGTTCACCGTTGTAGCCTCGATCAGACTTCCCCGATGTTGTTGAACGGTTTTTGAGGATTCGAAATGTTGCTTCGTCCGCTCTCCCATAAGAAATCTGCACGCATCTTCGCAGGCGTGGCTGCGCTCTCCATTGGCCTGTCGCTAGCGGTCTCCGCGCAGACCACCGACACACCCGAATCCCGGCTGGCCTACAACCAGAAAATTGCCAAGGATTACACCTATCGCTATGGTGTCGACCACCCATTTCTGCCGTCGAACATGACCTCCGACACCGGAAAGTTCATTGACCCCAAGAGCTTCGCAACTGCACAGTATTGCGGGCACTGCCACCAGGAGGCACACGCGGAATGGCGTCAGTCCGCTCACTCCAACTCCAATCGGGCCCCTTGGTATCTGCGCAACGTCAACCTCTTGAACGCTGAAAAAGGCATTAGCTTCTCGCGCCATTGCGAGGGCTGCCACGACCCCATCGCCGTGGTCGCAGGAGCCATCACCGAAGGTGCGCCACGCAAACGTCCCTATGACCAGGACGGCGTCACCTGCATGGTCTGCCACTCCATCCAGTCCGTCACCACGCGCGGCACCGGCAGCTATGTCCTCGGCGAGCCCGCTGTCATGGTCGACGAACAAGGCAAGCCCATCCACGGCCCCGTATCCGACAGCGAGATTCTCGCTCACCTCGATCGCCACTCCGCGGCCGTGATGAAGCCCTTCTACAAGACGCCAGAGTTTTGCTCCTCCTGCCACAAGGCCGCCCTGCCAAAGACCCTCAACGACTACAAGTGGCAGCGCGCGATTTCGCTCTACGAGGAGTACCAGGTTTCCTCCTTCGCCAAGCAGTCTCCCCTTCCCTTCTACAAGAAGGACGTCGTCTCCACCTGCCAGACTTGCCACATGCAGCGCGAAGCTCTCGTCTCCCTGCCAGACCCCGGCGCAAAGGACGGCAAGCTCGCCTCGCATCGCTGGCTCGGCGCCAACACCGTCGTCCCGCAGTACTACCATTTCGATGAGCAGATGAAGCGCGTCGTCGCGTTCCTGCAAAATAACGTCTTCAACGTCGACATCTTCGCGGTTGAACCGTCCGCCCCCGAAAGCACCCAGGCCAGCCTCATCGCTCCACTCGGAAAAGATCCCTTCACCCTCAACCCCGGTCAGCGTGTCACCGTCTCAGTCGTCATCCAGAACAAGGGCATCGCTCATTCGCACGTCCCCGAGCAGCGCGACATGTACGAGTCCTGGGTTGCCTTCACCGTCAAAAACGCACAGGGAAAGACCCTCGCGCAGAGCGGCTTTATCCAGCCTAACGGCAAACTCGATCCCGCGGCCCATAGCTTCACCAACCGCCTCATCAACAAGAGCGGCGGCATCAACGATCTTCACCAGGTATGGGACAACCGCGTGGTTGCATTCAACAACACCATCCAGTCAGGACGCTCGCAACTGGTTCGCTACGAATTCACCATGCCTCACACCGATAGCCCGGTAACCGTGACCGCGACCGTCCGTTATCGGCGTTTCGACGAGACTTTTATGGACTTCGGCATGAGCATGCCGCAGGGTCAGCACTACCAGCAGCCCATCGTCGACATGGTCAGCACCTCGCGCACCCTCAACGTCGGCCAAAACGACGCCACCAAGCCCCAGCCCAACGAGAACCCCGAGTGGATGCGCTGGAATAACTACGGCATCGCCCTGCTTGATGCGCAACAATATGCCGCCAGCGTCGATGCCTTCGAGCACGTCGCAAAACTCCGTCCCGACTACGCCGACGCTCCCACCAACATCGCCATCACCTTGATCGCCTGGGAAAAGTACAACGACTCCCTTCCCTACCTGCAGAAGTCTCTGTCTCTCGCCAAGGACAACGCGCGCGCCCTCTATTACCTCGCGCTCGTGCAGCGCAACGAGGGCAAGGTCGACGACGCGATCGCAGACCTGCAGAAGGTCATCGCAGCGTTCCCGCAATCCCGGGACGCTCATCGCGAGCTAGGCTTCACCCTCTACCAGCAGCACAAGTACGACCTCGCGCGCACAGAATACGAGTACGTCCAGTCCATCGATCCCGACGATCTCGCCGCCCACTACAACCTCTCCATCATCTATCGCCGGCTTGGCCTAAAGGACAAGGCCGCCATCGAATCAGCCTACTTCGCCGACCAGAAGGACGACCCCACGGCCAGCACCTACGCTCTGGAATACCTCCGCAAGCATCGTGAAGTCGCCCAGGAGAGCGTTCCCTGGCACGTCCACGATCTCGACCAGCGCGGCGCTGACGAAACGCAGCCGGCCGTCCCTGTGACCGCAACAGCACCTACGTCTGGACAAAGCTCGCCTAACTCTCCTACCCTGAAATAGGAGTTTCATGCGAGCGTTTCTACAATCACCAATCATTGGCGCAGCGGTGGGCTGCGTCATCACAGCTCTTGCCATCCTGCCGTCACCGCCTTCCGTCTCTGCAGGCTCGAACGCAAAACAGCGCGGCGCGGATCTCTTCGCCGCCCATGGCTGCGCGCACTGCCATGGCCCCGCGGGCGTCGGTGGCGGAAGAGGCCCCGACCTCCAACTCGTGCGCAAGCGCATGGATAAAGACCAAATCGCGCACCAGATCCACGACGGCGGCATGTCGATGCCCGCCTTCGCCAACTCGCTCACGGACCCCCAGATCCAGGACCTCGTCGCTTACCTGCGCGCCAGACGCAAATTCGTGAAGGTCCCCGCGGCCTCCCATCCCGCCCCACCGCCTCCCACCTCGACCGACTCCGACCCTAACTAAGATCCCGTCTCTTCAACGTCACCTCCGCGAGAGGATAAACTCATCCCTGCGGCGGATATCGATTCGTCTCGCCGAACCCGCTGGAGGCAATTCGATGAACCTGTTTTCCGCACCCGTCTCGCGCACCTCGCGTCGCGTTTCTATCCTTGCGACCGCAGCCCTCGCCCTTACGTGCGCCACCCTCCCGCTCCAGCACGCCGTCGCTCAACTCCAGGAGAAATCCATCTCCGCCTCCGCCGATCCCTGGTGGAAGCACGCCGTTGTCTACGAGATCTACCCGCGCTCCTACCAGGACTCCACGGGCGACGGCATTGGCGACCTCAACGGCATTACCTCGCGTCTCGGTTACCTGCAGAAGCTCGGCGTCGACGCAATTTGGATCGCTCCCATGTATCCCTCGCCGCAAGTTGACTTCGGCTACGACATCTCCAACTACGAGTCTGTCGACCCGCAGTACGGCACCCTCGCCGACATGGACCGCCTCATTGCCGAGGGCCAGAAGCATCACGTCCGCGTCCTCCTCGACATGGTGCTCAACCACACCTCCGACAAGCACCAGTGGTTCATTGACGCCTCCAGTTCCCGCACCAATCCCAAGCATGACTGGTACGTCTGGAACGACGGCATCCCCGCCGATACCCCCGGGGTCACCGCCTATCAAAAGCGCTTCGAACAGGAAGGCCCCAAAGGGAAAGTTGTTCCGCCCAACAACTGGGTCTCCGGCTTCGGCGGCTCCGCCTGGGAGTGGGTCCCCGCCGTCCATCAGTACTACTACCACGAGTTCTACAAGCAGCAACCTGACCTCAATTGGCGCAATCCGGCAGTCGAGAAAGCGATGTTTGAGTCCATGCAATTCTGGCTCGATCGCGGCATCGCCGGCTTCCGTCTCGACGCGATTCCAAGCCTCTTCGAAGATCCAAAGCTGCGTAACAATCCGGAACTCGGCGGCATCAATGCCCAGGGAGACCCCAACGTCGGCAACACCTATACCGACAATCTGCCCGAGGTTCATGACGTCATCCGCCGCATGCGCGCAATGGTCGCGAAGTATCCCGGCGACCGCGTCCTGATTGGCGAAACCTATCTTCCCAATACCGCCGAACTCGACAAGTGGTACGGCGGTACGGCCCATGACGAGCTGCAGCTACCCATGGACATGCTCATCGCCTTCCACGGCAATCACTCCGCGCTCAACGCGGCCGACTTCCGCCAGCACCTCGAAGAAGTCGAGACGCAGATTCAAGGCTCGCAACCACTCATCGTCTTCGACAACCACGACAACGTCCGTGCCATCGATCGCTACGGCGACGGCACGCACGACGACCAGATCAACAAGCTGCTCGCCACCATGCTCTTCACCACCAAGGCCACGTCCCTGATGTACTACGGCCAGGAGATTGGCATGCACACCACCACGCCAACGCGCCGTGAAGATGTGCGCGACCCTATCGGCATCACCGGTTGGCCAAACGAGAAGGGCCGCGACGGTGAGCGCACCCCCATGCAATGGACACCCGGCCCGCAAGCCGGCTTCAGCACCAACCCGCAGACCTGGCTGCCGATTCCGCCCAATTACAAGACCATCAATGTTGCGGTCGAGTCCAAGGATCCCAACTCCCAGCTGAATTGGTTCAAGCAACTCATCGCTCTGCGCCGCGACGTTCCAGCTCTCCACAGCGGTGCGATGACAATGCTCGACACAAGCAACCCGGACGTTCTCTCCTACGTGCGCTCGACCGGCTCAGGCCCTGCGGTTGTCGTAGCAATGAACTTCACCGCCTCCCCCAGAACGATCACCCTCAACCTAGCGGGCTCAGGCTTAACCGGCGCAACGGTGAAGACCCTCGCAGCCTCCGACCCCACACTTACATCAACCTCCGCCCTCAGCAACATCACGCTGCCGCCCTACGCAAGCTGGGTCGCAAGCGTACAGTAACTCTGTTCGCAGCTGGCTCGGCGAAGCTGCCTTCGCCGAGCCATTTCACTTCGTCCCGTTACCATGGATACCCGCCGACCATGAGCCGCACCCGCGCACTCTTCATCTTTCTGCTCTTTGCGTCGCTCCCTGCAATCGCACAGGCACCGACCGCAGCCGACCAGGCCCAAATCCACGACTACATCCACAAGTCATGGGACACTCTCTCGCGCTCAATGTACGACTGCAAATCTCTCGTCGATCCGAAGGTCCACCAGATCCCGGTCCTCTACCTTCCCGCCGATCTTC
The DNA here is from genome assembly GCA_963796535.1 of uncultured Acidobacteriaceae bacterium. GTDB lineage: Bacteria > Acidobacteriota > Terriglobia > Terriglobales > Acidobacteriaceae > Granulicella. Next base: position 223,493 of record CAWCMO010000002.1, read on the forward strand.
CCACACCACCCGCGGTCGAAACCATGCGCAAATCCTGCAACGTGGACGTCCGTCATCTGCCGCGGGTCATCCATCGCATTGACGAGGTGCCCCCCTCGGAAGTCCCCGCACCAGGCTTGCTTTATCTCCCCAACCGCTACGTAGTCCCCGGCGGCCGCTTCAATGAAATGTATGGATGGGATAGCTACTTCATCCTCCTCGGCCTCGAACACGACGGCCGCCGCGACCTCGCCAAGGGCATGGTCGAAAACTTCTTCTTCGAGATCGCCAACTACGGCGCGATCCTCAACGCCAACCGCACCTACTACTTCACGCGCTCTCAGCCGCCGTTTCTCTCCTCCATGATCCGCCAGGTCTACGAGCATCCCGCTCCCGGCGCTCAGCCCGACAAGCAGTGGCTTGCCCGCGCGTACGGCTACGCGCAACGCGACTACGCTCTCTGGACCTCACCCGAGCACCGCGCCGGCACCACCGGCCTCGCCCACTATTACGATCTCGGCCAGGGCCCCGTGCCCGAACAAGCGGACGACTCCAGCTACTACCCTGACGTCATTCGCTGGCTCCTCGCTCATCCCAACGACCACCCCGAGTACCTCGTAACCGGCCCCGCCCAGCCAACCCCCGCACAAGCCAAACAACTCGCCCACACCAGCTGTGATGTCACCGCCTCCCACGTCTGCGCGCTCGCCGTCGTCGATGGCCATCGCCTCTCCGCCGCCTTCTACCGCAGCGATCGAGCCATGCGCGAATCCGGCTTCGATCCGAGCTTCCGCTTCGGTCCCTTCTCCGGCTCCACGATCGAATTCGCTCCGATCGGCCTCAACAGCCTGCTCTACAAGTACGAGCGCGACATGGCAGACTTCGCCACCATCCTCGGCCGAAACGACGAAGCCGCCACCTGGACGCGCCGCGCCGCCGCCCGCCACGCCGCCATCGACAAGTACCTTTGGAACCAGGACGCCGGCCTCTACACCGACTACAACTTCGTCACCGGCAAGCGCTCCAGCTATCACTTCCTCACCACTTTCTACCCACTCTGGGCCGGAGCCGCGACCCCCGCCCAGGCTGCCGCTGTTCGCAGTCATCTCGACCTCTTCGAACAGGGCGGCGGCCTCCAAACCAGCGACGTCCTCTCCGGCGTTCAATGGGACGCGCCTTACGGCTGGGCGCCCATCACCTGGCTCGCCGTCTCAGGCCTCGATCGCAACGGCTTCCACGACGACGCCGCGCGCATCGCCAGCAAGTTCAACGCAACCGTCCTCGACAACTTCCTCCGCGACGGCACCATTCGCGAGAAGTACAACGTAGCCAGCGGCTCCGCAAACGTCAAAGTCGCGACCGGGTACAAAAGCAACGTCGTCGGCTTCGGCTGGACCAACGCTGTCTATCTCCAGCTCGAAGGCATCCTCTCCAAACAGGCCACCAGCCACACCGCGCACTGATGATCGCCGCTCCTACCTTGCAAGTGCACCGAGGCAATCCGTATGATAAGTCCCCTATGACAAACAAAAATTCGTCACTCCACCGCCTTCTCATCCTTTCCGCTTTCTGCGCTGCCTCAGTCGGCTTCCTGCCCGTCGCCTCCGCACAAAGCGCGTCCTCCTCCGTGTCCAAAACGGACACCACGCCCGGCGTTCTTGATCGCACCCAGGCCGCCGCCATCCTTCCCAAATCCGTCTTCTACAAAGGCCTCAGCGCAACCGTCCAGGGACGTAACTCCGCCGGCATTCGCTTCGGCAACGGCGACCTCGTCCTCGTTTCATTGGTCGACACCTCCGGATATTCCTCCGCCGTTCAGCAAACCTACCAGGCCTACCTGCTCAATGAAGTCCATCTCAAAATCGGCGACAAGAAGCTTTCCCCCGGCGCCTATGGCTTCGGCTTCATCGCCGGCGATCACCTCGTCGTGATGGATATCGCGGGCAACGAGCTTCTCCGCACGGACACCATCCGTGATCCCCAAATGACTCGCCCTGATCCCCTGCACATAGTTGCCGAGGAAGGTAAACCCGGAGAGTACCGCCTCTATCTCGGCCGCAGCTACGTCATCCTCTCTGAAGAAAAGTAGTCGCACCACGCAGAAACGCCCCAATCCGCATCAGGATTGGGGCGTTTCTATTTACTCCACTACTCGAGTCGTCTAAAAATCCAACGCC
>CAWCMO010000003.1:0-280551 GCA_963796535.1 uncultured Acidobacteriaceae bacterium
ACTCAACAGCACACACCACGCCGTAGTCGAGGTAAGCGCCAACGAAATCACCCTCCGCGTCAACGACCGCTGGCTCCGTTTCACGCGAGTGACCTCCAACACAGCGGAGAAGCCCCCATACCCTTTACCCTCAACGAAAACGGAACCGTCACCATCAACCACCAACCCGAGCAGGAGATGGACATAGCCGCCGAACAATTCGCCCGCGAACTCCTAACCACTACTCACTAATCACTACCCACTACCCACAGACTTCTATGGCCGCGATACAAAACTCGATCTTCACCCCCGCCACCGCCGCCCGCTTCGACAAGCTCGCCACGATCTACCCCGTCAAGCGCTCGGCTTTAGTCCCGATGCTGCTCTACGCGCAGGACGAAATCGGCTACGTCTCGGACGCAGTCGTCGCCGAGATCGCCCAGCGCCTCGACCTCCTCGAGCTCGACGTCCGCAACGTCCTCAGCTACTACTCCATGCTTCGCACGCACCCGGCAGGCAAATACAACGTGCAGGTCTGCACCAACATCTCCTGCATGCTCCGCGGCGGCTTCGAACTCCTCGACCACTGTAAACACACCCTCGGCATCGGCCACAAAGAAACCACCCCCGACGGCCTCTTCTCGCTCGAAGAAGTCGAGTGCATCGGCGCCTGTTGCTGGGCCCCCGCCGTCCAGGTCAACTACGACTTCCACGACGACCTAACCCCCGAAAAGATGGACGCGGTCCTCGAGACCTACCGCGCCCGCGCCCCGAAGTAGTTCCAACAAAAACGCGTAAACTGGAAGTTCCACGGTAAAGATCAGGATCAAGCATGCCAACTCTCGTCTCACATCCCGATGAAGTGAAGATCCTCTCCAAGCGCTTTGGTATGGGCGCCACGAACATCGACAAGTACATCCAGCTCGACGGCTACAAGGCCACGCAAAAGGCCATCGCCGAAGGCCCCGAGTGGATCATCAACACCATGAAAGCCTCCGGCCTGCGCGGTCGCGGCGGCGCCGGCTTCCCCACCGGCATGAAGTGGTCCTTCGTCCCCAAAGTCTCCGAGAAGCCCAAGTACATCCTCGTCAACGGCGACGAATCCGAGCCCGGCACCTGCAAAGACCACATCATCTTCCTCGAAGACCCGCACGCCATCATCGAAGGCACCATCATCGCCGGCCTGGCCGTCGGCTCGAAGATGGGCTTCATCTATCTCCGCGGAGAATATCGCTACCTCCTCAACATCATGGAGAAGGCCGTCGCCGACGCGTACGCCAAAGGCTTCCTCGGCAAAAACATCTTCGGCAACGAAGGCGTCGACTTCGACATCATCACCCAGACCGGCGCCGGCGCTTACGAGGTAGGCGAAGAGTCCGCCCTCATGGAGTCCCTCGAAGGCAAGCGCGGCATCCCCCGCATCCGCCCGCCGTTTCCCGCTGTCGTCGGACTCTACGGCGGCCCGACAGTAATCAACAACGCAGAAACCATCGCCAACGCACCGCACATTCTCCTGATGGGCGGCGAGGCCTACGCCAAGATCGGCACGGAACGCAACGGCGGCACGCGCCTCTTCGGCATCAGCGGCCACGTCGAACGTCCCGGCGTCTACGAGCTCCCCATGGGCTACTCCCTCCGCAAGGCCATCTACGACGTAGCCGGCGGCATCAAGGACGGCAAGCAGCTTAAAGCAGTGGTCCCCGGCGGCGCCTCCTGCCCCATTCTCAAGGCAGATGAAATCGACATCGGCCTCGACTTCGACCAGCTAGCCAAGGCCGGCTCCATGCTAGGCTCGGGCGGCATCGTCGTCCTCGACGAGACCGTCTCGATCGTCGAGTTCGCCCTCCGCACCATCCGCTTCTACCAGCATGAGTCCTGCGGCTGGTGCATCCCCTGCCGCGAAGGCACAGACTGGATCAAGAAGACCCTCACCCGCTTCCACGCCGGCGGCGGCACCAAAAAAGACATCGACAACATTCAATACATCGCCGACAACATGATGGGCCGCACCTTCTGCCCACTCGGCGACGCTGCCGCGATGCCCACGCTAGGCTTCGTCAAAAAGTTCCGCTCTGAGTTCGAGGAGTACCTCGCCGGCGCCCGCCCAGCCAACCCCCTCATCCAGATCCAACCAGTCGGCGAACCCGAACACGCAGGAGCCCACTAGCCCATGGCTGACGTCACCTTCATCGTAGACGGCAAGACCCTCACCGCCCCCGCAGGCACGCTCCTCATCGAGGCCTGCAAGTCCCACGGCATCGAGATCCCCGCCTTCTGTTACTACCCCGGCCTCTCCCTCCAGGCCGCCTGCCGCATGTGCGTCGTCCGCATCGAAAAGATGCCCAAGCTCCAGACCGCCTGCACGACCCCGGTCGCCGAGGGCATGAACGTCACAACCGAGTCGCCTGAAATAGCTCAGGCCCGCAAGGCCACCCTTCAACTTCTCCTCGGCAATCACCCCCTCGACTGCCCCGTCTGCGACGCCGGCGGTGAGTGCGAACTCCAGGACATGACCTTCAAGTACGGAGCCGCCGACAGCTTCTACGCAGAGCCCAAGAACCACCGCGACGAGCAGAAGTGGTCGCCCGTGGTCTACTTCGATCGCCCCCGCTGCATCCTCTGCTATCGCTGCGTCCGCATGTGTGGCGAAGGCATGGACATCTTCGCCCTCGGCGTAGCGAATCGCGGAGCCAGCTCCATCATCGCGCCGAACGTCCCTGCACACCTCTCCGGCGTCGTAGAAAACGGCACCGAGCTAGCCCAGCTCAATTGCGAGCAGTGCGGCATGTGCATCGACGCCTGCCCCGTAGGCGCGCTCACCTCCGGCACCTACCGCTACAAGACCCGCCCGTGGGAGATGAACCACACCGCCACCGTCTGCACCCACTGTGGCGACGGCTGCAAGACCACCCTCGGCGTTCGCTCTGTATCCGACGGCTCCGAAATCCTGCGCGGCGACAATCGCGACAAGTCCGGGATGAACGGCGACTTCCTCTGCAACAAGGGCCGCTACGCCTTCGACTTCGCCAACAACATCGAGCGCCTCACCTCCCCACTCATTCGCAAAGACGGCAAGCTGACGCCCGTGTCCTGGGACGAAGCCCTGAACTTCGCCGGCAACAAACTCCGCGACCTCCGCCAGGACCGCGGCCCCAACAGCATCGGCATCATCGGCTCCAACCGCACCACCAACGAGGAGAACTACCTCCTCCAGAAGTTCGCCCGCACGGTCATCGGCACCAACAACATCGACCACCACCGCACGGCCGACTTCGTCACACTAGCCACCGCTCTCCAAGGCACGCTCACCTCCGCAGGCAAGCCCCGCTTCGCCTCCCAACACTGCGTCCAGAACTCCCCCGCCATCCTGCTCGTCGGCGGCGATCCCACCAATCAAGCCCCGCTCACCGCCTGGAACATCCGCACCAACGTTCGCCTCAACAAGGCTCGCCTTTACGTCGCCAACCACGAAGAGATCAAACTCCGTCGCCAGGCAAAGGCCTTCCTTCATGTAGCCCAGTTCGGCTACGGAGCCTTCATCAAATCCCTCGCCGAAGACAACGATTTCGCGAAGTCCCTCCACGCCGAAGAGCAGCTGGTTGTCGTCGTAGGCAACGAACTCCGCGGCGGCGAACTCGCCTCGCTCATCGCCGCCCTCCCCCACGCAAAATTCGCTCTCCTCGCCGACTACGCCAACTCCCGCGGCGCCTCGGACATGGGCGTCCTCCCCGACGTCCTCCCCGGCTACCAATCCCTGCAAGGCAGCACCATCGCCAATGAATACGCCGCAGCCGACACTCCCGGCCTCGACCTCCTCGCCATGTTCGACGCCGCAGCCGCGGGCAACCTCAGCGCGCTCTACGTCGTAGGCTCGAACCCCATCAAGCGCTACGGCATCGACCCCGCGACCCTCAAGTCCACCTTCCTCATCGTCCAGGATCTCTTCCTCACCGAGACCGCCGCGCTAGCCGACGTAGTCTTCCCCGCAGCCAATCTCTACGAAAAATCCGGCTCCGTCACCAACAGCTACGGCGACCTCCAGCTCGTATCGAAAGCAGCAGACAAAGCAGGCACCCGGTCCGACTTCGAGCTCATCGTTCGCCTCGCCGGCCACATGGGCCACGACCTCAAAACCCTCGTCCCGTTCGGTAAAGGCCTTCGCTCTGACCTCGGCCAGTCCCGCGGCGCACAGTCCGGCGAGGCCGACCGCCACAGTGTCTGGATGACTGCGAACAACCTCGAGCCCAAAACAAGCCCCTTCGATCCCTTCGCCATCCTCGACGAGATCCAGCGCCTCGTCCCCGGCTACGACAAGCTTCTCCGCCTCCAACTCCTCAGCGGCAACGACCAGCACATCAGCCCTGCCGCATCCGGCCTCGTGCAAATCACTTCGACCCGTAAGGACCTCGTCCTACCCAGCGCCGACACGCTCTTCACCTCCGGCTCCCTCACCCGCTACTCGCCCATGCTGCAGGACGTTCAGCGCCACCAATCCACCGAAGTAGCCGACCACCTGGCCTCCGCCGACTGAGAATTGATAGCGATCCGATGAGCCACCTGAACAACTTCGAAATCTTCCTTCTGCTCACGATCGTCAAGATCGCCATCGTGCTGGTCATTACGCTGATGTCGGTCGCCTACACGGTCCTGCTCGAGCGCAAAGTCCTCGGCCGCCTCCAGAACCGCTGGGGGCCCTCCCGCGTAGGTCCCTTCGGCCTCCTTCAGCCACTCGTCGACGGCCTCAAGCTCTTCCTCAAAGAAGACATGATGCCGCTAGCCGTCGAGCGCCCTCTCTTCATCCTCGCGCCCATCATCGCTCTCGGCTGCGCGCTCATCTCCATCGCCGTCGTTCCCTTCGGCGCGGTCACCCTGGTCCACGGCGTCGACCTCTTCCAGATCGCCAACCTCAACATCGGCCTGCTCGTCATCCTCGGCGTCACAAGCATCGGCGTCTACGGCGTCGCACTCTCGGGCTGGAGTTCCAACAGCAAGTACTCGCTCTTCGGTTCGCTCCGCGCCACCGCGCAGATGATCAGCTACGAGCTAGCCCTCGGCCTCTCCCTCGTTGGAGTCGTTCTCCGCGCCCAGTCCCTCTCCCTGCGCGACATCGTCGCCTCCCAGTCCGCGCACGGCGCCATCTCCTGGAACCTCTTCGGCGGCTTTCAGTTCATCGCCTTCTTCATCTACCTCATGGCCGCCTACGCCGAAACCAACCGCTCGCCCTTCGATCTCTCCGAGGCCGAATCCGAGCTCGTCGCCGGCTATCACACCGAGTACTCCTCCATGAAGTTCGCCATGTTCTTCATGGCCGAATACGCCAACATGATCACCGTCTCCTGCGTCGCCACCCTGCTCTTCCTCGGCGGCGCCTCCAGCCCCTTCGGCCACCTCTTCGATCACTTCGCCTCCGGCATCGTGGGCACGGCTCTCTTCTCGATCTTCTGGTTCGTCTTCAAGGTCTTCTCGTTCCTCCTGCTCTACATCTGGGTGCGCGGCACGCTGCCCCGCTTCCGCTACGACCAGCTCATGGGCTTCGGTTGGAAGTTCCTCCTACCCGTCGCCATGGTCAACATTCTCGCCACGGCGCTCGCGCTCACCTATCACGGCTAAGTTCTCGCATCACAGATAAACAAAAGCAATCCATTTACAATCAGCACGAAACTACACGACGCACACGCACTCTCTGGAATCGATAGTCCACGATGGAAATCGCACTCTTCCTCATCTTCGGTCTGCTGGCAGTCGCAGGAGCTCTCAATCTCCTCTTCCAGCGCCATCCCATCAACTCGGCGCTCTCGCTGGTCGTCGTCATGATGTCGCTTGCCGTCCTCTACTGGTCCCTCGGCGCCGAGTTCCTCGCCGCCGCCCAGGTCATCGTCTACGCCGGCGCTGTCATGGTGCTCTTCATCTTCGTGGTCATGCTGCTCAACGCCGGCGAAGAAGAACGCTCCCACGGTTCAAAGATCGCCTACATCGCCGGTATCCCCGGCGCCGCCGCCATCTTCTGCCTCCTCAGCTTCGTCTTCCTCTCCGAACGCAGCCACCTCGGCTCCACCCCGCTCGGCGGCTATCTCTCCAACACGGTCTCCAACATCTCCGAGATCTCGCACACCCTCTTTACCTCGCTGCTTCTTCCCTTTGAAGTCACCTCCATCCTCATCCTCGTCGCCATCCTCGGCGCCGTTGTTCTTGCACGAAAGGAGCTCTAGTCATGACCATTCACTGTGGCGGCTTTGCTGTTCTTTCAACCGCGTGGATGCTGCTCGTCCTCTGTTCCGTCGTCGGCGTCATTGTCGTCAAAAAGCTGGGGAGACCCTGAGCATGGTACCCATCGCCTACTACCTCGTCCTCGCTGCCGTACTCTTCTGCATCGGCATCGCGGCCTTTCTCATCAAGCGAAACGTCATCACCATCTTCATGTCCATTGAGCTCATGCTCAACGCCGTCAACCTCACCTTCGTCGCCTTCGCGCACATGTGGCACCAGGTCTCCGGTCAGATCTTCGTCTTCTTTGTCATGGTCGTCGCCGCAGCGGAAGCCGCCGTCGGCCTCGCCATCATCATCGCGCTCTTCCGCGTCCGCCAAACCCTCAACGTCGACCAGGTCGACCTATTGAAAAATTAGCCAAGTCCTTTGCTTTTGCGGTTGCCTTTGCTCTTGCTTTTCTTTCTGTCATTCCCTCTGGGAATCTGCTTCTAGCTCTTAGCCCCACGCACCACGAATTGAACCAATGAACCCTCAACTGCTCTGGCTCATCCCGATCCTCCCCTTCGCCGGCTTCCTGGTCAACGGAACCCTCGGCCGCAAGCTGCCCCGCGCCCTCGTCGCGACCATCGCCCTGCTCTTCACCGCAGCCCCCGCCCTCATCGTCGCACAGCTCTGGATCTTCATGAAGTCGGCCGGCGCGCCACTCTCGCTCTCCACCCCGCCGACTTTTCCGTGGATCGCCGTCTCTGGCTTCCAGGTCAACTTCGCCTTCACCGTCGACCACCTCACGCTCGTCATGCTCGGCGTCATCACCGGCGTCGGCTTCCTCATCCACATCTACTCGGTCAGCTACATGGCGCACGAAGAAGGCTACTGGCGCTTCTTCGCCTACCTCAACCTCTTCATGTTCTTCATGCTGGTCCTGGTCCTCGCCTCCAACTTCCTCCTGCTCTTCGTAGGCTGGGAGGGCGTCGGTCTCGCCTCTTACCTGCTCATCGGCTTTTACTTCACGAAGGACTCCGCAGCGAACGCCGGCAAGAAAGCCTTCATCGTCAACCGCATCGGCGACTTTGGCTTTCTCCTCGCGATGTTTCTCCTGGTCGCCCACTACGGCACCCTCGACTTCAACACCATCTTCGCCAGCATTTCCGCATCGCCTCTCACGGGAGGTCTCTTCACCGCCATCGCCCTCCTCCTAGTCCTCGGCGCCGCCGGTAAATCAGCGCAGATCCCCCTCTACATCTGGCTACCTGACGCCATGGAAGGCCCCACCCCCGTCTCAGCCCTCATCCACGCAGCCACTATGGTCACCGCCGGCATCTACATGGTCGCCCGCTGCCACGTCCTCTTCGACCACTCCCCCGCTGCCCTCACCGTAGTCGCCTGCATCGGCGCAGCCACCGCCCTCTTCGCAGCCACCATCGGACTCGTGCAGCACGACATCAAGCGCGTCCTCGCCTACTCCACCGTCTCGCAGCTCGGCTACATGTTCCTTGCCTGTGGCGTCGGCGACTACTCGGCCGGCATCTTCCACCTCATGACCCACGCCTTCTTCAAGGGTCTGCTCTTCCTCGCCGCCGGCAGCGTCATTCATGCCCTTTCCGGCGAGCAAGACATGCGCAACATGGGCGGCCTCCGCAAGCGCATCCCCATCACCTTCTGGACCATGTCCGCCGGCGTCTTCGCTATCTCAGGCATTCCACCCTTCGCCGGCTTCTACTCCAAGGACGAGATACTCTACGACACCGCTACATCCGGTAACCCGCTCCACCTCCTCCTCTGGTTCATAGGCCTCCTCACCGCCGGCCTCACTTCCTTCTACATGTTCCGCCTCTGGTTCAAGACCTTCTTCGGCGCCTCCCGCTTTGAAGAACATGGTCCCACCCACGATTACGATCTCCACTCCGCCCACCTCGCCGCGGTCCACGCCAGCAAGACCTCCACCCTGGTCCTTGAAGCCGAACCCGAACCCAGCCACGTACCCCACATCCATAGTGTCCATGAGTCGCCCTGGATCATGACCCTTCCCCTCGTCCTCCTCGCCATCCTCTCTCTGATCGGCGGCTGGGTCGGCATCCCAGAAGCCCTGTGGGGCCATAACGAGTTCGATCACTTCCTCGCCCCCGTCTTCAACGCCGGCCTGGACATCGCCGCGAATCCACAACATTTCTTCATGGAGCGCGTCGACGCCTTCATCTCAGTCCTCGTCGCGCTGACTGGCGCCTTCATCGCCTGGTACTTCTACTGCTACAAGCCAGGCACCGCCGCCGCCCTCGCCGCAAAATACCGCCGCCTCTACTCGCTCCTCGACCACAAATACTGGGTCGACGAAATCTACGGCCGCTTCATCATTACGCCGCTCCTCGCCATCTCGCGCCTCATCCTCAACGGCCTCATCGACGGAGGCATCATCCAAGGCACCGCCTCGGGTCTAGCCGCCTCCACTCGCGGCGGCGGCTGGCTAGTCCGCCGCATTCAGTCAGGAAACATCCGCTCCTATGCTGGCTGGCTAGCCGCCGGCGCAGCCGTAGTCATCGCCATTATCCTCTTCGGTCACCACGGAATACCGCACTAGCTTTTGCCGTTGTTGTTGAACTCGCTTTTCTCAGCTGCCGTTGTACTTGCATTTCTGGTTGTCATTCCGCAGCGTAGCGGAGGAATCTGCTTCTCGAACCACCTACGAACCACACGGAACCCAATGAACTTCGACCCAATCATCCTGACGCTCATCATCGCCACCCCGCTGGCGGGCGCGATCCTGCTCGCCTTAGTTCCTGAAAAAGAGGGCTCCGCAGAGCAAACGGGCAGCAAGCGCCACGCCATGGGCGCCCTCATCATCAGCCTCTTCACCCTCCTCCTCACCCTCCACCTCCCCGCGCACTTCAACTACCACGCCGCCCCGCGCACCTTCCAGTTCGAGCAGAACCTCTCCTGGATCGCCTCCCCCAACATCCGCTACCACCTGGGCGTCGACGGCCTCAGCATGTGGCTCATCGTCCTCGCCGCCTTCTTGGCCCCCATCGGCGTGCTCGCGTCTTGGAATGTAATCCACACGCGAACGAAGCTCTTCTACACCCTCTTTCTACTCCAGCAGGTCGCCATGCTCGGCATCTTCGCCGCCCTCGACCTCTTCCTCTACTACGGCTTCTGGGAACTCTCCCTCGTCCCCATCACCATCCTCATCGCCACCTTCGGCAGGACCGAAAACCGCCGCCGCGCCGCCATCAAATTTTTCCTCTACGCCTTCATCCCCTCCGCGATTCTCCTTGTCGCCATCCTCTGGCTCTACAACCTCACCAACACCTTTGATCTCCCCACCCTCCAGGCCCTCGCCCTCTCGCACCATCTCGCCGCGACGCCCACAGCCCTGCTCCTCTGCTCCATCGCGTTCCTCGTAGCCTTCGCCGTCAAAGTACCCGTCTTCCCCCTCCATGGCTGGTTGCAGGACGCAGTCGCCGAAGCCCCCACCGCCGCCGTCATGGTGCTCGCCGGCAAGCTCGGCCTCTACTCCATCCTCCGCTTCAGCTTCGGCATCTTCCCGGACCAGTCCCGCCACGTAGCCCCCGTCCTGATCGCCTTAGGAGCAATCGGCATCGTCTACGGCTCGCTCATCGCGCTCATCAAGACCGACCTCAAGAAGCTCGCCGCCTTCTCCACTCTCGCGCACGCGTCCTTCGTCATCCTCGGCGTCTTTACCTTCACGATCATCGGCCTCGACGGCGGCATCTTCCAGATCCTCAACGAATCGCTCATCGGAGCCGCCTTCTTCGTCCTGCTCGGCCTGCTCTACGAGCGCTACGGCACCTACGACATGCGCGACTACGGCGGCCTCGCGACCCGCCACCCCTGGATGGTCACGATGTTCGTCATCACCGTCCTCGCCGCCGGTGGCCTCCCCATGCTCAACGGCTTCGTCGGCGAGTTCCTCATCCTCTCCGGCTCCATGCAATCCATCATCACGCACCACATCCTCTGGACCGTCCTCGCCACCACCGGCGTCATCTTCGGGGCCTCTTACCTCCTCTGGATGATCCAGCGAGTCTTCTACGGCAAGCTCGGCGTACGCCCCGACGAAGTCCCCGGCTGGGACCTAACCGCCCGCGAGCACCTCGAGCTCTGGCCCTTCGCCGCCCTCTTCCTCGCCATGGGCGTAGCCTCCCCCCTCTGGATGCGTGCCATCGACACCTACGGCGCATCAACCGCAGGCAAGGTCGTCGAAGTCGGCCACGGCATCTACAAGAACACCGCCAACGGCGAATACAGCGTCAACCGCGAGGAGATTTACCGCTGGTGCAATGACCACCCCGGCCACTGCCACTTCCACGTAGAAGGCCGCGTAATCCCTGCAAAGGAGGCCCGCTAATGTCCACGAACCTCCTAGCCCTCCTCCCCGAACTCATCCTCGCCCTCACCGGCGTCCTCGTCATGCTCGCCGAGCCCCTCATCGCCCCCGGCCGCACCCGCAAGCCCCTCGGCTGGCTCGCCATCATCGGCACCGCCGCCTCCGGCCTCGCCGCCCTCTATCAGCTCCACCTAGTCGACACCCTCCGCCCCTCAACCGGCATCCTCTCCACCCTCCCCGCCAGCGGCCAACTCACCGCCTTCTCCGGCACCATCCAGGTCGACGCCTTCTCCGTCTTCTTCCACCTCCTCATCGCCAGCATCGTGCTCGTCACCCTGCTAGCCTCGCTCGACTACTTCGAAGACCCCATCACCCATGCCGGCGAGTACTTCGCCCTTGTCCTCTTCGGAGCCACCGGCATGATGTTCATGACCAGCTCCGTCGAGCTCCTCATGGTCTTCATCGGCCTCGAAATCTCCTCCATCTCCACCTACATCCTCGCGGGCTTCCGCAAAGGCCGCGCGACGGCTTCCGAGGCGGCGATCAAGTACTTCCTCCTCGGCAGCTTCGCCACCGCCTTCTTCCTCTACGGCGTCGCCCTCTGCTTCGGAGCCACCGGCTCGACCTCCATCGCCGCCATCGCTGCGGGACTCGCCATCACCAAGACCCCACTGCTAGGCTGGCTCGCCGTAGCCATGGTCCTCATCGGCCTCGGCTTCAAAGTCTCCGCCGCCCCCTTCCATGTCTGGACACCCGACGTCTACCAAGGCGCACCCTCCCCCGTCGTCGGCATGATGTCGACAGCCCCCAAGGCCGCCGCCTTCGCCGTACTTCTCCGCTTCCTCTTCAGCGCCACGCCCATGTACCGCGACCATTGGATCCTCATGATCGCCATCCTTGCCGTCGCCTCGATGACCATCGGCAATCTTGGCGCCCTCCTTCAATCCGACGTCAAGCGCCTGCTCGCCTACTCCTCCATCGCCCACGCCGGCTACATGCTCGTCGCCTTCACCTCGGCCCAAAACGAGGCCGTCTCCACCCTCTGCTTCTACACCGCCGCCTACGCCGCCATGAACGTAGGAGCCTTCATCGTCCTCACCCAGCTCTCCGGCTTCGACGAAAAGCTTCGCACCCTCGACGACTTCACCGGCCTCGCCCTCAAGCGTCCCGTCCTCTCCGCCATCTTCGCCTTCTTCCTCCTCTCGTTGATCGGAATCCCCTTCACCGGCGGCTTCTTCGGCAAGTTCTACGTCTTCTCCGCGGCCGTCCACGGAGGCTACACCTGGCTCGCGATCGTAGGCCTTGCCAACTCCGGCGTAGCCTGCTTCTACTACCTCCGCCTGCTGGCCGCCCTCTACGCCCGCCCCTCCACCGACACCCTCGCCGACACCCCCACCCCCTCGCGCGTAACCCTCCCCGCAGCCCTCGCGCTAGCCGCCACCGCGCTCGCAACTCTCTTCCTCGGAATCCTCCCCAACCATGTCCTCCATCTGACCCAGCGAGCCGCCCCCACCACCATCGCAGCCGCAGCTCCCACCATCCCCGCTCAATAGCCCGTTCTCCTCAACTGAAATCAAAACGGCCTCCGCAAAGCGGAGGCCGTTCAGCATTCTCTACACTCTACTGTCTACTCTCTATCCCCTGCCTTACTTCACGTACAGGAAGATAATGACGAACGTGAACAGCGCGAGCGACTCGATAAACGCCAGTCCAAGGATCAGGAACGTAAAGATACCGGGACGAGCTCCCGGGTTACGCGCCAGTGCCTCGGCAGCAGAAGCCGTTGCACGACCCTGACCCAGACCGCAAAGCCCGGCTGCCAGCGCCATACCAATACCCGCACCAATTGGTGTCCATGGGCTGGTCGCTTCACCAGCCGCCTGTGCAAACGCCGGCGTCGCCAAAAGCATCGCCGCCATCGCCATAAATGTGTACTTCATCATCCGCAATACATTAGCCATTACAACTCCATGCCCCCGTTAGTCTCGCCGCCAGTGGGTGGTTGAGGCTCACCGTGCTGGCCCCCTCACGCTGGATCGGCGGTAGTACGCACCACAGGCAGGGAGCACCCGCCCATGGGAATGTCAAAGTCTAATGCTCGTGCGCAACCGCGAGGCTAAGATAAATCGCCGCCAGCAGCATAAACACGTACGCCTGCACAATCGCCACGCCCAAATGCAATACCAGGAACACCAGCGGCACACCAATCGGAATCAGCGAGAAGAACGCCAGAGTCACCAGATCGCCCGCAAACATATTCGCGTACAAACGAACGGTCAGCGAAAGAATACGCGCAAAGTGCGAGATGATCTCAATCGGCAACAGCAGCGGATACAGCCACCACACCGGTCCCAGGAACTGCTTGATATACGCAAAGCCATTCGCCCGCACGCCATGGTAGTGGTAGTACACAAACGTCACCAGTGCCAGCCCCAGCGGCACCGCAACGCTCGCCGTTGGCGACTCCAGCCACGGCGACAGCAGCCCCAGCAGATTCGCCAGCAGGATAAACAACCCGAGCACGGTCAGGTAGCTGATGAAGCGCTCATACCCGTGGCCGATAATCTGTTCGCCCTGCTCGGACACAAACTCATGCGTCATCTCGGCCACATGCTGCACCGCGCCCGGATTTTCAACGCTCAGGCTCACCCGAACCGCAATGAAATACCCCAGCAGGATCAGGAACACGATCAGTTCCATCGCCACCGAGTTCGGTATCGGAGACTGCGGGTACCGCGGCGTAATATGCAACAGCGCCAGCAGCGCATCGACCGGACCGGCCAGATAATGATTCAAAAAACTCGTAAGAAATAATTGAGGAGGCATAGTGAAAACACGCAAACAAGCTGACGGCTGCGACCCTGCGCAACCCAAGGTTCAAGTTCAAATTCCTGCTAGACCGTCCATGCTCTAGCCATCTTGATGGCCTCGAAGGTGAGCGAAGCAATGCCCAATCCGAGTCCCACAGCGAGCGCAATTACGGAACCGTTTAGATACTTAAGACTAACATAGAGAATCACCAACGACAGCCCCAGCCGAAGGAAGAACCCGGTCAGCACCAGCCCCATCGGGCTCGCCTTCCGTCCAGCATCCATCCGTGCCATGACCGCACTCATCAGCCGCATCCACTCCCACAAGCCCGACCCCGAAATCGCCGCTCCCACCAGCAGCAACACAGCACTCCGCCACCCCAGCTTCCACCCCACCACCGCCATTCCGATTACCGTCAGCACCGCCAGCAGCCGCAGCGTCCGCACCAGCGTCGCCCGCACATCCGCGTCGGTAAACCCCTCCAAACCTGCCACTACTCGTCCCTCTTCATGTAGCGTGACGCCGTCTTATAAATCTGAAAAAAACCCGCCGCCGCCCCCAGCAGAATCCCCGTCACCCCCATCCACCCGGTATGAAAGTGTTTATCAAGCGCCGCCCCGCCCAGCCCACCAATCAGACAAGCCGCCGGCAACACCAGCGCCAGCTGAATCATCGACTCAGCCTTCACCAGGTCTCCGAGCACCGGGCCCCCCGACGGGCGCTCTTGCTCGTTGGGGTGGATCGTCCCGCCCTTCTTTCCGTCCTGTCCGTCATCCGCCATCGTGACCTTCCCGCACCTCGCGAACCACCCTCTACACTCTACCCTCTATCCCCTATCCCCTGCTTCTATACTGAAGCTCTCACATCCAACCTGAAACGAGCCGCATCGTGTCCCAGTACGACAGCCAATTCGAAGAAAACCTCTATCAGCTTCGCCGCGAAAAGCTCGACCAGATCGCCGCCCTCGCCCGCGCCGCCAACCCTTCGCTCTCGGACTACGAAGCCAAGTACCCCAACTGCTTCGCCTTCACCACCTCTGTACCCGAGCTCCGCGCCCTCGGCGAGCATCTCTCCGCCGAAGAGCTTGAGCGCGTACACTTCGAGGCCGCCGTTGCTGGCCGCATCATGGCCATCCGCGTCCAGGGCAAAGCCGGCTTCGCCCAGATCCAGCAGCATGGCCAGCGCCTCCAGATCTACGTCCGCAAAGACGACGTCGGCGAAGATCTCTTCAATCTCTACAAGCTCCTCGACCTCGGCGACCATATCGGAGTCCGCGGCTACCTCATGCGCACCCGCACCGGCGAACTCACCCTGCACGCCGCCCCCGTCGTTCTCCCCGGCCATGAACTCTCGTCAGGAATCAAAGCCCCCGCCGTGCGCGCTTCACCCATCACCTTCCTCTCCAAGGCAATGCTCGCGCTCCCCGACAAGTACCACGGCCTCGAAGACATAGAAATCCGCTACCGCCAGCGCTACGCCGACCTCTTCACCAACCCCGAAGTCCGCGACGTCTTCGTCAAGCGCGCCCACATCCTCCGCTCCATCCGCCACTACTTCGACACTCACGGCTATCTCGAAGTCGAAACTCCCATGCTTCACACCATCGCCGGCGGAGCCACCGCCCGCACCTTCACCACCCATCACAACGCGGAAGACATGCAGCTCACCCTCCGCATCGCCCCCGAGCTGCACCTCAAGCGCCTGGTCGTCGGCGGCCTCGATCGCGTCTACGAGATCAATCGCAACTTCCGTAACGAAGGTATCGACCGCACCCACAACCCCGAGTTCACCATGCTCGAGTTCTACCAGGCTTACGCCAACTACTACGACCTCATGGCCCTCACTCAGGACCTCATCCTCAACGTCGCCAAAGAGGTCAACGGCACCACTCTGACAAACTTCAATGGCAACGAAATCGACCTGGGCAAATGGACCCGTCTCTCCATGCGCGAAGCCATCCTCAAGTGGTGGCCGGAAGAAGCGCACGTCCCCACCGACGGAATCTTCACCGACCTCACGCTCGCCATGCCGGCCGTCTTCAGCCTCTACATGTACTACAACAGCCCGCGCCAGGATGAGGACGACGTACTCGCTTCCCAAACCCCCGAAGAACGCAAGGAAGCCGCCAGGAAAGCGGCCACCCTCTGGCCCGTATACAAACAGGCTGAGCCCGACTACATGCAAGCCATGGATGATCCCGCAGGCACCAGGGAACTCGCCAGCGCAGCCCTCGGCAAGTTGATCGCTGGCGTCTTCGAAGCCCTCGCCGAGGAGCACCTCATCCAGCCCACCATCATCTACGACTTCCCCCTCGCCGTCTCTCCCCTCTCCAAGATCAAACCCGATGAGCCCGACTGGGTCGAGCGCTTCGAGTTCTACATCGGCGGCTTCGAAGTCGGCAACGCCTTCTCCGAGCTAAACGACCCCGACGACCAGCTCCGCCGCTTCGAATCTCAACTAGACGACCGTAAGCGTGGCGACGCCGAAGCCATGGCCGAGGTCGACTACGACTACGTCCGCGCCCTCGGCTACGGCCTTCCCCCCACTGCAGGCGAAGGCATCGGCATCGACCGCCTCACCATGATCCTCACCGGTTCCCGCACCATCCGCGACGTCATGCTCTTCCCCCTCATGCGCCCCCAAAGACCCTCCACCGAACCCAATCCCGAACCCGACCAAACCCACGGCGAATCCGCCGAGTAGCTTCAAATTTTCGCCATCTCGGCCGAAGGCTCACGATAAATTCACGGAGTAGCTTCAAAATCTCGTCATCTCGACCGAAGGCTCACGGCTTCATGTGAGCCGTAGCGGAGAGACCCCAGTATTCCACGGTGCAGTTGCAAAATCCGGGTGCCCCATCTTAGCGACGGCCTCATCGTCGCTAAGGTGGGCCAGCGGCAATCCCCATCGGAGCCACCATGAAAACCCTCTTCCTAACCCTCGCCCTCACACTCCCCATCGCCGCGCAAACCCCCATGCCCATCATCGCCCCCACGGGCCACGTCCACACCGCAGACGTCGACCTCGCCTACTGGGTCTACGGCGCACCCCAATCCACCACCCCCATCTTCGCCGTCAATGGAGGCCCCGGCCTCTCCCACCTCTACATGGTCCAGAACGACCTCTGGCAGCGCGTCTCCCAACATCGCCAGGTCATCTTCTACGACCAGCGCGGCACCGGAGCCTCACCCCTCACCAACCCCTCCGCCCCGCAAACCATGGACGCCCAGGTCGCCGACCTCGACGCCGTCCGCGACCACCTCCATCTCGCCAAGATCGATCTCTGCGGCGACTCCTACGGCGGCCTCCTCGTCATCGCCTACGCCGCCGCCCACCCCGAGCACGTCCACCAGCTCATCATCTCCGACGGCCTCGTCTCCTACGACAGCATCGTCCACCTCTTCCCGCAAGTCTTCCCCGACAAGCTCGAAGCCTACGCAGCCGCCGCCAAGCTCTCCACCTCCAGCCCCGAAGCGCAGGCCCAGCAAGGCCTCCGCGACCACTTCACCATGATCTTCTACAGCCCCGAAAAGATGTCCCACTACATGGCCAACGCCCCCGACCTAGGCTTCTCCCCCGCCACCAGCGAAGCCATCGCCAAGGCCAATCCCACCGTCGACTACACCGCCGCCCTCGCCAAATTCACCTTTCCCACGCTAGTCCTCAACGGCCGCTACGACATGAACGTAGCCCCGCTAACAGCCTGGCGCATCTACAAAGCGATCCCGAACGCGAAGATCGTCTTCTTCGAGCAAAGCGGCCATCTACCCTCCTACGAAGAGCCCGAAAAATACCTGCAAGTCCTCAACAACTTCCTCACCAACTAACGTCCAATCACCCCAGCCACAATCCCCAACCCCTCTTCCACCCGAGCCCGCTCCACCTCGCCCCCCATGCCAATCCTCAGCGCCCGCGGGACCTCCACGCCCGGCGCCGTAAAACCCGCCGCCCCACTCACCATCACCCCGCGCTCCAAACAAAGTCGCTGCGCCTCAGCCGCCGTCAATCCCTCCGGCAGCGACACCCAAAGATGCCACGCGCAGCGCGCACCAACCCCTACCGCCTCGCCAAGAATCTCCCGTCCCAAAGCATTCCGCCGAGCGCCCTCCACCAGCTTCGCCGCGATGACGCGCTCCAGCGTCCCATCCTCAATCAGTTGTATCGCCGCCATGTTGTGCACCAGCGAAGTCCCCGTCGTCGTGTTCCTGATCACGTTCTCCATCTCACCGACAAACTGTTCCGGACACACCACGAACCCCGTCCGCGTCTGCGGAGCGTAGTTCTTGCTCAGCCCACGCACATAGAACGTCCGCTCCGGCGCCAGCACAGCATAGTTCGCCGCAGCATCCGGCTCCATAAACCCATACGCATCATCCTCAATAAGGATCAGATCAAACTCTCGCGCAACTTCCACAATCGCCTTCCGCCGTTCCAGCCCCGCCACAATCCCCAGCGGATTATGCACCGTCGGCATCAGAAACACGCCCGACACCCTCTCCCGCTTACACGCCTCGCGCAAAGCCTCAGGCTTCATCCCCTCGCCATCAAAAGCACAACTCACCAACTTCATCCCGAGCATCTTCCCCTGCTCCAGGATCGCGGTGTACGTAATCTCCTCCACCGCAATCGTCTTTCCACCGAGTCCCGCAACCAGCAGCGACACCAGCGTTCCATGATGTCCGCCGCACACGAACCACGCGCGCTCCGGCTCGACACCGAGCCACTTCGCCGCCCGCACCCGCAGGCCCGCATCGCCTCCACGAAATGAAGGTCGCAACAAACGCACATCGCCCACCGCCCACTCGTCGACGGCCCGCCGCAGATATCCCTGCCACTCCGCCCCCTGTTCCGCAAACAACGGAAAGTTCCACACCAGATCAATCATCCCGACAGTCTACCGCCCTCGCTTTTACCGTTGAAATGTCCTTGTTTTTCTTTCTGTCATTCCCTCTGGGAATCTGCTTTTTGCCACTACGCGCTAAAATCCATAAGTGAACATTCTCTTCGTCGGCGACGTCTTCGGATCGCCCGGCCGCCACATCGTACGCGAGCACCTCCCCCACGTCCTCGAAACCAACGCTGTCGACCTCCTCGTCATCAACGGCGAAAACGCCGCCGGCGGCTTCGGCATCACCCCCTCCATCGCAGAAGAACTATTCGACCTCGGCGCCCATGTCATCACCACCGGCAACCACGTCTGGGACAAAAAAGAGATCGTCGAATACATGGCCGTCCCCGCCAACTCCCACGCCCGCGGCCGCCGCGTCCTCCGCCCCGCCAACTTCGCCCACGGCACCCCTGGTTTCGGTCTCTACGAAGGCGAGCTCGGCAACGGCACCAAGTACGCCGTCATCAACATGCAGGGCCGCGTCTTCATGGCCAGCTCCGACGATCCCTTCCGCAAAGCCGACGAACTCCTCACCATGATCGAGCGCAACACCAACGCCAAAGTCATCCTGCTCGACTTCCACGCCGAAGCCACCAGCGAAAAAGCCGCCCTCGGCTGGTATCTCGACGGCCGCGTCACCGCCGTCCTCGGCACCCACACCCACGTCCCCACCGCCGACGAGCGCATCCTCCACCATGGCACCGCCTACCAAACCGACGTCGGCATGTCCGGCCCCTTCGACTCTGTCATCGGCGTCGAAACCGAGCTCATCCTCAAGCGCTTCCTCACCGGCATGCCCGGCAAATTCGAAGCCGCCAAGGGCAATCCAAAAATGTGCGCCACACTCATCCAATGCGACGGCGCCACCGGCCGAGCCCACCACATCCAACGCATCATGCTAGGCGAATAACCCCCGCACCGTCGCGTTCGCCATTCCAGCTGTACCTTGAATTTGCCGTTGCATTTGCATTTGACGTTGCCTTTCTTTCTGTCATTCCCTCCGGGAATCTGCTTCTTCCTTTGCCCTTGTCGTTGCTTGTTTTTCGCCGTCATCCTCGAGCGAAGCGAAGGATCCCTGTATTTGTCTTTGCTGTTGCGGCTGCGGTTGCTCTTGCGGTTGCTCTTGCTCTTGCTCTTGCTCTTGCCTTTGCTTTAGCTAGGAGCTAGAAGCTAAAAGCGAGCAGCCACCCACTAGCACGATTCATCCCACCTCCAACTCAGCCCACCCCCTCTCCCGCGCGCCGTACACTTAACCACACGCCCGAAAGGATCGCCCATGCCTCTTCTGACCCCCGCGACCGCCATCGAATTCGACGCCGCCATCGCCGACCGATACACCCCCATCCTCACCCCCGAAGCCATCGACTTCCTCGTCGCCCTGCAGCGCGAGTTCAACCCCCGCCGCAAGCAACTCCTCGCCGCCCGCGTCACCCGTCAGGCCGCCCTCGACGCCGGCAAAAAACCCGACTTCCTCCCCGAAACCGCCAACATCCGCGCCGCCTCGTGGGAAATCGCCGCGCTCCCCGCCGACCTCCAGGACCGTCGCGTAGAGATCACCGGCCCCGTCGATCGCAAGATGATCATCAACGCCCTCAACTCCGGCGCCCGCGTCTTCATGGCCGACTTCGAAGACTCCACCACCCCCACCTGGGAAAATCTCCTCGACGGCCAACTCAACCTCCGCGACGCCGTCCGACGCACCATCACCTACACCGATCCCACCACGCAGAAGCGCTATTCCCTCATAGAAAACCCCGCCGTCCTCTTCGTCCGCGCCCGCGGCTGGCACCTCGAAGAGCGCCATCTCCTCGTCGACGGCGAACCCATGTCCGGCTCCCTCTTCGACTTCGGCCTCTACCTCTTCCACAACGCCGCCGAACTCCTCGCCCGCAACTCCGGCCCCTACTTCTATCTCCCCAAACTCGAGTCACACCTCGAAGCCCGCCTCTGGAACGACGTCTTCGTCCGCGCGCAACAACTCATCAACATCCCGCAAGGCTCCATCCGCGCAACAGTCCTCATCGAAACCATCCTAGCCACCTTCGAGATGGACGAGATCCTCTACGAACTCCGCAACCACTCGGCCGGCCTCAACTGCGGCCGCTGGGATTACATCTTCTCCTTCATCAAAAAATTCTCCGCGAACGACACCCTCCTCTTCCCCGACCGCTCGCAGATCACCATGACCTCGCCCTTCATGCGCGCCTACGCCCGCCTCACCATCAAGACCTGCCACCATCGCAACGCCCCCGCCATCGGGGGCATGAGCGCCTTCATCCCCATCAAGTCCGACCCCGTCGCCAACGACGCAGCCATCGCGCAAGTCCGCGCGGACAAGGAACGCGAAGCCACCGACGGACACGACGGCACCTGGGTCGCGCACCCAGGCCTGGTCCCCGTCGCCAAAGGAGTCTTCGACCGCATCATGCCGCAGCCCAACCAGATCGCCAAGCAGCTCCCCGACTTCTTCGCCACGCCCGCCGAACTCCTCGCCATCCCCACCGGCACCATCACCTACAACGGCCTCAAGCACAACATCGCTGTAGGCCTCGGCTACCTCGAAGCCTGGATGCGCGGCACCGGCTGCGTCCCTCTCTTCAACCTCATGGAAGACGCCGCCACCGCCGAAATCTCCCGCGCCCAACTCTGGCAATGGGTCCACCACCATGCAGTTCTCCAAGACCCCGAACACGAAGGCCTGCCCGTCACCGCTGAGCTCTGCCACCAACTCCTCGACGCCGAAGTAACCCGCGCCATCGAGAACGCTCCCCCCGCCCGCGTAAACGCCTACCACCTCGCCGCCACCCTCATCCGCAACCTAATCGACGCTCCCACCTTCGAGTCCTTCCTAACCCTCCCCGCCTACAGCACCATCCTCAAAGAAGAAGGCCTCACCACTTAGCGCAACATCCTTCACGCATCAGCGCAGCATCCTCGACGCGCCGCCGTTGCCCTTGCCTTTCTTTCTGTCATTCCCCCTGGGAATCTGCTTCTCGCCCCGCAACGGCCAAATCTCGGTCCAATCCGATTACCGCATCGCGTACATCCCCTACCCCATGGCGTACACTCTCACCTTCATGGCAAACCATGCCCGCGTGAGGACTCCCCATGGCCCGTCCCTATTGGAGCGGTAAAATCCAGATTTCCCTCGTCTCCTTCGGCGTAAAACTCTTCGTCGCCACCGAGGCCGCCAGCGATATCCACTTCCACCAGATCGACCGCCGCACCGGCGAGCGCGTCCGCCATCAAAACGTAGCCGCCTCTGCCATCGAGCGAGCGCCCGACGAAGCCGCCGACCCTGTCCACAAATCCGACATCGTCAAAGGCTACGAGTACTCCCACGGCCGATACGTCACCATCGAGCCCGAAGAGCTCGCCCACCTTCGCGTCCCCTCCAAGCGCACCATGGACGTCGCCCAGTTCGTCGACATCGACTCCATCGACCCCGCCTTCTTCGAGAAACCCTACTTCGTTGTCCCCGAAGATGACTCCCAGGCCGAAGCCTTCCTCACCATCCGTCAGGCGCTTATCGACACCAATAAAGTCGCCCTCTCGCGCATCGCCTTCGGAGGCCGAGAGCACGTCATCGCCATCGCCCCCGCTCCGCCCCCCGTCTTCGAAAAATTCACCAAGTCCTCCAAGTCCGCGAAGTCAAAATCCGCCAAGTCTGACACCGCCGCGCCGCTCGGCCTGATGGCCTACACCCTTCGCTATGCAGCGGAACTCCGCGACCCTGCTACGTATTTCGATTCCATCAAGCCTCACGCTATCAACGCAGACTCGCTCTCGCTAGCCAAGGAACTCATCCAGCGCAAGACCGCCGCCTTCGATCCCACCCAGTTCACCGACGGCTACGAAGCCGCCGTCAAAGAGCTCGTCGACGCCAAACTCAAGCACGCTCCCATCCCCCGCGAAGAGCCCGCACCCCGCACCCACGGCAAAGTCATCCACCTCATGGACGCCCTCCGCAAGTCCGTCAATGATACAAAGACCTCAGACACTAAAACCCCAGTGATAAAGAGCACCGCCGCTACCAAGTCCGCTTCACGCAAAGGACCCACCCTCATCAAGTCTGCGGCCAAGTCGAACCCGCATAGCGAAGCCAAGCCAACCCGGACCTCTCCAAAGCGAAAGACCGCATAGGAATCCACCATGGCCACCAAAAAATCCGCCACCCAGTCCGCCAGCAAGAGCACCGTCCGCAAGCGAGACCCTCAATCCACCGCGGCCTCCTCCGCCGTCGATGCGCAGCTCGAACGCTATCGCTCCATGCGCGACTTCAGCACCACCGCCGAACCCTCCGGTGCTGGCGCCAACACCAACACCTTCGCCATGCGCAAGCCCACCACCTCGCGCGGCCTGCCCTTCGTCATTCAGAAACACGCTGCCTCGCATCTGCACTACGACTTCCGCCTCAGCTGGAACGGCGTCCTCAAAAGCTGGGCCATCGCCAAGGGCCCCAGCTACAACCCGCAGGAGCGCCGCCTCGCCGTCGAAGTCGAAGACCATCCCCTCGAGTACGGTGGCTTCGAAGGCATCATTCCCCAGGGCCAGTACGGCGGCGGCACCGTTATGATCTGGGATCAGGGCAGCTGGTGGCCGCAGCTCGGCAGCGAAAACGTCGACGCCTGCCTCCGCGCCGGCCATCTCAAGTTCGAAATGAATGGTTCGAAGATGAAGGGCAAGTGGGCCCTCATCCGCATGAACCACGCCGCCCATGGCCCCAAAGACAAGCCCCAGTGGCTTCTTATCAAGGAGCACGACAAGTACGAGCGCGGCCCCGGCGACCCGGCCATCACCGACGAGCGACCCAACTCCTCCGTCACCGGCCGCTCCATCGACCAGATCGCCCACGCGTCCGATCACGTCTGGAACTCCAACCGCGCAAACCCCCTCGAGTCCTCCCCTGCCCCCAAAGCCGCCGCCAAAAAATCCGCCGCCAAAAAATCCGCACCGCCGCCCACCCCGTCCATCGATCTCGACGAGCTCCCCTACGAGCGTCAGCCCGACTTCATTTCCCCACAGCTAGCCCTCGAAGCCACCTCCGCCCCCAACACCGACGACTGGATCCACGAGCTCAAGCTCGACGGCTATCGCATCCAGGCCCGCAAGTCCGGATCCAAAGTCCAGCTCCTCACCCGCAAGGGCATCGACTGGACGCACCGCATGCCCGCCATCGCCAAAGCCGTCGCCAATCTCCCCGTCCACGACTGCACCCTCGACGGCGAAGTCGTTGTCCTCTCGACAGACGGCAACTGCAGCTTCGCCCTCCTCCAGGCCTCTTTCCAGAACGCAGAAACCCATCCACTCACCTACTTCGTCTTCGACCTCCTCCACATCGACGGCCACGATCCCCGCGACCTCTCTCTCCGCGAGCGCAAAGAGCTCCTCGCCCCCATCCTCCCAGCCCCCAACAGTGATGCAGACGAAGTCATCCGCCTCTCCGAAGACATTCCCGGCAACGGCGAAACCGTCTTCCGACAAGCCTGCGCACTCCACGCCGAAGGCATCATCTCCAAGCGAGCCGACGCTCCCTATCGCAGCACTCGCTCCTCCGACTGGCTCAAGTCCAAATGCCTCCACGAGCAGGAGCTAGTCATTGCCGGCTTCACCCTCTCCAGCGAAGGCCCCGACCGCGTCGGCGCCCTCCTCCTCGGCTACTACCCTCCCGTAAAACGCGGCCCCAAAACGCCTCGCCACCTCATCTATGCCGGCCGCACCGGCACCGGCTTCACCCAGAAGGCGCGCCGCGATCTCCTCACCCAGCTCGTCAAGCTCCGCGTACCGGAATCCCCCTTCGAACGCATCCCCCACGACGCCACCCGCGCCGTCTACTGGGTTCGCCCCAACCTCGTCGCCCAGGTCCGCTTCGCCACCTGGACCTCCGACAACCTCGTCCGCCAGGCCGCCTTCCTCGGCCTCCGCGAAGACAAATCCGCCACCGAGGTCACCCGCGAATCCCCCACCGTCGCTCCCCAACCCAAGCGCGCCCACTCTCCGTCCAAAACTACTAAGCCCACCAAGCCCCGCACCCACGCCACCCACCGCACCGGAGCCTTGCAGCACTTCGCCCTGCCCACATCCAAACCCAAGTCTCCCAGATCGCAGACGCCAAACCCCATGCCCGCCAATTCAGCAACCACCAAGTCCACCCCCAAATCCCCGACCCAAAAATCGGGTGCCCCGGGTCCGGATTCTCGGACCCGGGTGAAACCATCCCCTCGTCCCACGCCATCCGATCTCCACCTCACCCACCCCGACAAGATCCTCGACCCCGCCTCCGGCCTCACCAAGCAGCAGCTCGCCGACTACTACGCCATCGCCGCCGAGCGCATGCTTCCCTACATCGCCAATCGCCCTCTATCGCTCGTTCGCTGTCCGCAGGGCGCTGGCAAGCCCTGCTTCTTCCAGAAGCACGTCAACAACTACCTTCCCCCCGGCATCAAGACCATCGACATCCAGGACAAAGTCAACGCGCAGCCCGAGCCCTACATCACCCTCGACACCACCGACGCCATCATCTCGCTAGCCCAGATGAACGTCCTCGAGATCCATCCCTGGGGTTCCACCAACGACGACCTCGAGCACCCCGACCGCCTCATCTTCGATCTCGATCCCGACGCCGACCTACCCTGGCTCACCGTCGCCGCCGCCGCCGCCGAAGTCCGTCAGCGCCTCCGCAACCTCGGCCTCGAAAGCTTCCTCAAGCTGACCGGCGGCAAGGGCCTGCACGTCGTCGCACCCATCCAGCCCACCCTCACCTGGGCCGAGCTCAAAGCCGCTGCCCACAACTTCGTCCTCTCCATGGAGCGCGAAAACCCCGACCTCTACCTCACCAAGATGACCAAGTCTTCACGCGTAGGCCGCATCTTCCTCGACTACCTCCGCAACCAGCGCGGCGCCACCGCGGTCGCTCCCTACTCCCCCCGCGCCCGCGTCGGCGCCACCATCTCCCTCCCCCTACCCTGGACAGCCCTCACCCGCGACGTCCACCCCGTGCTCACGGTGTATGACATAGCCGCCAACCACACCAAGCTCCGCGCCGACCCATGGAAAGCTTTCCTCACCACCCACCAGCAACTCCACCCCAAACAATTCGCCGTCCTCTAGCCCCTCCCGGCTCAGCAGGGGATGTCCCCCAGCCGCCCCTCCATCCGGCGCAGCAGCGGTGCAATCGTCAACCCTTGCACCACGACGGAGAACACAACCGTGATGTACGTTGCGGCCAGCAACAGGCTCCGTGCAGTCGCCGGTTCCGGTGGCAACGCAAGCGCAAGGGCCACCGCCAGCGCACCGCGCAACCCTCCCCACGTCAACACCGCCACGTTGCCCGTCACTCTCTGACGACAAACCGCAAGCGTCCGCACCACCGCCATCACACTCGCATACCGCGCGACCAGCACAACCGGAATCGCAATCAATCCCGCCGTCAATAACGAGTAGCTAAGCGGAAGCACAAGCAACTCGAGCCCCAGCAAGAGAAACAGAACGACATTCATGATGTCGTCGATCAGTTCCCAGAAGCTTTCCAGGTGTTCCCGCGTCGTTGGCGACATAGCGAACCGCCGCGCCGTCCCGCTCACCATCAGCCCAGCCGCCACGGCCTCCAGCGGACCCGAAAGATCAAGCATCTCCGCCAGCACGTAGCCGCCCATCGCCAAAGCCAGCGTCAGCATCACCTCCACCCGATAGCTATCCACCATCCGGATCAGACGATACGTAAGATACCCAAGCGCCATGCCCAGCGCGATCCCACCGCCAGCCTCCACCAGCAACAAACCGCCAAAGGCAGCCGGAGAGGGCAAGCCTCCATGCGCCGACCCCTTTGTAGTTGCACCCAGAAGCGCCACGAAGATCACTGCCCCCACTCCGTCGTTGAACAGCGACTCACCCGCCAGCTGAACTTTCAGTTCGGCCGGCGCGCCCACCCGCTTCAGCATGTCCAACACCGCAATGGGATCCGTCGGCGAGATCAACGCACCAAACAACAGCGCCTCCATCATGCTGATTGGAAGGCCAACCAGGTGCAGTCCCGCCCTGAACAGCAATCCGACAAGGACCGTCGAAAGCGCCGTCCCGAAAATCGACAGACTGAGCACCGAAACGCGCTCGCGTCCAAGTTCCTTCAGGTCAAGCTGCAACGCTCCCGCGAATAGAAGGAACGCCAGCATCCCATGCAGCACAACCTGGTTAAAATCGATGCCCGCCACCACGATCTGCACGCTCGCCCGAAATTCCGGAACCGCATGACCGCCAACGATCAATATGCAGGCCGCCGCCAACGACAGCAACATCGTACCGATGCTGCTCGGCAAGCGAAGTACGCGATAACTCAGAAAGCTGAACAGCGCTCCTACTGTTACCAAAGCACTGAGCAGCGCGAACGAAGGCATCATGTCGGCTACCTCCACAATAGACGATCAGCGTTCGAGCTTCCCCGCCACCCCACCTAAGCCCCGAAAGTCTGCATTGCGACCGTAATCCGAAGCCTGCGCTCGCGATTCGATCGCCATCGCAATGAGCGTTTCAGAGGTTTACGCCGGAGGGGGCGGAGGAGGCAGGACACCGAGTTGCGCCATCAGGCCCAGACCATCCATGAGGATGCGCGTGTCCTTGATGCGGCCATCCACCAGACGGTCAAATACGATTCCCCAGACGCGCACCTGCCGCCCGGTTGCGGGAATGCCAAGAAATGTACCGTCGTGCGTACCGGTCCATTCGAAGCGGCTGGCGACTTTGTCATCCTCCGCAATTTGCTCCTGAATGGAGAACACGATATCCGGAAAACCTGCGCGCATCGCGCGGATGATGTCTTTCAGACCGTCGAGTCCGGGACCCTGCCCAGGCAGTGGAACCTGCTCAACCACATCTTCCCAGACATATTCCGCTGCCGCCTCGATGTTTCCCCGTGTGATCACTTCGTCCACAAAGCTGCGCACGATCGTGGCATTGTCGTGCGCCATTCTCTTCTCCTTTGGATACTGAATCCAGAATTATATCGATGCCATCCAGCCACAACGCTAGCCGCTCTCCTTTTCCTCCTCATGACGATCGAGCCGGCGCGCATTGAAAAGGCTGCATCCCTTCAGAAGCAACACCCTCTCCTCCAATTTGTTAACATGATTCTTTCCTCCTCGAAGGAGCGACCCATGTCCGCAACCGCAACGCCCCCCACCGCCACCTCCCCCAACATCACCGAGCTCCACCACTGGATCAACGGCGTCCCCACGCCCAGCACCTCAAACCGTTTCGCCGACGTCTACCACCCCGCCACCGGCACGATCCAATCGCGAGTCCCGCTAGCGACTACCGCCGAAGTAAACGCCGCCGTAGCCGCCGCCACCGCAGCCTTCCCCGACTGGTCCGCGCAACCGCCCCTCCGCCGCGCCCGCGTCCTCTTCCGCTTCCGCGAAATCTTCGAGCGCCGCCTCGACGAAGTCGCCGCCCTCATCAATCGCGAACACGGCAAAGTCTTCTCCGACGCCCGCGGCGAAGCCACCCGCGGCCTCGAAAACATCGAGTTCGCCACCGCCATCCCTCACCTCCTCAAAGGCGAGCTCACCGAACAAGTCGGCGCTGGCGTCGACAGCTACTCCATGCGCCAACCCCTCGGCGTCGTCGCCGGCATCACCCCCTTCAACTTCCCCGCCATGGTCCCCCTCTGGATGTTCCCCATCGCCATCGCCTGCGGCAACACCTTCGTCCTCAAGCCCTCCGAGCGCGACCCCAGCTCCTCCAACCTCCTCGCCGAAATGCTCAAGGAAGCCGGCCTCCCCGACGGCGTCTTCAACGTAGTCCACGGCGACAAGGTCGCAGTCGACGCCATCCTCAACCACCCCGGCATCCAGGCCGTCAGCTTCGTAGGCTCCACCCCCATCGCCGAGTACGTCTACCGCACGGCCACCGCCACCGGCAAACGCGTCCAGGCCTTAGGCGGCGCAAAAAATCACATGATCGTAATGCCCGACGCCGACCTCGACCAGGCCGCCGACGCACTAGTAGGAGCTGCCTACGGCTCCGCCGGCGAGCGCTGCATGGCCATCAGCGTAGCCGTAACCGTCGGTGCCCACACCGCCGACGCCCTAATCTCAAAACTAGAATCCCGCATAGCCAACCTCCGCGTAGGTGACGGCGCAGCCGATGCACCTAACGGCGAATCCGACCTCGGTCCCCTCATCACCCGCGCCCACCTCGACAAAGTCACCAGCTACATCGCCCTCGGCCAGGAAGAAGGCGCCGAGCTAGCAGTCGACGGCCGCAACAGCGCCCTCCCGAATGGCGACGGCTTCTTCCTCGGCGCCACCCTCTTCGACCATGTCCGCCCCACCATGCGCATCTACAAAGAAGAAATCTTCGGACCCGTCCTCGGCATCGTCCGCGCCAACAACTTCGAGACCGCCCTCCAACTCATCAACGACCACGAGTTCGGCAACGGCACCAGCATCTTCACCCGCGACGGCGACACCGCCCGCGACTTCGCCCACCGCGTCCAGGCCGGCATGGTCGGCATCAACGTCCCCATCCCCGTCCCCATGGCCTTCCACTCATTCGGCGGATGGAAGCGTTCCCTCTTCGGCGACCACGCCATCTACGGCCCCGAAGGCGTCCGCTTCTACACCCGCTTAAAGACCGTAACAGCCCGCTGGCCCACCGGCATCCGCTCGGGCGTAGACACCACCATGCCCACCCTCGGTTAGCGCCACCTATTTCTCAGCCGTAGGAGGCACAATCCCCTTCAGCCGCAGATACGTCGACAGCTCCGCATACTGTTCGTTGTCATGCGAAACATTCGCCCACGCCGCTCCAATGCGCGAACGCTTCACCGGCCCAATCGTCACGACCTCTGTGATCGTCGCATCGGTCAACGCGCCATAAGCCTTATCGCAGGCAGCGAACGAAGCCTTCAGTCCCGCAATGACGGTCGCTTTATCCGCCGTATCACTCGGCACCGCCTTCGGATCCGCCGTCTCCCCATTCAGCGCCGAGCACACATGAAACTGCGCCTCGGTCACATGATTCACGATCCGCGCATACGTCCGTATATCCGCCGTAGGCTTGTACTGAAAGTCCGCCTCCGGCATCTTCTCCGCCGCCTTCAACACATTCGGCTTCAACCGGTTATACGCAGCCTGCACCTCAGCCGCAGGCCCAATCGGCCCCGGAGCCGGAGCAGGAGCCGCAGCAGGCGCCTGCGCCACGCACACCGCCGAGGAAACCATCAAACCGAACGCCGCAATCGTGATCTCAATACGCTTCATATCTCTCCTCATTTTTCCGAATCCTTCGTTGCGTAAGCTTACCCACAAACTCCAGCGACAAGCAATCTTCCCCCTCAAAAACAAAGAGTGCGACCGTCGAAGGTCACACTCTCGCACTCGCTCAAAAGAATCCTGTCGAATGAATGAATTGGAAAATTTGATGGAGCCGACGAACGGACTTGAACCGTTGACCTGCTGATTACGAATCAGCTGCTCTACCAACTGAGCTACGTCGGCGACTCCTTCGTCATTCTATCGGCAATCACTTCATCCGCAAAATTCTCTCGCGCTCGCCAACTTCTTCACAGCAAACTTCTTCCTCTCCTCCGGTCAGCGACATCCCCCACTCAGCTCACCCACCAAAGTTTCTGCCGTGTTATCCACAACGCAAAAGGGCCGCCCGGCAACAGGGCGACCCTTTTCTATGGGAGGCAGTTCCAACGGAGGCAAAGCCATCGAAACTCTCTGGTGCAAGACTATGTTCGACCTCCGACGCTGTCAAGAAAGTTTTCCAGCTTTTATCATCTCTACTATAATCAACAACTTATCTGACTTTACTGCCAGTCACTCCGGTTTTCTCCGGTTTTTGCCGGCGACTTCCACAATCCCCAAAAATCTTCCTTTACCGCCCCGGAACCACCCCCAAAGCACCTTTTCCTTCCCACCAACGGCCCCCTAAGCTCCCTCAGCCGAGTCCGGCCCCCGAAACACCGCCGGCTTATTCTGCGGAGCCAGGTGCAGGCTCAAAAACTCCACCTCCACCGCCGCCGGCTTCCCCCGCAGCACCCGAAACCATGCCCGTCCGAACCCCAGAAAGAATCCCAGCAGCACCGCCCCCGCTCCCAACACGCCCGACAGGATCGCAATATTCTCCAGCAGAGAAAACGTCTGCGCCGCCACCACCTTGAACGGCGGATGGGCATCCTGGTCGAACGTCATCTGCCTCAAATGAATCCCCGCAATCAACTGCTGCGCCGCATCCCCGGCAAAGGTTCCCGTAGCCAGCAGCACCAGCGTCCCATCTTGCCGCAGCCGCGCCTCGCCCCCCTTCAGCTCCGGCACCTCGCCCTGGACCGTCTTTGCCGCCTCCTGCGCCAGCGTTGGCGTCGGATACATCAGCATCGTCAACGTCTCTTTCCCGCGGTCGTCATCATACTGAGCCGTCACCGCCTCAGGCTCCATCTTCCAGTTCAACGACGCGGCCGGCAACACCCCACCCTGCGCCGCATAGCTCACGGGCCCCAGCGCATAGCGCAAACTCCCCCCCACCAATCCCTTTGTCGGAGGAAGCGTCGGCAATATCGGCACCGCGCCCGTGTTCCCGAACGCCTTCGGCATCGCCTCCGCCAGCGGCCGCAGCTCCGCGCGGTCCTGCAACGTCACCGCACCCGGAAACTTCGCCAGCACCACCGACTTCCCCACCATGAACACCATCGCGTCTCCGCCCACGGCATAGGCATCGAACACCCCCAGCTCGCTTCCTACCCGCATCCCCGGCCGCTCCACCAGCGTGAACGCGCTATACGCCCCCGTCCGATCCCCAAACTGCACCGCTTCCACCTGCACCTTGCGTCCGCCCCGCGTGTACTCCGCCGCCTTCGACCGAATCTCCCCACACTCCCCCAGCGCCTGCGGATCCACCCCCATCAACGCCGCACCCGACGCAGCATCCGGCTTAGCACCCGCCGCCGCATCCACCCGCGTCCACTCCCCAAACTTCACCGGCAACAGCGGCGCCGCCGGCTCCATCAACGACACCGAACCCTGCCCCCAACTCACACCCGCACCCACCGCCAGCCCAGCCGACATCACCGCCAGCGCCAAGCACCGTCTTGTCCCCAAAACCAACCTCATACAAGCGAAAGACTACACCAACACCCCAAACGTAAGCACCCCGCCGCCGAAGCGTCAGTGCTTGCCGTTGCCTTTCTTTCTGTCATTCCCCTGGGAATCTGCTTCTTCTTTTGTTCTTGCCGTCGCCCTCGCCTTTCTTTCTGTCATTCCCCTTGGGAATCTGCTTCTTCTTTTGTTCTTGCCGTTGCCCTTGCCTTTCTTTCTGTCATTCCCCTTGGGAATCTGCTTCTTCTTTTGTTCTTGCCGTTGCCCTTGCCTTTCTTTCTGTCATTCCCCTGGGAATCTGCTTCTTCTTTTGTTCTTGCCGTTGCCCTTGCCTTTCTTTCTGTCATTCCCCTTGGGAATCTGCTTCTTCTTTTGCGCTTGCTTTTGTCTTCGCCTTACCGGCTGTTATTCCGAGCGCAGCGAGGAACCTGCGTCTCGCGCAAAGCGCGCCCGTTCCTCTCCACCCACGAACCCTCCCCTCGACCGAAGCGCGCAGCGGAGAGGCCCTTGCCTCCGCCTTTGCTTTGGCCTTTGCCTTTTTGGTTGTCATCCCGCAGGGATCTGCTTCTTCTTTTGCCTTTCGCTTTTGCTTAGAGCCAGAAGCTCAAAGCTAAAGGCCAGCCGCCCCCAAGTTACCGCGCCGCCTGCTCCACCGTCCCCGCCCTCGGCCGCCCACCATTAATCCCCTGCGCATACACCGCAATCCCCTTATACAAACTCTCCGCCACCCGCTCCCGATACTCCGGCGTCTCCAATTTCTCCGCCGTATCCGGATTCGTCACAAAGCTAATCTCCGCCAAAATCGACGGCATATTCGCCCCAATCAGCACCACAAATGGAGCCTTCTTCACCCCACGATTCCTCAGCTCCGGATTCCCCTTCCGCAGCCCCGCATACAGCGACGCATCCACATCCGCCGCCAGCTCTTTGCTCTCGTCAATCTTGTCCTTCAGCGCAATCTTCTTCACCAGGTCGCTCAGCTCATGCACGCTCTCAGTCGACACGGCATTCTCCCGCCCCGCCACCGTCATCGCCTCCGGATCGCTCGTGAAGTTCAAGTAATAAACCTCCACGCCCTTCACGCTCTCATCCGACGAGCTATTCGCATGCACCGAAATAAACAAATCCGCCTGCGCCTTATTCGCAATCGCCGTCCGTGTCTCCAGCGGCACAAACGTATCGTCGTCGCGCGTATACACCACCTCCGCGCCCAGCCGATCATGCAGCAGCTTGCCCAGCCGCAGCGCGACATCCAGCACCACATCCTTCTCTTCAATCCCTCCCGCGCCCAGCGTCCCCGAGTCATGCCCACCATGCCCGGCATCAATCACAATCCGTCCAATCTTCAACCCCAACGCCCGCACCAACGACGTCTCGCCATCCGCCGTAGGAGGCGCCGCCGCAGCCGGCTCGCCCTTCACCGAAACCTCCGGGTGCCCCATCTTCGCGACTGTCCCATCGTCGCTAAGGTGGGACGAACTCCTCCGCGACCTCGGCACATAATGCGCGTCCGTCGCCGGATCCCCACTGGTCTCCGCAATCGGCTTCGACGTAGGCTTGTGCGTCGCCTCCACCATTCCCGGCTGCATACTCACCGCCGCAACCTCGCTGCTCGTATCCGCCGCACTCTTCGTCACCGTATTTGGAACCGGCTTAGCCACCGTAGGCTTCGACGCAATCACCACCCGTGGCGGCGCCACACTCTTCCCGTCTCCCACCCGATCCGTACTTCGCGCCGGCAACCCAAAGCTCGCACTCCCATCCGTCACCGGCATCGGCGGCAAACTCGACACCGCCGCCGCCGGCCCACCCAGCTTCGCGCTCACAATCGGAGGCACCACCGCAGCAACCTCCGCATTCGCCGCCGGCACCGTCGTACTCGCTACTTCCTGCTTCCTATTTCCTACTTCCTGTTCTTTCCCCCCATGAATATCAATAATCAGCCGCAGCGGATTCGGCAGCAAAAACGCCGAGTAATCCGTCACGTGATGCACATCCAGCACCACCCGCGTCACCTCGCCAGAGAACTGCGCCGCCCGCACCCGCGTAAGAAATCCATCGTCGGTCACATTGAAACTCTTGCCCGCCAGCTCCGGCGCCAACCGCGCATGCCCCAAATCAAAGAAGATGCGGTCAGGATTCTCCACCCGCGCCGCCTCATACTTAATCTCTTCTCCAGGAGCCACATTCAAATCGATCGCCACCCGCGTATAACTAGCCGTCGACCAATGCCGAATCCCCGTCACCACCGCCAACGGCCCCGTCGACTTCCCACCGCGTCCGGCGAGCTCGCCCCACCGCCACATCCTCCCGCACCACCGGCGCCACCGTGGCCCGGCGACTGCATTCCCATGTGCCGGCAACACTCCGGGTGCCCCATTCATGACGGTCTCATCGTCATGAGTGGGATTCGCCGATGCCCGCGTGCCCCGAACCATCGGATGCCCCCTTATGGCAGCCCCGCCGTCATGAGTGGGATGCCAACCCGGGTGCCCCATCTTCGCAACGGCTGTATCGTTGCTAAGGTCGGAATGTCTGCGGTAGCAGGCGACCTTGTTCCGCCCGCACTCGCACCAACTATAATCACCACCTTCACCCCAGCCGCCCGCGCCTCCCGCGGATAATCCTGCAACAACTGTGCCCGCACCTTGGCGGCCTCATCCGCATCCGCAGCCCCCAGCAACGCGAGCGCTTTTACCAACGCCTCAGAAGCCAGCCTGTCCCCCGGATACGCCCTCGCTAAATACTCATACTGCCCCGCCGCATCATGGACGTTCTTCTTATCCCCAAACTCATGCCCCTGTTCGGCGAGCAACTCCGCAACCTGCGCCACAGCCTCCGCAGCATGCGCATTATCAGGATCAGCATGGTAGATCGCGCGAAACGCATTCATCACCCGCGCATACTCCACGCGCGTATGCGTCCCCCGCGGTTCCGCCTCAAACTGTGCCCGCGCAATCAGCGCCGCTTCCCACCCAGCCCCAGGCTTCGCCGCAAGATCGCCGGCAGTCTCTGCCCGCATTCCAATCGCAGGCTCTGCTCGCACTGGAAACGCAGCAACGCCCCCACAACACAATCCCACCCAAGCCACCGCGCTCAACCAGCCGCAGCCCTTACCCATCCCACCCTGCACAAGGAGACCCATACCAACTTAAGTGTAGGTTCCGAACCCCAACCCACTCCTGTGAATCCCCCAAAGGTACCCCCGCGAATACCCTCACCTTCTCGCGACAGCCGGACCTTCAAGAAGGTGCACTCGTTTCCCTTGCCTATCTTTCTGTCATTCCCTTTGGGAATCTGCTTCTTCCTTTGTCGTTGCGGTTGCTTTCAGCTAAGAGCTAGAAGCTGCTTCACAACATCTCCCCCACCACATCCTTAGCCGACGCCAACGCACGATCCAGCCCCGCAACATCCGTCCCGCCAGCCTCCGCCAGATCCGGCCGCCCACCGCCCTTCCCTCCAACCTTCGCAGCAATCGCGCCAACAATCTTCCCCGCCTGCACCCGCGAAGTCAGATCCTTGCTCACCCCCACAATCAAGCTCACCTTCCCATCCAAAGCCGCCCCCAACACGACCACGCCAGACCCCAACTTCCCGCGCAACTCATCCACCAGATTCCTCATCTGCGATTTATCCAGCGCATCCACTCTCTGCGCCAACACCTTAACCCCCTTCACCTCAACAGCCGACGAAGCCGCATCCGCCGTAGCCGCCGAAGCCGACTTCATCCGCAGCCCCTCCAACTCCCGCCGCAGCTTCTTCATCTCCTCTTCCTGCGAAGCCACGCGAGCCCGCAGCGCCTCCCCACTCACATCCCCACCGCCAACAAACTGTCCGGCAACTTTCGCCACATCAGCATCCCGACGAAACACGCCCAGCGAGCCCATCCCAGTCACCGCCTCCACGCGACGAACGCCACTAGCCACCGCGCCCTCGCCCATCAGCTTCACCAGCCCAATCTCCCCCGTAGCCGCGGTATGCGTTCCACCGCAAAGCTCAGTCGAGAACTCCCCAATCTTCACCACCCGCACCCGATCGCCATACTTCTCACCAAACAGCGCCATCGCCCCCAACTCATGCACGGCCACATCAATGGGCACATCCACCATCGTGACGACAGGTGTGTTGGCCAACACCTGAGCATTCACAATCGACTCAATCTCCGCCAACTCCTCCTCCGCCACGCCAGCAAAGTGCGAGAAGTCAAACCGCAACCGCGACCGGTCATTCAACGACCCAGCCTGCTTCACATGAGTCCCCAACACCTGCCGCAACGCCGCATGCAACAAATGAGTCCCCGTATGATTCCGCATCACCGCAGCCCGCACCGCGCCATCCACCACCGCATCCACGGTATCGCCAACAGCAATCGTCTGCTTCACCACCACCTGGTGCGCAAACACCCCCTGCACCGGCTTCTTACAACCCAACACATCGGCCACCACGGAGTTATGATCGGCAGAATACAACCACCCCACATCGCCCACCTGCCCACCCGAGTCAGCATAAAAACTAGTAGCATCCAACACGACCTCGCCCGCCTCCCCAGCCTTCAACGCCGACACGCCCACCCCATCCTTCACCAGCGCAATCACCTTCGCACCATCGGTACGCAGCGCGGTATACCCCTCAAAATCCGTCTTCTCCAACTCCCGATAAACCGGCGCCGCCGACTTCGACGACCCACCCTTCCAGGAAGCCCGAGCCCGAGCCTGCTCCTCTTCCTTAGCCCGCTCGAACCCCTCCATATCAAACGCAATGCCAGCATCCCGCGCCGCGTCCACCATAAAGTCCAGCGGTAGACCAAAGGTCTCGTAAAGGCGGAACGCATCCCTGCCCTTAATCACTACCGGTTGCTTGTTTGCACTTGCAAAAAAAGCCTCAAACTTATGCGCTTCTTCCTTACCAAGACGCTCTTCGATTAAATCGACAAATGGTGCTGGGCTGGCCTCTGCCTCCATCTTGAGAAGAGCGCGATCAACAGCGAGCCCTAAATTTAACGGCTTCAACTTGGCAAGATACTCGTCGATCAGCGGCTCAAAGCGTGCTCGACTTTCAAGACCCTTTACTTCCGTCCACTCGCGCGAACCGAGCGTCATCGTGCGCGCAAACTGCAACTCCTCCGCCAGCACAACTTTCGCAACTCTCTCCGCACTTTGTTTGAGTTCAGGATATGCTGCCTCCATCTCATCCCTCACAGCAAACACCATCTCGTGCATGAAGGGCTTTTCCTGTCCAAGTAATCGGCCATGGAAAATTGCTCTACGCAAAATCTTTCTTAGCACATATCCACGATATTCATTGCTCGGCAACAAACCGTCGGAGATTAAGAATGTGGCCGCTCGAGCATGATCCGCAATGATCCGTAGCGAGGCAGCGTTCTTCTCATCGCTAATTGCAGCCTCATCCTGCCAATCAAAGCCAGGGTCCAATACGCCCGAGGAGCTGTACGTTATTGAGCGTGATATTAGTTGGGCCGGGTCAAATCCAGTTACCTCAATAGCCCTCCTAATCAGCGGCGTAAACAAATCACTCTCATAATTCGACAGCTTCCCCTGCAACACGCAAGCCACTCGCTCCAGCCCCATCCCGGTATCGATTGATGGCTTCGGAAGCGGGTCTAGACGCCACCTTGACGGCTGCAGGATCGTTGTACATTTCACACACAGAGCGTTAGTTGGACTCGTGATGTCCGGATGATTCTTGCACCGAAATTCATCGATGACCCGATCAAACTGCATGAACACAAGATTCCAAATCTCCATATACCGCTGATCGTCTTCCGGAAACGGCCGATCCTCCCCAGTCTCCGAAGCCGCCAACCCGAGATCATAAAAAATCTCACTACAAGGCCCACAAGGCCCGGTATCTCCCATCTGCCAAAAATTATCTTTCGCCGACATGCCAAAGATCCGCTCCTTCGGCACCCCAATCTCAATCCAAAGCCGCTCCGCCTCATCATCCCGAGGCACCGTTTCGTTCCCCTCAAACACCGTCACATACAGACGTCCCTTATCAATCCCAAACCAGTCAGGAGAAGTCAGCAACTCCCACGCAAACGCAATCGCATCCTTCTTGAAGTAATCCCCAAACGAAAAATTCCCTAGCATCTCAAAGAACGTATGGTGCCGCCGCGTAAACCCAACGTTCTCCAAATCGTTATGCTTTCCACCTGCCCGCACGCACTTCTGCGACGACACCGCCCGCGAATACTCCCGCGTCTCCGCCCCCAAAAACACATCCTTAAACTGATTCATCCCCGCATTGGTAAACAGCAGCGTCGGATCATTCGCCGGCACCAAACTCGACGAGTGCACCCGCCGATGTCCCTTACCCTCAAAAAACCGTAAAAAGTCTTCCCGAATCTGATTGCCACTCAAGTTACGCATAGATCTCAAGTTTACCTTCTTTGGCTCCCGCTAATCTTCCCCTCACCCATGCCCAAGGCTCCCGCCGTCCGCGCAGGACCAAAAAAAATCCCCGAAACACCCGGCGACCCGCTAACGTCATATCAGCAGATGGGCATCTCCTTCACACCGACCGCCGCGCTCCTCGCCTTCCAGGCTACAGCGGCCCCCGCGCACGCTCACCACAGCCTCATCCACTTCTTCCGCCACCTCGGCCTCATCGGCCTGCTCCCCATCTCCGCAGTCGACAGCTCCTTCGTCCCCCTCCCCATCCCCGGCGTCACCGACATACTCCTCATCGTCTTCGCCGCCGCTCACTCGAACGTCTTCCTCCTCGTCGCCCTCGCCACCCTCGGCTCCGCCATCGGAGGCCTCTTCTCGCACGCCGTCGGTCAGGCCGGCGGCATGGCCTTCCTTGAGAAGCACGTCCCCAAACGCATCCTCGGCCGCATGACCGATTGGATGGAAGACCACGCCATCCTCTCCGTCTCCCTTCCCGCGCTGCTACCCCCGCCCATGCCGCTCTCGCCGTTCGTCCTCGCAGCCGGCGCCGTCCACATGTCGCGCAAAAAATTCATGTGCGCCTTCACGATCAGCCGATTCATCCGCCACTGCATCGCCGTCTGGATCGGCGTCCGCTACGGCCGCGCCTTCCTCCGCCTCTGGTCGCACTTCTCTGACAAATGGGCCGCCACCATCCTCATCATCATCTGGACCACCATCCTGCTCTCGCTAGCCTTCGCCATCTGGAAGCTGGTCCGCACCTCCCAGGATCTCCACCTCAACCCCCGCAAGCCCTCCCCCACCTCCCAGCCCGACGCCACCCCCACCAACTAACAGCCCCTCGGCCTTCGCCCTTGCCGTTGCTTTTCTTTCTGTCATTCCCCCCGGGAATCTGCTTCTTCTTTTGCAGTCGCCGGGAGCCCCATCCGTACGCGCTTTTGCGGACGGGTGGGAGGCAAATTTCCGCAACTTCGATCACCTGCGCGGAAAAGGCCGCAGTCTCCCGCCGCCCTTCTCCGATAGAATCCATCAACTACCAGCAATCACTCTACTGCTGTGGTTGAGAGGGCTGAGACTGCGGTTGTGCCGGCGGCGTACCCGGCCGTTGCTGCGACATCGCCTCCGCATGCTGCTTCTGTTCCGGCGTCAGCACCGCATCAATTTGCGTGCGAACATTCTCGCGAATCGCCTGCGCCTTCACCTGCCGATCCGCCATCGGTGTCGCATTATCGGCAGCGAGCGCCTGCATCTTCGCCTGCGCGTCCTCCAGCACCGGACGAATCTTCTGCTGCTGTTCCGGCGTTAGATTCAACACCTCCGTCAACCGCGCCATGCGCTGATCCATCGTCATCGGCGGCGGTGGCTGCGGTGCGCTCTGCGAGGGACCCAAACCCTCCATCTTAGCCGACCCGCTCTGTGCCACCGCCCCCACGCTCATACCCAGGAAGCAAACACCTCCCAGGACAGCACCCAAATAGTTAATTCGTTTCAAATGAATTCCTCCCGTCGCAGACATATCTCGCGACTCGGCCCAACATCGTAGGCTGTCCTTCCACCCACCCAACCTTAGACGCAATCCCCACCGAATAAGCCCCCCAACTTCCGCAAAACACTCTCCCGAAGCCACACAGAAGATAAGAGACGAAAAATCAACAACTGAGAACTAACAACTAACAACTGAGAACCAGAATCCGTCTCACGCCGCCACTGCGGCCGCAGGAGGCACCCTCGGCATAAACTTCCGCTTGTAATAAGCAGTAGTCAACACAATCGCAGGAACCCCCACCGCCGTAGGCCAAAGCCACAGCCACACATGATTCCCAAACAGCCGCGGCAGCGTCACCACGCTGAACGCCGTCCACGCTGCTATATAGCTACCAATAAAATTTCCCAGGTGCGTATACCACCAGAACATCTTCTCCTTTGGCTTCCGCACAAAACTCAGCATCTGGACAAACGACAGCCGCATCCCGATCAGCCCAAACACAATCGCCACAATCCCAAACCCCTGGATGGCCTTCGAATCAAACGCCCCCAGCAGCGCCAGCAGCAAACTCGAACAGAACGTCAGCACACCCGCAATCCAATCGATCGGCTTCGCGCTCCCACCCCGCGCCAAATCCTTAAGCTTCAGCACCCGATATCCCGAGAACGCCGCATAGAAACTAAACACCGCCACCATCGCCAAAAACAGCACCGGCCGATACAGCGCCATCGGCAGCGCCGTAACCGCGACCCCACCCATGCACCACAGATAAACCATCCCCCACCGCATATGCTGTTTCCCACCCTTGGCCGTAGCCAACGCCACCGGCGCCAGCAGAAACGATCCAAACCCGCAAGCAATATGCACCACTAACAAAGCCTTCATCCAAACCGGATCAGCACTCATAGCCATCTCCTCGCAACCTTCACATTCGCCGCAATCCTTGCCCTTGCTTTTCTTTCTGTCATTCCCTCTGGGAATCTGCTTCTTCTCTTGCTCTTGCTCTTACTCTTACTCTTGCTTCCAGGTACCCCGAGGCTTCAGCCTCGGGCCTCATCAGCTCGACACAAACCAAACACCGCTCTGCCGAAGGCTGGAGTGAAGCCCGCGGGGCGCAACGACCAAAACATTGCTCTTGCCGTTGCTTGTCCTTGCCCGTCTAAGAACTAATAGAACGTCGCCTTACTCACCAAGCCGCGCTTCTCCAACTCCGCAAACGTCTCATCGCACCACGCAATCGTCGCCTTCGCATGCAGGATCCCGCATCGCGCCGCCATCCTCCAATACGGCATCGCCGGATGCCGCGCATGCTCCATCTCCATCCGCAGCACGGTCGCCTCAAACTTTTCGACCTCCGCCTCGCAACGCTCCCGTTCCGCCACCACCTGCGCCGCAATCGCTCCACGCAACGCCTGATCCCCAAAGAACACCTTCAGCAGCAACTCATTCCTGCGCACCTGTGGCCTGGCCTCCACCCCCAGCCACGAGCGCAGCCGCCGTGCCCCCTCGCCCGTCAGCTTATAAACCTTCTTTGCCCGCCCATCCTTCTGCTGGTCTTCCACCGTCGCCAACCCGTCCTTCACCATCCTCTTCAGCGCCGGGTAAATCTGCCCATAACTCTCCGTCCAGAAATTGGCCGTCGACCGCTCCATCATCTGCCGCATCTCGTAGCCCGACATCGGCCCAAGACTCAGTAACCCCAGCAGTGACTCAACCGTAGATGTCTTTTCAAGACTCATAATATGGCTAAAAGATATATATCTTTAAGATAGTTGTCAAGGCCTCGGTAGAACCACCCGAAACCAAGCTAAAGCACTCGGTTTGCATCCCGAAACCCACCTAAGACCGCATGGTAAACTTACTTATGTGCCGGGTCCTACGCGATCTATTCCCGCCAACCCCGCCAGGTCCGGAAGGAAGCAACGGTAACGGGTCGATAGGTGCGCAGTAGGGAAACCCGGTACACTAACCCCCTAAAATCCCCATGCTCAACATTTGCGGCAGGTGTCGCGCGCTTAACAGACCGCGCGGTCAATTAGAGGTAAGATTCTTTCTGCCACGTTATTTGCACTGGAGGTCGTAGTTTGAGTCTCACCCTGAAGCCCCGGAACCCCGTCCGCGCCAAAATCTCATCCGTAGGCTCCTACGTCCCACCCCGCCTGCTCACCAACGCAGACCTCGAAAAAATGGTCGCCACCAACGATCAATGGATTCAGGAACGTACGGGCATTCGTGAGCGTCACCTCGTCGACAAAGGCGTTGCCACCAGCGATCTCGCCGTAGAAGCCGCAAAGATCTGCCTCGCCAAGCGCGGAGTTCTTCCCTCCGAAATCGAAGCCATCATCGTCGCCACCGTCACCCCCGACATGGCCTTCCCCGCCACCGCCTGCCTCGTGCA
Source organism: uncultured Acidobacteriaceae bacterium (assembly GCA_963796535.1). Classification (GTDB taxonomy): domain Bacteria; phylum Acidobacteriota; class Terriglobia; order Terriglobales; family Acidobacteriaceae; genus Granulicella. The sequence goes on from CAWCMO010000003.1 coordinate 41,619, forward strand.
GGACAAGCTCGGCGCGCCCCACGCCTGGGGCTTCGACCTCTCCGCCGCCTGTTCCGGCTTTCCCTACGCCCTCCAGATGGGCGCCAAGTTAGTCGAGTCCGGCGCACACAAAAAAGTTCTCGTCATCGGCTCCGACGTCATGAGCTCCATCATCGACTACACCGACCGCGCCACCTGCATCATCTTCGGCGACGGCGCCGGCGCCGTCCTCCTCGAGCCCTGCGAAGAAGGCGAAATCGGCCTCATCGACTTCCACCACGAGATCGACGGCTCCGGTGCCGTCTCCCTCAACATGCCCGCCGGCGGCAGCCGCCTCCCCGCGTCCCACGCAACGGTGGACGCCAAGCAGCACTTCGTCCATCAGGATGGCCAGGCCGTCTACAAATTCGCCGTCCGCAAGATGGCCGAAATCTCTGAGGGTCTGCTCACCCGCAACGGTGTCCTCGGTTCCGAGCTAGGCTGCTTCATCCCCCACCAGGCCAACAAGCGCATCATCCTCTCCACGGCAGAGCGTCTCGGCATGCCCGAAGACCGCGTCATCATCAACATCGACCGCTACGGCAACACCACCGCCGGAACCATCCCCATCGCGATGAACACCGCCATCGAAGAAGGCCGCCTCAAGAAGGGCGACCTCGTCCTGCTAGCCAGCGTAGGCGCAGGCTTCACCGCCGCCGCCACCCTCCTCCGCTGGGAGTTCTAACCCTTCTCGGGATCTTGCTTCTTCCACATTTCGGCGACGCGCTTGAGGTGCTCGTACTCGGGCAACGCGCGCGGAATCCACACTCCGCCCCACATAAACACGCCAAATCGTCCGCGGTCAGAGAGCATGAGTCCTCCATCGCGCAAGAAATTTTTCTTCCATTCCTGGATCGTTTTGATCTGACCGCGATGCACCTTGCGGAAGCCGCCCAGGCCCTTTTGAACGATAAGGTCGCCGTCAACCGTTATGTTGCACGGTATCCGATTGCCTGACACACGTATGACCATAAAGAGGGTCATGAAGGCGCTCCAAATCAACGCCTTGGATAAGCTGCCTGACAGACTCCGCGTCTCATGCGAAGACTTCCAATACAAATCAATTAGAAAATAAATAGTGGAGCAAAAGGCAAACGCCGTCAGCCCTTGGGCAAAGATTCTCGACCGAGACGTTTTCTGAGCATCCGCAGGCACGCTATAAACTTCCACGAGCACAGAGTAAACCAGATATGACTGCATCGCTCAGTTTCCTACAGGAAGCGTGCCCCATGTCCGGATGTTAGGACGTGGGAAAGCGACACCGCCAAACGAACCCACCCGTTGCCCTTGCCTTTCTTTCTGTCATTCCCTCCGGGAATCTGCTTTTTCTTTTCCTCCCCCATACGCGCCTACGTTTGCGGCCCCATCCTTCCACCGCGTACCCTAACCTTTATGAGATTGCACGTCTGCGCCGCCCTCCTCACCACCCTCTGCTTCACCTCCGCCTTCGCACAAGCCCCTGAAACCCACGGCATTGCACTCTCAGACATCGATCGCTCCATCCAGCCCGGCGACAACTTCTATCTCTACGCCAACGGTGCCTGGATCAACCGCACCGAAATCCCCGCTGACCGCGTCGCCGTCGGCACCTTCTCCCTGCTCACCGACCGCGCCGACAAGCAGGTAGCCGCCATCATCGCGCAGGCCGCGCAATCCAATCCCGCACCCAACACCGACCTCCGCCGCATCGCCGACCTCTACCACTCCTACATGGACGAACCCTCCATCGAGCACCAGGGCCTCTCCGCTCTCCAGCCCGACCTCGCCCGCATCGCCGCCATCAAAACGCAGCGTGACCTCGCCCGCTCTCTCGGCCTCACCCTGCGTTCCGACGTCGACGCCCTCAACATGACCAACTACCACACGCCCAACCTCTTCGGCCTCTGGGTAGCTCCCGGCTTCAACGATCCCGACCACTACGCCCCCTACCTCATGCAGGGCGGCCTCGTCCTTCCCAGCCGCGACTACTACCTCGACGACTCCGCCCACATGCAGGAGATCCGCACCAAGTACGCCGCGCACGTCGCCGCCATGTTCAAACTCGCCGGCTTCTCCGATCCCGAAACCCGTGCCGCCCGCGTCATCGCCCTCGAGCACGCGATCGCCACCCAGCACATCTCGCTCGCCGACAACGAAAACATCAAGCACGCCAACAACCTCTGGCAAGCCTCCGACTTCTTTACCAAGGCCCCCGGCCTCGACTGGCTTGAATACTTCCGCGCCGCCGGCCTCGGCTCTCAAACATCCTTCTACGTCTGGCAGCCGACAGCCTTCATAGGCGAGGCCGCCCTCGTAGCCTCCACCCCCCTCGACACCTGGAAGGATTACCTCACCCTCCACCTCCTCGAAGCCAGCGCCGCCTACCTCCCCAAGCCCTTCGCCGACGAGCACTTCGCCTTCTTCGGCACCACCCTCAGCGGAGCTCCCCAGCAGCGGCCCCGCGATCAGCGCGCCACAACCATCGTCAACCTCACCCTTGGCCAGGCCGTCGGCAAGCTCTACGCCCAGCGCTACTTCTCGCCCGAAGCCAAAGCCCAGGCCGAAGCCCTCGTCGCCAACCTCCTCGCCGCCTTCCACCACCGCCTCGAAACCATCACCTGGATGGCCCCCGCCACCAAAGCTGAAGCCATCCGCAAGCTCGGCACCCTCAAAGTCAGCGTCGGTTACGCCAACACCTGGCGCACCTACGACGGCCTCGACATCCAGCCCAACGACCTCGCCGGCAACCTCCTCCGCGCCTCCTTATTCGAGTACCACTACAACCTCCATCGCATCGGCCAGCCCACCGACCGCTCTGAGTGGGTCCTCACCCCGCAGACCGTCAACGCGGTGAACCTGCCCCTCGACAACGGCCTCAACTTCCCCGCCGCGATCCTGCAGCCCCCGTTCTTCGATCCCCAGGCCCCCGCTGCCGCCAACTACGGCGCCATCGGCTCCATCATGGGCCACGAAATCTCCCACACCTTCGACACCGAAGGCGCCGACTTCGACGCCCAGGGCCGCGTCCGCGACTGGTGGACACCCGCCGACCTCGCTCACTTTGACCGGGTCACCACCACCCTCTCCAACCAGTTCGACACCTACGAGCCTCTCCCCGGCCTCCACGTCCACGGCCGCCAAACCCTCGCCGAAGACATCGCCGACCTCGGCGGCATCGCCGCAGCCTACGACGCCTTCCACGCCTCCCTCCAAGGCAAGCCCGCGCCCGAGATCGGTGGCTTCAACGGCGACCAGCAATTCTTCCTCGCCTTCGGTCAAAACTGGAAATCCAAAGCCCGCCCCGACGCCCAGCGCCAGCAAATCCTCACCGACCCCCACGCCCCCGCCCAGGTCCGCGCCGAAACCGTCCGCAACATCGACGCCTGGTACCCCGCCTTCAACGTCAAACCCACCGACAAGCTCTACCTGCCCCCAGATCAGCGCATCCGCATCTGGTAAACCTCAGCTATCCAGCTCTTGCACGACTCACTACTCACTACCCACTACCCACTACCCACTACCCACTACCGTTATGATCATCGCCGCCATCCGTTCCGGCACCGACCCCGCCGCCCCACTCCCGCCCGCCGCCTTCCACCGCTGGCTGGAGGACCCCATCTACTGCCCCAAATGCGAGGCCACCTACATCCTGGTCCTCGACTACGACGACGCCATCAGCCGCCACTTCCCCAACGACTCCCGCCGCCACCTCCAGATGCTCCGCAAGGCCGTCATGCTAGGCCACTCCACCGACCACCGCATCTCCCACTTCGAAACCAACGGCGTAGTCGTCACCAGCCACCCCACCCCGAAGCCAGACCCCGCCCCCAAACCCACCGCCACGCTCGCCGCACAACCCTTGACCAACCGCATCCAGTAGCGCTTCTGCCACCAATCCAACTCTCGCCGGCCGCGCAGGACCGCGAAGGACTAATTCGCCGACGGCCGCTCCACCGCATCCACCACCAGGCACTGCACATCGGTCTTCACCGGATCCAGCTTCAACCCCAGCTGCTCCTGGAGCGCCGTAAAGATCGTTGGTGGCGCCGCATCGCTCGTATCCGGAGCCTCTCTCTCAAAAAACGGCTTCGTCGACGTAGCGGTCAACTCAAAATCAAACTTCCCCGTGATCCCCGTCCGGTCCACGACCGGACGATCGAACTCTACGCGCTGCAGCTCCGCCGCCAGTTCCGGCATCGTTCCGCCAACCCCCAACACCCTCATCCACAAGTGCGGCCCCCGCTGAATCCGTACCCCCTGCGGAATTTCCGCCTTCGCGTCCACCGCTGGCGCTTTCGCCGCCTGCAGCTTCGCCCCACCCTTCGCCACCACCAGTTCATACGCCGACATCGTTCGCGGCTCCCAACGCGTCTTCAGCCCCAACCGCTCCGCCAGCAGCCGCTGCATCATCCTGCGAAACTCCGCAGCCGTAGGCTCCCCCGCCTCCGCCTGCCCCTCAATGTCATACGTAGCCGAATCCAGCCACCCCGGCGCATTCACCACCTGCTTGGCCTGCAGGTTATAGGCGAACTGCACCATCTGGCTGATCGTCGTATACCTCACCGTAAAGTGCCGCCCCTCCCACCCCAGGCTTCGCGCATGCTCATCCGGCGCGCTCGGCCGAATCGTCGCCACCTCAAACGCCTCTCCCGCCGCCACGCCCTGCGCCTGAATCCCCGCTGCCACGATACCCGCCAGCACCACCAACAACCCGACCCGCCGCCAAACGCCCATACCCGCAATCTACCAAAATCCGCCTCGCTCTCCGTTGCGAACGTTGCGTCAACTTAGCGCCCTTTGCGTCAAAGTCCTTGCCGTTGCCTTTACCTTCGCCCCCACCCAACGCACCACTATGATTCAACTCCCGCCGTCCGCGCAGGACCCTGCTAAAATAAAGGTTGTGAGCCTGTCCTCCACCCTCGAAGACGGCGCCGCCCCCGAGACCCAATCTCCAGAACCCAACCGGGCCAAAACTCCCACGGTAGGCTTCGTCTCGCTCGGCTGCCCCAAGAACCTCGTCGACTCCGAGGTCATGATGGGCCTGCTCCATCGCGGCGGCGCCCAGCTCACCCCCCGCGCCGAAGACGCCGACATCCTCGTCGTCAACACCTGCTCCTTCATCGACAGCGCCAAGCAAGAATCCGTCGACACCATCCTCGAGATGGTCCAGCACAAAATTGCCAACGGAGGCCGCGCCCAGCGCCTCATCGTAGCCGGTTGCCTCGTCGAGCGCTACCGAGACGAGATCCGCGCCAACATCCCCGAAGTCGACGCCGTCGTAGGCACCGGTGAACTAGAAGCCATCCTGGAAGCAGCGGGTCTGCACAGACCCGCGGAAGCCGCCGCTTCCCCCTTTCCCATTCTCACCACAGCCCAGATCGATCGCCACGCCAGCAGCGTAAACCAGCACTCCCGCCCCGAATCTGATGCACCCCAACTCCGCCACGAAGCTCACTCTCATTCCGTCATCTCGACCGAAGCGCAGCGCAGTGGAGAGACCCCTGTATTTGGAAGCGCCTCGGAACCCTCCCACTCCAGGGCAGAAGGCGACGCCCGCGAAGCCGCCGGCCGCTTCTCCCGCGAAACCTGGGACGGCGCCACCGCCACCCTCCCCACCTACCTCTACTCCGACGAAACCCCGCGCATCCTCACCACCCCGCGCTCCTCGGCCTACATCAAGATCGCCGAAGGCTGCGACCATCCCTGCAGCTTCTGCATCATCCCGCAGCTGCGCGGCAAGTTCCGCTCGCGCCCCCTGGCCAGCATCGTAGCCGAAGCCAAATCCCTCATCGCTCAAGGCGTCCGCGAGATCACCCTCATCGGCCAGGACACCACCTGCTACGGCGAAGACCTCCCGCCCAGCCTCCCCACCAATCCGGGTACCCCATCTTCGACGACGGCTTCATCGTCGGCTAAGGTGGGTGCGGCTGCAGAAGGAAACCTCCGCCGCCCCGAGCTAGCCGACCTCCTCGACGCCCTCGCCCCCCTCGAAGGCCTGAAGTGGCTCCGCTTCCTCTACGCCTACCCCAACAAGATCACCCCGCGCCTACTCCAAACCATCGCGCGCCACGACACCATCGCCAAGTATCTAGACGTGCCGCTCCAGCACGCCAGCGCCAACGTCCTCCGCCGCATGAAGCGCGGAGGCACCGCCGACCGCTTCCTCCAGATCATCGCCCAGGCCCGCAAGACCATCCCCAACTTAGTCCTCCGCACCAGCTTCATCGTAGGCTTCCCCGGCGAAACCGAAGAAGACTTCAACGAGCTCTGCGCCTTCGTAGAAGCAGCCAAGATCGACTGGCTAGGCGTCTTCTCCTACTCCGACGAAGAAGGAGCGGGCGCCTTCTCGCTAGACGAAAAAGTCCCCAGGCGCACCATCGAATCCCGCCGCCGCAAGCTAATGAAGCTCCAGCAAAAAATCAGCAAGCGCGCCCGCAAGCAATGGGTCGGCCGCGAGCTCGACATCCTGGTAGAAGGCGAATCCGAAGAGACCGACCTCCTCTGGCAAGGCCGCTCCCTCGACCAGGCCCCGGAGATCGACGGCAAGGTCCTCATCAACGACTTCGGCCCCCACGAAGAGCTAGTTCCCGGCACCTTCTACCGCGCCCAGATCACCGAATCCCACGACTACGACGTAGTAGCCCGCATCCTCGAGTAACCCGCGTCGATCTCCGATAACGCGCAGTCCCACCGATCTCCACCAGCCTCTCTCATCAACCGACAGGTGCCCGACAAGGTTCCTCCCTGCAATTTTGCCGAGCCAGCAAGCGCCCCGTCTGGGTACAGTTACCCGATGAACAGCGAACGAAACTCCGACACGTCCCAGGTGCTGTGGTTCGACGCGATTGTGGTGTTGGTCATCGCAGTGATTGCAGTAGTCGCCAACGCGCATCCCCACATCGGACTTCTGATCCACCACAGCGCAAAGTAAAACCCCACCCATTTCCGCCCCCGAAGAAGACGCCACCACCAGGCCCTCGCGGAAGTCACCGCATCGTTGTTTCCCAAAACGCCGTTTTTCGTGCACCACGCTCCAAAGGGAACGCCCCATCGGGATAACTTCCAGTTCGTTCCCGTATCATTAGAAAGCAATCAATTAGATAACTCTTCGCGTTGATTTCTCCTTTCAGGGTGCTCAGTGAAGCCCGCCCAGTCGTTCGCGCTTGAACTCGGATGTTTAATAGGACTGCTGGTCGGCTCGCCCGCACTCGCTGTCGCACAACAAGCTGAACTCCCTAAACCGTGTTCGCAACCACACCTCTTAGAAACTGCTGCAGTGCGTGGGTACGTTTTCCGCGCGTTTGAGGACGATTCTCATGATGCGCCTGGGTGCGTTCGCATCTCCCTCGGCGGAACTCAAGTTTACCGGCTTGAAAATGACGAAGCTTTGACGTACCGGCTCGGTCAACCCAAGGATCCAATCAACAAGATACCGTTCGTTCCAAATGGATCCGACCTGACCGGCAACGGGCGACCCGACATGATCGTGACCTCATGGTCGGGCGGTGCTCACTGCTGCTTCACACATTACGTTTTCGAGTTAGAGCCCAAACTTAGACTTGTAGCGAAGCTTGAGGATGGTGACACGGACCTCGGACATTTCGAAGACCTCGACCACAATGGGCATTATTTCTACGTAACGTATGAGATCTGGTCTTACTGGCCGTCCTCCTTTGCCGGTTCGACCGGCCACAAAGTGTTTCTAAAGTGGGACAAGGACCGCTTCAGGTTGGATTTGAACCGAATGAGGCATCCTGCCCTGACACATGAAGAATGGAAGAAGGCTCTGAAGGATGTTGATGATGTTGCAGATGATCGCGCATCACTTGGGGTGGCGCTGTGGGATCCGGTACTCGACCTCATCTATTCCGGCAACTCGAGCCTGGCGTGGAAGTTTGTGGAGGAAGTAAATCCGAAAGCCTTACAGGGGAACAATCCTTCGCTTGAAGACTTCTGTTCGATGCTCAAAAGCAGCGAGTACTGGCAGGACGTAGGGCCAACGCTCAAGGACGTACCCCACGAGTGCGCAATAGCTAAAGGGCCAACGCAGAAATAGGCTGGGGAAAGTCACCCGCAAGTCCGAAGGAATCGAAGCGCCTCGAAAGTCGGGTTTTCGGCAACTACGATTGGGGGCTGATACCCGTGATCGGATTGGCTGTACCGGAAACCGCCAGCACCGACTCGCACGACACTTATCCGGCTTGTGTACGGGAGGGCCCAGCCCCCGGCGGCCCCACCACAGTTTACAAGCTCCTGCAAAGTCGGGTTATCCGCAAGTTCGCTCCGCTCCGCCACTCCCGGGTTACCCGTATACAACGCCAGGAACACCGCCCTCCACCTAGTAAAATGAACCGAGAGCAACCACCATGACCAAACCCCTCCACTGCCCCATCTGCAAAAAACTCGTCCCCCTCGACCACCCCGAAGTCCCCTTCTGTTCCGAGCGCTGCCGCACCATCGACCTCGGCAAGTGGGCCTCCGGCGACTACAAAATCTCCTCCCCCATCCTCGACCCTGACCTCCTCGAAGACCTCGAGCACGCCCAACAACAACAGAACCCCACCGGCGACCTCCACAACGAATTCAAACCCCACTCCAAGTGGCGCAACTAGCACAGTGGCGCAACTAGCACAAACCACCCGCCACCCCTTCGCCCGCAAGCCAACCCCCACGAGTGTGCCGCGAAGAAGCTTCGTCACGCTGGCAACCATTTGAGTCGCTGGGGGGGTCGCGGATGGTATCGTTCTGTGCAAGATGCTATCGATTCGACTCGTAATCGCGGCAATCGCTGGAGGCGCGGTCTCGTCCCTGACGGACTGGCTCTTTATGGGTGGCGATTGGCTATACAGTCGTTACGACCAGCATCCAGAAATTTGGCGATCGTTCCAACGAGGCGAGACGCGCGCAATCCTCTGGGCAACAACTCTCTCGTTTCTAAGCTGCTTCTTCTTCGCGTTGACGTGCACGTGGCTGCACCTTCACTCGTTTGCCGCAACGCTCCTCCTGGCTGGCGCCATCTGGCTCGTCGGTCCGTTGCCCTTGATCGCAACCAACACAATCTTCCTGAAGCTGTCCCTTGTGATCGCCGCATCGCACGCCGTCGGTTGGCTGGCGAAACTCGCCATCGCCGCGTGCGCCTTTGTGTTGATCGTTGGTTAGCGATCGGCTGAGCCCAGGACCAGGTTCACGGGAAATCGTCGACGCGACAGCAACGGCCGCTGACAAACGCGCGTTTCTACCCAGACTCGGGGTGGCCCATCGTTTGCGCCACCAGACGACCGCCCTCCTAACATCACGCGAAGCCTCCCGTCATCCGCGGGACCCCGAGTAAAATCTCAAAGTGACCACGCAACGCAAGACCCGCTGGGCCTGGACCCTCTCCACCTTCTTCGGCGCCGGCTACCTCAAGCCCGGCCCCGGAACCTACGCCAGCATCTTCACCGTCCTCCTCTGGTACGCAGCCGCGAGCCTCTTCGCCCCCAGCCGCCTCACTCTCTCCATCGCCACAGCCCTGGCCGCACTCCTCATCACAAGTGCAGGCATCCCCGCCTCCACCATCACCGCCAGCGAGTCCTCCCGCAAAGACCCAGGCTTCGTAGTCATCGACGAAGTAGCCGGCCAGCTCTTCGCCCTCATCTTGTCACCACCTAACTGGCCCCACGCAGCACTGGCCCTCCTCCTCTTTCGCCTTTTCGACATCGGTAAGCCCTGGCCCATCCGCCGCCTCGAAGCCCTCCCCACCGGCACCGGCATCATGCTCGACGACGTAGCCGCCGGCCTCCTCGCCCTCCTCACCGGCCTCCTCCTCAGCTACCTCCATCACCGCTTTTAGCAGTCCCGGAGATCCCCATGCACAACCTGGCGCAGGCTTTCCCGCAGGGCTGGAAGCACTTCCTCTTCGGTGGAATCTGCATCGGCCTCGGCGTCAGCCTGCTCTTCGCCCTCACTGGTTTTATCGGCGGAATCAGCTCCACCTACAGCGCCGCGTGGTCCTGGCTAACGGCCTATCCAACCTTCCACCGCGAAACCCTGGTCTCCAAGCGGGCGTGGCTGATGATGTACGCTCTAGGCCTCTTCGCCGGAGCCATCGTGTTCACCATCACCCTCGGCCACGGCCACGCCTTCATCACCCGCGTCCCACTCTGGCAACTGTTCACAGGCGGCGTCCTTGCCGGCTTCGGTGCGCGCATGAGCGGTGGCTGCACCTCCGGCCACGGCATCTGCGGAGTCGCCTCCCACCAACTCCCCTCCATCCTCGCCGTCCTCGTCTTCCTCACCACCGCCATCCTCACCGCGCATCTCGTCCGCGCCCTCGGAGGCTTCTAACATGCCCCCCGCTCCTAACCTCTCCCCCAACACGCCTGCCCCCACCAAACCGCTGCCATCAGGGTGCCCCATTCATGACAGCTCCATCGTCATGAGTGGGAGTACAAATCCGCGCGCCCGCACCTCCCGCGCCGTCCTTCTCTCCGCCCTCGCTGCCGGCACTCTCTTTGGCTTCGGCCTCGCACTCTCCACCATGGTCCAACCCGAAGTCATCCTCCAGTTTCTCCTCCTCAACAACCTGGGCCTGCTGCTGGTCCTCGGCGGAGCAGCCGGCACCACGGCTATCGCCTACGCTTTACTCCCTCGCCTCATGCAGCGCCCCGTTTTTGCCCCAGACTTCAAAAAGCACGCCTCCATCCTCAATGCCCCCACCCTCATCGGCGCCGCCATCTTCGGCATCGGCTGGGGACTCAGCGGTGTCTGCCCAGGCCCCGCCATCGCAGGCCTTGGCGTAGGCAACTGGCCCCTGCTCCTCAGCGTTGCGGGACTCCTGCTCGGCGCCTGGCTCCACGGCCGCTTCGTCGCCAAAGCCTGACCCAGCGTTTCAGCGCCACAACAAAACTCTCTCCATCCGCGCAGGACCCGCTTCTCGCCCACCGCAGCCCCGACCGTCGCCACGCGAAGCCTCTCGCCATCCGCGTAGCATTTGCATCACCACACCCACGCGCATACCCTAAACCCACCATGCCTCTGCTCCACGCAACCCGCCCCGACGCCCCGCATCTCGACCGCCTCTATCCCCGTTCCGCCATCCCCGGCGGCAGCTTCGAAGTACTCGGCACCCAGCTCATGTCCCCCGCGCAGAATACCGCCGACCCCGAGCTCCCGCAGGCCTTCTTCGGCGAAATCCCCGCGCATCTCGACCTGGCCCGCCCCACCCGCGCCGTCATCCGAGTCCCCGCCGGCGCCATCTCCTCCGACCTCTCCTTCCGCCGCGACGGCCTCCTCAGCAATCCCCTCCACGCCAACATCGGCGTCCCCATGGTCGAAGACCTGCACATCATCTCCAACCCCGCCGTCGACGCGGAAGGTAATCTCTACGCCATGGTCTCCGGCCCCCGCGGCGAGCAAGTCCCCGTCTCCATCTTCCGCATCGCCCGCGACCTGCAAGTCACCGCCTTCGTCCACCAGATCCTCAATGTCTCCGCCCTCGCCTTCGGCCCCGACGGCAACCTCTACGCCAGCTCCCGCACCGAAGGCACCATCTACCGCATAACCCCTGCCGGCCACATCTCCACCTTCGCCGAAGGCATGGGCATCGCCACAGGTATCGCCTTCGACCGCGACGGCAACCTCTTCGTCGGCGACCGCTCCGGCACCATCTTCAAAATCATCCCCAGCCACAAACTCCCAGAGCCCGACGTCCCCTTCGCCCTCACTCCGAGCAGCGCGCTCGACCCCCACAACCCCAACCGCTCCGGCGAAATCTTCGTCTTCGCCACCCTCGAGCCCTCCACGGCTTTCTACCATCTCTGTTTCCGTCCCGACGGCGTCCTCATGGTCACGACCCCCACCATCAGCTCGCACCAAAACATTTACGCCATCGACCCCCACGGCAACACCACCACCTACTACCGAGGCCTAGGCCGTCCCCAGGGCATGGCCTTCGACGTCGACGGCAACCTCTACGTAGCCGCCAGCCTCCGCGGCCACCGAGGCATCGTCCGCCTCCGCGACACCGCAACGTCCTCCACCCCCGAAGCCGAACTAATCGTAGCCGGCAACGACCTAATCGGCCTCTGCTTCCTGGACGACGGCTGCTGCGCCCTGGCCACCAACAGCACCATCTTCCACGCCGACCTAGGCATCGAAGGCCTTCCGCTCATATGAGCCGTTGGAAGCGAGTCGGCCTATCTCTTCTCAGCTCGATCATTGCGGAACTGATCGTTGGCCTCGCCATAAGTTTCCCGGGCGGCAAACACCTTTTCTTCGAACACATATTCGTTTTCATCTATTTCGCTAGCTTCCTCGTGATCCCTGGATGGCTAATCTCCCTGCCCATCGTCCTCTTTTTTGAAACAGACACGCGTTCGAGGCTCTTTGTCTTGGCCATCCTCGGAGCCTTGATCGGACCGGTCGTAATTCTGTGCATCGCGCTCTATGCAGAGTCGACGAAATCAGCTCCCAGCAACGGCACATGGTCCAACGGGTCGATGGAATTTGTTTACATCGCGACGGCAATTTCGATCGTCGCCACCACACTCTACCTGACATCCCTCAAGCTCTTATCCCCCCCCACCCCAACTCCTTCATCATGAGCGAAGCAGTTCGCGCTTCTACGAGCTGAGCAGCCGAAGAACCCCGATACCCTTCGCCTCACCCAAACCCCTGACGCCTTCCGGCCCACAAACCCACTCCCGCCGTGCGCGCAGCACAAAGCTTTAGGGCGGTTCCTCTCGCGAGGCCCCGCCCTTCCGCCGTCCGAATCTTCGAAGACCTGGTTTCGGCACCTGGTCAATCTCCGCGTCCCTTTCTCCCTCCGGTCATGCAGGCGAACCCGCTTGTCCTTCGTTCGTCCGTTCCGCAAATCTTGTGAGCTTCCTCGTCCTCAGCTTGTCTCCGGTCGCCCGAAGTGAGTTTCGTTTCCGATCCCTGTCTTCGGTTGCCCGAAGTGGGTCTCTTCGCCGTCCCTCGCTGTCTCTGACTCTTCTCTCTTCTCTGGAGGATCTCTCCTCCGTTGCTAAGAATCATGCCACAAATTCACGATCATGCAACAGCAAAATATCGGTGCAAAACTCGTCGTTTCTGTGCTTAACTCGCCTTCGATTTTTGCACTATTTCCTGAGCATTTTCGCGAAAAATCCCTCTTCTGTCGACATCAATACGTAGGCCCAAACGTGTCGCCCGCCGGCGCATTCAGCGTAGTCGAACTCCCTACCAGAAACACCGCCGGCGTCAGCGGACTCGACGGATTCGTCCGCAACTGCGACGGCCCATACCCCGCCATCCCAAACGGTGCCGCCGAGCTCATCACCGCCAGGTCGCCATACTGATCGAACGCAATTCCGTTGGGAGCCACGAGCGTCGCGTTATTGCTCACCGTCGCGCTCGCCAGCGTAATGTTCGGCGTCGGACTACCGCTGGCCGCGAACTGCGAAGGCTTGAACTCCACCACCGTATTCGGCGCGTTGGCGTTACTCGACCACAGATCGCCGCTGCCATCAATCGCCAACGCCCACGGTGCCTGGATCGATCCCGACCCGTTATCGCTCAGCGTCACCGCCGGCGTCAGTGCCGTGCTCGTCCCTGTCGTCGTCGACGGATTCACCACCGGCAGACTCGAAGCGCTGAACTGAAAAATCGTCGTTGTCCCGTTATTCGCCACATACAGATTCCCGCGATAGTCGAACGTAATCCCCAGCGGCCCATTGAACCCCGGCGTCGACGTAATCGACTGCGCCGGCGTCACGCTCGCGGTTGCGCTCAGCTGCTTGGCCGAGAGCACATACACCGCGTTGCTCCCGTTATCAGTCACCCAAAGATTTCCGTTCCGATCGAACGTCGCCTGTTGCGGAAACACAAAGCTCGTCGACGTGATCGTCACCACCGGCGTCGGCGCGCTATTGCTCGACAGGTTCGACAGCTGCTTCGGCGTGAACTCATAAAGCGCCGGCGCCACCGAGCCGTCAATCCCCACCGTCCCTCCATCAATCACCCACAAGTCGCCGTAGTAATCGAACACCACCCCTTGTGGAGACCCAAACACACTCGAGCTGATCGTCCGCCGCGGCACCGGATCGCTCACCCCATTGGTCAGCTGCGACGGCGAAAACTCCACCACGTTGGTCCCATTCGCCACCCACAGCGCATTATTGCCGTTCCCACCGCCCCAGTAATAGTAGTAGGAGCCATAACCCCACCAGCAACCCGACAATCCCACCATGGCCGCCATCGCCACCAGCGCCAGCGAAATCCGCACCGCCCTCTTCCGCATACCGTTCGCCTCACTCTCACGCGCACCAGAAACCAACTGCCGCACCAACCCTAGTCGTGGCATCATCATGGCAATCTCCCGAAATCAAATGTCTGAAAGGTGGAGTGTCCTCCACGCTAATCCCAGACGTGTTTTTTACGCAAATGTTTCGCTCCCCACCGAACAAACTCCCACCACCCTTTGTCTCATCCATCCGACTCTGGCCCCGCCCCATTGAGCCCCCCCCCACCTGATTGTCACCCTTCGCCATAGCCGTAGGATCTGCTTTTGCCTTTGCATTTTTGGTTGTCACCCCTTAGGGATCTGCTTTCTGCCTTTGCTTCTGCCTTTGCTCTCGCCTTTGCCCTTGCCTTTCTTTCTGTCATTCCCCCCGGGAATCTGCTTCTGCCGTTGCCTTTGCCGTTGCCTTTGCCGTTGCCTCTGCCTCTGCCTCTGCTCGGTTTACGCCGTCATCCTAGAGCGAAGCGAGGGATCCCTGTGTGCTTTGCCTTTGCCTTTGCCCTTGCCCTTGCCGTTGCCGTTGCCGTTGCCCTGGCCCTTGCCCTTGCCCTGGCCCTTGCCGTTGCCGTTGCCGTTGCTCGTTTTACGCCGTCATCCTGGAGCGAAGCGAAGGACCCCCGTATTTGCCCTTGCCTTTGCCCTCTGCTTTCCCTGCCGCCATTCCAAACCGCGGCAAAAGAACCCCGCCCCGCGCGTTTCGCGTCCGTTCTTCTGAAGACAAGCGGGGCATAGGCCACTGAATCCCAGCCATCCAAGACCAGCTCAGCCCCAGGTTTGACCCACCCGCACCGCCCAAAAATAAATTCACCAAAAACAGCCCAAAATCAGCGTGTCAACCCCCCACGCACCCCTAAATCTCCCAAACCCCCCGTCCCCATTGCCGATTTCTCTCTCCACAACTTGGCATACTTACCCCCACCCAACCACTACAATTGAATTAGCCCCACTCTCACAAAAACAGCGAGCGCCCCAACACCCCCTCAAAAGGGTCCAATCGCCTCACGTTTACCCGTAAAGTCTTTCGATCGGAGGATCGCACCCCCTAAATTCCCTGAATTCAGCGCATTGCACCCCAAAACCTCCCCCATTTGAAGAAGGATCTACATACCTAATCCCTTTCAATGGAACCGTTTACGGCCAAAAACCCACGCTAGGAGAGGGAGGGGGGGAGGGGGCCGCCATCACCCGCACGGCTCTAAACCCTCGCCGTCCGCGCAGGACCGTATCATCAACTCAGCCCATGCCCAGACGCGCCGCGATCGCCCGCCAGCCCAAACCGGAAGACGCCGAACTCTTCCGCCGTCGCGCTGAGCTCGCCAGTCTTCGCGCCAACCTGGCCACTCGCGAGGCCGACCTTGACCACCTCCGCGCCCAGCTCAACAGCTTCGAAGGCCGCTACATCCGCCAGGTCGGCGTGCTCTACATCCAACTCGACGAGTGGGAAGACCGCATCGCCGAACTCCACAACCCAACCCAACCTCAACCCGAGGCGCTCGAACCCGATCTCCAAGCCGAGTCCGACACCGAACCCGATCCGGCCGCACTCGACCTGAAATCCCTCTTCCGCGAAGTAGCCAAGCGCATCCATCCCGACCGCGCGAAGAACGCCCACGACGAGCTCCACCGCAACCACCTCATGTCCCAGGCCAACGCCGCCTTCCTCCGCAACGACGCCGACCTCCTCCAGCGCATGTTTAACGGCTACGACCCCTCCACCGACGCCGGTGACGACCTCACCCCCGCCGCCCAACTCGCCCGCCTCACCGAACAAATCGTGCAGACGCACGACGACATCGCAACGATCGACGCCGAAATCGAAGCCCTCGCCGTCTCCGAGATGGCCGACCTCCGCGACCGCACGAACGTCGCGGCGCAGGAGGGTCGCGACCTCCTCGCCGAGCTCGCCGCTCGCGTCAAAGGCAGCATCGGCATCGCCATGCGCCGCTACGAACTCGAGCTCGGCCGCATCCGCCGCAAGCAGCCAGCCTTCAACCCGGAGCCTCTCCTCACCGCCGAGCGCTCAACTGCCAAACCCGCGGAAAATACCTCCCCACGTGCCATCAGAAGCAACAGCCGTCACATGAATTAACACCCGCTCGCGCTACCATCGAACCACATGCTAGCTGAGATCATCGCCGTTGGCTCCGAGATGCTCACTCCGCATCGCCAGGACACCAACTCCCTTTACCTCACCGCCGGCCTCAACGACCTCGGCGTCACCGTCGCCTTCAAGACCATCGTCGGCGACAACCACGACCATCTCCGCTCCGCAATCCACATCGCCATCAACCGCGCCGACGTCGTCCTTCTCTCCGGCGGCCTCGGCCCCACCGAAGACGACCTCACCCGCGAGTGCCTCGCCGAAACCCTCAACCTCTCCCTCCGCCGCAACGACGCCGTCTTCGAGTTCCTACAGCAGCGCTTTGCCGCCCGCAAAATGGAGATGCCCTCCAACAACGCCAAACAGGCCGACCAGATCGAGGGTGCGGAAATCCTGCCGAACCTCAACGGCAGCGCTCCCGGCCAATGGCTCGACTTCGCGCATAACGGAGTCCGCAAGCTCGTCGCCCTGCTTCCCGGGCCGCCCAAAGAGCTCCAGCCCCTCTTCGACAGCGAGTGCAAGCCGCGCCTCGCCGCCGCGCTTCCGCCCTACCATATGGCTCGCCGCCAGCTCCGCCTCGCCCTCATCCCCGAAAGCCAGGTCGACGCTCGCACCGCGCCCATCTACCAGCAATTCCCCGACGTCCAGACCACTATCCTCGCTGGCTCCGCCGAGATCCAACTCCACTTCGCCTGCGTCAAGCCCACCTTCGCCGAGGCCGAAGCCCGCGTCGAGGCTGTGTCCGACGCCGTTGCCCGCGAGATGGGCGACGACATCTTCTCCCTCAACGGCGAGTCCCTTGAGGAAGTCGTCCTGCTCATGCTCGGCGTTCGCCGCCAGACCCTTGCCGTCGCCGAAAGCTGCACCGGCGGCTTGCTCGGCCAGCGCCTAACCTCCATCCCGGGAAGCTCGCGCGTCTTCCTCGGCGGCGCCATCGCCTACTCCGACCGCAGCAAGACCGCCCTCGCCGACGTTCCCTCGTACCTCATCGACGAGCACGGCGCTGTGTCTGACACCGTTGCCCGCGCCCTCGCCGAAGGCATCCGCCGCCGCACCGGCAGCTCCCTCGCCCTCGGCATCACCGGCATCGCCGGCCCCGGAACGCCCCGCGGCCTCGACGCCAACAAGCCCATCGGCCGCGTCTACATCGCCCTCACCGACGGCGAAGATACCCAGGTCAAAGAGTTCCGCATCCCCGGAGACCGTGATCGCATCCGCCTCTGGTCCACCCAGCACGCACTCGAGATGCTGCGCCGATCTCTCGCCTGAATATCTGACCCGCATACCTCGCCCGGAAGCCTGCCCTAAACTCCCGCTGCTACACTCACTAGCGAACGATTATGACTCTCTGGATCATTACCCTGACGATGGCGTACCTGCTGGGCTCCATCCCCTTCGGCTACCTCCTCGTCCGCTTCGTCCGCCAGGAGGACGTCCGCGACACCGGCAGCGGCAACATCGGCGCCACCAACGTAGCCCGCGCCGGCGGAGCGACCCTGGGCATTTTCACCCTCCTCCTCGACGCAATGAAGGGCTTCATCGCCGTCTTCCTCACCATGCAGTTCGCTCCCAACACTGCCAACGGCCCTTCGACATTCGCCATAGCCGCTGCGGTAGCCGCCGTCGTCGGCCACGTCTTTCCCGTCTGGCTTCGCTTCCGTGGCGGCAAGGGTATCGCCACCGCGCTCGGCGTCTTTATCCCCCTGGTGCCGCTCGTAGCCCTCGCCTCCGTGGGAGTCTTCGCTCTCATCGTCGCCACCACGCGCCTCGTCTCTCTTGGCTCTATCGTCGCCGCCGTCTCCATCCCCTTCCTTGCAATCCTGCTCGTACCCCACCGCTCTCCGGCCCTGCTAATCGGCCTCAGCTGCATCTCCCTGCTCAGCATCGTCAAACACCACGCCAACATCGTTCGCCTGCTCAAGGGCACCGAAAGCCGCTTCGGCACCAAGAACTCTGATCCAGATAACAAGAAGGTCAACGCATGAGCCGTATTGCAGTCATCGGCGCCGGCGCCTGGGGAACCGCGCTGACCGTCAGCCTCGCCCGTCGCGGCGGCCATCGACTCACCCTTTGGGCGCACTCGCCAGAGCACGCCGCGCACCTCGCTGACACCGGCGAGAATACCCGCTACCTTCCCGGCTTCATTCTCCCCGCCGACGTCGACGTCACCCACGACCTCAGCCGCGCCATCGCCGGCGCCGACATCATCCTCTGCGTAACGCCCTCGCAAGCCCTGCGCTCCATCATGGTCCAGATCGCGCCCATCCTCACCGCGCGCCAGGTGCTCCTCTCCGCCAGCAAAGGCATCGAGGAGAAGACCTTCCTGCGCATGTCGCAGATCATGTTCGAGTACGCTCCCGACAGCCCCATCGGCACCCTCGGCGGACCGTCCTTCGCCTACGAAGTCGCCGCCGCCATGCCCACTGCCATCACCCTCGCAATCGACGACCCCGTCCTCGGCAAGTCCCTGCAGGATGACTTTAGCTCAGCCTCCCTCCGCGCCTATCGCAATGAAGACGTCATAGGCACCGAGCTCGGCGGCGCGCTCAAGAACGTCATCGCCCTCGCCGCCGGCGTCGTCACCGGCCTCGAACTCGGCAACAACGCCACCTCCGCCCTCATCACCCGCGGCATCGCCGAAATCACCCGTCTCGCCATGGCCTGCGGCGGCCGCCGCGAAACCATGTCCGGCCTCTCCGGCATTGGTGACCTGGTCCTCACCTGCACCGGCGGCCTCTCCCGCAACCGAACCGTAGGCGTCGAGCTAGGCAAAGGCCGCAAGCTCAACGACATCATCGCCGGCCTCAACGGCAAGGTGGCCGAAGGCGTTCTCACCACCACCGCCGCCCTCGGCCTCGCCAAGCGCTACGGTGTAGAGATGCCCATCACCGAACAGATGGTCGCCATCCTCCACGAAGAGAAGGCCCCGCTAGATGCCATCGGCGAACTAATGTCCCGCCCCGGCCGCACCGAGTAGCCTTCTCGCAACAAACCCCTCCGACCCCACTGACGAAGTTGCCGAACATGCGACATTACAGGAATCTCGCCTGAAGGCAAGGACTTCGTCGATCAGTGTCTCCACGATGATGCGCCATTCCAGAATCAATTCTGATGACAAGCGCATTTACAGTTACAGATAGGCAAGGCAGACGAGGCTGCACAACTTACGAACAGGGAGAAGCTAAGGCGGTATGAACTCTTTCACGTTTTGGGGACAGCCGTTGCGACGCCTGATGTGGATCATGCCCGCCGCGTTTATGCTCCACATCGTCGAGGAATACCGAGGCGGCTTTCCAGCCTGGGTTACGCATGTACTCGGCGGCTCTTTCAACGACGTCGCTTTTGCATTCAATAACGCTGCCTTTCTTGCGATTATGGTGGGCCTCGTGGTTTGGGCGAGCAAGTCTGAGTCGCGGCTGGCCGCTTTTCTTCTCATCGCATGGTCGAGCGGGAATATCTTCTGGGACGCATTGTTCCACGTGCTGACAACCGCGTGGTTCAATCGCTATTCTCCTGGTCTCATAACGTCCTCCGTATTTTATCTGCCGATCTCACTGGTGATTGGTACGGCTTTTCTTCAGAGTCACACTCTAAGCGTCAAGGCCTTTCTCGGTGCCCTGGTTTCGGGACTGTGTCTTATTGTGATGGTGATCTGGTATGGACTGTTCCATTTTGCGATCTGAAGGCGCTACATAGCCGGAGACCGACTACTACCCAGAAGTCGACTTCTCTCCAGCAACTAAAGTCGTTCCCGCAAAACGGTGTTATCGGAAACTACGATCCATGCCTGGCAACGTCACCCCCTGCAAGCTCCCCTCCACCGCGAACCCCTACGCCTCTATCCGCTAAACTAGAAGGCGATGGCTTTTTCACTCTTCGGCAAGCGCGACACCCCAACCCCTGACCCCGAACCACCGGAGCCTTCCGCACCCCGCGGCCTCTTCGACCGCATGAAGCAGGCGGTGACCCGCACCCGCGAGTCGCTCTCCAACTCCATCTCCTCCGTCGTCGCTCTCACCCGCGAAGTCGACGAAGCCTCGCTCGACGACCTCGAGCTAGCCCTCCTCGCCTGCGACATCGGCTCCAGCACCACCAACGAAATCATCACCCGCCTCCGCGATCGCGCCCTCCGCCACGGCATCTCCGACGGCGCTGAGCTGAAGCAACAACTCAAGTCCGAAATCCTCCGTGTCTTGAACTCCGTGAACAAACCCGTCCACCATCCCGCCGCTCCTCCTGAAGTCATCATGATGGTCGGCGTCAACGGCACCGGCAAGACCACCACCAGCGGCAAGCTAGCCGCACTCTACCGCCGCGAAGGCAAGACCGTCCTGCTCTGCGCAGCCGACACCTTTCGCGCCGCCGCGATCGAGCAGTTGGAAGTCTGGGCCCAACGTTCCAACGTCGACCTCATCAAAACGCGCCAGGGTGGCGATCCCTCCGCCGCGCTCTTTGATGCACTGACCGCCGCCAAGGCCCGCGCTACCGGAATTCTCATCGTCGACACCGCCGGCCGCCTCCACACCAAGACCGACCTCATGAAGGAGCTCGACAAGATGTGCCGCACCGCCGAGCGCCTCCTCCCCGGCGCCCCCCACCAAACCCTCCTGGTCATCGACGCCACCACCGGCCAGAATGGCCTCCAGCAAGCCCGCCTCTTCACCGAAGCCGCACACGTCACCGGCATCGTCCTCACAAAACTAGACGGCAGCGCCAAGGGCGGCATCGTCGTCGCCATCGCCCACGAGCTCGGCCTCCCAGTCCGCTACGCCGGCGTGGGCGAGAAGCTCGAAGACATCATCCCCTTCGACCCCACAGCCTTCGTCGACTCCCTCCTCGACTAAATCCCCGCAAGAAATCGGGTGCCCCTTATCTCGATTCAGAGATGTGAGATCTGGGTGCCCCACGTCCCGCATCTGGGACGTGGGATCGTATGCGGCTATCCTTGACTCAGCATGTCCCTCACCTCCCAGGACGAGCTCCACCTCACCCGCGCGCTAACCCTCGCGCGTGAAGCCGCGGCCTTCGCCAGCCCCAACCCAACCGTAGGCTGCGTCCTCACGCTCAATGGCCACAACCTCGGCGAAGGCGCTCACTTCTACGACGCGCGCGACCACGCCGAGATCGCCGCCCTCAAGCAAGCCGCCGCTCTCGGCCACAACGTCCGCAACGCAACCGCCTACGTAACCCTCGAACCCTGTGCCCACCACGGCCGCACCGGCCCCTGCTCCGACGCACTGATAGCCGCAGGCATCGCACGCTGCGTCGTAGCCACCGTCGATCCGAACCCTCTCGTCAGCGGTCAGGGCGTCGCCAAACTCCGCGCAGCGAACATCGAAGTCCTCCTCCTCGACCCGACGCATCCCCTCGCCCAGCAAGCCCGCCATCTCAACGACGCCTTCGCATTTTCCATCCAGTATCATCGCCCCTTCGTCACCCTCAAGGCCGCTCTCTCGGTCGACGGCAAACTAGCTCCCCCACCCTCCACCCGTACTTCAACCGCACCCCACTGGGTCACCGGCACCGCAGCCCGCGCCGACGCGCAACTCCTCCGCCACGCCTCCGACGCCATCCTCACCGGCATCGGCAGCGTCCTCGCCGACAACCCCTCTCTCACCGACCGCACCGGCCTCCCCCGTCGCCGCCCGCTCCTCCGCGTCGTCCTGGACACCGCCCTTAGCACACCCCTCGACTCTACCCTCGTCCGCACCGCGGCCTTGCAGTCAACGAGCAGCGACCTCCTCATCCTCTGCTCCGAGGACACCACCCACGCCCCCACAGAACGAGAGTCCGCTCTCCGCGCCCACAACGTAGACGTCCTCCGCATCCCCACCGTCGCCAGTCGCCTCGACCTCAATGCAGCACTCACGGCCCTCGCAGAACGCAACATCCTCAGCGTGCTCGTCGAAGCCGGTTCCGCCCTCAACGGCGCCTTCCTCCGCGCCAACCTCATCGACAAGCTTGTCCTCTACTACGCCGAAAGCGAACTCGGCCTCGATGCCCTCCCCTTCGCCGCAGACTTCGACTCGCCCTACGCCGTCCAACAACGGCTAACGCGCGTCACGCGCACCACCTTCCCTTCCGACCTGGCCCCCAACGCCGAAGACGTCCGCATTACCGGCTATCTCCACGACCCCTGGGCCACCATCTAGCGATACCCGCCTCCCCGCTAACTTGCCGACTCCCTAACTTGCTATCCTGACCCTATGTTCACCGGACTCATCGAAACCACCGGCACTGTCCTCTCTGTCACCCCCACCGAAGGCGCCACGCGCCTGGTTCTCGCCGCCCCCGCCCTCGCAGGCCGCTGGCGCACCGGGGACAGCATCGCCGTCAATGGCGTCTGCCTCACGGCAATTCCCCTCGAGCAGCCCACGCACTTCGCCGCCGATCTAGCCGGCGAAACCCTCGCCCGCACCACCCTCGGCTCGCTCCCCATCGGCGCCACCGTCAACCTCGAACTCCCCACCCCCGCAGGCTCACCCCTCGGCGGCCACGTCGTCCAGGGCCATGTCGACGCCACAGGAAAATTCCTCTCCATCGATCCGCTTCACCCCGACCTAGAAACCACCGACTGGCGTCTCACCCTGGAGCTCCCCGATCAGCTCACCTCGCAAGTCATCTCGCAAGGCTCCATCACCGTAGACGGCATCTCGCTCACGGTAGCGCGCACCGATTTCGCCAACCCGGGGCTCCCTCGCATCGAGATCGCAGTCATCCCCCACACCTACAAGTCCACGAACCTCCACACCCTCACGCCCGGCTCCCCCCTCAACATCGAGACCGACGTCCTCGCGAAATACGCCGCAGCCCAGCGCGCCCACCCCGAAGAGAACTGGCTCACGCCCGCCTATCTCCTGGCCAACGGCTACTAGCCCGTCACGCCTACAGCTCGGCGATCTCATCCCTCAAGCCGCTCATCTCGCTCGCAGCGTGCGTATTCCCGGTGCGTTCGCAAGCCGCCAACCCCTCCTGCAACCGCGCCCGCGCCTCGTCAAACTTCCCCGCCTTCACAAGCGTCTGCGCCGCCATCTGATACGCCGGCACATAGTCCGGGTTGTACTCCGTCGTCGTCGCAAACTCCCGCAGCGCCTCGTCGGTCTTCCCCTCGGCCGCATAGGCCATCGCCAATCCATACCGCGCAAAGGCATCTTTCGGATTCTGCTGCAAAATCTCGCTCAACATCCCAATCTTGTCCATGCCTCCATCCTACGACGCCCTCCTTTGCGAATCTTGCTTTCGTTCGCGTCGAAGCATTGCCCGTCGCCCTTCAACCACCGGCGCTCGCCATTACAATGGGAGAATGTCCGATTGCACCAATTCCAGTACCGTCTGCGCCTCCCAGTCTGAACGCAGCGAGATCATCTTTCCCGCCGACACCAACGCCCTCGGCAACCTCTTCGGCGGCCGCCTCATGCAGTTCATGGATCTCGTCGGCGCCATGGCGGCCAGCCGCCACGCCCGCTCCTTCGTCGTCACCGCCTCCATGGATCACCTCGACTTCGTCGCCCCCGTCCGCGTCGGCGATCTCCTCATCCTCAAGTCCAGCGTCAACCGCGCCTTCCGCACCTCCATGGAAATCGGCGTCAAAGCCATGGTCGAAGACGTTCGCGAGCAGAAGCTCCGCCACGTCTCTTCCGCCTACCTCACCTTCGTCGCCGTCGACGCCGCGGGCAATCGCCTTGAGGTCCCGCACGTCACCCCCGAAACCGAACACCAGATCCGCCGCTACGAAGACGCCGGCCGTCGCCGCGAGATGCGCTCCGGCGAAACCCAGCGCAAAAAAGAACTCCGCGCCATCCTCGCCCCCGAGTGGCATCTCTAACACCAGTTCCACCCAGAAGAGGTCTTTATGTCTCACCAGCACCCAGCAGCACCCCAAGGTCCGCAACGCCTTCCCGGCATCCAGCACATCATTGCTATCGGCTCCGGCAAGGGTGGAGTCGGCAAGACCACCGTCGCCGTGAACCTCGCAGTCTCTCTCGCCAAGCTTGGCCACCGCGTCGGCCTCATCGACGCTGACATCTACGGCCCCAACGTTCCCACTATGCTCGGTTCGACGCGCCAGCCCAGCATCGTCGCCGAAAATCTCATGGAGCCCATCACCGCGCACGGCGTCAAGTTCATCTCCATCGGCCTCATCTCGCCCGGCGACAAGCCCATGGTCATGCGCGGCCCCATGCTTCACCAGATCATCAAGCAGTTCCTCCAGCAGGTAGCCTGGGGTGAGCTCGACTACCTCCTCATCGACCTGCCTCCAGGCACCGGCGACGTAGTCATCTCGCTCGTCCAGACCGTCCCCCTGACAGGCGCAGTAGTCGTCAGCACAGGTTCGTCTGTAGCTCTACAGGACGCCCGCAAGGCCCTAGAGATGTTCCACCAGGTCAACGTCGAAGTTCTCGGCCTCGTCGAAAACATGTCCCAGATGACCCTGCCCGACGGCACCGTGATCGACGTCTTCGGCGCCGGCGCGACCCAGCAGACCGCGAAACAATACAACCTCCCCTTCCTCGGCTCCGTTGACCTTGACCCGCAAGTCCGGACCGGCGGCGACAGCGGCCTTCCCGCCGCCCTCGCCGGCGACGCCACTCCCCGTGGCCGCGAATTCCTAGCCATCGCCGAAAAAGTCGTTACCCGAACCAACGAGCTCGCCGCAAAGTCAGAGGACGTCCTCGAAATCAGCTAACGGAAACGCTGCCTTGAAGTGAAAGACCTCATGAAAAATCGGCCGAATGCGACTTTCATTTCAGCCGGCCTCCTATCCTTGTGCCTAATCGCGCTTGTTCCTGGCGCTTTAAAGTTTGCCTCGACAGGGAAAGACCTCTCTCTCGAAGCGGGCGGTTACAAGCAGACCAGTCCTATGATGCCGCTGGGATTTTTTTCTCTAGGTTTTCAGCTGATTGGCTTGATCGTCCTCTGGACGGGATACAAGAGAAATGAACGCTGGGCATGGTTTGTCATGCTCGTCATCCTGCTCTTCTTTGTCTTCCCGCCAAGCGCGCTCACTCTGCTCCTAAGCGTTCCCACTCCCGAATTCGAATGGTCTTACTGGTTGCGCGGGATACGGGAGGGATATTTGCCAGCGATCTGGATGGGCTTAGGGACTCTAGACTTCCCGGTTATGTTAGTTGCCCTATTGATACCGGTCAGGTCATTCTTTGCGAGATCTGCAGGTCAGAACACATTGAATATGTAAGCGAGGGGCCTTCCAGCTTGACGACCCGCGTAAAATCAATCTAGTGGCCCGCCCCATCACAACCCGCCAGCGCGAGATCCTCACCGCCATCATCGAGAGCTATATCTCGACCGGCGAGCCCATCAGCTCGGGCACCCTCGCGCAATCAGCCTTCGCCAACGCCATGAGCTCCGCCACCATCCGCAACGAGATGGCCGAGCTAGCCGACGCCGGCCTCCTCGAACAGCCCCACACCTCCGCCGGCCGCATCCCCTCCGCCGAAGCCTTTCGACTCTACGTCAACCAACTCACCAGCGCGCCCACCACCTTCGCCACATCGTCGCGCACCGACCTCCAGACTCACATCGACACCAGCTTCGCCGGCATCGCCGGAGCCTCGGCCCTGCTCGAGCGCACCTCGCACGTCCTCGCCGCGCTCTCCAGCGGCGTCGGCCTGGCCATCGGCGCGGCGGCCTCTACCGACCTCCTCGAGCACATCCACTTCAGCCGCCTCACCCAGCGCCGCGTCCTCGCCGTCGTCGTCACCCGAAGTGGCATGGTTCGCGACCGGGTTCTCGCCCTCGACCACGACCTCTCGTCCGTCCAGCTCGAGACAGCCGCCAACTTCCTCAATCAGCACTTCCGCGGTTGGAACATCGATCGCGTACGCAACGAACTCACCCGCCGCGTCGACCAGGAGCGCACCGTCTACCAGCAACTCTCCGACGCTATCGATCTTTGGACACGCACCATCCCCGCCGACGCCGTCCCCCAGCAGTCCGTCTACATCGACGGCGTCGTCAACCTCATCGGTCTCCCTGCCGACCGTGATCGCCTCCGCGCCATGCTCTCCGCGCTCGAAGAAAAGCAGCGCCTCATCGAACTCCTCAACGCCTACATCGATACCTCCGAACAATCGGTCCGCGTCATCTTCGACCTTGAGCAGCAGGACCCCGGCATGGCTGGACTCGTCCTCATCGCCGCCCCCGCCCAGGTCTCGGGCGACTCTGCCGTCGCCATCCTCGGCCCCAAGCGCATGAACTACGAAAGCGCCATCAACGCCGTGAGCTACATCGCCCAGCTTCTGCATCGAATAGACACCGGCGAAGTTGCCCCCACCTCCCCTTAATGGACGGATCAACACATGCCCCCGACAAAAGATCGCTTCCCGCGCTGGCCGCGAAACTCCCATAGCAAAAAGGAAGACCCCATGAGCACCGAACAAATAGAACAAAACGACCAATCCGAAAACGCGCATGCCGACATCGAAGCCGGCACCGAAACTCAGGAGTTCACCTCCGACCTCGACCAGCTGCGCAATGAGCGCGACCAACTCGCCCTGCAGCTCACGCAAGCGCAGGATCGCCTCGCCCGCCTCCAGGCTGAGTTCGACAATACCCGCAAGCGCGAAGCCAAAGAGCGCCAGGACGTCCGCGACTACGCCATCCAGTCCGCCGTCGAGCCCTTCCTCGGCGTCCTCGACAACTTCGCCCTCGCCCTCAAATCCGACGGCGACATCAACCAGCTCCGCACCGGCGTGCAACTCATTGTCAAACAGATGGATGACGCCCTCCGCGGCCTCAATGTCCAGCCCGTCGAATCCGTCGGCGTGCAGTTCGACCCTCGAATCCACGAGGCGCTTGGCAGCATCGAAACCCTGGAGCATCCAGACCACCAGGTCCTCGAAGAGATTCGCCGCGGCTATAAACTCCGCGACAAGCTCCTTCGCCCGGCCCTCGTCCGCATCGCCAGCAACTCCGCGCAAAAGAGCGAGTAACAAAAGCCCTACCGGATCAGCCGTGGGCTTTGGCCCACTGAACTGAGGACATTCAAACAAGGGCTTTAGCCCTGGCACACTCAGGGCAAACACTGCCCGCAAACTTTAGGAATCAGGAATGCCCACAGCCACGATGAAGACCGACTACTACGAGATCCTGAGTATCGAGCGCACCGCCTCCGACGGCGAAATCAAGACCGCGTATCGCAAACTCGCCATGCAGTTCCACCCCGACCGCAACCCGAACAATCCTCAAGCCGAGGAGAAGTTCAAGGAGTGCAGCGAGGCCTACCAGGTTCTCTCCGACCCCGACAAGCGCGCCGCCTACGACCGCTACGGTCATGCCGGCGTCAACGGTGCCGGTGGCTTCCCCGGCGGAGGCAGCCCCTTCCAGGGCGGCGACCTCAACGACATCTTCGGCGATCTCTTCGGCGAGATGTTCAACATGGGCGGCGGCAATCGCCGCGCCACGCGTCAACAGCGCGGCCGCGATCTCAAGTTCGACATGAAACTAGAATTCGAAGAGGCCGTCTTCGGCGTTGAGCGCGAGATCACCATCCGCCGAGCCGAAGCCTGCGAAGATTGCCGCGGGACCGGCTCTGCCAACGGCAAACAGCCCGAGACCTGCCAGCAGTGCGGCGGCCGCGGCCAGGTGCGCTCACAACAGGGCTTCTTCTCCGTCGCCCGCACCTGCCCGGTCTGCAGCGGCACCGGCTCCGTCATCCGCACGCCCTGCGTCACCTGCAAGGGCGACTCGCGCGTTACGCGCGAGCACAAAATCCTAGTCAAGGTTCCCGCCGGCGTCGAAACCGACACCCGCATTCGCTACTCCGGCGAGGGCGAGGCCGGCCGCTTCGGTGGCCCTGCCGGCGATTTTTATGTCGTCCTCGACGTCAAGGCGCACAAGTTTTTTGAGCGCGATGGCGACGACCTCCACTGCGTCATCCCGATCAGCTTCCCGCAAGCAGCCCTCGGCACCGAACTCGAACTCGAAACCCTCGACGGCATAGAAACCATCAAGGTCCCCGAAGGCACCCAGAGCGGTCGCGAAATCCGGCTCCGCGCCAAGGGCGTTCCTCACCTCAACTCTCACGGCAAGGGTGACCTAATTGTCGAGGTCCGCGTCCAGACTCCCTCCAAGCTCACCAAACAGCAGAAGGAGCTCCTCAAGCAGCTCTCCGAAACCATCTCCATCGAAAACACCCCAGCCTCGCGCGGCATCTTCAGCAAGGTCAAGGAGATGTTCAGCTAATCCACCTTGCTCCTCACCGAAAAAGCGACCGAGCGATCGGTCGCTATTCTTTTTGATCCAGCCACCACACCGGGTGCCCATGTCCGGATTCTCGGACGTGGGAACGCGAGACCCTAAAGCATCGCCGCACAAACCGCCAGCCCCGCGATCGCCGCCGTCTCCGCCCGCAGAATCCTCGGCCCCAGCGTCACATGCTTCCACCCGCCCTCGCTGAACAACACCATCTCCTCCGCCGTCCATCCACCCTCAGGCCCAATTGCCAGCGCCACGCTCGCCGCTTCATCCTGAAGCGCCGCCTTCAACGAATTCTCCTGCTCCGTCTCCGCCAGCAACAACTTCTTCTCCGCACTCACCATCCCAAGCGCCACCTTCAACGCCACCGGATCATCCACCTCCGGCACATCACTCCTGCGCGACTGCTGCGCAGCCTCACGCACAATCCTTCGCCAACGCTCCACACGTTTCGCTGCAGCCTGCGCCAAATGTTTTTCCGTCCGCCGCGCAATCACCGGAGTAATCCGAGCCACGCCCAACTCCGTCGCCTTCTCAATCCCCCACTCCATGTGATCGAACTTGAACACCGCCATCAGCAGATGCACCGGCAGCGCACTCTCTGCCTCCAACTCCTCGTGCAAGGTGAACACCACCTCATGCTCGGCAGCCGACTCAATCTCCGCACGGTGCAAAAATCCATTCGCCACCACGTCGAATACCTGCCCCGGCTGCGCCCGCAACACCCTCGCAAGATGCGCTGCCTGTTCCCCCTTCAGCGATGCAGTTGTCTCTGTCCATGTATCGGCAATCCATCTTCGTCTCGTCATGCAATCAGCATACTGTTTCTGACATGCGCGCGAAACACCGATGAACACTGGCGATTAAACACCTCAGGGAACGCGAAGATCGCGTTCCCTGAGTGTGTTGCCATTACGTTGATGCTTTGCCTTGGTTGCGTTTGCCTGCGCTCCCAATCGATGGTGAACATCGACGCTGTTTCAGCGATATGAAGCAGCTAACGAAGGTATAGTTTTCTCTCGTCAAAGAGTCAAGAAAAAAACGACATTTGTGCATTGAAATTTTTGGATACTTTCTCCCCCTCGGCGAACCTCGCATCGCATTTTTCGACGACTCTCCCTTCCGATCGTCGGAAATGCAACCACGTCTCGCACGCTACGCACCACCAACAGGACCGAACGTGACGCAACGCTCGATGCCCTTGCTGAGAAAATTTCGATCCATCGCACAACTCTCCATGCACTATGAACGCGAGCCTACACGTCCGCTAGAGACTTCCTCCTCCAGGCGCTGCAGCCAATCATCCGCATCCGACAGGCCGTGCATCGTATACTTCGATGTTCCCACGGCGACTCTTTCTATCGCCGCAAAGCATATCCAGCATTGGAAATAACGGAGCTCTCATGCGTGAAGTCGTCATCGTCAGTGCAGCCCGCACCCCCGTCGGCAAGTTTCTCGGTGCACTCTCCCATCTCTCCGCCGTCGAACTCGGATCCATCGCGGTACGAGCCGCCGTCGAACGCGCATCCATCAACGCCGCAGACGTCACCGAGTGCATCATGGGTTGCGTTCTCCCCGCCGGCCTCGGCCAGAATCCAGCGCGCCAGGCTGCGCTTCGCGGCGGTCTCCCCGACACCGTCTCCGCCCTCACAATCAACATGGTCTGCGGCTCCGGCCTCAAGGCAATCGGCCTCGCAGCTCAAGCCATCGCCCTCGGCGACTCCGAGATCGCCGTCGCCGGCGGAATGGAGTCCATGTCCAACGCACCTTACCTTCTCCCCAATGCGCGCAAGGGTTTTCGCATGGGCAACGCCCAGGCCATCGACTCCATGGTCAACGACGGCCTGTGGTGCGCCTGCGACGATCAACACATGGGCATGACCGGTGAGCTCGTCGCCGAAAAGCATTCCATCACACGAGAGCAGCAGGATGAATACGCGCTCAACTCCCATCGCAAAGCCGCCGCCGCGCAGCAGGCCGGCCGCTTCGACGCCGAGATCATCCCCCTCACCTTCGCTACCAAAAAGGGCTCACCCCCCACCCTCTTCACCCACGACGAAAGCATTCGCGCCGACACCTCACTCGAAGCGCTCGCCGCCCTCAAGCCCGTCTTCAAGAAGGATGGCACCGTAACCGCCGGCAACGCGCCCGGCGTCAACGACGCAGCAGCAGCCGTCGTCCTAATGTCCGCCGAGCGCGCCCGCGATCTCCATCTCAAGCCACTCGCAACCATCCGCGCACAGGCCACCAGCGGCGTCGCTCCACGCTGGGTCATGCTCGCTCCCGTCACCGGCGTTCGGAAAGTCCTCGCTCGCGCCGGCTGGTCCCTCGACGACGTCGACCTCTTCGAACTCAACGAAGCCTTCGCTGTCCAAGCGCTCGGCGTAACAAAGGAACTCAGCCTCTCTCTCGACCGCGTCAACGTCAACGGCGGCGCCGTCGCCATCGGCCATCCTATCGGAGCCAGCGGCGCCCGCATCCTCGTCACGCTGCTCTACGAGATGCAGCGCCGCGACGCCCACAAAGGTATCGCCGCCCTATGCCTCGGCGGCGGCAATTCCGTAGCCATGGCCCTCGAACGCTGAGCCATCCACGCCCTAACCCAGCGTCGTCTCATCCTTCGAACGCGCCAGCGACATCAGCCAACCCATCAACATCAGCGCCCCGATATACAAATACGATTGCAAAATGTTCCACCCCCGCATCGCATACAAATAATTGAATGCCGGCAGGAAATTCAGACACAGAAAAACCGCCACCCCCAGCACCCACGGCCGCTGCTTCTTCCAGCAGGCATGCGCAAACCAGGCCCAAACCGCAATGCCCAACACAATCCCGTAGTGATGCTCCCACGCCATCGGGCTCGCCGCCACAGACGCGATCCCCATCGCCGCAATATCCGCCGTCGACCCGCGCAGCTTCCTCCACGGATACAACAGCACCAGCCCCACCAGCACCAGCGACGTCACCACTGTTGCTCGATATACCCAGGCAATATATGGCGTGTACACATACGGCGTGTACTCAATATTCTCGCCATTGAAAATCATGCGATTAATCGTTCCGAACATCGACTGGTTCGCGTAATGCGACTGCGCCTTATGGCTCAGCCCCGCCAGCACAGCAATGTAATCCCAATTGTTGTGCCATCCAAAGACAGCCACCGAGGTGGCAAGCAACACCGCCCCACAAACCAGGAATGCCCATGCTGCACCCCACCGTTTCCGCACTAGCATCCACACCAGCAACAAAATAAATTGCGGCTTCACCGCCGTCAGGATCGCCGCAACCACGCCCGTCCATCGTTCCTGACCCGTCGTCCACAACAGCAATAGCACCGTAAATCCAAACGACAAAAACGTCTGCGCATTGCCGAGCGAATATCCCTTGATCAGCGGATAGCATCCCAGCGTCGCCAACACCACCGCAATTCCCGCAGGCCACGTCAACTCCGCGCCCCGCCGCCGCAGCAGCCACCGCCCCATCACCAGCGACAACGCCGCCACGCCCCACACCGCCAGAAACGAAAGCACCGCCAGCGCGCGCAGCATGATGTGATCGCTCATCCCCAGCTTGCGCATCGCCACCAGCGGCAGTTCGCTCGCCAAGGAGTAGATCAGCGTGTCATACAGCTTCGCGTCGTAAATCGGCAGCGTCGGATGTGCTTTGAAGTAATCCAGCGACTTCATCATCGGCAGCCACGAATCCGTCCACTGCCGCACCTGAAAAAACTGTCGCAGGTCGGGAAGAATGCTCCCGGGATTTCCCAGGTGCAACGCCCGGCAAACCGCCCACTGCACAATATTCGCCGTGAACAAACTTACCAATACAAAAATCAGCAGCCGCCGGTCATGCGAACGCGCCCCAGGGCCCTGCGATTCCAACGAAGCCATAAGCTCCAGTCTATCAATCCCTGCGCAGCGCCTCAGCACTCAATAATATTCAGCGCCAACCCCGCCAAGCTCGTCTCCTTATACCGCGACTGCATATCCATCCCCGTCCGGTACATCGTCTCAATCACCTGGTCGAGCGACACCTTGTGCACGCCCTGGTCATTCATCGCCAGCCGCGCCGCATTCACCGCCTTCACCGCCCCCATCCCATTCCTCTCGATGCAAGGAATCTGCACCAGCCCGCCAATCGGATCGCACGTCATCCCCAGGTTATGTTCCATCGCAATCTCCGCCGCACCTTCCACCGCCGCATTATCGCCACCCAACGCCGCCACCAGTCCACCCGCCGCCATCGAGCAAGCCACACCCACCTCCCCCTGACACCCAACCTCCGCGCCCGAGATACTCGCATTCTCCTTGTACAAAATCCCAATCGCCGCAGCCGTCAAGAAATAACGCAGCAGCCCAGCCTCTCTCGTCTCATCGCTCACATCCTTCGCCGCATGGTGCACGTAGTAATACGCGATCGCCGGAATCACGCCCGCCGCACCATTGGTAGGAGCCGTCACCACCCGACCTCCCGCGGCATTCTCTTCATTCACCGCCATCGCCACCAGCGTCACAGAATCCAGCGGAGCCAGCGGATCACGCGTCTTGCCATCCGCCTCCATCTTCGCCAATCGCCGCGCCAGCCCCGGAGCCCGGCGCCGCACATTCAACCCACCCGGCAGCGTTCCCTCCGTCGCAATCCCGCGCTCAATGCAATCCGACATCGCCTGCCACAACGTAAAGATCGCCGCCTTCACCCGCGCCTCGCCCGCCAACGACGCCTCTACCTGCGTCGTCTTGTTCCCCGGCCTCAGCGGCGACACAATCCGATCGATCCGCCGCACGATCGTAGGATCCGCCAACAGCGCAACCTCATTCGCCAGCACCATCTCCGCAATCGAAAGCCCGTGCGCCTCACCCAGCTTCAACAACTCGTCCGCACTCGAAAACATGTACGGCACATCCCGCTTCTTCGCCCCGCCGTCCGCCGACGCCAACTCCTCGGCCGACAAAATAAATCCCCCACCCACCGAGTAGTACACCTGCTCAAACAAAACCTTCCCACCCGCATCAAGCGAACTAAACCGCATTCCATTCGGATGCGTCACCACGCCCACATCCGGATACATTTGCTCTCGATGAAACCGCAAATCCACCGCCGGATCGAACCGCACCGCATGCTCGCCCAACAACTTCAACTCACCCGTCGCCCGCAACGCCTCAATGCGCGCACCAATCGCGTCCAGGTCCACAGTATCCGGCGACTCCTCCAGCAGCCCCATCATCACCGCCCGGTCCGTTCCATGCCCAATCCCGGTCAGCGCCAGCGACCCATATAAGTCCACCTTAATCGCCGCGCCAAACTCTCCCCTCGCCACCAACTCCCGCACAAACCGCAGCGACGCCCGCATCGGCCCCACCGTATGAGAGCTCGAAGGCCCAATCCCAATCTTGAACAGCTCAAACAAACTCGTATGCATCGCCCATCCACTTCGACATCCACTCGATTGTAGTCGTCACGCTTTCTTCTTCGTCGCCGCGCTCTTCTTCAAAGCCTGTTTCGCCAACACGTTATGAAACGCCGTCGACAGCGCCCCGGCCAGCACACTCTCCGGCGCATCCACCCGCACCAGCGTCATGCCCATCCGTCCCCATCCACCCGGTGCCGCGGAAAAATACTCCGACGCATCCGCCAGAAACATCGCCTGCTGCTCAAGACTCAGCTTCAACGTCCCCAACCCCTTGTGCCCATACGCCAGCGTCGCAAAGATCCTCTCGTTGATCCGAAAATCCGGCGCACCCATATGCGACGACTCCACCGCACCCGGCATCGCCAGCGCAAGTCGCCGATACGCACTCACATCCACCCCAGCCCCCTCGCTAACGTTCTTCGCCGCCCGCTTCTTCATGCGTCCTCCATCACCGCAATCATTCTAAGGGCGGTGTACACTTACCGCACTTCGGCCTCAAGGATTCAACAGGCATGCTCTTCAAGGCTCGCAGCGCTGCCGTCTACGGCATCGACGCACACATCATCGACGTGGAAGTCGACTTCTCCGGCATCAAAACCCAGGAAGAAACCTTCGCCACCGTCGGCCTCCCCGACGCGGCTGTCAGAGAATCGCGCGACCGCGTCCGCTCCGCCATCAAGAACTCCGGCTTCGACCTCCCTCCCACCCGCATCACCATTAACCTCGCCCCCGCCGACCTCAAGAAAGAGGGTTCCGGCTTCGATCTCCCTATTGCCATCGGCATCCTCGGAGCCTACGGCGCGCTCTCCATCAAAGAGATCTCGGACTTCGTCCTGGTCGGGGAGCTCGGTCTCGACGGCTCCCTCCGCGCCGTCCAAGGCATGCTCCCCATCGCCATCGCCGCCCGCGCGGCCGGCATCCACAACCTCGTCATTCCCGCCGCCAACGCCCGGGAAGCCGCGGTCGTCTGTGGCGTCAACGTCTATCCCGTCACCTCGCTCCTCGAAGTCCGCGAGCTCTTAAACTCCGCCGCGACCGGCAACATCTTCGCCCAGCCTCTCGTTGTCGACACCACCCTCCTCCTCAACGAAGCCGTAGAGTATCAAGCCGACTTCCGCGACGTTCGCGGCCAGCACGTAGCCAAGCGCGCTTTAGAAGTCGCCGCCGCCGGTGGCCACAACATCCTCATGATCGGCCCCCCCGGCTCCGGCAAGACCATGCTCGCCAAGCGCCTCCCGTCCATCCTCACCCCGCTCCGTTTTGAAGAAGCTCTCGAGACCACCAAGATCCATTCCGTCGCCGGCATCCTCAATCGCGACGAAGGCCTCGTCACCCACCGCCCCTTCCGCTCCCCCCATCACACCGTCTCCGACGCCGGCCTCATCGGCGGCGGCATGATTCCCCGCCCCGGCGAAGTCTCCCTCGCTCACAACGGCCTACTCTTCCTCGATGAGCTCCCCGAGTTCCCCCGCAACGTCCTCGAAGTTCTCCGCCAACCCCTCGAGGACGGCATGGTCACCATCTCGCGCGCGGCTATGAGCCTCTCCTTCCCAGCCCGCTTCATGCTAGCCGCCGCCATGAACCCCTGCCCCTGCGGCTACTTCAACGACAAGTCCCGCGAGTGCATGTGCACCCCACCCATGATCCAGCGCTACGTCTCCAAAGTCAGCGGCCCGCTCCTCGACCGCATCGACATCCACATCGAAGTCCCCGCGGTCCAATACAAAGAGCTCCGCAGCAACACCCCCGCGGAAAGCTCTGCTCAAATCCGCGTCCGAGTCCTAGCCGCCCGCGAGCTCCAGCACGCCCGCTTCCTCGAGCACCCCATCCGCACGAAGGGCTCCTCCCGCGCCCCCAGTCGAGCCATCTTCGCCAACTCCCAAATGTCCACCCAGCAAATCCGCACCTTCTGCGAGCTCTCCACCGACGCCGAGCGCCTCCTCGAGCGCGCCATGCAGCAACAGGGCCTCAGCGCCCGAGCCCACGACCGCATCCTCAAGGTCGCCCGCACCATCGCCGACCTCGAAGCCGCCCCCTCCATCACTGTCCCCCACATCGCCGAAGCCATCCAGTACCGCACCCTCGACCGCAGCTATTGGTCCTAAAAACTTTCCCGAAAATGAACACAATCCCGTTTTCAGTAACAATTCTCACAGGGTGTCCAAAAAAAAGGATTGACCCATTACCGCGCACGCAGTATCGTTCAAGTTGTGAGTAAATCAGGGCCTGCTGTCCCCCCCTCGAGAGTGAAACGATTCGTTTTGCCGCTCGATCAACGGGGTCGGCCAGCGTCTTCCGCACATTCCTCCCAAATGTGGTGTTCCCGTCGATGTGAGGATTTTTCGCGGTCTGTCTGACGTGGAGCCCTTTGCAGTCGCCGACTAAGTCATTGTGCGGCAAGAACTTCCAGCAGGCTGTCACCTGCACAAATTTTTGATGCGCCATTTGTTCTCGCGCGCGCGTCTAACCTGTAACCCCGGTTTGCTTCCGCGTCACCGCCCAGCAGGCCACGAAGTATCCGATCATCGGCGCCACCGGACGCCCGGAGCTTCGCACACCCCAGGAGACTCTTTCCATGCGCTCAGATTTGATCTTTGGTGCCCTCACGCACGTGAATAACCGCTATAAGCTCTGTCAACTTGCCTCCAAAGCAACTCGCAAGCTGCACAAGCCCAATACCCGTCTGCAGGACACCACCAATGAGGTTCTCGATCGCTTCAAGGACACCATCCCCATGGACATCGCAGCCGAGGGTATCGATCCCGTCCCCGCTCCGGAGCGCCGCGCCGCGTAGCTGACAGTTGTCTGCTGCGCGGCTTCAGCCGCGCAGCAGTACTTTTCCTCACCCCGTTCTGGTACGCTTTACCCAAATCCAGCATCTCACTCCGCAATACGCAAGATCACTCCCATTCTCTGTAGGTCCCTCCGCTCGATCTTCCCTGCAACTCCGCTTCTCCGGCACTCCCCGTTCCAGCGTGAATCCGCACCACCCCCCTCCTAACATCCCATCCCCGAAAAAAATTATGGAAACTACTCAGGTACTCATGACCATCTCCGAGTTAAAGAAAAGAGCATTGCCGAACTCGGCAAGCTCGCCCGCGCTCTTGAAATTGCCGGCACCAGTGCCCTGCGCAAACAAGACCTCATCTTCAAAATCCTCCAGGCCCAAAGCGAAAAAGAAGGCCACATCTTCGCTGAAGGCGTCCTCGAAATCCTTCCTGACGGCTACGGCTTCCTCCGGTCGCCGGACTACAACTACCTGCCCGGCCCCGACGACATCTACGTGTCGCCGTCCCAGATCCGCAAGTTCGATCTCAAGACCGGCGATACGATCTCCGGCAACGTCCGCTCCCCACACGAAGGCGAAAAGTACTTTGCCCTGGTCAAGATCGAGGCGATCAACTTTGAGTCGCCCGAAGAGACCCGCAACAAGATCCTCTTCGACAACCTCACCCCGCTCTATCCGCAGGAACACATCAAGATGGAGACGGTAAAGGACGCCATCCCCGGACGCGTCATGGATCTTCTCTGTCCCATCGGCAAGGGCCAGCGCGGCCTGATCGTCGCGCCGCCTCGCACCGGCAAGACCGTTCTAATGCAGTCGATCGCCAACTCCATCACGGCCAACCACCCCGAGATCGTCCTCATCGTTCTACTCATCGACGAGCGCCCGGAAGAAGTCACCGACATGCAGCGCAGCGTCAAGGGCGAGGTCATCTCTTCAACCTTCGACGAGCCCGCCGCACGCCACGTCCAGGTCGCCGAGATGGTCATCGAGAAGGCCAAGCGCCTAGTCGAGCACAAGCGCGACGTCGTCATCCTCCTCGACTCCATCACCCGCCTCGCGCGCGCCTACAACACCATCGTCCCGCCCTCCGGCAAAGTCCTCTCCGGCGGCGTCGATTCAAACGCCCTGCAACGCCCCAAGCGCTTCTTCGGCGCCGCCCGCAACATCGAAGAAGGCGGCTCGCTCACCATCATCGCCTCCGCACTCATCGATACCGGCTCGCGCATGGACGAAGTCATCTTCGAAGAGTTCAAGGGCACTGGCAACATGGAAGTCATCCTAGACCGCAAGCTAGTCGACAAGCGCGTCTTCCCGGCTATCGACATCCAGCGCAGCGGCACCCGTAAGGAAGAACTCCTCATCAACAAGGAAGACCTCCAACGCACCTGGATTCTCCGCAAGGTGTTAAACCCGCTCAGCCCAGTCGAAGCCATGGAGCTCCTCTCCGACAAGCTAGGCAAGACCCGCAACAACCAGGAGTTCCTTCACAACATGAGTTCGCTGTAATTTCCTCAGGGTGGAAATAACGGCAACGAGGGTGCAGCCAAAAGCTGCGCCCTTCGTTTTTTGCATTTGCACCAGGCTTCTTCCCGCTGCCCACCTGATACTCTGAATTCCAAATGACACGCGCACTGCTGTTCGCCCTGGCCCTCACCACGTCCGCCGCCGCCCAAACACCGCTGCGCATCGAAGTCACCGTCCCCAGCACCACCCCGCTCAACGGCCACCTCGTTCTGGTCATCGCCAAACTCCCCAAGCCCGGCGAAGAAGCAGAAGAACCCCGCAACCAGCTCCACGAAACTTACACCTCCGCCCAGGGCTTCGGCGTCGACGCCGACAGCGTCGCTCCCAACACCCCGCTCGTCATCAACGCCTCGACCGTCGGCTACCCCCTCCCCAACCTCGCCGCCCTTCCCGCCGGCGACTACCTGGTGCAGGCCGTCTTCAACAAGTACGAAGCCTTCCACATGGCCAGCGGCAAGACCCTCATGCTCGCGCCCGATCAAGGCGAAGGCCAGCACTGGAACCGCAAGCCCGGCAACCCTTACGACGACCCGATCAAGCTTCACCTCGATCCCGCATCCCCAACCCCCATCAAGCTAACGCTCGACAAAATCATTCCGCCCCTCCCCACCCCCGAAGATGATCTAGCCGCCCTCCAGAAATCCGATCCGGACGCCGCCCGCTACCTCCGCTTCATGCGCTTCCGCAGCGACAAGCTCAGCCGCTTCTACGGCCGCGACATGTATCTCGGCGCCTGGCTCATCCTCCCCACCGGCTTCGACGAACACCCCAACGCCCACTACCCCCTCATCGTCTACCAGGACCACTTCCACAAGGGGACCTTAGCCTTCAGCAGCAAGCCCGCGCCCAACCCCCATCCAGGCACCCCTCCCCGCACTGACCGCGGCCTCATCCTCTACCAGGACTGGACCAACGGCAGCCTCCCACACGTCCTCCTGCTCTACGTCCAGAACGCCAACCCCTTCTACGATGACGCCTACGCAGTCGACTCCGCCAACGTCGGCCCCTACGGCTCCGCGATCAATGACGAACTAATCCCCGTCATAGAAAAACAATACCGCGCCATAGCCCAGGGCTGGGCCCGCGCCACCTTCGGCGGTTCCACCGGCGGCTGGGAATCCATCGCGACCCAAGTCTTCTATCCCGACAGTTACAACGGCACCTGGACCGCCTGCCCCGACCCCGTGGACTTCCACGCCTACCAGAACATCAACCTCTACGACGACGCCAACGCCTTCGTCCGCAAGGGAGACTTCGGCGAAGTTCCCGTCGGAGGCGACCGTAAAACCGACGGCTCCCTCATCGCCACCGCCGAGCAAGAGTTCCGCTACGAGTACGTCCTCGGCACGCACGGCCGCAGCACCGACCAATGGGGTATCTGGCAAGCCGTCTTCTCGCCCACCGGTCCAGACGGCTACCCCGCCGAGGTCCTCGATTCTCTCACCGGCCAGATCGACCCCAAAGTCGTCGCGTATTGGCACGACCACTACGACCTCAACGCCATCCTCCAGCGCGACTGGCCCACCCTCGGCCCCAAGCTCGAGGGCAAGCTCCACATCGCGGTCGGCGACGCGGACACCTACTTCCTCAACAACGCCGTCCACCTCCTGCAGAACTCCCTCGACACCACCCGCAACCCCCACTCCGACGCCCAATTCCAGTACGGTCCCGGCGAGCCGCACTGCTACACCGGCGGCCCCTCCGAATACACCATGCAGCAGAACAATGCCAACTGGCCGCAGCGAGTCCTCCCGCTCATGACCACCCACATGCTAGCCACCGCCCCCGCCGGCGCCGACACCAAAAGCTGGATCTACTAGCCTCGCGCTTTATCCCCGCAGCGGAGCAACCTTTCCCGCCTGCTCTCCTAAGCCGACCGGGAAACCGCCCGCCTGCGCCGCATCCCCGCCCACCGCCCGGTACCGCATATTCGGAAACGCCTCCGGATAATGTTCCTTCACCCACTCCATCATCTGTTCCCGCACCAGGCACTGCAGATTAAACGCTGTAGGCGAATCCTTCGCACTCATCAGGCACCGCACCTCCATCGCCTGCGGCGTCAAATTCGTCACCTGGCACGCCAGCGCGACCTCATTCCAATACCCCGACCCCTTCACCACCACCTCGAGCTGCGCCCGCAGCTCCTTCACCGGCACCCTGTAGTCCAGGTAGAGAAACACGTAGGTAAGAATCGCCGAGCTCTCCCGCGTCCAGTTCGCGAACGCATTCTCGATGAACCAGCTTAGCGGCACAATCAGCCGCCGCAAGTCCCATGTCTTGATCACCACATACGACGACGTGATCTCCTCAATCCGCCCCCACTCCCCCTGCACTACGACAACGTCGTCAATCCGGATCGGCTCCGTCATCGCGATCTGCAGGCCCGCCAGGAAGTTCGAAGCCGTAGACTTCGCTGCTGTCGCCAAAATCAGCGACGCAACGCCCGCCGAAGCCAGCAATCCGCTCCCGTACTCCCACAGTCGCCGGTCGTCGAAGGACCACAGCAGCCCCACCGCCGTCAGCACCATCACAAACGCGATCGCAATCCGCCGAAAGACCTGGAACTGCGTGTGAACCTTGCGCGCCTGAATGTTATCCGCGGCCGTCAGGTCATACTTCCGCAGCAGAATGTCCTGCACCACATACACCAGCCCGGTACCAAACCAGCCCAGGGCCAAAATCACCAACATGAACAGCGTGTGCGCCACGGTGTGATGAAGTCTCTGCGACACGTTCGGCACAAACGGCAGGGCAATCCATAGGCAAGTCAGGAGAAAGATCGCACGCGCCGGCCGCCCCACGTGCTTCTGCAATCCCCACCCCAGCCTCTTGCCCACCGCCGCATCGCGCTTCAGCAGATGAAACAGCAGAAAGTGCACCAGGTTCGCCAGCACCAGGGCGCCGCAAAAAAGAAAGATCACGACAAACCAAGGATGGTGGTGGTACATCTGCTCCATCATCAAATCCCTCCTGCTCAATTGCCTTTATCCATCTCTACAGATGCGATCATCCTTGCATAGTCAAACCTTTAGACGCCATCTTTCACCGCGCTGCAAACTGCCTCCTGCGAATTCCTTCTCAGCAGGCCCCGAATCCTCCGTCCCCGCGAAACATCTATACTTAAACAATGCCGCAGACTCAACTTCCGCGCACTCTAGGCCAGCTTCGCTCCTCAGAATTCACCCCCGAACGCGTCGGTCGCAGCGTTAAGGACGAGCTGCGCGATAACCTCATCGTGCGTCTCCGCGAGATCGCGCCCGGCGGCAAGCGCGAGGGCGAATCCCTCTTCCCCGGCATCATCGGCTTCGACGACACGGTCGTCCCGCAAATCGTCAACGCCGTCCTCTCCCGCCACAACTTCATCCTCCTCGGCCTCCGCGGTCAGGCCAAATCGCGCATCCTTCGCTCGCTCACCACCCTCCTCGACCCCCACTGCCCCTACGTCGCCGGCTCCGAGCTCCGCGACAACCCCTATGCCCCCCTCTCCAAATTCTCGAAGGACCTCATCGCCTCCCTGGGCGACGACACGCCCATCGCCTGGATGACCCCACGCGAGCGCTACGTAGAAAAGCTGGCCACCCCCGACGTAACCGTAGCCGACCTCATCGGTGACGTCGACCCCATCAAGGCTGCGCGCTCCGGCCACGAGCTCGGCTCCGAGCTCACCATGCACTACGGCCTCCTCCCCCGCGCCAACCGCGGCATCTTCGCCATCAACGAAGTCCCCGACCTCGCCGGCAAAATTCAAGTCGCGCTCTTCAACATCATGCAGGAAGGCGACGTCCAGATTAAGGGCTACCCCGTCCGCCTCGAGCTCGACGTAGCCATCGTCTTCAGCGCCAACCCAGAGGACTACACCGCCCGCGGCAAAATCGTCACGCCCCTCAAGGACCGCATCGGCAGCGAAATCCGCACGCACTACCCCGAGTCCATCGACGAAGCCATCACCATCACCGAACAGGAAGCCTGGACCGCGCGCAGCTACGATCCCAGCAACAACGCCATCCAGAACATCATCATTCCGCACTACATTCGTCAGATCGTCGAGCAGGTAGCCTTCATCGCGCGCGAAGACAAGAAGGTCGACAAGCGCAGCGGCGTCTCGCAGCGCCTCCCCATCAGCACGATGGAACTAGTCGTCTCCAACGCCGAACGCCGTGCCTTAATCCACGGCGAAAGCCTCGTAGTCCCGCGCGTGGGCGATATCTTCGCGGCGCTCCCCGGCATCACCGGCAAGATCGAGCTAGAGTATGAAGGCGAAATGAAGGGTGCCGACATCGTCATCCGCGAGCTCATCCGCCAGTCCGTCGCCAACATCTACGACACCTACTTCGCCGACACCAATACCCAGCAGATCGAGCAGTGGTTCAACCTCGGTGGCGCCGTCGAGCTCAACGACAAGCAGCCCGCGCAATCCGTCTTCACCGAGCTCAAAGCCATCCAGGGGCTCTTCGAGAAACTCTCGCCCCTCAAAATCAACTCCCGCACCCCGGTAGAAGTAGCCGTCTCCGCAGCCGAGTTCCTCCTCGAAGGCATGACCGCCCACAAGAAGATCTCGCGCTCCGAGGCCCGCACCTTCACCGCCGGCGAAAAACGCAAGCGCAACGAAGAAGCCGCCAACCTAGGCGAGCGAGCCCGCGAACGCCTCCAGGACCGCGACATCGACGACATAGCCCGCAACCGCACCCGCCGCGGCTTCAACTAACCCACTTTCCGTCACGTTTGCATTCCGCTCTCACGCCGCGAAAATATTTAAGCATCACACGCCCATTGGTGTACTCTGCTCCCATGCGAACGCGCCTCGTCGTTGCATCGGCCCTTCTCTTCCTCGCACTCCCCTTGGCTCACGCACAGATTGCCGTCTACGGCACCTTCAGCGCTAACCATC
This sequence comes from uncultured Acidobacteriaceae bacterium, assembly GCA_963796535.1. GTDB lineage: Bacteria > Acidobacteriota > Terriglobia > Terriglobales > Acidobacteriaceae > Granulicella. The sequence goes on from CAWCMO010000003.1 coordinate 84,806, forward strand.
TCTCCGGCGTCGATACCGGCGTGTCCTACATCCCCAACGGCTTTCAAACGAACACCGACAGCTTCTTCGCCAACGGATTCGGCGCTGGCGTCACGCTCAACTTCCTGCATCTCGGTCCGGCTAGCCTCGGATTTGATGTGCGAGGATCCATCGCCTCCGGAACTCCCTCCGCCAAGACTGTCCTCGGCGGCGTGAAATTCGGATTCCATCCGCCCCACACGCGCATCAAGCCCTATGTGCAGGTCTCCGCCGGATATCTCCAATCGAACACTTCGTACCGCGGCACCGATCCACCAGCACAGACCGTCACCAACAACTACGGCACTTATGAATTCATCGGTGGCCTCGATTACTCCCTGGTCCACTTCATCGATTTCCGCGTCATCGAACTCGGCGTCGGCAGAACCTTCGCTCCCAGCATCGACTTCTCCAGCACCGGCGGCAATGCAACCCTCTTCTCCATCAACTCCGGCCTGGTCTTCCGCTTCTAGCTTCGCGCCCGATGCCCCATTCATGACCGCCCGATCGCCATGAGTGGGATGCAAGTCCGGTGCCCGATCCGCGCGCACTCACGAACGGGTGGGATGTACATCGTCTGACTGGCCCCACTCTCGCCGTCTCTATCCTCTATCCCCAAATCTCTACCAGCTCCCCTCATGCCCGAGCTCCCCGACATCACGGCCTACCTAACCGCCCTAGCCCCGCGCGTCCTCAACCAGCCCCTCGAACAACTCAGGATCGCCTCCCCCCTCCTCCTCCGCACGGCGATCCCACCCATCACCTCCATCGAAGGCCAATCGATACGCGCCCTCCGCCGTATCGGCAAGCGCATCGTCTTCGAATTTTCTGACTCCTCGACACTGGGCCCTGAACCGTTGTTCCTCGTCCTTCACCTAATGATCGCCGGCCGCCTCCACTGGCGCGACCTTGACCCGAAGAAACCCCGCCCCTCCCTCAACGGCCGCAACAATCTAGCCGCCTTCGACTTCCCCAACGGCACCCTAACCCTCACCGAAGCCGGCACCAAGCGCCGCGCCTCCCTCCACCTCGTCCGCGGCGAACTCGCGCTAGCCGACCTCGACCCCGGCGGCCTCGACCCACTAGCCCTCACCCTCGAAGCCTTCCAGCAAACCCTCACCACAGAAAACCGCACCCTCAAGCGCGCCCTCACCGACCCCCGCATCCTCTCCGGCATCGGCAACGCCTACTCCGACGAGATCCTCCACGCCGCGCAACTCTCGCCCCTCGCCCAAACCCGCAAACTAACTCCAGAAGAATTCCAGCGCCTCTACACCGCAACCATCACCACCCTCAACGAATGGGTAGCCCGCTTCAACGCCGAAGCCCAAATTAACTTCCCCGAAAAAGTCACCGCCTTCCGCCCCGACATGGCCGCGCACGGCCGCTACCTCCAGCCCTGCCCCCGCTGCGGCTCACCCATCCAACGCATCCGCTACGCCGACAACGAGACCAACTACTGCCCCACCTGCCAGACCAACGGCAAAGTCCTCGCCGACCGCAGCCTCTCCCGACTCCTCGGCTCCGACTGGCCCCGCACCCTCGACGAGCTGGAAGCCCTCAAGCGCAAGTGACCGCGCACCACCGCCTCCACTACTATTCCTCCATGCGCCTTCCCGCCGTCGCCCTCCTCGCGCTAATCTCGCCACTCGCCCACCCCCAGCACCTCAATCCCCGAGCCTCTTTCCTCGACGTCCCCGCCCGCCAATCCACGCTCGCCTCCACCACCAACCCTCTCCTCCTCGCCACCATCAAGAGCCTGCCCTCCTGCGCCTCAACGCCCGCAATCCCCGCGCCGCCAGTCCCCATGGACATCCCGCACCACTACATCTCCGGCTCGAGCGGCCCCATCAACCCCGCCGAAGCCGTCGCCACACGCCCCTACGCAGACTTCGAGCACCGCATCGCCGCAGGCATGAACCAATACGTTGCCACCGGCAACCACGCCGAATCCGCCTGCGCTCTCTCCCAGCTAGACACCTGGGCCCAGGCCAACGCCCTCCTCGACTACCCGCCCCGCTCCCAGTCCTGGTATCAAGTCGAGTGGACCCTCGGCTCCGCCGCCATCACCACCTCCGTCCTCGTCAACGACCCCACCCTCGACCCCGCAGCACTCCACCGCGTCATCGCCTGGCTCGACACCGTCTCCCGCAAAGACCTCACCTTCGAGCGCCCAGAGGACATGAACAACCATCACTACTGGCGCGCCCTCGCCGCAACCGCCACCGGCGTAGTAGCCTCCGACGACACCCTCTTCCACTACGGCATCACCGCCTACAAAGATGCCATCAAAGAAATCGACCCCGCCGGCGCCTTCCCCCGCGAGATGGTCCGCCACGAAAACGCAATCCACTACCAGGGCTTCGCGCTCACGCCCCTCATCCTCATCGCCGAGTTCGCCTCCCGCCAAAACATCGACCTCTACGCCTACCAATCCCACCACCGCACCCTCCGCGACGCCGTACTCTTCTACGGCCGCGCCCTCGCCGACCCCACCCTAGTCAAGCCCTACACCTCCGACCCCCAGAAACTCGACGCCAGCCCCAACGACTTCGCCGCCTTCAACTTCTACGCCGCCCGCTTCCCCACCGAAACCCTCCCACTCTCCATCGCCGACGCCCTCCAACAACCCACCACCGAAACCCGCATCGGCGGCAACACCACCGTGCTAGCCGCCAACCCCCGCACCAATTGAGAACTGACAACTGAGAACTGACAACGAAGCCCCGCCCCGCTGTATCCTTATCACCAGAGGGTCCCATGTCCACCACCCAGACCATCTTCGACATCACCGCCCCCACCTACGACGCCGACCGCGCCAAGCTCATCCCCTGCTTCGACGCCTTCTACCGCCGCACCACCGACCTCATCGCCCACGACGCGAAGAACATCCTCGACCTCGGCGCCGGCACCGGCCTCCTCTCGCAGTTCGTCCGCCAGTGGTACCCCAGCGCCCATATCGTCCTCGCCGATCTATCCGAGCCGATGATCGCCAAGGCCCGGGTCCGTTTTGCTGGCGACTCGAACGTCACCTTCGAGGTCACGGACTACACGACCGCGCCCATCGACGGCACCTACGATTCGATTGTTTCCGCGCTCTCCATCCACCACATCGACCACGCAGCCAAGCGCGCTCTCTTCGCCAAAATCTTCCGCGCGCTCCGCCCCGGCGGCACCTTCGTCAATGCGGAACAAGTCGCCGGCCCCACCCCCGCCCTCGACGCCGTCTACAAATCCCTCTGGCTCCAGCAAGTCCGCGAAGCCGGCGCCACCCCCGACCAGATCGCCGACTCCCTCTACCGCCAGCAGGACGACCGCTGCGCCTCCGTCGAAGAGCAGCTCCACTGGATGCGCGAAGCCGGCTTCACCGACGCCGACTGCTGGTTCAAAGACAATCGCTTCGCCGTACTTGCCGGCACCCGCCCCGCTTAGCTCCCCCTTCGCTCGCTGTCCGGCGCCGCACAATCGTTAGCCCGTTCTACGTTGCGAAACTTGGCAACCTTAGCGCCCTTTGCGTCAAAGCCGTTGCCCTTGCCCTTCTAAGACAATTTCTAAAAGAAATTGTCATTCTGAGCGACGCGAAGAACCTGCTGTCTCCCGTTCTTGCCTTTCTTTCTGTCATCCCCCTCGGGAATCTGCTTCACCCACCCGCCCCCGAATCCACAAACCCCGCCAAGCGTCTAATCTAAGACGTAGCCGCTGATCCAAGCTCTTCACTACCCACTACTCACTACCCTCTACACTCTGCCTTATGAAACTCACCCGCTACACCAAGTTCACCGGCGACCTGTCCTCGAGCGTAGACCTCGAAGACCTCCTGCAGGCCTTGTCCGACTTTCTCCTAGACTCCGGCTTCCAGGATCCCTACTCGCCCTTCCAGAATGCGGACGACTCCATGGAGAGCCTCCGCGAAGCCATCCGCCAGGCCCTCGAATCCGGCGAGCTCCTCGACGAAGAAGCCCAGGAGCAGTTCGAAAAGCTAGACGCCGCGCAAGTCGAAGAACTCATCGACAAGATCATCCAGCGCATGAAGGACGAGTCCTACCTCAACGCGGAAGAACCTTCCGAAGGCACAGGCTCAGCCGGTGAAGGCAACGACACCGACGCCAAATTCGAAGTCACCGACAAAGGCATGGACTTCCTCGGCTACAAGGCCCTCCGCGACCTCCTCGGCCCCATCGGCAAATCTTCCCTCGGCCGCCACGACACGCGCCACGAAGCCGCCGGCGTCGAAACCAACGGCTCCTCCAAGCTCTACGAGTTCGGCGACTCCCTCAACCTCGACATACCCGCCACGCTCAACAGCGTCTTCGCCCGCGAGGGCCCACCCGACGGCTCCGGCATCCTCAACCTCGAATATGGCGACCTGCAAGTCCAGCAAGCCGACTACCAATCTTCCTGCGCAACGGTAGTCCTTCTCGACTGCTCGCACTCGATGATCCTCTACGGCGAAGACCGCTTCACTCCTGCCAAGCGCGTGGCAATGGCCCTAGCCCATCTAATCCGCACCCAGTACCCCGGCGACTCCATCGACCTCGTCCTCTTCCACGACTCCGCCGAGCACATCCCGATCTCCCAACTCCCCCGCGTCAAAGTCGGCCCCCACTACACCAACACCCGCGAAGGCCTCCGCGTAGCCCAGCGCGTCCTCCGCGGCTCCGGCAAAGACATGAAGCAGATCGTCATGATCACCGACGGCAAGCCCTCCGCCCTCACCCTCGACGACGGCCGCATCTACAAAAACGCCTTCGGCCTCGACCCCATCGTCATCTCCGAAACCCTCGAAGAAGTAAGCCGCTGCAAGCGCGCCGGCATCATGATCAACACCTTCATGCTCGCCAACGAATTCCAACTCATTCAATTCGTGCAGAAAATGTCCGCCATGTGCCGCGGCAAAGCCTACTTCACCACCCCCCAAACCCTGGGCAACTACCTCCTAATGGACTTCATGTCCCGCCGCTCCAAGCAAGTCAACTAAACCCACACTCGCTTTTGTCCGTCGTCCTTGCTTTTCTTTCTGTCATTCCCTCTGGGAATCTGCTGTTCGCTCCGTTAAGCCACGGCTTTCGCTTCACGCGCCAACGCCTTAATATCCTTCACCTCAAGCACCTGCTTCGGATACCCCACCAGCACACTGTTGATCATCGCTAGCCCCACCTCCCGCATTGTGCACCCGTGGTTCGGCAGCACCCGATACAGCACCGGAATGAGCAAAGCAAAATATTTGTAATACGACGGAACATTTCGCTGTCCCTCGATCGCCTCAATGTACCCCGGCCGAAAGCTATACACTCCCCTGAATCCCAACCGCGTCAGCGCATTCTCCGTCCGGCCCTTAACCCGCGCCCACATCACGCGCCCCTTCTCCGAACTATCCGTCCCCGAACCTGACACATAATCAAACACCATCCCCGGATTCAGCCCCGCCAGCACCTCGGCAAAGTGCAGTGTCACGTCATAGGTAACGCGCGTGTACTCCGGCTCCTTCATACCCACCGAGCTAACGCCAGCGCAGTAAAAGCAACCGTCGTATCCACCGAGCTGACCCCTCACGCCTTCCAAATCCAGAAAATCCGAAACCAGCAACTCATTCAGCTTCGGATGCGTTCGCCCATAAGCCTTCCGCCCCACCAACAGCACCTCCGCGACCTCCGGATGCGCCAGGCACTCCAGCAGCACACCCTCACCCACCATCCCCGTAGCACCCGTAATGATCACCTTGATTGCCATCGACCCTCCCTCACTTCCCCTCCATAAAAGCCGCAATCGCCTCGTTCAAAAACTTCTCATCCGCAGGACTAGCCCCAGCCCCCGCCGGATGCCCCCACAAGCTAGGTATCGGCACCAACGTCACGTGCGGAATAAACTGCGCCTCATACTGCGCATCCGTTACCGGAAAATACAAATCCGTAGCCGACGGCATAAACAACACCGGCACCTTGATCGAAGCGAGCGCCTTCTTCTCATCACCGCCAAACCCCGGCGTCGCGCCCACATCGTTCTTCTCCCAAGTCCGCATCTGCAAAATCAAATTGTTCGCATCGGCCCCCGGAATAAAATCCGTCTTGTACTGCTGCACCACCTGCTCAAACGTAGTGCCCTTCGGCGAATCCGTCCGCCACAACTCCTCCCGCCACCACTCCTGCGAATACAGCCACCCCGTCCACATCAGCGAAAACTCCTCAATCCCCTTCTTCGGCTCGACCGTATAGTCCCCTCCCTTGAACGCCTCATCGGTCTCGATCGCGCCAATTTCCCCCTCGTTCCGCACGATGCCGTGCCCATACGTCTTCGCCGTCCCACTCGTCGCCACAATCCGATCCATGAATTCCGGATAGCTCACCGCCCACTGAAATGCCTGCTGCGCCCCCATCGAAAACCCAATCACCGCCCGCAGATGTTTCACCCCCAACTGCTCCGCCAGCATCTGGTGCACGGCATTCACGTTGTCCCGCATGGTCATTACCGGAAATCGCGGCCCATGGAACGGCTCAGGCGTATTGCTCGGCGAGCTCGATCGTCCATTCCCAAACAACTCGCTCGTAATCAGAAACAACTTCGCAGGATCGAGCGCTTTGCCTTTCGCGATCCCACCCTCCCCAATCAGCCACCCATACCCATGCATATCGGCCATGTAATGCGAAGGCAGCAGCACCGCATTATCCCCCGCGGCGTCGAGCGTCCCATACGTGCCATACACAATCTTCGCCTCAGGCAGCACCACGCCGCTCTCGGTCTTAAAGTTCTTGATCGCGAACTCATGCTGCACCGGCTCAACCTTCTGCGCCGGCACCACCCCACACCCAAGCCCCAGCATCACGCCAACCCACATCATCCGCTTCCAGAGCATCGCAACCTCATTCACACCAGGATGACGCCCAGCCTACACTAACCGCCCCTACTCCCTATCCCCCATCCCCTATCCCCTGCTCTTCTCCCACACCCGATACACTCCCCAAGCCGCCGCCGTGCAATTATCCATCACGCGCCCATCCAGCAACATCGCCTCAAACTCACTCACCGCCACCCGATGCACCGTCATGTCATGCTCTTCGGGATCGCGCGCTGTCTCTCCCGGCGTCAGCCCCTCGGCCAGAAACACGTGATGAATCTGCCGCATCGCTCCATACGCAATCCACAAATCCGCCAGCGCCGTCATCGTCTCCACCCGCAACCCCGTCTCCTCCGCCAGCTCCCCGCGCGCCAACTCTTCCGCATTCACCTCTGCGGTCTCCCACCCGCCCTGCGGCAGCTCGTAATACGTCCCGCCCACCGTGTAACGAAACTGCCGCACCAGCCAAACAAACTCGCCCTCCTCCGTCTTCTCCAGCGGAATCACAATGCACGCCGGATCTTTATCCATCACCCCATAGATCCCGCGTTCGCCATCGCTGCGCTCAATTACATCTTCCCGAACCCTGCACCACGGATTCCGATAGACCTCGCGACTACTAATCGTCTTGATCGACACCTCGCCCCCCTAGTCGTTGATCTCCCAATTATCGCAGCCGCCTAGAATCCAAACGACTCAATGCACCTCGCGGTCTTCAGCTTCCTCGGTCGTCGACATCAACACCGCAAGCGTCATCCCCGGCAACTCCATCTTCCCCTCCATGGCTGCAACCCCATCGCGCGATACCAGCGTCAGCGTCTCCCCTTCCAGCAGTTCAAACGGGTAAACCTCCTCCCCCAGGTTCACCACAATCCGCACCTCATCCCTTACCATCACCAGCGTCCGCCGCCCCTCGTCACTCGATACCAGCAGGTGCTGCATGCTCCCGTCGTTCAACGCCACCGTGCATCGCCGCAGCTTGATCAACGACTTCGTCCACGCCAGCATCTCTGCATGCTTGCCTTCGTCAATCTCGCTCCAATTCAACTTCGACCGTTGGAACGTCTCGACCGCCTCCGGATTCGGCACCTCATCGCCAAATCCAAACGCCGCGAAATCCCGCTTGCGTCCATCCGCCACCAGCCTCCGCATCTCGTCATCTTCATGATCCGCAAAATACTGGAACGGCGTCGACGCAGCGAACTCCTCCCCCATAAACAGCAACGGGACATAAGGCGCCATCAACACCAATCCAATCGCGACCTTAGCGGCATCCAAGCCGCAAAGATGTTCCAGCCGCTCCCCCAGCGCCCGGTTCCCCACCTGGTCATGGTTCTGATCGAAGTGCACAAAATGATGCGCCGACAATCCCTCCGCCAGCCGCCCATGCTTGCTCTTCCTGTAACTCGAGTACTGTCCGTCATACACATACGAATGCTTCAGCGCCTTATGCAAATCCGAAAGCTTCCCGAAATCACTGTAATACCCGCGATCAGGCTCCTTCGTATACAGCAGCGTAAACAGCGCATGATGGAAGTCATCGCTCCACTGCGAGTCCATCCCATATCCATGCGCCTCGCGCGGCCGAATCACCCGAGGATCATTCAGATCGCTCTCGGCTATCAAATAAAATTCCCGTCCCACCGTAGAGCTCAGCCGCTCCACCTCGGTCGACAACTGCTCCATAAAATGCACCGCCGAGCGATCGATATACTCATGCACCGCATCGAACCGCAGCCCATCACAGTGATAATCCTTCAGCCACATCAGCGCGTTATCGCAGAAGAACCGCCGCACCTCGTCGCTCCCACCCTCATCCAGGTTCACCGCATCGCCCCACGGCGTCTTGTGCTTCTTCGTAAGGTATGGCCCGAACTTGTTCGCGTAGCTCCCCACCGGCCCAAAGTGGTTGTACACCACATCCACGATCACACTCAGACCCCGCGCATGGCACGCATCCACAAATCGCTTCAACCCATCCGGGCCGCCATACGGCTCATGCGTCGCGAACAACGCCACGCCGTCGTACCCCCAACCCCTCTGCCCGGCGAACTCCGCGATCGGCATCATTTCAATATGCGTGATCCCAAGCTCGGCCAAGTAATCCAGATGCTCAATCGCTCCATCGAACGTTCCAGCCTCGCTGAACGTCCCAATGTGCAGCTCGTACATCACCGCCCCCGTCTTCGGAGACCCGCGCCACAGCTGGTCATGCCACACAAATTCCTCATGGTCATAAAGCTGCGACGGCCCATGCACGCCGCTCCCTTGCCGCAGACTGCGCGGATCCGGATACGGCGTCGGATCGTCATCGATCAGAAAGGCATACGTATCCCCACACTGCGCATCCCCCACCGCCAGCGTCCACCAACCCCGCTTGTTCGGCCCCTTCATCGCCAACACCTGGTCGCGCCACTTCAACGACATGGTCTTCGCCCTCGGCGCCCAAATTCCAAACTTGTGCATTGCTTTCCTCTCTCTTGATCAATCTCTCCGCTCGCGCCTGCTCAATCTTCCCGCGTCAACAGAGCCACCGGAAACGCCTTCAGCAACTCATCCAAAGGCACCCGTCCCCCCCCATACTCAACGCCCGTCAGCCGATCCCGCCACCGCCCTTCCGGAACCTCTACCGCCGTTTCGCCCCACGCCTTCGCCTCATGCGACCACCGCGGCACCACCGCCAGCACGCGCTCTCCCCGCCGATACGCAATCACCCGTTCACGCTCCGCCCCCTCTACCGCCAGGGCCGCGTACTCCGCCGCCGGCCCAAACCAATCTGGATGCTCCTTGCGCAGCAGCAGCGCCTTATGCACCACCCAAAGCTTCGGCAATCCTTCGTCTCCGCGCTCCAAAACCTGCCCGACATTCATTGCCTGCATCTCCTTCAGCAGCTCCACCCGTCGCCCATAATCCACCGGCCGCCGATTGTCCGGGTCCACCAACGAAAAATCCCACAGCTCCCCGCCCTGGTACATATCAGGAACCCCCGGAGCCGTGTACTTCATCAACGTCTGCGCCAACGAGTTCACCCGCCCCGCCGTAGTGATGTCCCCCACAAATTTCTCCAGCTCCCCAACAAACTCCTTATCGCCAAGAATCGCGTCAATATACGCATTCAACGCGTTCTCGTACTCCGCATTATTCGACACCCAACTTGTTCGCACCTTCGCTTCCCGCATCGCCTTCTGCATATACTCCCGCAGCCGCTCCGTACTAATCGGCCAAGCCCCCACCAGCGTCTGGTACAGAAACCACTCGGTGCCCGTGTCTATCTGATCGCCACTTCGAAACTTCGCATTGTGCGCGCTCCACCGTCGCACCGCCTCTGCAAATACATCCGGCATCTCGGTCAGCACCAGCATCCGCGCCCGTACATCATCGCTGCGCTTGGTGTCATGCGTGCTCAACGCCGTCATCGTCATCGGAAACGTCTGCTGCATCCTCATTTGGTAGTTATGAAAATGCTCCAGGCTGAATCCATCGCAGTCCGGATCGCCGCCAACCTCGTTCATTGCAGTCAGACGATTCCAACAGTAATACGCCGTGTCCTCCACGCCTTTCGCCATCACCGGCGCGGTGAACTGCTGAAAGCGATTCACAAACTCCGTCTCCGTCTTCCCAATCACCTTCAGCGTCAACACGTCACGCATGAAGTCAAACAGCGCGCCATCAATGTCCGCCCGATTAGCCCTCGCGCTCTCGATCGCCCTGTGAATGCGCTTGCGGTCCTCGTCGCCAATCTCGTTGCGCTCCGGCACCACGTACGTCCGGTACACCGAGAAGCAAGCCGCCACCTCGCGAATCGTCCGCCGTATCTCCGCCCGCGTAAAATCCCTCTGATCGCGATTGCTCTCGCAAATGTCCACAAACAGCGTAGTCAGCCGATTCACATCGCTGCCCAGCGCCTCCTGCTCCACCGCAATCTTCTTATCGTGCGCCACGCCCGGAAAATCCGAGTCGTCGCCGGTGAACGCCGTGTAATGCTCGCCTAGCTTCTTCAGCCCCTCGCGATTCACTAGCACGCCCATCGCGATGTTCAGAAAGTCGTACCCGCTGGTCCCTTCAATCGGCCAACCTTCCCGCAGCCACTCTCCGGGCTCCAGGATCTTCTCCCCAACAATCCAGGCCTCCGGCGCTCGCTCCCGCAGCCGCTCGAAATATTGCTTCGGATCTCTCAGCCCATCCGGATGATCCACCCGCACGCCATCCAGCAACCCTTGCTTCAGCCACTTCAAGATCAGCGCATGCGTCTCGTCGAACACAAACTCGCGCTCCACCCTCAAACCGATCAGCGTATTCACGTCAAAGAATCGCCGATACCCCAACTGCTGGTCCGCAGTCCTCCAGTACGCCAGCCGATAGTACTGCTGCGACAGAAACTCATCCAGCGCATCGTTGCTGCTATTCACCTCGCGCACCACGCGATCGATCGCCTCAGAAACTTCCGCATCCTCGTGACACAGCCGATCCAGTAGCCCCACCAGCACCTTCTTGTCCCGATGCCGCGCCAGGATCGTCCGCCGATCCCAGAAGTCCGGAGACGGCAATCGCGCAAAGCTCGCACTCACAAAGCTCAGCGCATCGCTCTTGGCATACTCCGCCGCCTTGCCCAAAATCATCGACAAGCTCGCCGGCGACACCGGGAACGTCTGCCCCGCCGTCTCTACCGTGAAGCGCACACCTTTGCGCCTCAACACCACTTTCCCCGCACTCAACGCCCGTCCGTACTGCTCCGCCAGCACCGGCACCAGCACCTTGTCGCGCAACCGTTCTTCCGAAGAATTCCAGTCGATATCAAAGAAGCTCGCATAACGGCTGTTGGTGCCATTCTCCAGCACATCCCACCAATACTTATTCTCCGCGCCCAGGCTCATGTGATTCGGAACAATATCCAACACCTGTCCCAGCCCACACTTCTCTAGCCGCTTGCAGAAGCGCTCATGCGCCGGTGCGCCGCCCAGTTCCTCATTCACCCTGCGATGGTCCACCACGTCATAACCATGCATACTTCCCGGCGCCGCCTGCAGATACGGCGAGCAGTAAACGTGCGTCACCCCAAGCGTCTTCAAATACTCCACAATCGCCGCAGCGTCGTCGAACGTAAACTCTCGATGCAGTTGCAGACGATAGGTCGAACCCGGTACACGCCTCATACCTTATCTGCTCCTCGCACCTTCAATGAAGTTAGTTCTATCAATCAATAGACTCGGAAATGAGCGCATCAGGTTGCACCCTTCACAGCGCTGCATCACGCATTCGCGCTATACGGCTCCGGCGTCCATTGGCCCGACAGCGTAAACGCTGCATGCGTAAGCGCAATGTGTGATAAAGCCTGCGGGAAGTTGCCCAGCATGCGTTTATCCTGCACATCGTACTCTTCGCTCAGCAGTCCAACGTCATTGCGCAGCGCCAGCAGCCGATCAAACATCTCTGTCGCCTCCTGTTTGCGCCCGATCAGCCACAAGCAAGTCACCATCCAGAAGCTGCAAGCCAGGAACGTTCCCTCGCCGCCCTTCAATCCATCAGAACTCTTCCCCGGATCATACCGCTGCACCAGCCCATCCTTCATCAACCCCTTCTGAATCGCATCGATCGTCCCCACAATGCGCGGATCATCCACCGGCAAAAATCCCACCAGCGCCAACCGCAAACACGAAGCATCCAGCGCCTTCGATCCATAGCTCTGCGTAAACGAGTTCAGCTTCTTGTTGAATCCCTTCGCGCAAATCTCCTTATGCAGCAGGTCGCGATTCTTCCGCCAGCGCTTCACATCCCCGACCCCATCAAAGTGTTCGTGCCGCTTAACCGCCCGGTCCAGCGCCATCCACGCCATCACCTTGCTGTGCACAAAATGCTTTGCCCCACCCCGCGTCTCCCATATCCCCTCATCCGGCTGGTTCCACACGTGACAAAGATGGTCGATCAGCGCTGCCTCCAGCCCAGTAGATGAGCTGCGCAATTCATCCACGGCTTCTGGAGTTCGACTCAACGCCACCGACACCTCGCCATACACATCCAGCTGAAATTGCTGCGACGCCGCATTGCCAATCCGCACCGGCTTCGAGTTCTCGTAGCCCGGCAGCCAATCCAACTCCCACTCCGGCAATCGCCTCTCGCCCTTGATGCCGTACAGGCTCTGTATCTGACCCGGCGATCCCGCGATCGCACGCAGCAGCCACAGCCTCCACGCCACCGCCTCCTCCGTGTATCCCGCGCGCATCAGCACCAGCAGCGTGAACGCTGTGTCCCGCAGCCAGCAGTATCGATAATCCCAATTCCTTTCCCCACCAATTCTCTCCGGCAACCCCGTCGTCGCCGCCGCGACAACGCCGCCCGTCGGCCGATACGTCATCGCCTTCAGCGTCATCAGGCTCCGCTGCACTGCCTCCGCATATTGCCCCTTGTACCTCGCATGGTCCGACCACTCGCACCAATAGTCGTGAGTATCTTTCAGTGCATCCTCCGGAGAAATCGGATCAGGCACATCTTCAAATGAGTTCCCATACGTAAGCGTGAAGCAGACTTTGTCGCCCTTACGCAGCACGAAGTCACTCACCGTCTTCATGTCTTCGCCCTTCAGCTCCACCGGCCTGCCGCTGATGCACTGGCTGCGCAGCACCGCCAGATCCGGCCCTGCAACCGCATGTAGCTCCTCTCCATGCTTGGTCACCCACGGCACGGTAAGCCCGTAATCAAATCGCAGTACCATGTCCATGTGCATCTTCACCTTGCCGCTCACGCCCTGCACCATCCGAACCACATCCGAGTGTTTTCCCCGCGGCGGCATGAAATCCGTCAAACAAATCTCTCCACCCTTGGTCACAAACGTAGTCTCGACGATCATCGTCCCCGGCCGATACTGCCGACGTACTTCCACCACATCCTCAACCGGCCGAATCCTCCAGAACCCGTTCTCCGCCGTCCCCAGCAACGCCGCAAAACATGCCGCCGAAGAAAAGTTCGGCCAGCACAACCAGTCAATCGATCCATCGCGACTCACCAGCGCCGCCGTCTCGCAATCCCCAATCAACGCGTAGTCTTCAATCCGCGCGCCATGCAGCGGCACCTTCTTCTTTCCAAAAAATCCTCCGGACATGGCTCCTCCAAACACCCTAAAAAATAAACAAACAATTCATCATGCTTTGCTCGGATCAACGCCCGCGCCAGCGAGCCAATCCTTGCAGCCCCGTCTTCCAAAGCGCGTCTACAACCAGTCCTACCCCCGCCGCATCCGTCCAACCAGAGACAAAGGTGCACGGTGGGATCGCTAGCACCCTCAACCGAGTACCTCCACGCTGTACGCAATTGGATGCACATCCACCCCCCGGCGTCGTACCCTCAACCCACATCCACTACCATGTCTGTAGATCGCAAAGGAGTCGTAACGCGCATGAAACCCAGCGAAGGCCGCAAGCGCATCGTCATCGAAGAGATCCAGCCCTCCGTCAACGACGGCCGCTATCCCGCCAAGCGCATCCTCGGCGACCAGCTCGAAGTCACTGCCGCCATCTTCGGCGATGGCCACGACCACGTTGCCGCGCGACTTCTCTATCGCCACGCCTCGCAGCGCAAGTGGAGCTCCGTCCCCTTCGCCGAAATCAACAACGACCTCTGGACCGCCACCTTCACCGCCGGCTCCCCCGACGACCCCTCCAAGCTGGGCCAATGGTTCTTCACCATCGAAGCCTGGATCGATCACTTCGACACCTGGGTCCACGACCTAGCCAAACGCCTAGCCGCCCAAACCGATTCCGCGCAAGACATCCCCCTGGCCCTCCGCATCGGTGCCCTCCACTTTGATGCCGCAGCCGCCCGCGCCAAGGGCGCAGACGCGAAAAAGTTAACCGCCACCGCGACCCATCTCCGCGCCCTCGCCGACCAAAACCTCCCCGTATACGACGACCCCATCACCCCCGCCCTCATCGCCCTCGTCGCCAAGTATCCCGACTTCAGCTTCTCCACCAAGCACACCCCCGAGCTCCCTCTCTGGATCGATCGCGAGCGCGCCCGCTTCTCCTCCTGGTACGAACTCTTCCCACGCTCCGCCGGCCCCGCCGGCCAACACGGCACCCTCCGCGACGTAGCCACGCGCGTCCCCGAAATCGCTTCCATGGGCTTCGACGTCCTCTACATGCCGCCCATCCACCCCATCGGCCAAGCCTTCCGCAAAGGCCGCAACAACTCCACCACCCCCGAGCCCAACGACGTCGGCAGTCCCTGGGCAATCGGTTCCGCTGAAGGCGGCCACACCGCAATCCTCCCCGCCCTCGGCACCTTCGCCGACTTCGACGCACTCGTCGCCACCGCCCGCTCGCACAGCATCGACATCGCCCTCGACATCGCCTTCCAGTGCAGCCCCGACCACCCCTGGGTCACCGAGCATCCCTCCTGGTTCTCGCACCGTCCCGACGGCACCATCCAATACGCCGAAAATCCCCCCAAGAAATATCAGGACATCTATCCCCTCAACTTCGAGTCCCCCGATTGGCGCGGCCTCTGGGACGCCCTCCACAACGTCTTCAAATTCTGGATCGACCGCGGCGTCCGCGTCTTCCGCGTCGACAACCCCCACACCAAGGCCCTCCCCTTCTGGCAGTGGTGCATCGCCGAAGTCCAAAAGACCGCGCCCGACGCCCTCTTCCTAGCCGAAGCCTTCACCCGCCCCCACGTCATGTACTCCCTCGCCAAAGCTGGCTTCTCGCAGTCCTACACCTACTTCACCTGGCGCAACACCAAGGCCGACCTCATCGAGTACTTCACCGAAATCTGCAATCCACCCGTCTCCGATTTCTTCCGCCCCAACGTCTGGCCCAACACCCCCGACATCCTCCACGCCCAATTCCAGATCGCCGACCTCGCCACGCGCCGTGCCATCTTCCAACAGCGCATCATCCTCGCAACCACACTCTCCGCCAACTACGGAATCTACGGCCCGGCCTACGAATTACTAGAAGGCCGCCCTGCGAAACCGTCCCCCGGCAAGACTGCCAGCGAAGAATATCTCGACAGCGAAAAGTATCAGCTCCGCACCTGGGACCGTACCGACCCCAACTCCATAGCCCCGCTGATCGCCGACCTAAACCAAATCCGCCGCAACAACCCCGCCCTCCAGCGCAACGAGAACCTCCACTTCCACACCGCCCCCAACGACAACCTTCTCGTCTACTCCAAATCCACCACCGACCACACCAACACAATTTTGGTCGCCGTCAATCTAGACCCCATCAACACGCAGTCCGCTCTCATCACGCTAGCCCTCGACAAGCTAAACCTCCCCTGGGACGCCACCTACCCCGTAGAAGACCTCCTCACGCAAACCCGCTACACCTGGCAAGGCCCCACCAACTACGTATCCCTAGCCCCGCAAGTCACCGCCCACATCTTCCGCGTCCTCCGCACCTGATAGCTCATACTCGAAGCTACGGCCACCCGCGCAACTCGGCTCTGCATCCAACCGCAAAGATGCCAACCACCCAAGAGGCAACCCGCACGTGAAGAAGCCCAGCAGCGCCACCGACCCTCTCTGGTTCAAAGACGCGATTATCTACGAGATCCACGTGCGCGCCTTCGCCGACTCCAACGCCGACGGCATCGGCGACTTCCAGGGCCTCATCTCCAAACTCGACTACCTCCAGGAACTCGGCGTCACCTGCCTCTGGCTTCTCCCCTTCTTCCCCTCGCCCCTCCGCGACGACGGCTACGACATCGCCGACTACGTAAACGTCAATCCCTCCTACGGCACCATCGCCGACTTCCAGCAGTTCCTCGACGAAGCCCACGCCCGCAACATGCAAGTCATGATCGAGCTCGTCATCAACCACACCTCCGATCAGCACCCCTGGTTCCAGCGCGCCCGCCTCGCCCCTAAAGATTCTCCCGACCGCAACATGTACGTCTGGTCCGACACGGACAAAAAATTCGACGGCGTCCGCATCATCTTCACCGACACAGAAAAATCCAACTGGACCTGGGACGAAGTAGCCCAGCAGTACTACTGGCACCGCTTCTTCTCCCACCAGCCCGATCTCAACTTCGACAACCCCCGCGTCATGGAAGAAGTCCTCAACGCCATGCGCTTCTGGATGGACATGGGCGTAGACGGCCTCCGTCTCGACGCAATCCCCTACCTCATCGAGCGCGACGGAACTTCCTGCGAGAACGTGCCCGAGACCCACCTCCTCATCAAGAAAATCCGCGCCGTCATCGACGCCGAATACGACAACCGCCTCGTCCTCGCTGAAGCCAACATGTGGCCCGCCGACGTTCGCCCCTACTTCGGCGACGGCGACGAGTGCAACATGGCCTTCCACTTCCCGCTCATGCCGCGTATCTACATGGCCCTCCGCCAGGAAGACCGTCTCCCCATCACCGACATCATGGCGCAAACCCCCGCCATCCCCGACAACTGCCAGTGGGGCCTCTTCCTCCGCAACCACGACGAGCTCACCCTCGAGATGGTCACCGACGACGAACGCGACTACATGAACCTCGCCTACGCCGCCGACACCCGCATGCGCATCAACGTAGGCATCCGTCGCCGCCTCGCTCCGCTGATGGACAACAACCGCCGTCGCATCGAGCTCTTAAATTCCCTCCTCCTCTCCTTCCCCGGCACGCCAATCATGTACTACGGCGACGAAATCGGCATGGGCGACAACATCTACCTCGGCGATCGCAACGGCGTCCGCACCCCCATGCAGTGGAACTCCGATCGCAACGCCGGCTTCAGCAAAGCCGTCCCCGCCAAGCTCTACTTCCCCGTAATCATGGACCCCATCTGGGGCTATCAAGCCATCAACGTAGAAGCCCAGCAATCCGACGCCTCGTCCCTCCTACACTGGACGCGCAACATGATCGCGCTGCGCAAGATCTTCCAGGTCTTCGGCCGTGGCACTCAAGAATTCCTTCATCCCGAAAACCGAAAAGTCCTAGCCTACATCCGCGAGTACACAGGCGAAGATGGCCATTCCGAAACAGTCCTCTGCGTAGCCAACCTCTCCCGCTTTGCTCAGCCCGTACAGCTCGACCTCAGCAAGTACGCCGGCCGCCAGCCCGTAGAGATGCTAGGCTACGTCCCCTTCCCCATCGTCGACGAAACCCCCTACGCCATCACGCTAGCCCCCTACAGCTTCTTCTGGCTCGAGCTCCAACCCGCCGCCGCGCGTCCCCCCGAACCCATCGTCGACCTCCTCCAGGAAGCCCGGATCCCCACACCCTTGGCGGACCAGTTGTCATCTCGACCGGAGTCCGCGGCCTCTGCACAACCGTTGTCATCTCGACCGGAACGCAGCGCAGTGGAGAGACCCGCCGCTCCCACCTTGGCGTCCCTCCTCAAGCATTCCAACCTCGACACCGTCCTCCCCGCCTACATCGCGAAGCAGCGCTGGTTCGGCGGCAAGTCCCGCACCATCCGCTCCACGCGCATCACCTCCACCACCCCCATCGACGCCGCCTCCCTCATCGCCCTCGTAGAAATCACCTACACCGACAACTCCACCGACCTCTATCAACTCCCCCTCGCCCTAGCCACCAAGGCCGACGCAGCAGCCATCCAAACCTCCACGCCCAACGCCATCATCACCACCCTCGACAACGCCGCACTCATCGACGCCTCCGCCCTCCCCACCTTCCGCGCCGCCCTCCTCAAACTCATCGCCAACGACGCCGCCACCAATCTGGGCGCCCCATCTTCGCCGATAGTTTCATCATCGACTAAGGTGGGTGAACCATCCCAACCTCTCACCCCCAACATCACCGCCGCCCGCTCCCCCACACTCGACCCCACCCGCCTCGCTGACATCCCCTCCCGCCTCGCCTCCGCCGAGCAATCCAACACCAGCATCCTCTACGACGACCTCGCCATCCTCAAAATCTTCCGCCGCGTCCGCAGCGGTTCCCGAGCTGAAGGCTCCTCCACCGCGGAAGGCTCCGGCGAAAATCCCGACGTAGAAATTGGCCGCTTCCTCACCGAGGTCGCCCACTTCGACCACATCCCCGCCTACCTCGGAGACCTCCACCTGACCTCCGACAACACCACCCTAGCCTTCCTCCAATCCTTCGCACCCAACATCGGCGACGGCTGGGCCTGGACCCTCACCGACCTCGACCGCTTCTTCACCGAAATCGTCACGCTCCCCACACCAACTCCCAACGCCATCCGCGAACACGCCGGCACCTATCTCGAAGCCGCGGCCCTCCTCGGCCAGCGCACGGCCGAACTCCACCTCGCGTTAGCAACCCCCACCGACAACCCCGCCTTCGCCGCCGTCCCCACCACTCCCGAAGACCTCGCCACCGACCGCGAGCGCATTCACCTCCAGGTCACCACCGCCCTCGACGCCCTACAGTCCTTCCTCAACTCCGCCACAAATCCGGATTCTCGGACCCGGGTTCTAGCCACCGAACTCCTCGCCCACCGCGCCAACCTCCTCGCCCGCGTAGCCTCCCTCAACGGCGACCCCGCCCGCTTCGGCCAGCGCATTCGCATCCACGGCGACTACCACCTCGGCCAGATCCTCCGCACCCAATCCAAAACCGCCGCCGACTTCCTCCTCATCGACTTCGAAGGAGAGCCCGCCCGCTCCCTCGCCGACCGCCGCAAGAAACAGTCTCCCCTCCGCGACGTAGCCGGCATGCTCCGCAGCTTCAGCTACGCCGCCCGCACAGCCCTCCAAACCGCCGTCGAGCGCACACCCGCCAACGCCGACAACCTCAGCGCCTGGGCCTCCGCCTGGGAAACTGCCGTCACCACCGCCTTCCTCAACGCCTACAACACCACCATCGCCACCAACCCCGCGCTGCTCCCTGAGAACACCGCCACCACTCTCAACGCCCTTCTCCTCGAGAAAGCCTCCTACGAACTCCTCTACGAACTCAACAACCGCCCCACCTGGCTCATCATCCCGTTAGAAGGTCTTCTCGCCATCGCACGCAACAGCGCATAATCGTCTCAGCACGAAATACTCAGTAGCCGCTTTCTCTCATGTCCTCCACCCCGCTCACCGCCGACGCCGCACAGCCCTCCGCCCACCCGGACACCGCTCCCGCGCCCGCCCGCCACTCCACCGCGGAACTCCTCATCTGCCTGCCCGCGCTCGCACCCGACGCTCTACCCCACGCGCTCCACGCTATCGCCACCGCCTTCCCCACCGAGTCGGTCCTCGTCGCTTCCTCCCACGCTCTCGAAAATCCCTCGGACTTTCCCTCCCTCGACCTCATCCCCTACTCCAGCGCCCGCTCCGACGTAGGCTGGATCCTCGCCGCCGGTGATTACGCTTCCGCCGCCCAGCTGGCCCTCGAGCACAACGCCCGCGCCGTCATCCTTCTCGGTGGCGACACCGCCGCCCTCTCCCATCCCAACGCCCTCGACCCCACCCTCCTCCGCAGCCTCATCGACTGCCTGCGCAGCAAGAACTTCGACCTCGTCCTTCCCCGCTTCGCCGTCGGCCCCAACGACGCCCTCGTCAACTCCGCTCTCCTCTACCCGCTCTCCCGCGCCCTCTTCGGCGCCGACATTCACTTTCCCCTCCCCATCGACGCCGCCATCTCCGCCCGCCTCGCCCAACGCCTCGGCTCCACTACCCAACGCCTCATGGCCCTCAACCAGGGCTCGTCCCTGATCTGGCCGGTCGCCGAAGCCGCCGCCGCCGGCTTCTCCGTTCGCGAAGTCTCCGCCGGCGATGCCGCTCCACCCACCCCGCCGCCACCCCAGACCCAGGCCGACTTCAACGCCCTCTTCACCTCCATCGCCGGCTCCCTCTTCAACGACATCGAGACCAAGTCGTCCTTCTGGCAGCGCGCGCGCGGCATCTATACCCCCTCCGTCCAACCTTCCAATCCGCCGCCCATCGCCGAGCTCGCCGCCTCTCCCGAAATTCACTCCATGATCGAGACCTTCCGCATCGCCCAGGACAACCTCCAGGAGATCTGGTCACTCGTCCTTCCGCCGCAGTCGCGTCTAGCCCTTAAGAAGCTATCGGTCCTCTCGCCCGACACGTTCACCATGGAGCCCGACCTCTGGGCCCGCATCGTCTACGACTTTGCCCTTGCCTACCATCTCCGCACTCTCAACCGCAGCCACCTGCTCGGCGCCATGACCCCTCTCTACTTCGCCTGGGTCGCCTCCTACCTCCGCTTCGTCGCAGACGACGCCGCCCGCGCCAACCACGCCATCCAGCTAACCGCCGCCGCCTTCGAAAACGAAAAGTCCTACATAGTCTCCCGCTGGCGCTGGCCCGACCGCTTCAACCCCTAAGGCCTAACGACTACTCACTACCCACTACCACTACCACTACCCACTACCCACTACGATCGACTCTCCAGGAAGGAATTAGCATCTATGGGACACCAAATGGCACAGCAAATCTCAGCCGCCCTTCGCCAGTCCATCCATCGAATCGTCCTCGTGCTGGCCAGCTTCCTCCCTGGAATCCTCGCCTTCCTGCTCGCCGTCGTCGTCTTCGCCCTCATCGGCTGGGGACTCTCCGCTCTCGTCCGCCGCCTGCTCATCGCCCTCCGTTTCGACGAACGCCTCGCCTCCCGCGAAGCGCCCGGCTCCACCGGCATCATCACCGAGTGGTCACCCTCCAACTCCCCCACCGTCCTTGCCGAGCGCACCACCTTCTGGCTCTTCGTCCTCGCCGGCATCGCCATCGGCATCTCCGCATTCGACGCCTCCTACGCCGAGGACTCTCGCTATTCCATCTTCCTTCTTCCCTACGTCGCCCACATCGCAGGAGCCATCCTCATCCTGCTCGTCGGCACCCTGGTCGCCCGCTTCCTCGCCCGCTCCGTCCTTATTGGAGCCGTCAACGCGCAACTCCAATACGCCCGCTTCCTCTCCCTCGGCATCAAGTGGCTCGTCCTCGTGCTCACCGCCGCCATGGCCCTCGACCACCTCAACATCGGCGGCGGCGTCGTCGAGCTCGCCTTCGGCATCCTCTTCGGCGGCATCGTCCTCACCCTCTCGCTTGCCATCGGCCTAGGCTCCCGCGACCTCGTCAGCCGCTCCATCGAAAAGACCATGGAGAAGCCAGCCTCCCCCCGCCCCACCGAAGTCCCGCCCCGCGCCGACACCGAAGCCCCACCGCGCCTCCGCCACTTCTAGCCCCACGCCCCGAGCCCAACGCGCTATCCTTGGGACTCAAGATTTAGGAGCTCGACCTCATGCACAAGACCCTGGCCCCTCTTCCCATTGCCCTCCTTCTGTCTCTCCCCCTCGCTTCCCTCGCCCAGCAGCCTGCCCCTTCCGCTGCTCCTGCGAAACAACCCATCGTTCTCGACGTCGTCGTCACCAAGTCCAACAAGCCCGTCCCCAACCTGCAACAGCAGGACTTCACCGTCCTAGACAACGGCCAGCCCGCCAAGCTTCTCGTCTTCCACCAGCACAACCTCGCCGACGTCCCCGCCGGTCAGGTCGACGCCTCCACCAACGTCATCATCATCCTCGACCAGGTCAACACTCCCTTCGACAAAGTCACCTTCGCCCGCCAGGGCATCCAGCAGTTCCTCAAGCAGAACAACGGCAACCTCAACCACCCCGTCACCCTCGGCTTCTTCACCGAGAAGGGCCTTGAGATGCAAACCCAGCCTTCCATCGATGGCAATGCCCTCTCCGCTGCCATCGACAAGCAGCAGCAAGGCTTCCGCATCCTCCAGGACGGCGCTCAATATGGCGGCGCCCAGCGCCTCAGCCTCTCCCTCGATGCTCTCGATACCTTGATCGCCACCGAGAAGACACGTCCCGGCCGCAAGCTCATCCTCTGGGTCAGCCCCGGCTGGGCGCTCCTCGCCGGCCCGCGCAACATCCTCACCCCCGGTCAGCAGCAGCAGACCCTCGACACCGTCATCAAGCTCAACACCGGCCTTCGCCAGGCTCGCATCACCATGTACAGCATCTACCCCCTCGGCCTCGCCGGAGTAGGTACCGGCGCCGCCGAGTACTACCAGAACTTTGCGAAGCCCCTCACCGACCCCTCCAAAGCATCCCCGGCCAATCTAAGCCTGCAAGTCCTCGTCACCCAGTCCGGCGGTCGCGTCCTCTTCGGAAACGACCTCATCCCAGTCTCTCTCAACAAGGCCTTCGACGACCTCAGCGCCTTCTATACCCTCGCCATCGACCCCGCACCCTCCACCCAGCCCAACGAGTTCCACACCCTCGACATCAAGCTCTCCAACCCCAAGCTCCAGGCCCTCACCCGCAACGGCTACTACTCCCAGCCCTAACCCTCCACTCCACGGCACCCGCCGTTCACCCCACCTCAGTCACCTTACTTCCGTCATCTCGACCGGAGCATCAGGCACTTGTCTCTGGGATGCGCAGCGGAGAGACCCCGGTATTGGCGGTTACAGTTGCAGTTGCGGCTGCATTTGCCTGTGCCTTTCTTTCTGTCATTCCCTCCGGGAATCTGCTTCTTCCTCTCCCCTGGCTCGCTTCACGACGGGAAATGTCGCTTAACATTGCGTCCTTTGCGTCAAAGCCCTTGCCGTTGCTCGCTCTTCGCCTCATCCCGAGCTTAGCGAACAGCCCGCCCGCGCGCCCACATCCCCCAAAATTAAAATACAATTCAACCTCGTGCCCACCTCCCCATCCAATCTCCCAATGCCGCACAAGCAAATCAACACCACCCGCCAGGTCCTCTTCGCCTCCCTCGTCGGCACCTCCGTAGAGTTCTTCGACTTCTACATCTACGCCACGGCCGCCGTCCTCGTCTTTCCCAAACTCTTCTTCCCCAACGCCGACCCCACCACCTCCACCCTAGCCTCCCTCGCCACCTTCGCCGTCGCCTTCATCGCCCGCCCCATCGGTTCCACCCTCTTCGGACACTTCGGCGATCGCATCGGCCGCAAGCGCACCCTGGTCCTGGCCCTCGCCACCATGGGCCTCTCCACCTTCATCATCGGAGTCCTCCCCGGCTACGCCACCCTCGGCATCCTCGCCCCGCTCCTGCTAGCCCTCTGCCGCTTCGGCCAGGGCATCGGCCTTGGAGGCGAATGGGGTGGCGCCGTCCTCCTCGCCGTAGAAAACGCCCCGCCAAACAAGCGCGCCCTCTACGGCATGTTCCCCCAGCTAGGCGCGCCCATCGGCTTCGCTCTCTCCAGCGGAACCTTCCTTCTGCTCTCGCACTTCCTCACCGACAAGCAATTCTTCAACTACGGCTGGCGTCTCCCCTTCCTAGCCTCCTCCGTCCTCGTTCTCCTCGGCCTCTGGGTCCGCCTCACCATCACCGAAACCCCCGTCTTCGCCGAACTCGCCCGCCGCTCCGAGCAAGTCGCCGTCCCCATCGTCACCGTCTTCCGCAACCACACCCGCGTACTCATCGGAGGCATCCTCGTCTCCCTTGCCACCTTCGTCCTCTTCTACCTCATGATCGTCTTCGCCCTCTCCTGGGGCACCACCGCGCTGCATTACAACCGTTCCAGCTTCTTGCTGATCCAACTGCTCGGCATCGTCTTCTTCGCACTCGCCATCCCTCTCTCCGCCTGGCTCGCCGAACACGGCCGCCGCCGCGTAATGTTCGCCATCACCGCCATCATCGCCCTCTTTGGATTCGTCCTCGCCCCTTTGTTCACCTCCGGCATGCACGGCGCCATCGTCATGATGACCGTAGGCCTCACCCTCATGGGCCTCACCTACGGCCCGCTCGGCACCATCATCTCCGAGCTCTTCCCCACCCCCGTCCGCTACACCGGCAGCTCGCTAGCCTTCAGCATCGCCGGCATCCTCGGAGCCTCGCTCACTCCCTACATCGCGACTTGGCTAGCGAAGAATTATGGCCTCCCCTACGTCGGCTATTACGTAACTCTCTCCGCAGTCCTCACCTTCTGCGGCCTCCTTCTCATCCGCGAAACGAAAGACCAATCCCTCTAGCGCGCGTTGTCGCCCACCCTGCTCCATGAGTCATACTGAGTACGCCGACGGAGTCCCATGACGAATCAGTTCGACGTCCTCATCATTGGCGCAGGTCCAGCTGGCCTGTCTGCAGCCCTCAGAGCCGCGGAGCTGGGTGCTCGTACTGCTGTGGTCACTCAACACGAGGTGGGCGGGATGGCAGCGAATGACGGCCCGATTCCCGTTCGCGCCCTGGCCCAGGCCGCCCGGCTGCTCCGCGAAGCCCAACATCTCGGCCGATACGGCATCGCAGTCAGTGAGCCGATTCTTGATTACCCCAGGCTGCTGGCACGCGTCCGCGAAATCGTTGAAGATGTATGCGAGCGCTCCACGCCGCGACAGCAACTTGATCGTTTGGGAGTAACCATCTTCGAAAACTCCGGCGTCGCCCGCTTCGTTGATTCCAACACCGTCGAGACCGGGACCGGGCTCAGGCTACAAGCGAACAAAATTATTCTCAGCGCCGGTGGGACGAGCCGGCAACTCCCGATTCCCGGCTTCGAATACACCTCTACCCACAGCGACGCCTGGGCCCTCACTGCCATTCCTCCCTCGATGATCGTCGTTGGAGCCGGTGCGACCGGCGTGCAGGTCGCATCCATCTTCCAGGCCTTTGGCACGCAGGTGCATCTCTTTCAAGCAGGACCGCGCATCCTCCCCACCGAAGACGAAGACGTCTCCGCCGTAGTCGCCGCCACCTTCCGGGAATCAGGAATGATCGTGCGCGAAAACTTCGGTGCCATTGACTCCTTCGAAAAGACACCTGCCGGCGTTCGGATGATCTTCTCCAAAGACGGCGTCCACGATAGTGTCCACGCCGCGCTCGTCATCATTGCGGTTGGCTGGGTCGCAGATACCAAGGGTCTGAACCTGCCGGCGGCGGGCGTCGAAACCAATCCTCGCAGCTATGTGCAAGTGGATGAATTTCTTCAAACCTCCGCACCGGGCGTCTTTGCGGCCGGCGACATCACTGGCCGCCTGATGCTTGTGCCCCAAGCAACCCATGATGGTTTCGTAGCAGCAACCAACGCGGTTCGCGGCAGGACCATGCCCCTCTGGGAGCAAACCAGCCCAATCGGCAGCTTTACCGAACCCGAATATGCGCAGGTCGGCCTCACCGAAGCCAAAGCTCGTCTCACCCATGACGTGATCGTTACGAAAGTGAGTTTCGATGAGACCGTGCGGACAATCATTGACGGCCGCACGATTGGTTTCTGCAAGCTCGTCGTCGACCGCAGCAAAGGAACAATCCTAGGCTGCCACGTCGTTGGCGAACGCGCCGTCGAGATCGTCCAGGTGGTCGCAATCGCCATCGCCGCAGGGATGCGCGTGGACAGCCTGGCCAAGGTTCCGCTCTCCTTTCCCACCTACGCAGGAATTCTCGGTCGCGCGGCCTACCGCGCCGCCCAGCAGATTTACCCTGAATTCCAAAGCGCCCAGTAAGCCCGTCCCGGAATCCCGCTAACCCCCGTCCCACCAATCACATCCAATTCCGCGACACTTTTTCGCAAAACCCGTGTTTCATACAACAGGAAACGGCGACGGTCCCAAGCGCCCCGTTTCCCTTGGCCAGCATCAAATAATCAGAGCGTTCGGGCAGGGCCAGTCAGGAGCAACACATGCGCAATCTCAAATATTTTGCACTTCTCGCAGTTCTTGGATTTGGACTTTCAGTCGCATCGACGCCCGCGGCGCAAGCCCAGGTTTCCGTCGGCATAGGCGTCGGCGGCGGTTATCCCGACGGTTACGTTGCCGGCCCACCCGCCTGTCAGTGGGGCTATTACAATTACGCGCCCTACGCCTGCGCTCCCTACGGCTACTACGGCTCGCAATGGTTCTATAACGGAATCTTCCTCGGCGTAGGTCCCTGGTACGGCTGGGGCTGGAATCACGGCTGGGGCGGCTATCGCGGCGGCTACTATCGCGGTGGCTATGGCTATCGCGGTGGCTATGGCTACCACGGCGGATACGGCGGCGCCGGCTACCATGGCGGCTACGCAGGTGGCGGCTATCATGGCGGCGGATACGCTGGCGGTGGCTATCACGGCGGTGGCGGCGGTGGTTACCATGCTGCTGGCGGTGGCGGCGGCCACGGCGGCGGCGGACATCGCTAACCCTCACCAACCCACAACATCAAAACGGCTGCCCAACCGGGCAGCCGTTTTTCTTTCCACGCGCCTTCGGCCCCTACTCCGCGCACTTCAACTCAACGCTGATCACTCTCAACTCTGCCCCGCCGACGTTCTCCAGCGTATGCGGCGGCAACGGTCCCGACCACACCGCACTCCCCACAGAGACCTTTCCCAGCGTTCGACTATCCACTACGGTGAATCCCTCGCGATCCCGCCGCACGAAATCACTCCAGGTAAGGATGTACAGCGTGCTCGGCCATCGATGCGTGTGAAGCGGAACCGTTTGCCCCGGCGGAATCCTCGCGTCCAGCACGCGCACGAACTCATTCTCAAACAGCAGCACATGATGCTGCGCCGCCGCACGCAACGCGTCAAGCTCGTCAGGCCAGTCCGGGGGGTTCAGCATAAGCGAAAGTCTACATCCGTCCCTTCTCGGCCAGCGTCCTGCCTGTCCCACCTTCACCTCGATTCATGATCACCTGATCGCCATTCCGGATTGGCCTCGCACGGCCCGCTCGTCGTATCCTCATCGGATACCCCAAACCCCGCGCGCTCGAGGTCTATGTCCCACGGCGATCCCATCATCGGCACCTCTCCCCCGCGCAAGGAAGGCCGCGCCAAGGTCCTCGGCGCCGCCCAGTACATCGACGACCAAACCCTCCCCGACATGTGGCACGGCGCCACCATCCGCTCCACCATCGCCCGCGGCCGCATCCGCGAAATTACCTTCGCTCCCCACATCGACTGGTCTCAGTACGCCATCGTCCGCGCCGCCGACATCCCCGGCGAAAACACCATCGTCCACCTCACCAAAGACCACCCCTGCCTCGCAGCGCAAGAAATCAACCACGTAGCCGAACCCATCCTCCTCCTCGCCCACCCCGACAAGTCCGCCCTCCTGGCCGCCAAGGCCGCCATCACCATCACCTACGACGAGCTCCCCGGCATCTTCACCATCGAAGCCTCCGAAGCCGCGGCCGAAGCCTTCGACAAAGATCCCAGCGACACCGCCAACATCATCTGGCCCGGCTCCACCCACGGCGGCACCGCCAACCGCTTCAAGCAATATCAGATGTACTCCGGCGAGGCCGACGCCACAGAAGACGCCATCGCCGCCGCCTTCGAAGCCGCCGACCACATCGTTTACGACGAGTACACCACCGGCGCCCAGGAGCAGCTCTACATCGAACCCAACGGCGTCATCGCCGAGTGCCATCGCTCTCCCACCGGCGCCATCGAGGCCGTAACCGTCCGCGGCTCCATGCAATGTCCTTACTACCTCGTCCACGCCCTCACCCTCGTCTTCAATCTCCCCGAAGATAAGTGCCGCGTCATTCAGGTAGAAACCGGCGGAGCCTTCGGCGGCAAAGAAGACTTCCCCTCGGTCATCGGCTCGCACGCCGCCCTCCTCGCCATGAAGTCCGGCCACCCCGTAAAAATCATCTACGACCGCGGCGAAGACATGGCCGCCACCACCAAGCGCCACCCCTCCCGCACCCGCCTCCGCACCGCCGTCTCCCGCGACGGCAAACTCCTCGCCGGCACCATCGACATAGCCCTCGACGGCGGCGCCTACGCCACCCTCTCCCCCGTCGTCCTCTCCCGCGCAACCATCCACGCCCCCGGCCCCTACAAGTGGCCAGCCCTCCGAGTCCGTTCCAAGGCCATGGCCACCAACATCCCACCCCACGGCGCCTTCCGGGGCTTCGGCGCCCCGCAATCCCTCTTCGCCCTCGAGCGCCACATGGACAAAATAGCCCGCGTCCTCAACCTCACCCCCGAAGAATTTCGCCGCCGCAACTTCCTCGCCACCGGAGACACCACCGCCACCGGCCAACTCCTCCACGAACCTGTAGACATGCAGCACTTACTAACCCGCGCCTTAGCCGACTCCGACTACCACGCGAAGCGCGAAGCCTTCGCCGCCTCCAACCCAACCTCCCAAATCAAACGAGGAGTAGGCTTCGCCGCCTTCATGCACGGCACCGGCTTCACCGGCTCCGGCGAGCGCCGCCTCAACTCGCTAGTCCACCTCGACATCCTCCCCAACGGCCGCCCCCAAATCCTTGTCAGCTCCACCGAGTTCGGCCAAGGCACCAACACGATCCTCAGCCAAGTCGCCGCCGAAACCCTAGCCCTCCCCTACGACGACATCCTCATCCACGAAGTCGACACAGCCGTAGTCCCCAACTCCGGTCCCACCGTAGCCAGCCGCACGGCCATGATCGTAGGCAAGCTAGTAGAACGAGCCTCGCTAGAAATCCTCCATACCCTCCGCAACGAAGCACAGCTCCCCACACCCCACACCCGCGAGCAATTCATCACAGCAGCAAAATCCTATCTAGCCCATCACCCCCAACTAAGAGCCTCCGTCCGCTACGAACCTCCAGCAAGAATCTTCTGGGACGACGACCTCTATCGCGGCGACGCCTACCCCGGCTACGCCTGGGCCGTCTACGTAGCCGAAGTAGCCGTAGACCTCGACACCTACCAGGCCCAGGTCACCCGCTTCGACGCGCTGCAAGAAGTGGGCCGCGTCCTCCACCCCATCCTCGCCCGCGGCCAGATCGAAGGCGGCATCGCGCAAGGCATCGGCTACGCCCTCTACGAAAAATGTGTCTACAAGGACGGCCACCTGATGAACAACCAGATGACCAACTACATCATGCCCACCAGCGCGGACCTCCCCGCCATCCACGTCCACTTCGAAGAAGTCCCCAGCATCCACGGCCCTGGCGGCGCCAAAGGCATCGGCGAACTCCCCATGGACGGCCCCGCCCCGGCAATCCTAAACGCCATCGAAGACGCCACCGGCATCGCCTTCAACAACATCCCCCTCCTCCCCGAAGACATCTTCGAACGCCTAACCGCCTTCCACCCCCACCCCCACGGTGGCACCGAAGACCTAAACCCCACCATCGACCCAGCGACCCGCGTAGAAACTCCAGAGGTGAGCGCATGAGCGACGCCACATTCCAATTGCTATTTGAGATCTATCTCGTCGCAGGCACCACATTTCTGTTCCTAAACCTTTTCAATCGCCGCCTGAGGCAGATGTCAGTCCGCTTCGGTCAGAGATTGCGGCCCAGCTACAGCGACACGCAAGCGCTCATCACTATCGTCATTTTGCTGATCGTATTCGTGCCCCTGACAATTCTGAGTACCCTTCACCGGCTGAGCGTGTTGTTACCAATGAGACCCCAATGACCACCATCCACCTCACCATCAACAACACGCCAACGACCTTAACCGTCCCGCCCATGAAGCGTCTCCTCGACGTCCTCCGCGAAGACCTCCATCTAACCGGCACCAAAGAAGGCTGCGGCGAAGGCGAGTGCGGAGCCTGCGCCATCCTCTTCAATGGAGAGCTAGCCAACTCCTGCCTAATCCCCGCCCTCCAGGCCGACAACGCCATCCTAATCACCATCGAAGGCCTAGCCCCCAACGCCGCGCACCTCCACCCAATTCAACAGTGTTTCTTAGTCCAAGGCGGAGCCCAATGCGGCATCTGCACGCCCGGAATGATCCTCGCCACGCACCATCTCTTAACCCAACACCCCAATCCCACCGACGCCGAAATCCACGAAGGCCTCGCCGGCAACCTCTGCCGCTGCACCGGCTACATGCGCATCTTCGAATCGGTAAAGCAAGCTGCCGCGGCCAAACAATCTAAACCCTCAGCCCCATGAGCCTGTCATCCTTCGCCACACCGGGGTCTCCGGCGAGCGTTCTTGGGTTGCCGGGGTGGCCAGGCGGAGGATCCACTCTTGCTCTCGCCTTTCTTTCTGTCATTCCCTTTGGGAATCTGCTTCTTCTTTTTGCCGTTGCGGTTGTCGCGGTCGTTGATTGTTTTTCGCCGTCATCCTGAGCGCAGCGAAGGACCCCTGTATTAGTCGTTGTCGTTGCTGTTGCCCTTGCCCCTGCCATTCCCCTCGCCTTCCGCTGATCTGCCCAACGCTCGTAACCCGATGCTTTCGCTTCCGCCCCGCTCCCGAGTGAATAAATGGCTTTAACCCTTGCGGCAAGCCCTCTCCGCGCTCTACACTTTTTCCTCAACACTCTCCCCTTATGCACAGTGACCCCACCCAGTACGCCTTCACAGCTCCACCCACCCTCGTCGAGGCCCTCACCCTCCTCGCCCAAGACCCCGGCCGCCACACCCCCATCGCCGGAGGCACCGAGCTCATGGTCGCCCTCGCCGCCGGCCGCCTCAGCCAAAAATCTCTCCTCTCCATCAACCACCTCCCCGAACTCCGCTTCATCCACGCCACCGACGCCTCCATCACCATCGGCGCCAACGCCACCTTCACCGACATCCGCCGCAACTCCACCATCGCCCGCGACCTTCCCCTCCTCACCCAATCCGCCTCCTGGACCGGCTCCATCGCCAACCAGAACCGCGCCACCCTCGGCGGCAACCTCGCCAACGCCTCCCCCGCAGCCGACACCCCACCCGCACTCCTGGTCTACGACGCCACCGTCACCCTCATCTCCTCCACCACCACCCGCATCCTCCCCTACAGCGACTTCCACCTCGCCTACAAGCGCACCGCCCTCCAGCCCGACGAGCTCGTCCACAGCATCACCGTCCCCCGAGCCTTCGCCCGCCACCAGCACTTCATCCGCAAGGTAGGCACCCGCAACGCGCAAGCCATCTCCAAAACCGCGCTCGCCGCCGTAGCCGCCCTGGAAAACCAAACCCTTCAGGAAGTTCGTATTGCCGCCGCGAGCTTAGCCGACCGCCCCATTCGCCTCCACGCCACCGAAGCCGCCCTCACCAACGCCTCGCTCGCGCCCTCCGAGTTCCCCACCACCCTCCGCCTCGCCCGCGCCGCCCTCGCCTCCGAATCCCTCCCCATCGACGACATCCGCTCCACCGCCCGCTACCGCTCCGCCGTAGCCGCCAACCTCCTCGAACAATTCCTCCGCAGCCTCATCCCCTAGCCCACCCTCAAACTGGGTGCCCCACATCCCGTTTTTGGGACCTGGGAACAACGCCCGCAGTCTCATCCTCTAACCCACCACCAAACCGGGTGCCCCATCTTCGCGACGGCTTCTTGTCGCTACGGTGGGTATCGCGCGAGAGCGCGACCGTCCCCGCCTATCTCCGCCCGCTACCCCACCAGCGCGGCCCACGCAGCCAGCGCCCCATTGAAGCTCGTATAAAACCCATACGCGTCATACACCGCGCTCCCCCAACTCCCCTGCACTTCCGCCGGCAGCGCCGCACTCTGCACCGGGTCCGACACATTCCTCACGAACCCGAACGCCACTCCCGCCGCCTTGCAAACGTCGCCCAGCACGGCATCATCCATCTCGATGCAAGCATAGCTACCGTACGTCCCCGCAGTCGTCCCCACCACAAACGTAGGCGTAGTCAGCAACGAAGTCCCACCCCCCGTCTCATCAAAAAACTTCGGTTGCGTATCCCCGCTGGCCAACCCATCCGGATCCAGCTCAAAGATTGAGTAACTCGACCCATAGTAGGAATTGAACTGCGAGCACAGTCCCTGCAGATCCCCCTCCGTAGTAGGAACCGGCATCAGCAAGCCAGCAAACCCCGCCTTATGCAGCACCGTCCCCCCAGCCGACCACCCATTCGCATACTCCGGCCAACTCCCCTGCGCCTTCCCCGACTCATACAGCGTCCCCGCGCTCACCGCCCGCACCGTCCCCACATGATCCCCCACCATCGCCCCGCCCGCGGTCCCAATCGACATCACCAAGCTAGGCTTCACCTCCCGCAACAACATCTGCATCATCGCCGTCAGATGCGCCTGCCCCGGAAAATCCAAATGCGTATTCGACTTCCACAGCAGCACCCTCTTCCCCCCAACCTCTACCAACCTCCACTCCCCCCAAAAGCTCCACCCCTCCGCCGAGTTAGCACCGGAGTCCCCGCCGCCCTTTTTTTGCGTGCTGGAACCAGGCATCCCCACTGCATACTTCGTCCACCCACCCCAGCTCCCCGAATTCCGATCCGAATAAGGCATCGCCGCCCCGCTAGCGCAGAACACATGCTGCATCGCCGCCCACTCCGCATCCTCCCAGGTAATCACCACCACATCCGCCATTCGGCAGCCCAGTCCCACTCGCACTCATCAACGTAGGTGCAACCTGCCCCACCGCGCTCCAATCAATCACCGGCAGCGCCGGCGTCTCGGAAATCACCGGCGCAAAACTCCGTTGCTTCGCCGATACAAACAGCCGCGCAGGCCGATACTGGGGGACGCTCATCGATTCACCTCATCCTATTGGACGTAGCTCCTCACCCCGCAGCGGCCCAACCCGGAAGCCTTTACCAATGCTCCTGCCGCTGCCTTTCTTTCTGTCATTCCCTCAGGAAATCCGCTTCTTCCCCTCGCGAGCCTTAAACCGCAAAGGACGCCGCCATGGCGTCCTTTGCGACAAACCCTTACCCCGCCGACTACTCAGCCAACGGAATCGTATGTTGCTGGCCCGCATGCAACCGCACCATCTGGCCCGGCAGTGCTACCGCCTTGAACAACGCCACATTTCCCAACATCTTGTCCGGCCCCGGCTCCGACGCAATCTCCCATCCCGCCGGCACCGGCTGTTCCACCACAAACACCACCGGCCGCTCGAACTCATTCTTCATCAGGTAGTCCTTTTCCTTGACTACCACCACGCTCCGCTGCACCGCCCCGTTCACGCTCTCGGCCTTCACGCGGTTCGCCGTCAACTGGCTGTCCAGGTGGCACACCGTCAAATCCAACTGCGCGACGGACCGCTCGCCACCCGCACCCGGTGCACCGCCGCCTACTGGCTTGCCCTCCGGTACGCTGACTCCAACCACGCCATCCACCTGATCCTGAAGAATCAGGCAGTCCTGGTTCACATGAATCTCTTGAAAGTCCGGGGCCGTCGCCATGGCTACGGTATCCCGAACACCCGAATGCCGGCATCCGACTAGTCCAAACAAGCTGACCAGTCCCAGCACTCCCGCTCCGACCCATCTAGATCCAACTGTTTTGGTCTTCATGTGCGTTCACCATGCGCATGATTCTTATCCACCTATGGTGCCAGCGCAAGAGCCCAAAGGTTGTACTACCCATGACCAAAAGTTCTATAACCTATAGTCACTAAGGTCGCCACCTAAATCGGCTTCGGGAATCTTCGCATATACCCATCCGATTTTTTCTGCATTCGGCGCTTCCTTGTGATTCGTCTTCCCTCGGCCGTACTTTTGCTAAAAAGTAGCACGCGGCCCCCACCAGAACAATCCCAAAACCCTTCTCCGTTCCTTCCTCGACACGTTAGATTAAGTGTTCCAAAATGGGCGTAGGGGAGCCTCCCGCATGCTCGAGCTCGCCAAAGCCGCCACCTTCTTCGCCAGCCTCCTCGCCCTCTACTGGACAGCCCTCAGCGCCTTCTTCATCCCCGGCCTCCATTGGCAGGACCGCCTCCTCCTCGCGCTAGCCCGCCTCGCCGTGGCCGCCGCCCTCTGCCTGCTCAGCGGCCTCATCTTTCTCCTTCCCATCCGCACCAATCCAGACGCCCATCAGCCCCTCACCGCCACCCTCCCCATGCAACTCTTCTTCTGGACCGCCCCCATCCTCGCCCTCCTCTTCCTCTCCGCCTGGTACCTGACCTGCGGAGCCCCCACCTTCACCACCCCCTACCCCGCCTGCCGCTGACTACCCCTACATCAAGCTCCTCACCACAAACCACGAATCGCAAAATTAGCAGTTGACATTCACCGACAATCCACTACCATTCGGTTGTGGATCAATTGAACACAACCTTTGCGGCTTTATCCGATCCAACCCGCCGGGCAATGATCGAACGACTCTCCCACGGGCCTGCCTCTGTGCACGGATTGACGGAACCGTTTTCACTCTCGCAGCAGATGATTTCGAAACATATCGCGACCCTGGTACGGGCGCGAATTGTAGTCAAGACGAAGCGTGGACGAGAGAGTGTGTGCACGCTCAGGCCCGAGGCGATTAAGGCGGTCAGCGACTGGACCATCAGCTATCGCCGATTCTGGGAAGAGAGCTTCGACAAACTCGAAGTAGTTGTCAATCAAATGAAGAAAGAGGAGGCCAGAGATGGCAGAAAACATGGTGAGCGAAGTTGAGCGGATGGTCGTTACAAAAGTTTTTGATGCCCCACCCGAGCTGGTCTGGAAGGCGTGGACCGACCCCCAATACGTCATGCAGTGGTGGGGGCCCAAAGGCTTTAGCTGCCCCGCTTGCCAGATGGATGTTCGCGTTGGAGGAAAGTCTCTCCTCTGCATGAAGACGCCGGATGGGTACGAGGGCTGGAATGCGATCGAATACCACGAGATTGTTCTGCACGAGAAGATCGTCTCCTCCATGTACTTTTCCGACTCGGCAGGAAACAAGATCGATCCTGCGGAATTAGGAATGGAAGAGGCTATCGACGGTGCGTACGACGTGACCCTCTTTGAGGATCTCGGAAATGGCCAGACGAAACTTACTTACATCGGAAATGAACCCATGGCGAGCGCAAAAGAGAGCGGTCAATTCTATGGCTGGGTTGAGACACTCGATAAAATTGAAGCCGTTGTTGCAGAGCTGGCGCAGGCGAAATAAGAATCTGAAAATTTGATTCGCGAAACTCAATCCTGGAGAAAGAAATGAAAAGACTACCGTTGGTCGCTAGCGTCCTGCTAGCATTTGCATTTTCCGCCCATGCCCAGGACACAATGAAGAAAGATGCACCCAAACCCGCCGATCCGGAATCGAAAGTCGTGCTCGATTCCTGGAATGACATCGGCCGCAAGCTCACCGCAATGGCCGAAGATTTTCCCGAGGACAAATATGACTTCAAGGCGACACCCTCCGAGCGGAGTTTCGCCGAGCAGTTGCTGCACGCGGCGGGTTCTTGCTACTACTTCACCAATACGGTGACGGGGCAGAAGCTTCCCGTGGGAGATCCGAAACGCGACCAATACAAAACCAAGGCCGACATCGTTGCGTTCGTCAAGAAATCCTTCGCCGATGGCGCAGCCGCTATCCAGGCGCAAGGCGAGAAAGGCATGACGACGGAGTTTGAGTATTTCCCCGGGCAGAAATCGCGCGTTGTCGACATGGCCTACGGCATCATCGAACATAGCGGGGAACACTACGGCCAGCTCGTTGTGTACTACCGCCTCGCAGGTCTTGTGCCGCCGGAGTCGCGACCCAAGAAGTAAACTCAGCGACCAAATACCCGTCCGTATCGCGCGCCCTTTGCGCGAAGGGGCGGGATTTTGGTTTTTGGACCTTCAGTAGCCAATGCCCCGCGCAGCCTTACGAGAATGCCGCAACTGAGCACGGAACCATTCTTCAGCATGGCCTTGCCGACGACGAACCAGTGAATGTTCGTGGAGATGGCGAGGCTACACCCATAGTCGTAGCCAAGCGTAAAGGCGGTGAGGGAGTAGTACTCGCCTAGATCGAGGTCGGTGACCTGGACGCTCGTGGGGCAGGTGCGCCGCCGCTCGATGAGTGCATCGGAGTTCCAAGCAAGTGGAAGGATTTAGCGCTGTGGATTGTGGCGATCAAGCGAAGGATCGTCGACATCGCTCCGTTGTGTTCCTCCCGAACGAGATTGGCTTTCCGGCTTACGATCATCATCATCATCAAGTTGCGGCAAGAGGCTGACCCGAAGCGATCACGCGAGATCCTGGCGAGGGTTTCTCTTCGTCCCTTGCTGGTGGTCAGCATAAGAACGACATAAGTGGATATTGCTGGGGAGTTCCCACTCTGAAAATCTAAATGGACGAGGGGAACACAGGACACGAAACCACGGTTGCATCGGGGAATGAGAGTGAAACTCCGCAGGTATCTATAAGTAGTGACGTGGATCTGAGTTAATTCTGAATCTGCGGCTAGCAGGAACAACGGCCGAAAGCTAACGGAATCGTCGTGGCGGTGCCTCGATGCGAGAAGCTCAAGCAAACGACTCGACGGCCACAATGAAAGCTCGCCCTCACCGGGTCGGCCTCAAAGATCTTGCCGCGCACCTGCACTTGAGTCCGTCGACCATATCGTATGTGCTCAACGACGCGCCAGGACGTTCGATTCCCGAGGGGACACGCGAGCGGATTCGTGCAGCAGCGATCGAATTCAATTACAAGCCGAATATGATTGCGCGATCGCTGCTGGGCAAATCCATGCGCAGCGTTGGGATCCTTCTCCCTGTGCTGGGCGACGGATATCACTCGCAAATCCTTTCCGGGATCGGCGACTTGCTGATGGAGGAGGGTTACTTTTATTTCACGGCGCATCATCGCCACATGGAGAACCTGATCGAGGAATACTCCGCATTACTCCAGGTGCGCGGCGTTGACGGAATTCTGGCGATCGATACGAAGCTCACCCGCCCGCCGCCTTTGCCAGTGGTGCTGATCGCGGGCCACTCGACGCTGCCGGATGTTACGAACGTGGTGCTCGATCATGAGCACGCTGCACGACTGGCGCTGCGGCATCTGTACGATCTCGGGCACCGCAGCATTGTCTACATGAAAGGCCACCAGATGAGTGCGGATACTGAGATTCGCTGGTCTGCGACGATGAAGGTGGCAAGAGAGTTGGGCCTGGCGATCGATGAACGCTTGATGATTCAGCTGACGAAGGACTCAACGTCCCCGGAGACTGGCTATCCGGGGATCCATGATCTGCTGAGGAGCAACCGAAAATTTACTGCGATTCTCTGCTTCAACGACATCTCGGCGATGGGCAGTATTCGCGCGCTGCACGACTATGGGTATCACGTGCCACAGTGATGTTTCGATCGTGGGATTCGATGACATTCAATCTGCTGCGTATCGCTTGCCCAGTCTTACGACGATCCGGCAACCATTGAAACTGATGGGAAGGACGGCGGCCGCGGCGCTGCTGCGGAGAATGGCACAGGAAGATCTGCCATCCACGATCCGCGTGGAACCTCAACTGGTTGTGAGGGAGTCAAGTGGAGCGCCGCCACGGACGACTTAAGGGCACCGGGCTTGCTCCAGAAAAAAGAGACGGCGAAGGGTCTCGCCGCCTCAAAGGAGGTACTACGGTCAAACTTCGTTAGAACGAAAGGCGAGCCCCCAGTTGCAGCGTCCTTCCGCCAATCTGAACCCCGGTAATCTGGTTTCCTCCGTTGCTGGTGGAGGTGTATTCCGTGCCTGGGCCGCTATCTCCTGCGAGTTGACCCTGCGGCGGGCTGAAAGCAGGGTGGTTGAAAGCGTTGGACGCGTCGCAGCGAATGGAAAAGGCCATCCGCTCCCAGGGCAGGTGAAATTCCTTGAGGGCCGAGATATTCACGGTGTTGAATCCGGGGCCGACCAGGGGGTTTCTACCCGCGTTGCCGAAGTTTCCGTTTCCAGGATTGATGAATGCGGCTGGGTTATACCACTCTGCGATGCCTCGATGCGCGGGCCGCGACGACAGTCCAGAGAAGCTGGGAAACTGCGTTCCCGGGCAAGACTGCTGATAGGTACAGTCGGTTGCGAGCACCTGGAATGGGTTTCCTGCGGATACGATGACGGTGGCGGAAATCTGCCAACCACCGACCGTTACATCCTCGAACCAATTCTTGTTTAGAAACGCCCTGCCTTTGCCGAACGGCAGTTGATAGACCACAAACCCTTTGAAGGCGTTGCGGACGTCGAAGTTTGAATTTCCGTAATTCTTGCCAGAATAATCGGCGGTCAAGAAGCTTGCATATTGATAGGGCTGAGGCCCGGCGTGCGTTCCCCATCCAGACGAATCCTGCTCATCGAGGAAGTGCGACCAGGTGTAGTTCGCGCTGAAGCTGATTCCGTGTTGCAGGCGCTTGGTGATGGTGACCTGCAGCCCGTTGTAGTTTGAGATCGCCTGGTAGATGTTCCCGGTGATCTGCTTATAATTCGGATACGCAGCGACGCAGTTGAGCGTTGACCCGGTGCCGCATCCGGAGAGATCGCTGGACGAAAGCTGGTCTAAAGGGGCCGCATTAATATTGGTGGGGAAGGTGAGATTAAGCCCGTGGCTGCCAACATAGCTCATCGTTGCCACGGTGTTCGTGCTCAACTGCCACTCCATACCGAGATTCCATTGATAGATCTTCGGAATCGGGGTGTGATAGCCGATGTAACCGGCGTTCTGCCCGTTGAACCTGGCCGGGTCCTGGGAAGCGCCTGTATAGGGCAGCGGCGTCATTGCGCCTCCGCCCAAGGGAAAGAGCGTTCCGGCCCCATCGAACTTGGTCGTTGGATAGATTCCGTTCGATGAGTCGTTAAAACTTCCGGAGGAAGAGACAGATTGACCTAAGCCCGCGTTGGTAGCGCCGCCGTAGTTATCCGTGCTCCAGTTGTAGGAGTAGAGTCCAAAGCCGCCGCGCAACGTGGTGTTTGGATGCACAAGCCAGGAGAATCCAGCTCTCGGAAGAACAGTGCTGAACACGTTTGCGTTGAGAGAGGTTCGACCGTTGGCGTGGGTTTCTCCATACCAATAGGCGCCCAGGGTGTTGGTTGCCGGGTTGATCACCGTGGGATCGAAGCTATCCATGTTGCCGGTGACCTCGTTATACCCGTGGCTGATTTCGTAACGCAGGCCAACGTTGATGGTCAGGTTCGGTTTGATCTTCCAATCATCCTGAACGAACATCTGGGGCTTCTTCAGACGCACACCGTATTCGGGTGAGACGCTGGCGTTCCAGTTCTGAGCGTAGCCGAGAAGGAAGTCAGCATATTCTTCGCCGGACTTACTGTTGGCTGAGGCCACGCCCGTCTCGGGATTGACTGTCCAATTCTCGGTATAGACGCCGGAGAACTGCAGGGTTCCGGCGTTGATGTTGCCCCAGGTGGTGGTGTCGTCACGATAGAAGGCAAATTCACCACCGAAGTGAATCACGTGTCTGCCGCGAATCATCGTCACCACGTCCGAAGGATCGAAGACGAATTCCTTGTATTCCGCATTCGTGGCTGGCCCAATGTTTGTGTAGGGATTGTTGCGTTGGAGCTGGACTGACGGAAGAACGTTGGCTTTGGCATACTGCCAACCGATCTTGGCGGGATACCCCAGTCCAGTGCCAGCATCGGCAAAAAAATTCAGCTGGTCGGTGTAACCGAACCTGGCTTCATTCACCGTTCTTGAACTGATATTCCAAACGTCGGTGACCTGTGCATTGTTGTTGTCGACGTCGCCGATCTGGCAACCGACCGGACATTCCGTTATGGCATTCGCGCCATTTTCAATTTCGTCGCCCTGCGTGTCGGAGAGCGTCAAGCGGTTATTTTGGGTGATCGCATAATCCAACCGGCCAAAATACCTCTTCCAGGGCCGAGGGACTGGATATTGCGAATAGAAGTTGTTGGTCAGGACGCCTGCGCTGTTCAGGGTCGCGTTCGCAACGAAGTTTCCATAGGGGATGTGATTGCCAGGGGTCGGATAATACTGCTGGAAGGCATTCGAGACCGTATCGATCATGGCCGAGGGAATGGCGTTGCTTCCATACTCGCTAAGGAAGCTCTGACGAATGGGGTAGGGATGACCTTCTGAATCCGTGGCAATGACTTGCGTGGTGGGGTCGTAAATGAGGTAGGGCGCTGATGGGTTGGCCGCGATGTTACCGCTGAAGTCGCCAGCCATAATGGGAGCGGTAGGAACCGTCTGATACCCGGCACTGACTGCGTTGTTGTGAATCTGATCGTAACCGAAGAAGAAGAACGCTTTCTTCCTCAACCCAAAGAATGGGATGGGGCCGCTGAACGTTCCGCCGAAGTCATCGTAGTTGAGGTAGGGTACTTGCTCCTTGTTGCCAAAGCCGTAGTTGGCCGCGTTCAGCGCTGTGTTCTGGAAATACTCATACAGAACTCCGTGGAACTTGTCGGTGCCGCTCTTTGTAATCTGGTTGATGATGAGGCCGCCGACGCCGTACTGCGCGGAGAATGAAGAGAGATTGACCTGAACTTCTGATACGTCTTCAAAGGCAGCGGGGTTGGCGTTTTGACTGCTCGGGAGCGTGGTGGACGCTCCGTCTGCGAGCACGTTCGTGAAGGGCATGTTCCCGTTGGTCGACACTTCCTGTCCGGGATTGGAGGCGTTCGCCTGATTCATGCTGCCGTTGTACGTACCGGATGCTCCGGGTAGGAGGATCATGAAGTTCTGCCAGTCAGGCCCGTTCGATCCGCCGACGTTGGGCAGTTGCGCCATGTCATGAGCTTCAAGAGTTGCCGACTGTTCACCGGACTCGGTGTTGAGCAGAGGCACGTCGGTATTGACTGTGACCTCAACGGAAGATGAGCCAACTTTCAGGTCGGCGTTGACAGTCGTTACGCCCACCTCTACGGTGATGGGACCGCGCACCAATGTCTCAAACCCGGTCTTCGTGAAGGTGAGCTTATAACTTCCTGCTACCACCGAGTTGGTATCGTACAAACCGTCGCTGTTGGTCGGGAAGTCCTTCGCGACCCCCGTATCAAGGTTCAATACTTTAACGGTGGCTCCCGGAATGAGAGCGCCGGAGGGATCGGTGACGGTACCGCGGATATCTCCGGAGTTCGTGCTTTGCGCCCAAACGCTGCCTGATCCCAAAATGGCCGCCAAAGCCACGGCAGCAATCCTAACTATTGACCAACTTAATTTCATATTGCCTCCAAACTTCACAAAGGGGTGCATGACTTGAAGTGAATCTATATAAGACAAACGTTTGTCTTCAAATACGATCAAAACTCCAGGATCATATCAATCAGCAGGCACCATCGATCGTGGTGCTTTGGTAGCGGAGCGGAATGTCCTGTCGGGTCCAGGGGAATCTGATGCCAGGGCCACACGCGCATTCAGAACAAACAGTGCTAGCTTCACAGGAGAGGTCGTAGCTGGCAATAGCCATTCTCACCAGGATTCGCCGACCACTTGAGCGGCTGGACGGATGCCCTGTTTACTCAGGCGCCTGTGGAACCCACCTTCAAGAGCACTCCACGAAGTTTGCGAACCGCGGCTGGAATGTCCGCGGCTTGTGTGCTGCCAAAGCCCAGGATCAATCCGTTACGCGATCCCCCACCGATGTAGGCCGACGAGAGTGGCCACATCCACAGGTTCTGCGAAGCGGCGCGGACCGCGATGTCATAATCTGATTCGAGCCCCGGTAGCGTGCGCGTCAGGTGCAGGCCCGCTTCCGCGCCCAGCACTTCACCTGCAACATCAAGTTCGCTGCGGAGGGATTCCACAAGCGCGCTTCTGCGCTCTTTATAAAGCAGCCGCATGCGGCGGATATGTCGCTCAAAATGTCCCTCACCGATGAACTCCGCTAAAACCTCCTGGGTCAACGACGCCGAACCAAGGTCAATGGCACGTCGAACGGCCACGTAATGGTCCAGCAAATCTCGAGGGACCACAACATAGCCGATGCGCAAGGAAGGAAATAACACTTTGCTGAACGTGCCGATATAGATGACGCGCTCGTTGTTGTCGAGCCCTTGCAGCGAGGAGATTGGCGAGCTTTCGTACCGATACTCACTGTCGTAGTCGTCTTCGATAATCCAGGATCCGTTCTCCTGGGCCCATTGAAGAAGCTGCAGCCTGCGCGAAGCGCTCATCGTCACACCCAAGGGAAACTGGTGCGATGGCGTGACGATTGCAACGCGCGCTCGCCGGCACTTTTTG
This sequence comes from uncultured Acidobacteriaceae bacterium, assembly GCA_963796535.1. GTDB lineage: Bacteria > Acidobacteriota > Terriglobia > Terriglobales > Acidobacteriaceae > Granulicella. The sequence continues at coordinate 127,283 of CAWCMO010000003.1, forward strand.
ATGCCTGCGCTTACGTCGAGACCTTGATCGTCGACCGGCACCGCGACAAGACGGCTTCCAGCCAAGGCAAAGACCTCCCGTGAAAATCGATACCCTGGTTCCTCGACCCAGACCGGGTTGCCCGGATCTACCAGCACCTGGGCAGAGATTTCCAGGGCCTGCTGGGATCCGGAAATAATCAAAACCTGGTCGGCGTCACACGAAACGGATCGAGCCGTCCGCAGGTATTCTGCAATGCTTTGCCGAAGCGGCAGGTACCCCATCGGATCCCCGTACCCAAACGATCGAACGCTCATGTTCTTCGAGCGACGCGCGACGATGTTGGACCACGTCTGTAAAGGAAAGCTATCTGCCGCCACCTGCCCGACGCCAAAACTACCCCAGTTTCGGGTCCAGGGCATCAACAAAGGCGAAGGAAGAATCGCAATTCGCTCCGCAACGTTTCGACTGCCTTCGTGGGACGTAGTGCCTTTCTTTTTCTGCACCGGCGCAGTCGAGGTAAAACGGTCTGGTAATTGGCTCGACACGGTGGTTCCAGAACCTATCCGTGCTGTCAGGTAGCCCTCGGCCAACAGCTGCGCGTACGCTTCCAGAACCGGCACCCGCGAAACGTCGAGCTCCGTAGCAAGCAGCCGGCTCGATGGGATATGCTGCCCCGGTCGAAGGCGGCCTTCCGATATCGCCGTCCGCACGGCGTCGTAGATCTGTCGATGCAACGGCATTGCAGCATTCCGATCGATACGGATCACTGGCAAGACTCCGGAGGCGACGCGCTTGGACATGCGAGCAGGTTAGTGGTCGCGGAAATCAGCGTCAAGGTGCGTCCTGCATCTAGCCACTTTCACAACATAGATAGGCGCCAGTCCACTATCTTCCCGAGTAGCACCGTGTCAGGCGAGATGGGTCAGCTCGGAGCCAGCGAATCAGCCACCACCCAGGCAGCGCCCGTAAGAGCTAGATTGAGCGCGCTCTCGGTCCAGTTAAAATGGCTCGACGGATCCGCAAGCAGCATCGGGCCATTCGCCAGCAAGCCGAAGCATGCAACCATGACTGTCAGCAGGATCGCGGCCAGTCTGGCCCGTATTCCCGTCACGAGGGCGACCCCGGCTGCGATGAAGCAAACTCCGGTTAAATATCCCCAGAAAACCTGCCCCAACGGTAGCCACTTTGGGACCAGCGGTGCGGTCATATTCATATACTTGAAATGCGCTCCGCCCCAAATCACACAACAAACGCCAAACGCCATCCGGCCGATCCATGTGACGCGCGCCGCGATCACCGGATCAATCTCCGCGCAGCTCGCGTAGACGATTAGGGCGCCCACCGCGATTGCGAGCTGCATGGCGAGGTCTTCGTAGCTACCGTATACGCCGTAACCACGAAGCAGCATGGGGCCGTCCATCAGCAGGAGAACGAAGAGAATGTAGTAGACCGTGAGCGCAGCGGCACCCCACGCCCTGGTTCGTCGCCATTCGATCGCCGATGCCGCGATGACCATCAACGCACCGGCACAATAGGCCAGGGGCGTGCGAGCGGGAAAATTCTTCGGCACCTGTTGTCCGGGGTCGAATTCTCCGAACACCAGGCATGCCAGTCCCAGCGCCGCCACGCCCGCGCCGTAGACTCGTGAGCCAATTCCCCTGATCGTTCTTCCCTTCTTCAAAATGGCTCCAGGAATCACCGAACCATCACCGAGTCCCACTCACGGATGATTCTCCGATACAGTGCTGGGCTGGCTCGAGCTGACGTCTGCGACGGACGCCGCACCTACAATCTTTCCAGTGCCACCAGCTTGTGCAACGACGACAACACCCAGGTTGGCGGGCACCTCGCTTGATTTCAGTTTCACTTCGAAATCACGTGAGAAAGAATGGCCAGCAGTTGTCTTCGCAATCTTCTCAAGATCGAGGACGACTTCAGTCTCCGTAAGTTTTTTCCCCTTGTTTTCGCCAGCGGATACGTCGGAATTCGTCTGATGCAACGTTACGGCCAGATAAATATCTACAGGCTTGTTCGTGCCGGTGCCGCCAACATCAATATGGCCGCGGAGAATGCCAAATCCACCGGGATCAAGATGAGCTGAAGTTATCTTGATTGGAAGCGTCTGATCTTTGACAGCCTTCTCAAAGATGGCACGCATCTGGCCCGCGTCAGTGACTTTCAGTTCGTCGGCTCCATCCACCACGAACTGCGGAGTGTACGCGGAGGGTAGCCCGAATTTGCTGACGTAAGCTTCTTGACGATCCGTCAGCTGTTCAGAGGAATAGGGGTCCTTCCATCCGTCGTGGTTCCAATACGTAACGTGCTCGCTCAGCGTAATCAATTTCGCCCCAGGAACAGGTTGACTTGATTGCAGCCTATCTAGAAAAGCATCGGCAGGCGGGCAGGAAGAGCAGCCCTCGGAGGTAAAGAGTTCGACCACGACCGGCACTGTCGTCGCTGTCTGCGCTGCGCAGACAGGTTCGCGCCTCAAGGCCGCGCAACAAACCAACAACCATGCCACTGACACAAATATTGTTCTCACGCCCATCCCCGCTTGTTCCCCGCTGATTGACAACTTGCACTCGCGTCGTTCTACCTGCTTCCAGACTCACAGGGGCGCAACGTACATGCAATATCCACTTCGGTAGTTCTGGTGCTAACCACCTGCAGTTCAAAAAGAGTCTGTCATTTTGCAGACCACGCAGGAACTGTAGACTCCTGACGACAGGCTCGCTTTAGCGGTATCGATCAGACCAGGAAAGCGCTTCGGATCGTCCCTCTAGCGAGGCGATTGCGCCTGCACCAGGGCCGCAACGAGGCGATCAAGGTCGGCTGGATTGACATCGCTGACGGCGATGATGCGCAGGTCGGCTGTAGTTGCGCGTTGAATTGCGAATCCTGAGCGCATTCCGGGCAGCACCGTGACGATGGGAGTACCGGACCGCTGCGTGAGGAAGACGGAGACCTCGTGCTTGTGAATGGTGAAGAGGAGCAGCGCCGACGGCTGTCCGTTCAAGTAGGTGAAATTGCCGCCCTTGAGAGTCGTGTCGGCAGGAAGAGTGTCGGGGAGGTTAAAGCTGAAGGGCAACTTGCCTTGGAACCAGGGCTTTACGGTATGGCGGTCCGTCGATAGGACTTCGGGTGAAGCGCCGCTGGATAGTGTGGCCAGATGTTGATCGAGCAATTCGGCGGACAGGGCGTTCGCTTGACGGGTTTGCCGCCAGCCGATCAGCGCTAAAGCAAGCACGAGCACCGCGGCCACCGCAGCCCATGTGATGGAGCGAAACGGGTAGATGCGTGCCGTCTTTTTCGGTTCCAACCAACGAAGCTGCTCTGAGAGCCGGCCCAGTGCTTCGGACGGCGCCGCGAAACGCTCCGCGGCACGAGCGGTGGCGGCCTTGAGTTGCATGGCAGAAAGAACGCGCACTGCGCATGGATGGCAATCGGCCAGATGTTGCCGAACTTCGTGCGACTCATTGGAAGACAGCTCACCGTCGATGAAGGCGTTTAGTTGGTCCGGGTCGATGTGTTGGATGGCTTGTGTGCTTTGCGTCATAGCGATTCCCCGAATTGCGGTTGCAGCAGTTGATGAAGGGTGCGGCGGCCGCGAGAGATGCGCGACATCACGGTTCCGAGCGGGACATCGAGGACCAGAGCGATGTCCTTGTACTTGAGTTCCTCCACATCGCAAAGAAGCAGCACTTCGCGGAGGAGTGGCTGAAGCTGATCGAGGGCTTCGTTAACCGCCGCCTGGTTGTCGAGCCGGAGGAGGTGATCTTCCGGAGTCGGGCTGCTGTCCGTGACGCCGAGCAGCTCAGGATGGTCTTCCAGGAAGACTGTGCGTGAGGCCGCGATCCCCGTACGCGAGGTGAGGAATGTGTTGCGGAGGATACGAAAGATCCATGCTTTGAAGTTGGTGCCGGCCTGAAAAGAGTCGAACGCGCGAAGAGCTTTGGAGATGGTTTCCTGCACGAGGTCTTCCGCTTCCGCGTGGTTGCGGCTGAGCCAGAAAGCGTGCCTGTAGAGCGGCGGCAAGAGTGGCAACGCAAGTTGTTCGAAGGATGCGCTACTGGCGGCGGATGACATGGTGCGAAATGCCTCGGTGTACTGAAGGTGGAACGGGTCGACGAGACGGCCCGGAGCACGGGACATATTAACCGTAAACCAAATTTCCGCGGATTTATTCCATGTGTTTATTTGTGGGTTGCCGGGAATAAATGCCGGGTTGGGCAGTTTTCCATTGGGAAGGAAATCAATACCAATGGAGACGGATATGAATCGGTTTAAGGAAGACGAAGTGGTGCAGGAGCATCAGGTGCAGCCTGCCGGGGATGGGATCGATCGGCGCAATTTTCTGGGATGCATGGCATGGGCGGGGACGGGGCTGCTTTGGACGATGGCCGGCGGAGTTCCAACGTCCAGGCTGCTGGCGCAGGTGGCGAAGGCTGGTTCCGGAGTTGGGAAGATAGAGGATTTTTCATTTGTTCAGATCAGCGATAGTCACATTGGATTCAACAAGGGCGCTAACCCGGATGTCACGGGAACGCTGCAAAAGGCAATCGACAAGATCAACGCGGTGCCGGCAGGGATGAAGATGCCGGACTTCATGATTCATACCGGCGACATCACTCAGAACTCGAAGTCTGAAGAGTTCGACACGGCAGTGCAGGTGATTCGGAGTGCGAAGGTGAGAGAGGTGTTCTACGTTCCGGGGGAGCATGATTTTTCGCTCGATGATGGCGCCCTCTACCGGCAGCGGTTCGGGAAAGGCACCCTCGGAAATGGCTGGTACAGCTATAACCACAAGGGCGTTCACTTTGTGGGGCTGAACAACTGCGTGCAGGTAGACGCGATGGGCAACCTGGGCGCGGAACAGCTTGCGTGGGTGAAGGCCGATCTCGCGGGTTTGAGTGCTTCGACACCGATTGTGGTGTTTGCGCATATTCCGCTGTGGATGGTCTATGAGAAGTGGGGCTGGGGCACGGCTGATGGTGCACAGGCGCTGGCTCTTCTGAAGCGCTTTGGATCGGTCACGGTGTTGAACGGGCACATTCATCAAGTGGTGCAAAAAGTCGAGGGAAACGTTGCCTTTCACACAGCGATGGCTACCGCATTTCCGCAGCCCGCACCGGGAACTGCGCCGAATCCTGGACCGATGGCGGTTCCGGCCGGCAAGCTGCAGAGCGTGCTCGGCATCACCAACGTCAAGGTGGTTCGCGGACATAGCCACCTCGCGGTGGTCGATCACTCCTTGGCGGAGGGTGCTTGAAACACAAGAGTGCCGTGATCGTGTTGTCCGCTGTTGCCGCAGTGGGGCTGGCATTTGTGCATCCGTTCGGGAATCCGCGTGTCGAGCCTGCCAAGGGGCTCGACACGCTGCTGCAAGGCGCCAACATGCCTGCAAATACGCGTGAGATTTTGGTCACAAAGTGCGCGGATTGCCACTCGAACGAGACGCGGTGGCCGGTATATGCACGGTTGGCTCCTGGGTCATGGCTGATGGAACGGGACATCATCGAGGCGCGCAGGAAGATGAATCTGTCGACCTGGGCGCAGATACCTGGTGACGCACAGGACGTGCTCGTCGCGAAGATCATCCACGAAGCAAAGAGTGGGGACATGCCAACTCTGCAATACCGTGCGCTGCACTGGGCAGCAAGACTGACACCAGCGGACGTGGCAGCCCTCTCGGCGATGGGCAACGCAGGCGATGGCGAAGCGAGTCTGAGCGGACCCGGTGACGCCGCGCGCGGCAAGATCGTATTCGAAAAGCGGTGTACAGGCTGTCACGCGATGGAAGGAGATCGGGAAGGCCCAAGGCTGGCTGGAGTATTCGGCAGGGAGGCAGGGACCGTAGCGGGGTTCGACTACTCCGCGGGGTTGAAGGGCTCCGGAATCACTTGGAATGAAGCCACGCTGGGAAAATGGCTCCGAGATCCCGATAGGGTGGTGCCGGACACCAAGATGGACTTTCGTGTTCCGAAGGCCCAGGAGCGGGCGGATTTGATTGCCTATTTCATGCGACTGAGTGTATCTGGCAGCAAGAGAACTACTCCGAGACGCGATACCCCAATCCCTTATCGAATGCTTGGCCGTACTTCCGAACGAAATGCGATTTCCGCGGACCGGTAGCGAAATCTAGGCTCCTTACCAAGTTGGCTGACGCTGGGTCACCAATGGAACGAATGCCTCAAATCTCCTTCCGCTGCCTGCACAAAGCCACAGGTTCGCTGCAAAATCTGCGGGGTACACTTCAGAATGTTGGATTCCACGTCGTTCACCCTCCATAATTAATCACGACTTCGGTCTGGATCTTTCTGAGTTTTGAGTCATGCTTCATCCATTTACCCGACACGATGGATGCCCGGTAAACTTGGGCCTGTTATGTCGTAGATTCCTAAAAGCAGGAGGTGATTCTCCATGAGTTCCCTCACGACCGTACTTAGACCATCAGAAATCGATGCTCCTCTTCGGCAATCGATATCTGCTTCGCCGAATCCGCACATTCGTTCGAACGGCCTTCTTGTGATTGCTTTGGCTTCCGGTGCGTTGGCAATGGCGACGGCCGCCGAATGCCGTTCAATCTTTCACCCTGCGTCACTCATGTACGGCGCGGTTCTTTGGGGATGGTGGGGTTGCGTCGCTGCAGTGCTCTGGAAGCTCAGCCCTAGGCATCCCTCCCTCCTGCGTTTCTCGCGGGGCACAATTCCGATTCACCTGGCATTGAGCGGCGCTCTCGGCGTGCTGCATCTGGTCTTGTTGGGAAGTCTGGGATTTACCGTTGCGGGGTGGCGGGCACACTATACCGCGTCAGGCATTCTGAGGAGCCAATTACACATCAACCGATTCGGACTTGAGATTCTCACCTACGGATTTGTGTTTGGCATCATCGGCATCATTCAGTTTCAGATTCGGTCACAACGAGACGCGATGAAGGCCTTGGCGCTCCAGAAGCAGCTCTCCGAGGCACAGCTTCGTGCGTTGCAGATGCAGTTGGAGCCGCATTTCCTCTTCAATACGCTCAATGCCGTTACCACGCTCGTCGAGCTCGGCCGCCAGAGAGAAGCAACCGAGATGCTCGGGCATCTGAATACCATTCTCAAAAGCACGCTCTCTAGGAGAACTCCGGAAAAGGTCCTTCTCTCCCAGGAGCTCGAAACAGTCGAGAATTACCTTGCGATTGAGCAGATCCGATTCGCCGACCGGCTACGCATCGAAATTAAAGTGGAACCCAGCGCCCTAATCAGCCTCGTTCCTTGTTTCCTGCTTCAGCCCATCGTGGAGAACGCCATCCGTCACGGAATTGCGCAGAGTGAAAATGAGGGATGCGTGGAAGCATCAGCCAGACGCGTCGGGGAAGTGTTGCAGTTATGTGTCCGTAACACGGGCGACTGCCATGGCAGACGCAACCACGACGGACATGGCATCGGACTCAGCAACACGCGGGAGCGACTGACGCACTTCTATCAAGACACCTATGACATGAAGGCGCACGCACTGGAAGCGGGCGGCTTCGAGGTGGCAATTTCCATCCCATTTGAGCGGTCCTAGATGAAGCTGCGCGCACTCATCGCGGATGACGAACCCTTGGCCCGAGAACGGTTGAGGTTTCTACTATCGGACGATAAGGATATCGAGATTGCGGGCGAATGCAGAAATGGAAGAGAAGTTATCGAGGCGTTGAGGCAGGCGCCCTGCGACGTACTCTTTCTGGACATCCAGATGCCGGGTACGGGAGGGTTCGAGGTGATCGATGAAGTCGGCATTGAGCGAATGCCGCTGACCATCTTCGTAACGGCGCACAACCATTACGCGTTGAAGGCATTTGAAGTGCACGCACTCGACTATCTGACTAAGCCGGTTGAGCCGGAACGCCTGAGCGCGACGTTGCTTCGGGTGAAAGAGCGGATCGCTTCCCGAAGCGCATTGATGACACAGGAACAATTTCGTTCGATGATGTCTGTGCTCGCGGACCAGGCGCCCGTCCGCAAAGAATACCCGGTGCGCCTTCTGATCCCGAATGGTTCGAAAGATTCCTTCGTGCTGGTCGACGATATCGAATGGATCGAAGCCGCGGACTATTATTCCTGCCTGCACATTGGATCCAAAAAGCTTATGCTGCGCGAAGCCATCAAAGAACTAGCCAATACCCTCGATCCAAAGAAGTTCGTTCGCGTGCACCGTTCCGCCATTGTAAACATCGACCATGTGCGTGAGATTCTGCGCGAAGGACGGAATGAGGGCTGGGTTCTGCTATCGAACGGTCATCGGTTGAAAATGAGTAAGGTTGGCTGGCAGAACCTGCTCGCGGTAAGCCGCACATAACCCCGCGCTCTCCGCAGAGACACCCACCGCGCCGACGCATCACCGAAAATATTTCTCCCTGCATAATCTCCACTCTTACCTGCAGAGTTCTCTCGCTCTCCTGCAAATCGATAGGCAGTTGCTTCCGCATCGTTCAGATTGATGCTGGGAGCGCTTATGGGAATCCTGCAGAATTTCTTCGGTGGGCGAGTCTGCGGTTTGTATCGCATCGTCTGGCTGGCCTTCTTTGTGCTTTCGATCAGGGTGATGGCACAGCAGTGCTCGAATGGCATGCGCATCGAAGGCCTGGTCACCGACCCATCCGGAGCAGTGATTCCTAGAGCACAGGTGCAGGCAGGAAGCGGAGATTTGGTGGTAACCGATGCGCTTGGGCAGTTTGCCCTCGCCTGCGTTTCTCCCGGCACGGTGATCCTCCGCGCGCAGGCAAATGGTTTCACTGCCGCGACAACAACCGCCCATGGTCAGGCGGGCAGGACTGTCCACGTAAGCCTTCAAATGGATATTGCCCAAGTAGAAACGGAGGTGCGCGTGCAGTCAGACGCAGCGAACACTCTCGATACCGATCGGGGCGCTGGCACCGTGACACTGACAGAAAACGATATTCGACAGCTTCCCGACGACCCAGACGATCTGCTTCAGCAGCTCCAGCTTCTTTCGGCTACTGGCGGAGGGAATCCGGCCGCGGCCAGCGTTGTCGTGAATGGATTTCAAAACAGCAGCGCCATGCCACCCAAGAGTTCAATTGCTTCGATTCGTATCAATCCCGATCCGGTGGCTCCGGAATACGAACGCGACAACTCATCGGGAGGCCGTATCGAGATCACCACCAAGCCCGGCTCCGACCACCTCCATGGAGCACTCTTTCTGACCGACAGCAAAAGCAGTTTCAATGCGACCGATCCATTTTCGGTGACAGCAACGCCCGCCAGCAAACTACGGTACGGTTTTGAATTGGGCGGCCCGCTGGTCGCGAAGAAGAGCGGCTACGCCCTGGCCTTGGAGAAGCGCGACATCAATGAGTTCAACGTGGTAAACGCGATTGTCCTCGATTCGAACTACAACCAGGTTCCCGAGCAATCGACCGTTCCAGCTCCCCAACGACTCTGGATTGCGTCCGCACGCAGCGATTGGCAGGCCAGCGACAAGGACATCGCGACACTATCCTACTCGGCGAATGTCAGTACCCTCGGCAATCAAGGCGTGGGTGGGGAGACCCTCGAGCAGGCAGGCTATTCCAGTCGCGTGGCGGAATACGATTTGCGCTTTACGAATACCTACGCGGCCAATGCCCGCTTACTGCACGAAACCAGGATCGGCTACACGTGGAAGCGCACCGAGCAGACGCCGAACGCGACAACGCCAGCTCTGCAGGTGTCAGGCTACTTCAACGGAGGAGGAGCGACTAGTCAGAACCTCGACAATCGTGAGCGAGATCTTGAGGTCGACGACGATGCCGTCCTTACCATCGGTAAGCAGGAATTCAAGTTCGGCGCTCAGTCGCTGGGCATCTTTGTCCACGACTACAACCCGAACACCTTCAATGGGGCCTATGTGTTCGGCGGCGGCGGCGCTCCAGTGCTCGACTCCAACAACCAACCGACCGGCGCTACGACCACCATCACCCCAATCCAACAGTATCAACGAGCCCTACAAAACCTCCCGGGCGGCTCACCCACAACCTATCAAGTCACTACCGGCACGCCTCTGGTCCCTTACACGCAGTGGCGAGTCGGTTTTTTCGCGCAAGACACGGTGAGGCTCACGCCGCGACTCAACCTCACAGGAGGTCTGCGTTACGCATTCCAGACCTCGCCCAACACGTTTCTCAACCTCGGACCGCGATTGGGTTTTGCCTGGTCGCCAGACAAAAAGTCCACCTGGACCCTGCACGCACGAGCTGCCATCTTCAACGTATCGCTCGACCCCACGGATGCCGCACAAGTCAATCGCCTCAACGGGGTTCGTCAATACGAGGCGACAGTCTACTCGCCCCAATACAGCCAGCCGCTTTCTCTCGCGCCGGACTCCATTGAAGTAAGCACTATCTACCAGTTTTCTCATGCGTCCGAGCAAATCCCCGTTGGTGAACTCGCGGTTGGTGTGGAACACGATCTGCCACACCATTGGCACCCTAATGCCTGGTTCACCTGGTACTCCGCCTGGGGCGATCCCAGAACCGTGAACATCAACGCGCCCATCGTCCCGAGCAGCATCGGACTGCCGCCTGACCCAACAGCCGCCTTGCTCGCACCACGGCCAGGTCCACCAAATCAAAACATCCTCGAATATCAAAATTCTGCGCACAACAAGGGCAGTGTCGTATACGTGGGGCTCGAACAGAAGAGCTACAAGCGCTGGACCAGCAACCTGGGCTATTGGAACGTAAACTTCTACGGTGATTCCGGCACGCCCCAATCCAGCTACAGCAACAAGGGCGAATATGCTCGTCCTGATTTCCAATCGAGCGGTGCCCTCCTGGAAGAAGAACTTAAGCTTCCCTATAAACTCAATTTCGGTTTATGGACGTTTTGGCACTACGGTATGCCCTACAACATCACAACAGGCACCGACGCGAACGGAGATGGAGATTTCAACGACCGTCCATCGTTTACACAGATGCCCGGCACCGGCGCGTACAACACGCCTTATGGCCTCATGACGATCAACACTGTGAACGGAGATGTTCCACGCAATCTCGGAACCATGCCGCTGATCGTTCACATGTATAGCAACGTCAGCCGCTCTTTCACGTTGCCCTCGAAAAATAAAGAGCATACCGAAACCCTCATCCTCAACGCGCGCGCGGCCAACCTTTTGAATCACACCAATGTGACAGCCGTGGGAACGGTCGTCTCATCGCCTACGTTGGGGCAGGGGCTGTCAGCTGAACCGGCACGGCGCATCGAGCTCGGAGCGCGATTCGAGTTCTAATGAGACGTGCCCACCGCTCCTCCAAGATCAGTCAGCGGCGGCAAGCTATGCGATGTAACATCTGGCAAAACGTTCCAGAGGTCCGGGGATCCCCAAGCTCAACATTTTCAAGTTGCGCCCAATCATCGGGAAACTCGGAAGCTCGAAAGTGCCGCTAAAGTCGGGTTTTCGGCAAGTTCGGTTTAATTGCCGGTAACGCCGGTGGGCACTTCCCGACGAGGCCTGGAGATGCTCTTGTCAGGTTCCAGAGGCTGCGCAGAGACCGTATCAGCAACGTGCGTAACAGGGCTCCACTGGCAGTTCTACCAGTTGTCGATCACAACTGGAACATCTAGTGTCAACGGACAGCCACTCCGAGAGGAGTGCGACCAGGCATCAAGCAACCTCTTGAGGACTAGCATGAAAGAGCCTTGTTCTCTCCTCTCGGCGATGTTGCTTCCGACTCTCTTCCTCGTCGGTTGCTCCGGCCATCCAGGTTCGCCGAGTTCCCCCGCCGCCGCACCCGCTGCTGCGCCTCCCTCCGCAACCAGCGTCGCACTTGGCGCCGATCCTTTACCGTCATGGAACGCTGGCTCCTCAAAGCAAGCCATCCTCGACTTTGTCAAAACCACAACGGATAAAAACAGCTCCAACTTTGTGCAGCCAGACGACCGCATCGCTTGTTTCGACCAGGATGGCACAACCTGGGTTGAGCAGCCGATGTATTCTCAATTGCTCTTCATGCGCGACCGCTTATCTGATCTCGCTCCCCAACATCCAGAGTGGAGTTCGAGGCCGATCTTCAGAGGCTTGATCCGTGGAGATATGTCGGCACTGGCAAACGCCACAGACAAAGACCTTCAGGAGCTGAGCAATGCGACCCAGATCGACATGACTGTGGATCAATTTGCCGCCCTGGTGAAGAATTGGATGGCGACGGCGAAGCATCCGCGTTTCGACAAGCCTTACCCCGCAATGGTGTACCAGCCAATGCTGGAGGTCATGAAGTATTTACGCGACAACGGCTATCGGACATACATCGTGACCGGCGGCGGACAGGAATTCGTCCGCACCTACTCACAGAGCGTGTACGGCGTTCCTGCGTACCAGGTCATCGGCTCAGCGCTTGAAACCCAGTATGCCTACGATAAGCAGGGGAATCCGATCCTCCTTCGGAAAAAGGACATTTTGCTGAACAATAACAACGGAGGTAAGGCACAGGATATTTATCTCTTTATCGGCACCCATCCAAAGGTTGCCTTCGGCAACTCGACAGGGGATCAACAGATGTTGGAATACACCCAGGCAAGCGGCGGTGCGTCCCTGGAGATGCTCGTCCTACATGACGACGCTCAGCGCGAATACGCCTACGGCCCGGCCCAGGGTCTCCCGGATACAAAAGTCGGAAAGTTTACTCAACCCCTCTACGATGAAGCCAAGTCGAGAGGGTGGAGAGTGATCAGCATGAAGAATGATTGGAAGCGCGTCTTCACCTGGCAGCATTGATGCGGTGTCGCTGTGAAAGCTGCTCCCGAAGTGGACGAACATATCATCGGCGCTAGCTATAAGTCGGGTTTTGAGCAACTTCGAGGTCAGCTAGTCGCTCGCTCGCGGGAATTGGGCGAAACGGATGGGGGGAAGGCGCAGTGCTGGGTCGCCGGCGACGGGAAAACGCTACGGCAGGTGGCGGCATCACTGTACAGCCAGCACACTCTGCCGAAGGCCCGAATCGCCCTCCTCGCCACCACCCAGACCCCACGCAACACGCGAAGCCCTTTGCCGTCCACACCGCACCTAACTCACGCGCCCGACAACCGGCTGCCCCAAAATTCCCTTGAATCGATCGAGAGTCCACCCCAGGCACTCGTGTTTTTTCTCGCCTTCCTGCGCGCGCGCTAAAGACGGCTCATTGCAGACCGTCAGGCCACAAGTGCAACATATCGACTCGATGGTCTTGTTCGGGTTCCACCGATGTATGAAGTACTGTTCAGAAGCAACCATGATTTTCACCGCCATCCGTGTTGGGAGAGTATACGCCGATTCCCTGTACGGGACAGCCTACGCCGCGTCTGTGCAAGTTTGCTCACTGCACCAAGGTTTCCGGCCGTCTGCCCCATCCGTAAGCGCACTTGCAGACGGATGTGTTTCCCTCTGCCGATAGCCTGAATCGCTCTCTTCCTCACCACCCATACCCCACGCCGACACGCGAAGCACCTCGCCGCCCGCGCAGGACCGTGTCAACCCCCCAAACCCTCCGAAAGTCCGGTAACCCAATGAAACCAAACCAAATAAAACATTCCGAAACTTGGCATAGTTACCCCCACCAACTCTCTACAATAGAAGGAGGGGATAGATCTCAACTGAGCTGAAGCACCTCCCGCCAGCCGGGGTTGGCGAGCTACTATCCCATCCGGAATCAACGAGTTCCAGATAGCTCGCCACTAAAACGCAATAAGGACGTTCACACCTATCCCAAGCGTAATCAATGAGTTACACGCAATTTTCGCTCTCAAACACGCAAGGATTCTCGTAGGGAACCCGCCTGGATAGAGTCGCTTAGGAGTAAAAATCACCTCCGAAGGGGGGAGGGGGGTACCTTACCCCAGCATCCGTCGAGCCCGCTCCACATCCGCCTCCGTATCCACATCCAACCCCAACGCCTCATCCGCCACAACAGCCGCGCCGAGCAAAAGCTCCCGAGCCCCCACGTCGCCCCGCAACTCCATCAACCCCAAAAATTTTTCCGCCGGAAAATAAGCCGGAATCCCAACCTTCCCCGCATACCCCGAACCCGCAACCCGATCGACCTCGCCGCACAAATCCCGCAGATGTTCCGCCCGCAGCGCCACCTGGTCACAAGCCATCACCACAACGCCAGCAACACCAAGCTCCTGAGCCCGCGTAACGCCAGCGCGGATCGAACTCGCCATCCCTTCATCTGCCAACGCATTCACCACCAAGTCGCAGCCGCACAACTCAAGCGCAACGTCTGCGGTTCGCACTACGACAATCACAGGCTCCAACTCAGCCTCCACCGCAACCCGAACCGCGCGTTCCAGCAGCGTCTCTCCGCCAATCTCCAGGCTCTGCTTCGCCCGACCCAACCGTCGCGATGCTCCCGCAGCCAGCACCACAGCTGCAACCTTAGCGCTCACAGCGCACACTGAGCCTGCACATACCGCGAAGCACCACCCTGCGCGATCTGCTCTTCCACCATCTCCGCAGTCATCCGCCGCGAGCTCCCCAGCTTCCCTTCCCGCAGCTTAGCCTCCAGGCACGCCTGGATCTCCGCAACCACCGCCAGCGCAATCGCCTCCGCGCCATCGCCGCCGAGGTCCAGCCCAACCGGCGCGAATAGCCCCTCGCAAGCCCGCTCCACGCTCCATCCCAGCAGCGCAGCCGTCTCTCTCACCAGCAGCGCGCTTCGGTGCCGAGCACCCAGCAACCCCAGATACCGCGGCCCACACCCGAGCGCTCCAGCCAACCACACCCGATCCTGCTCATAGCTATGCGTCATCACCACCACCGCATCCTTCGCACCCATCCGCAACGGCTCCAACGCCTCAAACGCCTCGGCAACCATCACCAGCACAGCCTCCGGGAACCGCTCCGCCCGCGCCCACTGCGCTCGCCCATCCACCACCACGACGTTCCATCCCATCAGCGCCGCCATCTGCACCAACGGCCGCGCATCATCGCCCGCGCCAAACACCACCAGCCGCTGCGGAGCCTCTATCCGCTCCTCCAACCCACCTTCCGTCTCCATCTCTCCGACAACCCGCGCAAACGCTCGGCCATTCTCCGGCAACCAAGTCACCACCCGCGTCTCCACCCCTTCCAACGACGCCTCCAGCGCCTCCATCAACCCCTCAAACTCCGCCGTCCCAGCAGGCTCCACCAGCAGCTCCACCGTCCCGCCACAACCCAACCCATACGGAATCTCCGCCGTGTCGTCGAACAGCGTCGAGTACCTCTCTACAACCGCACCGTCGCGCACCATCCACCCAGCCTTCCGCACCACCTCAGCCTCCAGGCAGCCCCCAGAGATCGACCCCGCATACTCCCCATTCCCCGCCACCAGCAACCGCGCCCCAACCTGCCGATAACTGGACCCCTCCACCCGCACCAGAGTTACCAGCGCCACCGCCCCGCCCCGCCGCCACAGCTCCACAATCCGTCGCCGTTCACGCATGGTGCAATCCTACCTCCGTCCGACGCTACTGCTTCTCGCTAAACGTATGGATGCCGCACTCCAGCTTCTTGCCGCCCCAACGCCCACTGCGCGGGTCAGCCCCCGCCGCCGGCACCGCCGTGCAAGGCTCACACCCAATGCTCGTGTACCCCCGGTCATACAGCTCCAGCCGCGGAATCCCATGCTTCAGCGCATACTCCTCCACCCTCCCCCAATCCCAATCCGCCAGCACACTCACCTTCTTCAGGCCCTTGCCCGTCGGCAGACGATGGTCCTCAACCTTCCTCAACCCCACCCGGGTAGGCGACTGCTCCCGCCGCAAGCCCGTAAACCACCACGAAAATGGCTCCAGCGAACGCATCAGAGGTTCCACCTTGCGAATCGCGCAGCACTTCGTTGGCTCCACAATATGCAGCAACCCAAATTCCCGCTCGTGCTCTTCCAATGTCGTCTTCGGCAGCGCGTTCACCAGGTTCAGATCCCACCCATCAACCATCCGGTCACGATAGGCAATCAGCTCAGGAAAATGATATCCCGTCTCCAGAAAGATCACCGGTACCCGAGGCAGATGCTCACGCAGCATGTGCAGCACGACCATATCCTCGGTCTGAAAGCTGCTCGTCAGGCAGATGCTCTCTGGAGCGTTCTCCCGCTCAGCCTGCCGCACCACCTCGGCCACCAACTCCTCTGCCAAGATTGTCTCGCCGACGTCAAGCAACGTGTTAACACCCTGGCTCATTCCATCTCCTCGGAATTGGATGATCCCGCAAGCCCGCTCGAAGCATCCGCAATCGACTCAAAGAAGTTTTTACCAACCGCCTCCTTAACCGCCGTGGTGACCAAGTCGCTAAGTTCAGCCCGTGCCGAGATCGCCGTCACCTCTGCCAGTTGCAAAGCGCGTACAACACCCGGCAGCGAAGCCTCTGGAATCAACGGGTCATCCACAATCACGGCGACACGACCCTGCCCCCGCAGGGCATCCCGATACAGTACTGCTTCTCCCGGCATATTCCGCAGCCACACGAACGCGGCCCCCGCGGGCTCGGTTGCAATCTTCTCGAACGAGTCGACAGCCGCGATGATCATCGCTGCGCCCACCGTAGCATTCGTCACCGGATCAATCAGTATCAATGCGCCCATCTCGCGATTCACTGCATACGCGTCGAAGAACAGCGGCAAGCTCGTATCAAATTCGACCTCGGCAATATCGTTCATCTGGAGCTGCGAACACTCGCACTGCTCTGTCGATTGGATATCGACCTCATAGCGAATCTTCCTCACTGTGGCTCGGACCGTACGTGTCGTATGTTTTGCTAGATACGTTTGCCCCGCAACCAAGGGCTGCTCGTGCATCCACACCACCATCGCGCGAAACGCGCTGCTCACCCGCGGAGCATTCTGATCCTCTCCGATCAGCATCTCGCCGCGGCTCAGATCAATCTCGTCCTCCAACTCGAGCGTCACGCTCAACGGATAGCTTGCCAACTGAAGCTCTCCATCATAGGTAACGATGTTCTTCACCGTCGTGACCCGGCCACTCGGCAACGCTTTCACGCGCATGCCTGGCCGCACTGCGCCGCGCTCGATACGCCCCGCAAATCCTCTGAAGTGGGCGTTCGGCCGCACCACCAGTTGCACCGGGAAACGCAAAGGCCCGTCGGCTGCCTCACGAATCGTCAGAGGCACCGTCTCCAGGTACTCCAACAGTGTTCCCCCGCGATACCAGTCCATGTTCGTGGTGCGCTCGACTACGTTGTCACCCGCCAGCGCACTCACCGGAATTACCTCGACGCTCTTCAGCCCAAGCCGCTTCGCGAGCGCAGCAAACTCCGCGGAAACCTTGTCAAAAATATCGGCGCTGTAGTTCACCAGGTCCATCTTGTTGATGGCCGCCACCACGTGCGGAATCCGCAGCAGGCTCGCAATATACGTGTGCCTCCGCGACTGTGGCAGCAACTCTCCCGCCCGCTGAAACGCCTTCGCATCGATAAGCACGATCGCCACATCCGCTGTGGATGCGCCCGTTGCCATATTGCGCGTGTACTGCTCATGCCCCGGCGTGTCGGCAATGATGAACTTGCGCTTTGCCGTGGAGAAGTATCGATAGGCCACATCGATCGTAATGCCCTGCTCGCGTTCCGCCTTCAACCCATCCGTCAGCAGGGAAAGGTCGACGGCACCGCCCGAACGATTCACCCTGCTAGCGCGGATCGATGCAAGCTGATCCTCATACACGCTCTTGGTGTCATGCAGCAGCCGCCCAATGAGCGTGCTCTTACCGTCGTCGACGCTGCCAGCCGTAGTAAATCGCAGCATCTCCTGTTCCAGATGGCTATCGAGAAACGCGCGGAAACCCATCTCATTCTCAGATCTCGGAGCTGAAGGCAACGTACCCATCAGAAGTAGCCCTCCCGTTTCTTCAACTCCATCGACCCCTCTTCATCGTGGTCAATCGCTCGACCCTCGCGCTCACTGCGGCGGAAGCCAATCAATTCCTCGATGATCTCCGGCAAAGTTTCCGCATCGCTACGAATCGCGCCCGTGCATGGCGCACATCCCAAAGACCGCATTCGAAGCTTCATCAACTCGGGCTTCTCTCCAGGTAGCAGTTGCATTCCCTCGTGCACCAGCGTGATCATGCCGCCGCGAATCACCGCCAGCCGCTCCTCCGCGAAGTACAACGGCACAATCGGAATCTGCTCCGCATACAAATACAGCCAGACGTCCAGCTCCGTCCAATTTGAAAGCGGGAATACGCGTATGCTCTCGCCCTTACGCAGCCGCGAGTTATACAGACTCCATAGCTCCGGCCTTTGATTCTTCGGGTCCCACTGCCCCGCTGCATCGCGAAAGCTGTACACCCTCTCCTTTGCCCGGCTCTTCTCTTCGTCGCGCCGCGCTCCACCAAACGCTGCATCAAACCCGCCTTCTTCCAGCGCGTCCAGCAACGACCGAGTCTTCAGCGCCCCGCAACAGTTCTGCGTTCCCAGCTTCCATGGGCTTGCCCCGTCCGCAATCGCCGCCTCGTTGCGATGCACAATCAACTCCGCGCCAATCTCTTTCGCGTAGCTATCCCGAAACGAGATCATCTCGGGAAACTTGTAGCTCGTATCAATATGCAGCAGCGGAAACGGAATGCTGCCCGGATAAAACGCCTTTTGCGCCAACCGCAGCATCACGCTCGAGTCCTTGCCAATCGAGTACAGCATCACCGGACGCGCAAATTCAGCGACAGCCTCCCGCAAGATATAGAGACTCTCTGCCTCCAACGCCTCAAGATGATTCAGCCGCTTCTGATGAAGTTTCGCGATACCTTCGCCAGCGGCTCTATCAGTAAGCAAGCAACCTCCCCTTGCAGACCTCGGGGGTCTGGTTTGTCACAGATGAAATGCCCCGTAAAAGGCCTGTAGGGTTACTATGGGTTCACTAGAAGTTTTTAGATGAAAGCCGTTCACGGGATAAGATCGAGTACGCGCGCGCTCACGAACTAATCCGACCTTGCCATGGACATCGCGTAATACGTAAACCGAAGACTTCCATCCATTGAGCTTATTCGCTTCGAAGCCGAGCATCAAGCTTGAGTCAGCAGTTAAACAACGTTTCCTTCCTATGTTCGTTGCCTTCTAGGGGATACTACAGAAGTGAATCTGGCGCACGCGCCTCATTCCATGCAGCTTCTCGAAACCTCTGCTCCATGAAACACCTTTCAATCTCTACGGGTCCTTTGGAGGAATCGCCGCAATGCAACGCTTGACTCAATGGGCTTCGCTACTCTTGGTTCTCGTCAGTCTTGGTGGTGCTGCGGGGGTCTCCTCTGCGCAGACGGCAAAAGGTGGCGAACAGCATATTGACTCGCGCGTCGACATATACGGCGGCTACGGGTACTTCCATCCCTTCAATAGCGAAGTCGCCGGCTATGAGTTTCAGAGTGTTTACAATCCCAACGCCACCATCGGCGTCTCCACCTGGTTCAACCGCTACTTCGGCGTCGAACTCGAGGCCGGCTACTTCTCCGGCACTACGGAGCACAAGCAATACATTCCCGACTGCACCGGAGAAACCTGCAGCCAATTGGTCTACACCGCTGAAGGCGGCCCAATCTTCCGGTACCCGCTAGGACGCTGGGTGCCCTTCGCCCATATCCTCGGCGGCGGTGAACGCACCAATGGCCCCGCCGCTCAATCGCTCATGTGGGGATGGGGCACCACCGGCGGTGTTGGCCTGGATTATGTACTACCCTTCTGGGGTCAGCACCTCGCCATCCGTCCCATTCAAGCCGACTACCAATACTCCCAGGTCGTTTACGGGCCGCTCCTCCTCCCCTCTGGCACGGAAGGCGGCTTCAGTACGCTCAGCAACCTCAAACTCTCCGCCGGCCTCGTTGTCCGCATGGGCGACGTCGAGCCGCCCGTTCCCGTCATGCTCGGTTGCGGTGCTCAGCCCGCGCAAGTCTTTCCCGGCGATCCCGTCAAGGTCGAAGCCAACGCCCTGCACTTGAATCCGAAGAAAACTCCGGTCTACACCTGGGCTGCCAACGGTGGAAAGATCAACGCCTCCGGCCCCGAAGCGACAATTGATACAACCAACCTTGCGCCTGGAGACTACGTCGTTACCGGGCATGTAGAAGAGGGCCCCAAGCCTCGCCAGCAGGCATCGTGCGCTGCACCCTTTAGCGTCATGGCCTTCCAGGCACCCACCCTCACCTGCAGCGCCAATCCCAGCACTGCGGTCTCCGGCACCGATATCGCCATCAGCACCGTAGGCATCAGCCCGCAAAATCGTCCGCTCACGTACTCCTACAGCGCCACTGCAGGCATAATCGGCAGCTCTGGGCCGACCGCAGTCCTCACCACCGCGGGCTTGAGTCCAATGACCATCACCGTCACCTGCAACCTGGTCGACGATCTCGGACAGACCGCCAAAGCGACCACCGACGTCATCATCACTGCGCCTGTCGTTACCGCCCCACAGACACAGCAGCTCTGCAGCCTGAGCTTCACACGCGATCGCCGTCGCCCCGTGCGCGTCGACAACGAGGCCAAGGGCTGCCTCGACGACATCGCTCTCACGCTTACCCAGCAAGCCGATGCCCACCTCGTCATGGTCGGTAACTCGACGCCGGATGAGAAGCCAGAGGCCGCCGCAGAACGTGCCCTCAACGCTCGTCAATACCTGGTTCAGGAAAAAGGTATTGATCCCACCCGTATCGAACTCCGCATCGGCGCATCCACCGGTGAGGTCGTAACCAACACGCTCGTCCCCGCAGGCGCAACCTTCAACAGCCCCGACACCCACACCTTCGACGAGAAAACTATCGTCCGTCACGGCCAGGCTTACGGTACCCCTCACTACGGCGGAACGTCGCGGCCCCGCGGAGCGTCCTTCGAAAGACCAGCGCCCGCTCCAATCGCTCCAAAAACCACTGCGCCCGCTATCCCGCCCACCGCGCCAACCGCACCCGCTGATCAACCCGCGGCGACCCCCACACCCGCGCCTGCGACCTCTGCGCCCGGAGCATCTGCAGTGCCGGCAGCGGCTCCATTGTCGCCCGCTGCCCTTGCTCCTGCCCCCGGGACAACCCCACCGACGACGGCTGCCCCTGAAACGCAGACAACCCCGCCCACCTCAACCACACAGCCTGCCCCAACCACCAACCCGGCTCCACAGTAGACGGCATACCAGCGGATGACCGCATCGCGGATCGCTGGATCCATGCGCGGGCCTATCTCGCGTCGTGGCCCCTCCGAACTTCTGCTAAAATCAAAAGGTTGGTCAGTGGATGTTGCGCTCATGCAGTTTCCCGGAGCTTTGCGTTCGTCCACGAACGACCAGCCACTCACCTATCCATTGTTCGGGGCGTAGCGCAGTCTGGTAGCGCACCTGGTTCGGGACCAGGGGGTCGGAGGTTCGAATCCTCTCGCCCCGACCATTTTCTCAACAAACCTCGGCCGCCTTCGGCTTACGCCAGCAGATACTTGAGCAGCGCCATCCGGATGTAGAGCGCATTCTTCGCCTGCCGGAAATAAGCCGCTCTCGCATTCGCATCCACCTCAGGCGAAATCTCGTTAATCCTTGGCAACGCATGCATGATGATCGCCTCGGGCTTCAATCGATCTGCAACCTCGCCGCTGATCACATACACATCCTTCACGGCCTCATACTCGTCCTTCGAAGCAAACCGCTCGCTCTGTACACGCGTGATATAGGCAACATCGGCCTCCTCAATCACACCCTCAAGTTTCTCCCCTTCGTGGAACGCGATCCCCTTCTCCATCAGGTACTCCCGATACGCTAAAGGGAGCCGGAGTTGCCACGGCGAGATCAGATCGATCGTCACACCCGGATAAAGGCAAAGCAGTGGCAACAGAGAATGGATCGTCCTTCCGTTCAGCAGATCGCCCACCAGCGCAACCCGCAGTCCGCTCAGCCGTCCAAGCTCTTTCTTGATCGTATACATGTCCGCCAGCGCCTGGGTCGGATGTTCTCCCACCCCGTCGCCTGCGTTGATGATCGGCACCGGCGAGAGTCGTGCCGCCGCCTCCGCAGTCCCCGGCTCATAATGCCGAATCGCAATCGCGTCCGCATACCCGCTCACCACGCGAATCGTATCGCTGATCGTCTCGCCCTTCGTCGCAGACGAGTTGGCCCGCGCGTTCTCCGCAGTCAGCACACCCCCGCCCAGCTTCTGCATTGCCGCCTCAAATGAAAATCTCGTACGCGTACTTGGTTCAAAGAATAATGTCGCCAGGATTCGCCCGCGCAACGGATCGGTGAGCGCACGAAACACATCGTCGCGCTCCATCTGGTGCGCCGACTCAAACAGCCATAGCAAAAACTCCGGATCCTTGAACTGACGTGCGCTGATTACGTGCTTAAGCTTTTCCATCGGAGCGAACACTCCCTCAACCTGCCGGGTAAACCCTGCCTTGCAACACGGTATAAGTCACGCGGCCGGGCATCGTATATCCCTCAAACGGGGACCAGCCGCACTTTGTTTTCATGTCTTCGCGCCGAACAACATACGGCGCATTGGGATTGAGAATCGTGAGTGAGCCAACATATCCCGGCTCAATCACGCCGTATCCCTTGCCGAACCCCTCCGGCAGAAACTCCCTCACAAACTTCCCCGGATTCCACGCGCACACCCGCGCGATATCGTGGGCGGAAAATCCGTGCTCCGCCATCAGCCACGTCGCAAACGCCCCATACGTGTCGAGATGCGGCACCCCACTTACGCCCTCCATCTTCTCTTCGATCGTATGCGGAGCATGGTCCGTCGCAATATAATCCACCAACCCCACTCGCAACGCCTCAATCAGCGCCAGCCTGTCCGCCGGGCCACGCAATGGAGGGTTCATCTGCAACCACAGCCGATTCTTTTCCGTCAGTATCGAGTCATCGAAAAACAAATGATGTGGCGTAGCCTCAGCCGTCACCCGCACTCCGCGCGCCTTCGCTGCAGCAATCTTTTCGAGGCCGCCTTCCGTCGAGTAATGGCAAAGCTTCCCCACCAGCTCATAGCGCTCGATCAAATACAGTGCAAACTCCGTCGCCGTAATCTCAGCCCTCGCCGGCCGCCGCTGCTCATGTGTCGGCTCGCCCGAACTCTCGCGCAATATCGCCGGATCTTCGCAGTGAAAGCTCACATTCTTCCCGCGATACTTCGCAATCACTCCCTCAAGCTGTTCTTGCGAAGCAAAGAACAAATCGCCAACCGACGGCCCCATGAATGCCTTGTACGGCACATGCCTGCGCAACGGACTCGTCTCGGGACCAATCCCCGCGTAAAGCGTCACGTGCACAGCAGACGCCGACGTCAACCGCTCCTTCGCCGCATAGCGCTCATCGTCCACCGGCGCCACCGGATTATTCGGCATATCCGCAACCTGCGTCACGCCCCCATGGATCGATGCCGCCGCAACCGTCGCAAAGTCCTCTTTGTACACCTGCGACTTACTCACATCATCGCGAGCATGAATATGGATATCGCCAAATCCCGGAAAAAGTATCTGCCCTTTGAGATCAAGATCGCTCTTCCCCGTTCGCGGCCCCACATGCTCAATCAA
Organism: uncultured Acidobacteriaceae bacterium; assembly: GCA_963796535.1. GTDB lineage: Bacteria > Acidobacteriota > Terriglobia > Terriglobales > Acidobacteriaceae > Granulicella. Next base: position 150,758 of record CAWCMO010000003.1, read on the forward strand.
GCCGCTCTCGGTATTGATCTCAATCGCACCCTCAAACACCCGATCATGATTCGCAATCGTTCCTTCAAGACGCAGCATGGGCCGCCTCTCGTGCCGCGTTGATCTCATCCCGCAAATCTCGCGCCGCGCCCGCAGGATCCTCGCTAAAGATGATTCCCCGTGAGCTCGCAATCAACAACCCCAACCCCCGCGCATCCAATCCCGCCGCCACCACCGCTGCCACATCTCCGCCTTGCGCACCCACCCCCGGCACCAGGAACGGAATCTCCGGCGCAACCGCACGAATCCTTCGCATCTCTTCCGGATAGGTCGCGCCGACCACCAGCATGCAGTTGCCTGCAAAATTCCACTCCGAGCTCACTCGCAACGCCACTGTCTCCCACAGCGGCCGCGCATCACACTCCAGATCCTGCAACTCCCCCGCCCCCGGGTTCGACGTCCGGCACAACACGATGCTCACCTTGTCCTTCCGCTCCAGAAACGGCGTCAGTGCCTCTCGCCCGAGGTAAGGATGCAGCGTCACCGCATCGAATCCCATCGCATCGAAAATCGACGCCACATAGCCGCGATTCGTATTCCCAATATCGGCACGCTTCGCATCGCAGATAGTAAAAATATCCGGATGCTCGCCGCGCAGATATTCCATCGTCAACTCAAGCTCTCGCAGCCCCTGAGTCCCGCGCGCCTCATAGAACGCCATGTTCGGCTTGTAAGACGCCGCATAGGAATGCGTCTGCTCGATGATCCACCGATTGAATGCAAACAGCGGAAATTCCTCACTCTTGAAGCCTTCTGGAACCCGCTCAAACTCCGGATCCAATCCCACGCACACCAGCGAGCCCACCGCATCCGCTCTCCGCTCGAATTTTTCTCTCGCAGCGCTCATCGTCCTCGACTCCAGCTCCTATTCAAACCCGTGCCGTTTCGCCCACGAGCGCGGCTCATCCAGCCAATCCCGCACCACTGCCGCTCCCGCCTCATCGATCATCCCTTGCTTCACTGCGCACTCCAGCACGACGGGAAATGTCGTCGTCGCATGCAGCCGCACGCCTGACATCGCGAACAGGTGCACGGCCTCCGGAAAGTCGTAGCTGATGATCGCCAGGCAATCGCTCACCACCGCTCCCTCCGCCCGCAGCGCCTCGATTGCGGCAAGGCTGCTTCCCCCGGTCGTTACCAAATCTTCCACCAGCACCACGCGTTTCCCGGTCACATCGCCACCCTCAACGCGCTTCTTCGTGCCATGTTCTTTCAGCTCTTTCCGAATGAACACCGAAGGCGTCCGCATCGAAAATCCCAGCGCCGCGCTATGAGGAATTCCCGCAGCCTCCACGCCCCCCACCACATCCACAGCAATCTCCCGCTCTGCGATCAACCCTTCAAACCCGCGAATCACCTTCGCCCACTGCTCCGGCCAGAATGGAAATCGCCGGTTGTCGCAATACACCGGCGACTTGATTCCCGACTTGAACGTAATCGGAGCCGCTGGGCGAAACCCAACACCCTCAATCGCAATCAACGCCTCTGCTATGTCGCGGCTCCTGCTCTCGTAGCTGGTGCGCCCAGCCTCATAGCTCATGCGCCTGCTCCTTGATCTCCTTCGCAAGCCCCGGATGCCACATCGCCGCGGTCGCCGACATCACCACATCCGCCCCAGCCCTGCGATACTCATCGAACGCCGCCGCATTCCCCGCTCCGCCAACACCCATGATCGTAAACTTCTGTCCCAACTCACCCCGTATCCGCGCCAGCTTCGACGCCATCGCCACGCCCGCCCACTTCACCGAACTGCCGCACACCCCACTCCGCAACCGCCCCTCGCCCGGCAACGCCTGCTTCCCCTCCTCATCCAGAATCTCCGCCGAGATCGTATTGATCGCCGCAATCCCATCAACTGTCTTTCCCACCTCGCGCAAGAACTCTTCCAACTTCTTCTCGTCCCTGTAGAACGCCATCTTGATCACCAGCGGTATGCTGCCAATCTCGTCCTTGATCGCCTCCACCACCTGCCGCGAGCGCTGGATATCGAAGCACAGTAGGTTCGCCGTCCCCTCGTTCGGGCAACTCAGGTTCACCTCGATCACCGGCACGCCCGTCTCTTTCACCAGCCGCGCCCCCAGCTTGAAGTCCGCAATGTAATCTGCCACGCTTCCGTTCTCCACCAGCGTTCCCTGGAAGCTCCCGACCACCACCTGCCCCGGTCGAGCATACGCCGCGGCATCCGCCATATCCCGCTGCCAGAATTCCGGATCCATCGAGGGCACACCAAACGAATTCGTAATCGACAGTGGCTCGCTGTAATCCTCATTCGCCACCAGCGTCCGATCCGGCGCCAGGTCTCCCTCCACCTTTACCGCGAGCACATTTGGCCAAGGATGGCACGCATACTTGTGCGTCCGCACCGTCTTGTAGACCGGGATATCGAACCCCATATCCAGCGCGGCTTTCACAAACTTCCCATTGATCAGCGGTCCCGCAGGAATGCCAAACGGCGCAAACACCGGATGTCCTAAAAACTCATGCTCAGGTTGTGTATTGGAAATGCGGGGGAGGTGTCGGCGAAGAGGCCAAACGGGCCGTGCTCAAAATTGTCCAGATAAGACTTTGCCGGGTCGTAAAACGGCTCAGAGGGCATGCACCAGATCACCTGTCTCTTATAGTATAGCCCAATGTTTTTGCACTTATCTGGAGTCGATCTGCGTCTCGATCGCATACCGCACAAGCTGCGACCGGCTGCGCACCCCGGCTCGCTCAAACAGCTTCTGCAGCACCGCCTTCACCGAGCTCTCCGTGATCTCCAGCTGCGCCCCAATCTCCTTGTTGCTATACCCCTCCAGCACGCCCCGCAACACCCCGGCCTCCCGTGCACTTAGCCGTTCCGCAACTGGCCGCTCCCCTCCCGCCTCCAACCCGCCCGACGCAATCAGCGCCAGCGACGCACGCGATGAAATCCACCGCTCCCCTTTCGCTGTTCGCTGGATCGCAAGCATCAACTCCACCGTGGGCTCGGTCTTCAGGAAAATTCCCGTATTCAACTCCGTAACCGCCCGCATCAAATCCGCCGACCCCATCCCCGCCGTCACCATCAACACACGCGCATCCGGCCTCACACGCCGGACCTTGCGCACCAGGTCAAGGCCGTTGCTGCCTCCTGTTCCCTCCAACTCATAGTCCACCAGCGCCGCATCAAACTCCAGCCCCTCGCGCACCGCCGCCAACGCATCCTCCGCATTCGCGAAGTCACCGCTGATCTCCACGCCTACCTCGCTCTCCAACAGCCGCCGCAGGCTCTCGCGAAATAAGGTGTGGTCATCCACCAGCAGCAGCCGGATCACCTCCTGAGTACTCTTGGCCTTCATACGTCCACCTCGACAGCAATCATCTCCACGACGAACGTAGCACCGGACGCGCTCGGTTGGTACGCCAGGTTCCCATGAAAGCTCAGCATCATCGCGCGCGAAAGATAAAGCCCCAGCCCCGAACTCGACGGTCCTCCACCGAACGGCCGAAACAAACTCGCCGGGTCTCTCACCCCCGGCCCGTTGTCGGAAACTTTCACCTGCACAAACCCATCCACCTCCGCAGCACGCAATTCCAGTCGCGCATGATCCACCGGCGCCAGCACCTTCTCCGCATTCCGCACCAGGTTCAGAAATACCTGCAGCAGGCTCTGTTGATCCGCCCACACCTCCGGCAGATTCTCCTCGATATGCCATCCCAACTCAATTCCCGACTCGCGCAGCGACGGTGTCAAAATAATCCTCAACTCCCGCAGGAATGAATCCAACCGCAGCTTCGTGGGCTGTCGCCGGGCCAAGAGAAACTTCCAGCGACGCCATCCGTTCCAGCGCCGTCACCAGCTGCCGCAGCGCCTCAAAGTCCTCTGAAGGTTCTTCCAGCACAAACGTCGCGCGCAGATTCTGCTGCACCACCGCAATCGCCGCACAGATATTGCGAATCTCGTGAAACAGCGCTCCTACCGCCAGCCGCGATCCCACCAGCACCTGCTCCAGGTTCGCCTCCTCCCGATCGCGCACCTCTGTCGACGCATCAATGATCATCGCCGTCAGCCTTCCCCCACGCGACGTGCCGTAGGATGACACCCATACATCTGCCAGGAACGGGTCCTGCGTCGCACGCATTCCCTGGCACTGCAGCATCGTCTTCAAATGCTCCCACCCCTGGCGCTGAATCTGCACGCGCGCCAGCGAAGGCATGAACACCTGCAGCGACGAGCCCTCAAGCCGAATCCCCCCTATCGGCCCATCCCCCGAGAACATTCGTTCGGCGGCATCGTTCGCCTGCAAGATCGTGCCCGTCTCATCCGAGGTAATAATCGCGATCGAAGAGTTCGCCACCACCAGCCGCAGCTGCTCCTCCGCCCCCCGCCGCGCTTCAATCTCTGACTCCAACTCCTCCAGGTGCGAATCTTCTCTGGCTCGGCGCGTCAGTACCTCCGACACATACAATCCCGCCGCTGTGTACGCGAAGAAATACAGCGAGTCGCGCGCAATCCCGTCCTGCAAGGTCCATGGATAGCCATTCGCAAACTCAACCACCGCCGTGCACAATGCGCCCAGCAAGGGAATTTGCCAGCGACGCAGCGCCGTGCTGATCAAGATCACCGGAGCCAGGTACAACAGCGCGAGCGGAATCGATTCGCTCAGCCGGCGGTCCACATACCCAATCACCGCAATCCCAACCAACCCGGACACGAGTCGAAAGGCTTTGCTTTTCATCACTGTGGCGGCAGCTCTCATCGCTCTCTTCAGTATCTGTAAATTCAGACAGTAGCAACGCGTCTTATCGAAAGATAAAACTAACAATCATAAGATTGAGCGCTGGGTTGTCTCGCCACATCCCACATGATTTACCCTCAAAGGAATCGCTAATTGCCGAACAGCCATACCCTTCAACCTTCGAAATCTATGACCATGACGCTGAAAACGCAGCAAGATCAGGACCCTCCGAAGCCGAGTGCTCCCGGCCTGTATCGTATAGCCGCCCCTCTGCTTCTCTTCGCCCTCGGCCTCACGGGGTGCAAGCAGGAAAAGGCGTCCGAATCCGCGGAAGCTCCCCCTGCCGCGCAGGTCGAGGAAGTTAACGGCTCCAACCTCGTTCATGTCGACGGCGCCGCCCGCTTTTCCCTCGTGCAGGTCTCCACCCAGCCTGTCCGCAGCAAGCTCCAGGTCACAGGCTCGGTCAATCCCGATGTCTCCCGCGAGATTCCTGTCCTCTCTCTCGCCAACGGCCGAGTCGTCGCCCTCCATGTCGGCCTGGGCGATTACGTCCACAAAGGCCAGCTCGTCATGGAGGTTCAAAGCCCTGACGTCTCCACCGCCTTCGACGCTTACCTCAAAGCCGTCAACGACGAGCACCTCACCACCGTCACCCTCGATCGCGACAACCTGCTCTTCAACAAGGGTGCCATTCCGAAGTCCCAGCAGGAAGCCGCGCAGAACGGCGAAGATGATGCCAAGGCCGACCTCGTCGCCGCCGAACAGCAGCTCAGAATCCTCGGCGTCGACAAAAATCATCCCGGCGAGAACGTTCGGATCTTCGCTCCCGCGACCGGCGTCATCATCGCGCAGAACGTCACGGCCTCCGGTGCTGCCGGCATCACCTACGCAGGTGCCGCTGGCTCCCTCACCATCGCCGACCTCTCCCACGTCTGGGTCATCTGCGACGTCTACGAGAACGATCTCGCCAACGTCCATATCGGCCAGCACGCCGACATCACGCTCAACGCCTTTCCCGGCAAAACCTTCTCCGGCACCATCAGCGACATCGGGGCCCAGCTCGATCCCAGCCTGCGTACCGCCAAGGTTCGCATCCAGGTCGAGAACCCAGAGCACCTTCTCCGCATCGGCATGTTCGCCACCGCGACCCTCGTAGGTGCGCGCGCCGAACAGCGAACCGTCGTTCCTTCCACCGCTATCCTTCAGTTGCATGACCGCTCCTATGTCTTCGAGCCGGCCGGCGACGGCACCTTCAAGCGCGTACTTGTGACAACCGGCGACACCCTTCCCGGCAACCTTCTCGAAGTCACCGCAGGCCTGCAACCTGGGCAGCAGGTCGTCAATAACGCGCTCGACCTCGAGAACGCAGCGGAGCAGCAATGATCAAGGGTTTGGTGGATTTCGCACTGAACAACCGCTTCATCGTGCTCGTTGCGGCGTTGCTGCTGTTTGGATGGGGCGCCATTTCCTTCCACAACCTTCCCGTGGAAGCCTATCCCGACGTCGCCAATAACTACGTCACCGTCATCACCCAATGGCCGGGCCGTTCTGCAGAGGACGTCGAGCAGCAGGTAACCGTTCCCCTTGAAAACGGCATGGCCGGCATCCCCCACATGACCCACCTGCGTTCCACCACGCTCGCGGGCCTCTCCAGTGTCACCATGATCTTCGACGACGACAGTGAAGACGACTGGAACCGCGAGAAGGTCCTCGAACGCCTCAGCCAGGTCACCCTCCCCACCGGCCTCCAACCCCAAATCGGCACCGACTGGAGCCCCGTCGGCCAGATCTACTGGTACACCCTCAAGAGCACCAACCCCTCCATCGACACGATGCAGCTCAAGAGCATCCAGGACTGGCAGCTCGAAAAAGCCTTCCGCAGCGTAGCCGGAGTCGTCGACGTCTCCAGCTTCGGCGGCCTTACCCGCGAGTACCAGGTCATCCTCGATCCAGAGAAACTGATCAGCTACGGCCTCACCATCCAGCAGGTCCAACAGCAGATCGCCGCCAACAACGTCAACGCCGGCGGCAGCTTCATCGAGCAGGGCAGCCAGCAGATCAACGTGCAGGAAGTTGGCCTCTTCACCAACGTGCACGACATCGAGCAGACCGTCCTCAAGAGTTCCAACGGCACACCTCTTCGTGTCACCGACGTCGCCCGCGTCGTTCAGGGTCCCAAGATCCGCCTCGGCCAGATAGGCAAAACCTGCAAACCGGAAGCCGGCACCTGCGATAAAGACAAAAAACCAATCCGCCGGCAGGATGGCAAGCTCGTCGACGACAGCGATGTGGTCGAGGGCGTTGTCCTTCTGCAGAAGGGTGATAACTCCGACAGCACTCTCGCTGCCATTCACGCCAAGGTCAAGGACCTCAACGACCACGTCCTCCCGCCCGGCGTCAAGATCGTCCCCTTCCTCGACCGCAGCGACCTCCTTGGTCTCACCACCGAGACCGTTCTCCACAACCTCACCGTTGGCATCTTCCTCGTCGCCCTCATCCTTTTCCTGTTCCTTGGCAATCTGCGCGGCGCCCTCATCGTCGCAATCACCATCCCCTTCTCCTTGCTCTTCGCCTCCATCTGTCTCGACCTCCGCCACATCCCCGCCAATCTCCTCTCGCTGGGCGCACTGGACTTCGGTATGGTCGTCGAAGGCGCCGTCGTGATGGTCGAAAACATCGTCCGTCACCTTAGCCATCACCGCAACGATGACAAGTCCGTGATGAACCAGATTCGCGAGTCGGCCCACGAAGTCCAGCGTCCCGTCTTCTACGCCATCACCATCATCATCACGGCGTACCTGCCCATCTTCACCCTGCAGTCCGTCGAAGGCCGCCTCTTCAAGCCCATGGCCTGGACCGTCGCCTTTGCCTTGCTCGGCTCTCTTATCTTCTCCATGGTGCTCGCCCCCGTCCTCGCCAGCTTCCTCTTTCCCAACGGCGCCACCGAGTGGGAAAACCCCGTGATGCGCTGGATTACAGACCGCTATCGCGTCAGCATTACCTGGGGCATCGACCATAAGATCGTTCCGTTCTCCATGGCCGCCATCATGCTCCTCCTCGGTGCCTTCCTCATGTTCAGCGGCGTCATCGGATCGGAGTTCCTCCCCCATCTCGATGAAGGCGCCATTTGGGTCCGCGGCTCCCTCGCCCCCAGCACCGGCCCCACCGAAAGCCTCGCCATCGCCAACAAGACCCGCCTCATCCTCGCCAGCTTTCCCGAAGTCACCCAGGTCGTCAGCCAGATCGGCCGTCCCGACGACGGCACCGATACCACCGGCTTCTTCAACACCGAATACTTCGTCGACCTCAAGCCCAAAGACAAGTGGCGCCCCGCCTTTCATCAGAACAAAGACGAACTCATCGCCGCTATGGACCGCGAGTTGGAGAAGACCCCCGGTGCCGTATGGAACTTCTCCCAGCCGATCTCGGACAACGTAGAAGAGGCCGTTAGCGGCGTTAAGGGTGAGCTTGCCGTCAAGCTCTACGGCACTGAGCTAAAGACCCTCGAACAGAAGGGCAACGAGATCGTCCAGGTCATGAGTTCCGTCCCCGGTGTCGCCGACCTCGGCCTCTTCCATGTGGTCGGCCAACCCAACCTCAGCTACATCGTCGATCGCGCCGCCGCGGCCCGTTATGGCATCAATGTCGCGGACGTCCAGGCCGCCATCGAAGGAGCCGTAGGTGGCACCATCAACGGTGCTCCCACCACCCAGGTCCTTGACGGCGAAGCCCGTTACGACGTCATGGTGCGTTACGATCCCGCCTTCCGCTCCACTCCCGAAGCGATCGCTAATATCCGCCTGCTCGCTCCCTCCGGCGAGCGCGTCTCCCTCGCCCAGCTCACCCACGTCAAGGTGGAAGATGGCGCCGAGGAGATCTATCGCGAAGGTGGCAGCCGCTTTATCGCCATCAAGTACAGCGTCCGCGGCCGCGACCTTGGTAGCACCGTCCGAGAGTCTATGACCAAGGTAGATAAGCAAGTGAAGCTTCCCGTTGGCTATACCCTCGACTGGGCCGGCGAGTACGCCAGCCAGCAGCGCAGTTCCCGCCGCCTCATGATGGTCCTTCCCATCACGATCCTCCTCATCTTCATGATCCTCTACGGCATGTTCAACTCCTTCAAGTGGGCCGTGCTCGTGCTCGCCAACGTCGCCATCGCGCCCGTCGGTGGCCTGGTAGCGCTCCTCCTCACCGGCAATCACTTCAGCGTCTCCTCCGGCGTCGGCTTCCTTGCCCTCTTCGGTGTCTCTGTGCAAACGGGCATCATCATGCTCGAATGCATCAACCAGATTCGCGCCCGCGGCTATGCCGTGCGTGAGGCCGCTGTCGAAGGTGCCGTCCTTCGCCTTCGCCCCATCATGATGACCATGCTCGTGGCAACGCTTGGTCTTCTCCCCGCCGCGCTCTCCCACGGCATCGGATCAGACTCGCAGCGCCCCTTCGCCATCGTCATCGTCGGCGGCCTGGTCGGAGCCCTGGTCATGGGCGTCTACCTTCTGCCCTCGCTCTACGTTTGGATCGCGCGCCCGGCGGATATTCTTCCGCCGCCTGACACGGAATTCGAGAACTAACCATGAACATCTTGCGCAAACCACAACTCGCCTTCTTAGTCTTCGCGACGCTGGGCGCGTCCGCGCTCCACGCACAGGAAGCTCCGTCTCAGGACACCAATCAATCCCAGTCCAGCTCCAGCGCCACTGCCAACAACGCCGGCCAGACCGCAGCCGCCGCCTACGCCGCCGGCGTCAACTCCGTTCCCGATCCCCGCACCTCGCCCACCTCGAAACCCGGTGCCCTTACCCTCGCCCAAATCCTCGATCTCGCCCGCACCAAAAATCCAACCATCCTCGCCGCTGAGCAAAATCTCCAGGCCGTTCAAGCTCAGGAGATTCAGGCCGGCGTCCGCCAGAATCCCAACCTTGGTTTCACCGGCTCCGACGTCACGGAACCAGCATCCTCCAACAATCCCTACAGCTACAGCCTTCAGGTCTCCCGCCTCTTCGAGCGTGGCCAGAAGCGTAAGTGGCGCCTCGAAGACGCACGCGCCACCACCGGCCAGACCAGGGCCCAGCTCGAAGACTCCATCCGCCAGACCGAGCTCACCATCAAGACCGCCTTCACCAACATGCTCATCGCCAAGGAGTCTCTCGAGCTCGCCAGCGCCAGCCTCAAAGACTTCGGCCACGAAGTCGACATAGCCAACGACCGCTACAAGGCCGGCGACCTCGGCAAGCTCGACTTCGAGCGCCTCGACCTCCAGCTCAGCAACTTCGAGTCCGACGAGTCCAACGACATCGTCACCCTCCGCCAGGCCAGTGACCAGCTCCAAACCCTTATCGGCGTCGAAACCCCCACCGAGGACTTCGATATCACCGGCGACATCATCCCGCCCCTCGTGACCCAAACCAAAGAGCAGCTAGTTCAGGCCGCGCTCACCAAGCGCCCTGACTATGCCGCAACTCACTTCGGCGTCGCAGCCGCGGATGCCAACGCTCGCCTCGCCATCGCCAACGGCACCGCCGACCCCACCCTCGAAGGTGAGTACGATCGCTCCGGCACCGAAAACTCCTTCGGCTTCAACGTCAACATTCCTCTTCGCATCTTCGATCGCAACCAAGGCAATAAGGCAACCGCCCGCTTCCAGGCCGACGCCTCCCGCCTCACCGAGACCGCCGCCCGCTACCAGGTCATCTCCGACGTCGATCAAGCCTGGGTCGGCTACGTTCAAGCCAAGCGCCTCTCCGACCGCTACAACAATCACTACCTCGACGAGTCCAAGGACGTCCTCTCCATCGCCCAGTACGCCTTCCAACACGGTGGCATCGCGCTCATCGACTACCTCGATGCCCTCCGCGACGCCCGCTCCACGACACTCAACGCGCTCAACGCCTACCAGCAAACCTGGCTAGCCATTCACCAGCTCAGCGCCGCCTCCGCTACCAACCTGACCCCCTAAATCGCAAAATGTACCCGTACATACTTTCGGCGCATGCCATTAAGTAAACGTTGCCTTATCATTGGCAGCGGAGAAGAACTTTCTTGTCATCCCTCAGCAACCCCTCCCCTCAGCTTGCTCAACACTCGCCCGGCCAACCCCTTCACTCGGTCGCGCCAGCCCGCGTCAATCTGCTCGGTGAGCATACCGACTACACCGGCGGCCTGGTTCTCCCCATGGCCATCCCCTTCGCCACCCACGCCTCCATCTCCCCCCGCTCCGACAATCTCTACACCTTTACCAGCGAGCTCTTCCCCGAAACCGTCACCCTCGACCGCGACGACCGCTCCCCCGCCCGCGGCATCTGGGCAGACTATCCAGTCGGCGTCCTCCGCCAGTTCCAGCAACGTGGCATCGAGCCTCCAGCCTTCAACCTCCACCTCTCAGGCAACGTCCCCTTTGGAGCCGGCGTTAGCTCTTCGGCCTCTGTCGAAGTCGCCACCGCTATGGCCTTGCTCGCCTTCACCAGCGTCTCCCTCTCCATCGAAGACATCGCCGTCCTCGCCCGCCGCGCCGAAAATGAATACGTCCACTCCCCCTGCGGCATCATGGACCAGTTCGTCATCACCGCCGCCAAGGCCGGCCACGCCCTTCTCCTCAACACTCGCGACCTCACCTACGAACATCTCCCCATGAACAAGGGAGCTCTCGCCCATACCCAGATCGTCGTCTGCAACTCCATGGTCAAACACTCCGTGGCCACCGGCGAATACGGCGTGCGACGCCGCGAATCAGAAGAAGGCCAGGCCGTCCTCGTCCAGAAATTCGGCGTCCGCGATCTCGGCGATGCCACCCTCGAACAACTGGAAGCCGCAAAGTCCGAAATGTCCGAACATGCCTTTCGCCGTTGCCGCCACATCATCTCCGACAACGCTCGCGTGCGCGATGCACGTAAGGCCATGCACGCCGGCGATCCCGTCGCCTTCGGCCAGCTCATGCTCGCCGGCCACGCCAGCGAACGCGATGACTTCGAGTGCAGCTGCGAAGAAGTCGACTTCCTCGTCGAAACCGCAACCCACCTCCCTGGCTGCTTCGGAGCGCGCCTCACCGGCGGCGGCTTCGGCGGCTGTACCGTGAACCTCGTCGAACGCCTCCAAAGCGAAGCCTTCGCCGCCGCCCTCAAGTCCGCCTACCAGCAACAATTCGATATCACCGCGGAAATCTATATCTGCGACGCGGTCGACGGCGCCTGGCTTCGCAATGCCCCACTCCCCCACACCCGAGCAACCCAGGAACGTGCATGATCACCAAGATCTTTCAAGAGTCCCCTCACCGCCGCTGGAACCCCCTCAAGCAGGAATGGGTGATCGTCTCACCACACCGCACCGAGCGGCCCTGGCAAGGTCAGACCGAGTCCACCACCACGCCCCCATCACTCGCCTACGATCCCACCTGCTATCTCTGCCCCGGCAACACCCGCGCCGGCGGCCACCACACTCCGGACTACCCCGGAACCTACGTCTTCGAAAATGACTTCGCCGCGCTCAAGCCCGACGCCCCGAATGCCGCGCTCGACCTCGCCAACGCAGGCCTTCTACGCGCCCAGACCGAGCGTGGCATCTGCCGCGTCCTCTGCTTCGATCCCCGCCACGACCTCACTCTCGCCACCATGGATCCCTCCGCAATTCGCCGCGTCGTCGAAATGTGGGCCGACCAGGCAACCGAACTCGGCGCCCGACCCGGGATCCAGTACGTCCAGATCTTCGAGAACCGCGGCGCCATGATGGGCGCCAGCAACCCTCACCCCCACGGTCAGATCTGGGCTACCGAGCACGTCCCCAACGAGCCCACCCTCGAACTCGCCGCGCAGCTGGCCTATCTCGCCGAGCACAACCAGCAACTACTCTCCGCCTACCTGGCTCTCGAACTCGCCCAGCGCGAACGCGTCGTCGCCGAGAACGAAACCTGGGCCGCGCTCGTCCCCTTCTGGGCCGTCTGGCCCTTCGAGCTCCTCCTCCTTCCCAAACAAAACGTCGCCCGCATAGAACACCTCACCGACCCGCAGCGCGACGGCCTCGCCGCCATCCTCAAGCTCGTCACCAGCGGCTACAACCGCGTCTTCGGCACGCCGTTCCCCTACTCCATGGGCCTTCATCCCGCGCCCGCCGACGGCCTGCCCCACCCCGAGTGGCTCCTCCACCTGCACTTCTACCCGCCCCTCCTCCGTTCCGCCACCGTGCGAAAATTCATGGTAGGTTTCGAACTCCTCGGCTCACCCCAGCGCGACATCACTCCCGAATCGGCTGCATCCACTCTGCGCGCCGCCATCGCCACCTCCAACTAGCTCAAGGAGATCGAATGAACGTCCTCGTCACCGGCGGCGCCGGATATATCGGCGGAACCGTCGCGACCATCCTCATGCAAGCCGGCCACCAGGTCACCGTCCTCGACAACCTCTGCCACAGCAAGCGCCACGAGCTTCCCGCCGGCGCCGCCTTCGTCGAAACCGATATCGCCGACCGCCCCCGCGTCGAGTCCCTTCTCCGCGAACTCAAGCCCGACGGCGTCCTCCACTTCGCGGCCCTCATCGAAGCCGGCGAGTCCATGCAGAAGCCCGAAATCTACTTCCGCAACAACACTGCCTCCACCCTCTCGCTCCTCGAGGCCATGCTCGCCACCGGCGTCAACAAGCTAGTCTTCTCTTCCACCGCCGCCGTCTACGGTGAACCCAAATCCACGCCCATCCAGGAGACCGCCGACCTCGCTCCCACCAACGCCTACGGTGAATCCAAACTCCTCGTCGAACACATGCTCCGCTGGTTCAACCAGATTCACGGCTTCCGCTACGCCTCGCTCCGCTACTTCAACGTCGCCGGAGCCCTTCCCAACCGCGGCGAAGCCCACGAGCCCGAGACCCACATCATCCCCCTCATCCTCGATGTCGCCCTCGGCCGCCGCGAAAAAATCTTCATCTTCGGCGACGACTACTCCACCCCCGACGGCACCTGCATCCGCGACTACATCCACGTGGCCGACCTGGCCGACGCCCACATCCTCGCCCTCAACGCCCTCGCCCACCGCGACAAGATGATCCTCAACCTCGGCAACGGCAGCGGCTTCTCCGTCAAGCAGGTCATCGAAGCCGCCCGCCGCGTCACAGGCCACCCCATCCCCGTAGAAATCAAGCCCCGCCGCGCCGGCGATCCCGCCCGCCTCGTAGCCAGCTCCGACCAAGCCAAGGCCGACTTAGGCTGGCAACCCAAGCACCCCGAGCTAGACGACATCCTCGCCAGCGCCTGGGCCTGGCACCAACAGCGCTACTCGAAATAACTGAGCGCTTTTCTGCAGCCATCCAAGTTGCCTCATCTCGACCGGAGCCGCGCGCTTCTTGCGCAGCGCAGTGGAGAGACCCCTGTATTGGCTCTTGCCCTTGCTTTTCTTTCTGTCATCCCGCAGGGATCCGCTTCTTCTTTGCCTGCACTGTAAGCCGCGCCCCTAAGGCTGCGCAATCCGAATCACCTCACCCACCCCCCTCAGCGAATACTCCACACCCTCCGCCGGCAGCACCATCACTCTCCACGGATCCAGCGCCACCCTGCCCCCCAAACCCTCCACGGACACACCCTCACCCAACGCAAACAACATCTGCATCTTCCCACTCAACCCCAGAGCCACACCCGCATCCGCCGCCGCAAACCGATCCACCAAAAAATAATCCGAAGCCACCAGCCGCGTAAACCCATCCATCGCCACCGGCGCCACCAACCCCGCACTGCTAGAAGTCCGCGTCACCGCCAACCCCGCATCCACATGCAACTCCCTAGGCCTCCCAAAGTCATACAGCCGATACGTAATGTCGCTGTACTCCTGCGTCTCCAAAATCACCATCCCCGGCCCAATCGAGTGCACCGTCCCCGCGTCCACAAACACCATGTCCCCGGCCTTCACCTGCACATAGTTCAGCTTCTCCTCCAGCGTCCCATTCGCAATCGCCGCGCGAATCTCCTCCGCCGAAATCTCCCCCCGAAACCCCAGCGCCAGCTCCGCCCCCGCATCAGCCGACAGCACATACCAGCACTCAGTCTTTCCCCGGCCCAACCCCAGCGCCTCCGCCTGCGCATCATTCGGATGCACCTGCACCGACAGCTTCTCGCGCGGAAACAGCGTCTTCACCAGTAGCGGAAATTCAGCCGACACCCCACCCGCAAACGCCTCGGGAAACCGCCGCGTCATCTCCGCCAGCGACACGCCCTCAAACTCCCCCGCATCCACCACGCAACTCTCAGCCGTGAGCCAAGCCTCACCCACCGGCTTCCCCGCCTCCGGCTGCGCATACCACCGCGGCAGCTTCTCAACACCCCATACCCGCTCTGAAAAAATCGGCCGCAACAAAACCGGCCCAATCCGCTTCCCCACTGTCCCCAACGCCACGCGAACGCCTCCACGAGTCTTCCGGCGCCGCACAATGGCGCCTTCACTCGTAGCCTACTACGCCTCCACCCCTCGAGCCCCTACTCGCAGCTCCCCACCCACAACGCATCCCCCGTCGCCCTCAAGTGCAACAAATCTCCCTCGACTTCCGCCGTCGCTCCACCCGATTGAATCTCCGCCGCACCCAGCCGACAGCCGACCATCCACGTCATCCCCAGCTTCACATCCAGCGTCGCGGCTGAAACCCCGCCAGTCTTTCCACCCCGATGAGTCGCCACCAGCACGCGCTCTCCCGACGCCCCACATCCATCGGCCTTCCCCGCATCCCGCAACGTCACCATCCAGTCGTCGTTGCTCGCCAGCACCTGCTCTGCTCCGCAACCCAGCGCATCATGCTTTCGCCTCACCGCAGTCAGCTTCGCCACCCAGTCAAACGTCTCCTGCTGCACCGGCGTCCGTCCCGAAGCCACAAACGCACTCGCCGCCCCCGGAAATCCCCCCGGAAACTCCTGCCGATTCTCAGGGTCGCCGCCGCCCGACATCGCAATCTCATCGCCCGAATAAATCTGCGCAGTCCCGCGCGTTGTCAGCACATACGCCAGCGCCAGCTTCAGCGATCCCTCGCTCCCCGCCGCCGTCGCAAATCGCTCCGTATCGTGGTTCCCAAGGAACGGCACCAGCCTCTCCGGATGCGGATACAACGCGTCCTCTCCCAGCACCTTCGCCAACTCACTCATCGGCGCGCCCTTCACAAAAACATTCTGCAGCGCGAAGTAGGTTGGAAAATCAAACGGCGTATATAACTCCGTGTCCGCGCCAGCGCGCGTCACCCCGCCCGCAAACGACGACGTAATCACCGGATCCCCATTGAACACCTCGCCCACCTCCGTCAACCGCGGATACAACTCCTTCAACTCCCCATTGAACCCATTCCAGAACTCGCGATTCACATAAGGAAACGTATCGATCCGCAACCCATCGGCGCCCGTCTCCTCAATCCACCACACCGCATTCTGTCGTAGATACTGCGCCACTGCCGGGCTCTCGGTATTCATATCCGGCAGCGTATTCGCAAACCATCCGTCCAGAGTCCCCACCTTGTCGCGCTCCGGCGCGTGCGGATTGATCAGCGCCTGGAAGTCCGTCTGCGCCTCCAGGTGATTCGCCTCCGTCCCATGAAACCAATCCGGCGCGGGCTCGTCCTTCACCCACGGATTCGCCGGGCCAACATGATTCGGCACCGTATCCAGCACCAGCTTCATCCCGCGCGCATGCAACGCCGCCGCCAGCGCCTTCAAATCCTCCAATGTCCCATAGTGCTCATCCACGCGATACAAGTTTGTAGCCCCGTACCCGTGATAACTACTGCCCTCGTGATTCTCATACACAGGAGTCGTCCACACCGTCGTCGCGCCCAGCTCCTGCAAATAATCCAGGTGCTGCTCGATCCCCTTCAGATCGCCGCCATGCCACCCCCGCGCCTTCGCCCGCTCGGCAGCAGCATCTGCGCTGTTCTCCACACTCCGCGCATCCGCCCCATCATTCTGCAGATTCCCATCCGCAAAACGATCCGTCATGATCAGGTACATCACATCGCGCGACGAGAACCCCGCAAACCCATCGCTAGCCGGCCGCCGCTTCTCAAAAGCGTAGCGCGCCTCCGCCTTCTCCCCTCCAGCCTTCGCCGTCAACGTCATTGTCTCCGCCTTGCTGGGAGACGCCGACAGCCACAGCTGCGCCCAATGCCCATTCTCCGACGCCACCACCTTCTCAATCTTCAGACTGCTGTCGCTCAGCGAAAACTTCGCCCCGCGCAAGCCCTCGCCGCGCACCAGCAACATCGGCTTCGGCATCGCCGCCCACCAGTTGGGCGGATCCACCTTGTCGATCTTAAGTGCATCGCCACTGGAAGGCGCGCCCAATGTCTGCGCACAGGTGGCTCCGCACAAGACAAGGCACATTGTCGCAAGCGGAAGCAGCCCGGTGCATCGCGAAAACCAGCGCTCGCAGAAATGAGAGAACATGAAGCAGCTCCGCCGCCGCAGCGGCCTGCAATGAAGAAACGAAAGAAATACGGCGCTGCAACGTGCATTGCAGCGCCGTAGAGAAATTCAGCTGCGCCCCTAGAACTGGATGCGCAACGCAAGCTCCGTAAGGCGCTGGCTGAAGTAGTTGATGTAATTAAGGTTGGCGAACGTGTAGGGCGCCTCGCCGGGGGTCTGCGGTGCGAGCCCGGCAGGAAGCTGCGTGTTCGAAGGAGGTGCGAATGCGGGCGAGTTCAGCAGGTTATAGAACTGGCCACGAATCTGCAACACGAACGTTTTGTGAATCGGAATGTCCTTGAACACGGACATACTCAGGTTTGAGTAATCCGATCCGCGGAACTCGTTCTTGTGTACGTTGCCCGGCGCGATGTAGAAGCCCCCCGCATTCGTTGCAGGACCCGCGAAGTCGTACGGGTTCAGTATGTCGTAGTTGTTTGCTCCTGACGGATGGAAATGCAGGTTCGACTCACTGATCAGGTTAGGCCGTACCGAAGGACCACCACCCGAACCCGCAATGGTAATGTCGAAGGGAGACCCGCTGGTGAGTTGTAGGAACGGCGAGACTTGCCATCCACCAATGAAAGCGTTGACGACTGAATTGACGTTTCCGCCAAACCGCTTGTTATGGCCGAATGGCAGTTCTGCCAGCATCGCAAAGGTAAAAACTTGGCGGATGTCGTTGTCGGAGTCGCCGCGGTTCAGCTGGAACTGTGGTCCCGCAGAGGTCGTAGGCACCGAACCCGCGCCCGTTTCAGAGAATGGCCCGATCGTGTCGTCGGTCGTGTGAGACCACGTATACGCCGCGGTAAACTGCAGCCCGTTCGCGAGCCTCCGGTCGACTTTAGCCTGCAAACCGTTGTACTTCGAGGTTCCGTTTGTCTCGTTGAGTGTGATCGTTTGGCCCGACTTTTGTCCGAACGACACGTTGGTGCCAAGCTGCGTAGCAGAGTAGTCCACCGAGTTCAACAGGTGATCGCTCTTGGTGCCAACATAAGCGAGCGTCAAGGATGTCCGCGCGCCAAGTTCCTGCTCCACACTCAGATTCCACTCCTGGATCATCGACGTGGGGCTGTGGACCGGGTACGAAAGCAGAGCAACGTTTTGGGGATTGATCAGGCTCACCGTCGGTGTTGCACTCGGCAGATCTCCTGTTGCCAGCGTGGGGTTGTTTCCGGCGTAGGGGCCAGGGGTCGTGTTGCTGTTGGTGGCGGAGTCGGCCACTGGCGGCGCCTGACCGCTGAGATTGATGCGGTAGCCCGAATACGAGCTGTAGTCCGACGTGCCGTTGAAATCCGGGTTGTTGGACAACTGGTTGCCGACACCACCGCGATCGAGGAAGTAGTAGATTCCGTAGCCGCCGCGTAGTGCCGTCTTGCCATCACCGAACACGTCATAGGCGAAGCCCAGGCGCGGAGCCCAGTTATTGAAGTTTGTGTTGATCAGCGAGCGCGAAGCTCCGTCCTGCCCCGCAACAATCAGTGTGTTGCTCGCAATGTCATAGTTCGACTGTTGATTGTGCACTTCATACGGATGCGTGAAGAGGTCATATCGCACACCCAGGTTGAGGGTCAGGCGACTGTTCACCTTCCAATCGTCCTGAGCGAAGTAGCCGGTTTCCCAGGAGATGGTCTGGAAAAATCCTGGGTTTGAAATGTCATAGTTGTTCACGAACCCGCCTGCCAGCTCGGAGGTATCGAAACCCGTGAAGGCGCCGTTATACATGTTGAAGAAGCCCTTGGCGGAGTACGCTGCCTGGAAAAAGTCCACTTCACGGTGAATGATGTCCGCACCGAACTTGAAGTTGTGCGCCCCATGAACGTAGCTCACAGCATCATTGACCTCGTAGGTGTACTGCGGCACGGAATACTGGCCGCCGTCTCCGGTGTATGAGAGCTGTGTATTGTTATCGCCGATAAGCGAAATGCCACCCAGCAGCGCATTGCGATTTCCGTTCGGAATCCCCAGCTCGGTGTCGATCGGCGTGCCGTTCTGAGGATTCAGATACGAGTAATAGTCGCGTGTGTAGCCAAAGCGCACGTCGTTCACAATGTTAGGCGAGAAAACGTGGGTTTCACCGGCAGCCAGCTGGCGTGGGTGGGTATCGTTGTTGCCCGCGCCGAACCCCGAAGGCACCCCGGCCAGCGCGGTGGTCAGAACCTGGTTGTAGTTATCAATCGAGCCGCGAACGAAGAAGTTGTCGCGGTTGCCGATACGCCAGTCCAGCCGCGCGTCGTACTCGTTGTCGGTGGTCCTGGAGACCTGCTGGTTTTGATAGTTGTTAATAACGTTGTTGATCGGCGTGCGGTTCGGCGCGGGGAAGTAATTCAGATACTTCATCGCAACGGGATTCTGCTGAGCCGTTGGGATCACGTTCGGCGCTGCAATGGTGCCGAACTGGGCGCACGTCAGCGGATTGAAGATGGCGCCGTTGTCAACGCTCGCGTTGAGCGCGGCGGTCGGATCGTTCGGATTCTCCGTGGTTCCCGAGGTGGGCGTCAGAACCAAGCCGTGAACCGTCGTGAACGCAACGCAGCCATCCGGGCTGTACGATCCGGTCCCGGTGTAAAAGGCGGGCACACTCGTCTGGCTTGACCCGATCAGCTCCCCGAAATCGCCGGTACGCATTCTCGTCGTCGGAACCGTGTTGATCGACAGGCCGGAGTTAGGAATGGTTTGGCGCGAGCCGTGGTAATCGCCAAATAGAAAAAGGTGGTTCTTCCAAATAGGTCCGCCCAGGGTTGCGCCAAACTGGTTACGGTGGAAGCTAGGCTCGGGCGTGCCGGGAGAGAAGTAATTGGGGTTCGCCGACCCCAGCGCGGAGTCACGGTAGAACTCCCACGCGGAGCCGTGTATCTGGTTCGTGCCGCTCTTGACCTGTGCCTGCACTAAAACGCCGCCAACGCGGCCGTACTCTGCCGGCTCGAGCGAATTCGTCGCCCGAAACTCTGCCAGCGCTTCCACGTCGGGGAAGAGAACAATCGTGTTCACGAGCGATTCGTTGTCGTCGATGCCATCCAGAATGAAGCTGTTGGCCTGAGGACGCAAACCATTTGCTGAAAGCGAGGCGCCGCCAGTCTCGTTGTAACGGAGCGTTTCAACAGGCTGCTGCCCCTTGTTGTAGCCCGTAGCCAAATTATTGCTTTGGCCATGAGAAATGCCGGGCTGCAGGAGCGCAAGTTGCGTGAAGTTGCGGCCGTTCAGCGGCAGATCCGACAACTCGCGTCCGGTGATCACCTCGCCCGTAGACGAGCTCGCCAGATCGACGTTCGGCGCGGCACCCGTCACATTGACCGTAGTCGTGGCAGAGCCGACACTGAGCGAGAATTTCAGCGTCTGTACCGCACCCACGTCCAGCTTTATGTCCTGCTCCTGGCCTGCGAACCCCGCCACCTCCACCTTGGCGTGATAATTGCCAATCGGCAGCGCATTTAACGTAAAGTCACCATTTCCGCTGCTCGTCGCCTTGGATACAGCGTTGGTGTCGGTGTTCGTCAGCGTGATGGTCGCTCCGGGAATAGCGGCGCCGGTCGTGTCGGTTACTATGCCCGTGACGCGTGCGCCACCGGACTGTGCCTTCAAAACCGTCCACGACATCGCCAACAGGCAAACCGTCATCAGCACGCGCAAAATTCTGCGTCCTGTACGCTCGGTCCTAAAAATCGATTGCATGATATTGCCTCCAAAGTTCTTCCCCTTCGCAGGCTCGCCATCGTTCACTTCAAAACAAGACCCTGGGGAAGTTTCGCTCGCAACGTTGACCACTTGGTGCATTTCAACGCAATCCTTTCCCATCCCTTTGTCCCTCAATTTTTCATCTCCTGCTAAGTCTCTCCATTTCAAGATGTTGCATATAGCACATCATCTAATTTAACTAGGTGGTAAATTCGATAGGGCGGCAATTAGATGGAAATGACAGGCCAGGTAACAAACGCGCGGCTCAGTTTTGGCCTTTACGAGATTGATGTGCAGACCGGGGAACTCTGGAAAGCCGGCTTCCGCATCAAGCTGCAGGGCCAGCCCTTCAAAGTCCTCACCATCCTCCTCGAAAAACCAGGGCAGGTCGTTACCCGGGAAGAACTTCAAGCCCGCCTCTGGGGCAAAGACACCGTCGTCGACTTCGACCACTCGCTCGGCACGGCCATCAATAAAATCCGCGAAGCCCTCGGCGACTCAGCCGAAAACCCCCGCTTCATCGAGACCCTCGCCCGCCGTGGCTACCGCTTCATCGCCCCGGTCGGCGTCATCGAGCCCGCAGGCCCCCTCGAATCCGTAGCCGCCGACCTCGCCGCCGACGGCCGTCTCACCGTAGCCCCGCGTCTCCACACCGCTGCCAACGGCGCAGCCGTGGCAGAATCCGGCATCACCGCTCCTTCCACCGCTATCAGCGTCCCTCTGGCCGCACGCCGCCCCAGGATCTCCCGGCTCCTCACCTGGTCGCTCCTCGCGATCACCCTGTGTGCCGCCGGCGCCATCGGCTACTATATGGCGTCCTTCCGCACCGCCACCTTCCCACCCCACATCGTCCAGATCACCCACAACGGCCACCTCGCCCCCAGCGTCGACACTATGGAAAACCTCGCCGCCGCCGCCACTGACGGCGTCCGCCTCTACGCCTCCACCATCGACGGCGGCCACTCCATCCTCTCCGCCATCTCCGTCTCCGGCGGCCTCGTCGAACCCCTCAATATTCCCTCCGAAGTCGCCAGCCCCGCCCTCGGCGACATCTCACCCGACGGCTCCCGCCTGCTCCTCCGCGATCACCTCTCGCCCGAGTCCGAGCAGCCCCTTTGGGTCGTCCCCACCACCGGCGGCTCTGCCCTCCGTGTCGGCAATGTCCTCGCCCATGACGCCACCTGGATGCCCAACAACGGCGGTATCCTCTACGCCAACGGCAACAACCTCTACCTCTCGACAATCACCAGCAGCACCCCGCAGATCTACGCCACCACCCCCGGCCGCGCCTTCTGGCTCCGCTGGGAACCCAACGGCAAGCTTCTCCGCTTCACCATCCTCGACCCCATCTCCCACACCCTCTCCATCTGGCAGATCACCCCCACGGACCGCACTCCCCATCGCATCCTGGCCGACTTCAATCAGCCCGCTGCCGAGTGCTGCGGCGTCTGGACCGCCAACGGACGCTCCTTCGTC
Organism: uncultured Acidobacteriaceae bacterium; assembly: GCA_963796535.1. Classification (GTDB taxonomy): domain Bacteria; phylum Acidobacteriota; class Terriglobia; order Terriglobales; family Acidobacteriaceae; genus Granulicella. The sequence goes on from CAWCMO010000003.1 coordinate 173,056, forward strand.
TTCCAGTCCTTCAAAGGCGGCAATAACGACCTCTGGCAGCTCTCCGGCCTCTCCACTTCAAACCCCACCCGCCTCACCGACGGCCCGCTTGAGTTCGAGTCCCCCGTCGCCGCCCGCTCCGGCAACCGCATCTTCTTTATGGGCGCGGATTCCCGTTACGAACTCGATTCCGTCTCGCCCACCGGTCAACTGGTGCCCGTCAAAGGTTTCCTCTCCAACGCCGTGCGCGTCGAGTACTCCCGCGACGGCCAGTGGGTCGTCTGGACCGACACCGATACCCACCTCTGGCGCGCCCGCTCCGACGGCACCGAAAAACTCCAGGTCACCCCCGACACTCTCTTCCCCTTCCTCGCCCGCTGGTCACCCGATGGCTCCCGTATCGCCGTCATGGCCCGCGAAGCCGGCAAGGCCTGGCAGATCTACATCACCAGCGCCAACGGTGGCGATTTCACGCCCCTCCTCCATCAGACCCGCAACGCCGCCGACCCCACCTGGTCGCCCGACGGCAAGACCATTGCCTTCGGTGGCACCAACGACGCCATGGGCAAGGACAACGCCACCCGCACCCTCGACACCGTCGACGTCGCCACCGGCGCCCTCCAGGAAATCCCCAACTCCAACGGACTCTTCAGTCCCCGCTGGTCCCCCGACGGCCGCTACATCGCCGCCCTCACTGTCGACCAACGCCAGGTCCGCCTCTACACCGTCGCCACCCGCACCTGGACCACCCTCGCCGTTCCCTCTGGCGCCGACCCCGTCTGGTCCCCCGACAGCCACTACCTCTTCCTCCACGCCTCGTTAGATCCCGCCCAACCCATCGATCGCGTCTCCATCCCCGACGGCCACGTCGACGAAGTCGTCCGCCTGGCCGACTCCCGCGAGCACGACGCTGTCGACTACGTCTTCGGCGGCCTGGATCAGAGCAATCGCCCCCTCATCCGCGCCCGCATCTTCACCGGAAACTTCTATTCGCTCGATCTCCAGTAGCTCCTGCAACAGGCCAGCCGCCGTTGCACGCGCATTTGTCGCTGCACTTGCCTTTCTGTAGGTCATTCAGACCCTGAGCGAAGCCGAAGGGGAGGAACCTGCTTCTCGCGCCAAGCGGGCCGGTTCCTCTGACCGCACCGCGAAACACAGCGCGCCATACCTTTCTCACAAACCAGCAGGTCTACCCTCAGCCCCACCATCCGCTTAACTCACTCCGCTAAACATCTCATTTATGACTTCTTAGCTGTTGAATTAGAAATGAGCTACTTTGGGCGCGCCCTGCATTGCGATGACGCCGGAAAACCTATTCTCTGTACAACTATGCTCGCCCTTCGCCTCGCTCCCACCCGGCCCCGCCGCTTTGCTGCCTGCGTTCTCTGCGCCACCTTGGCCTCCCCTCTCTTCGCGCAAGCCCCCGCCGCTCTCCCCTCCTCCGCCCACACCCCCACCGGCCTCCAGCTCTCCGACACCACCCTCACCCTCCGCGTCGACGCCCTCCGCCCCGACGTGCTCCGCGTCCGCATCTTCCCCATCAACCATCCCGCAGAAGACGCCTCCTGGGCCGTCCTGCCCGCCGCCCGTACTGCCAGCCTCGCCGTCACCCCCGAACCCTCCGGCTTCTCCACCGCCGACCTCCGCGTTACCGTCACCCCTGACCTCCGCCTCACCATCGCCGACCACGCCGGCCACATCCTCCAATCCGACGCCCTCCCCATCTCCTGGACGCCTCAGGGCTTCACCGTCACCAAGACCAAGTCCCTCTCCGGCCACTTCTTCGGCCTAGGCGACAAGCCCGGTCCCCTCGACCGCGCCGGCGAAGCCTTCACCATGTGGAACACCGACAGCTTCGGCTTCCAGGAATCCACCGACCCCATCTACAAATCCATCCCCTTCTTCCTCGAGATGCACGACGGCCGCACCCTCGGCGTCCTCTTCGACAACACCTACCGCACCTTCTTCGACTTCGGCCGCAAGAACCCAGCCCAATACACCTTCTCCGCCCCCGCCGGCCCACTGGACTACTACGTCCTCTACGGCCCCGAACCCAAACACGTCGTCGAAACCTACGCCTGGCTCACCGGCCCCACACCCCTCCCGCCCCTCTGGTCTCTCGGCTACCAGCAGTCGCGCTACAGCTACACCCCGCGCTCTGAAGTCGAAGAAGTCGCCGCCCACCTCCGCCGCGACAACATCCCCGCCGACGGAATCTGGCTCGACATCGACTACCAATACAAATACCGCCCCTTCACCGTTGACCCCACAACCTTCCCCGACTTCCCCGGCATGATTCACAATCTAGCCGCCGAGCACTTCCACACCATCCTCATCGCGGACCTCCACATCGCCAACGCCCCCAACCAAAATTACGCCCCCTACGACACCGGCAAAACCACCGACCAGTTCGTCAAACTGCACGGCCAAACCTACGTAGGCGACGTCTGGCCCGGCCCCTCCGTCTTCCCAGACTTCACGCAAGCCACCACCCGCACCTGGTTCGCCTCCCTCTACAAAGACTTCGTCAACGACGGCGCCGCCGGCTTCTGGGACGACATGAACGAGCCCGCAGTCTTCACCTATCCCACAAAAACTATGCCCGACGACGTAACCCACCGCATCAGCGGTGAAGAGGCCGAAGGCTTCTCCCCCCGCACCGCTCTCCACACCGAGATCCACAACATCTACGGCATGGAAAACTCCCGCGCCACCATGGAAGGCGAGCTCACCCTCCGCCCCAACCTCCGCCCCTACGTCATGACCCGTGCCACCTACGCCGGCGGCCAGCGCTACGCCGTCACCTGGACCGGCGACAACCTCGCCACCTGGAACCACCTCCGCATGACCACCCCGCAGCTCCTAAACCTCGGCCTCAGCGGCTTCTCTCTCTCCGGCGCCGACGTAGGCGGCTTCGGCGGCAGCCCCTCCCCCGACCTCCTCACCAAGTGGCTCATGCTAGCAGCGTTCCAACCCATCGACCGCGACCACGCTGCCAAAGGCACCCGCCCCCACGAGCCCTGGGCCGACGGCCCGCAACAAGAAGACATCCGCCGCCGCTACATCAACCAGCGCTATCTCCTCATGCCCTACCTCTACACCACCGCCGAAGAAACCTCCCGCACCGGCATCCCCATCATCCGCCCCCTCTTCCTCGAGTACCCCCACGCCACCGCCGACGACCATCCCCTCGACAACGATGCCCCCGGCGAGTTCTTCTTCGGCCCCTCCATCCTCGTCGCCTCCTCCCCCCTCCCCGACGACGTAGCACCCTACGAAGTCCACCTTCCCCCCGGCGTCTGGTATGACTACTGGACCGGCGCCAAGCTCGACCGCCGCCAAACCCTCACCGCCCGCGACCTCGAGCTGCGCAATCCCACCGACACAGGCAAGCCGCAACTCCCACCCCTCATGATCCAACCCGCTCTAGGCGATCTCCCCATCTACGTCCACTCCGGGGCAATCATTCCCATGCAGCCGCTCGTCCAGTCAACCGAAGAAAAACCCAACGGCCCTCTAACCCTACGCGTCTACGCCCCCGCCGACACCTCCGCCCCCTGCGCCGGAAACCTCTACACCGACGACGGCCTAACCTTCGACTTCCGCCACAACGCCTACCTCCGCCTCCACCTCACCTGCTCCCTCTCCGCCGACGGCGCCCTCACCCTCAATATCCCCGCCCGCGACGGCAACTTCCGCCCCTGGTGGACCCAGTTCCGCATCGAAGCCATCGGCTTCACCCCCCACACCTCCCAGGCCTCCACCGACGGCCGCACCATGCCCCTCGACCGCACCAACCTCGGCTACGCTGTCACCGTTCCCGACACCGGCCGCCCCCAGGCAATCGTCCTCCACTAGACCCCGCCAACCCATACCGCCGCAAAACAATTACTCTTGAATCGGATACATCGAGCACCTCCCAGCACGAAGGAGTACTTTCTTGGCCGTTCCCATCCGCAACATCAGCTCCCCAGGCTACGCTGACGACCTGCAAATTAAAACCGACACGCGCGCCATGAGCGTAGCCACCGCCCTCTTCTTCATGGTCGGCTTCCTCACCTGCCTCAACGACATCGTCATCCCGCACCTCAAGAGCATCTTCGACCTCAACTACGCCGAAGCCATGCTCGTCCAGTTCGCCTTCTTCACCTCCTACTTCGTCTTCAGCTATCCCAGCGGAGCCATCGTAGAAAAATACGGCTACAAGAAGACCATGGTCGTCGGCCTGCTCATCATGGCCTGTGGAGCTGCCGGTTTCATTCCCGCGGCCAAGCTAGCCGTCTTCGCCATCTTCCTCGGAGCACTCATCGTGCTCGCCGCCGGCATGACCGTAGTTCAAGTCGCCGTCAACCCGTACGTCACGGTCATTGGTCCTGCAGCCACAGCCTCCAGTCGCCTCAACCTCGCGCAGGCCTTCAACTCCTTCGGCACCTTCATCGCACCGTTCCTCGGCGGCCTCGTCATCCTCGGCGGCGCCAGCCAGCTTCCTCCCGAAAGCATTCACACCCTAAGCGCTGTCAAGCTCCAGGCCTATCGCGAACTCCAGGCCCACACCGTCATCCTCCCCTACCTCGGCATGGCGCTGGTCCTCGTCCTCCTCGCCATTGCCCTGGCCAGCATCCACCTTCAGCCGCGCACTTCGGTAGCCGAACGCACTCAGGACTTCCGCCCCGGCGCTTTCTCCGAAGCCCTCACCAATCCCGACTCCATCTGGCGTCATCCCTGGCTGCTCGGCGGCGCCGCCGGTATCTTCACCTACGTTGGAGCAGAAGTCGCCATCGGCAGCCTGCTGGTCAACTACATGGGCCTCTCCAACATCGGCGGCCTCAAGCAATCCACCGCCGCCAACTACCTCATGGTCTACTGGGGCGGCGCCATGGTCGGCCGTTTCATCGGCTCCGCCGTCCTGCAACGCGTCAAGACCGGCAAACTCCTCACCCTCAACGCAGCCGTTGCCTTCTGCCTGGTCATCACGAGCATTCTCACGCACGGCCACATCGCCATGTTTGCTCTGCTCTTCGTTGGCATCTGCAACTCCATCATGTTCCCCTCAATCTTCACCCTCGGCATTCAGGATCTCGGCCCCCTCACCAGCAAGGGCTCGAGCCTCATGATCGCCGCCATCGTTGGCGGAGCCCTCATCCCCGAGGCCACCGGCAAGCTGGCAGACGTCATCGGCCTCCACCATGCCTTCATCATCCCGGCCATCTGCTACGTCTACATCGCAGCCTACGGAATCGCCTCCATCAAGCGCCCCGCGGGTTCCGACGCCCTACTCCCCGCAGAACCCGTCTAACTCACTTCGTCCCCAAGTCCAGCCTGTTGCTTCGACACACCTCAGAACAACAGGCTCCTTCTTTTGCGCCAGACCCAACTCGCGCCCAATTGAATCCGTCAACCTTGCAAAAGCACTCCTTTGCCCCCGCCCTTGCGCTTACCTTTGCTCCTGCCTTGCTCCTGCCTTGCTCCTGCCTTTGCCTCTGTCGTTGCCATTGTCGTTGTCGTTGATTTTCTGGTTGTCATCCCGCAGGGATCTGCTTCTTCTGTTGCCTTTGCCCTTGCCCTTGCTCTTGCCTTTGCCCTTGCTAGAAGTTAACCAACCCCGTCGCCCATCCATCCCCCCACCCACAACTCAAGGCGCCACCACCACCGACGTCGTAGCAAACCCTCCAGCCCCTGTCGCCGCCGCAATCCTCACCACCTGTGCCACACCCGGCACCTCCAACGGCGAAACCTGCACCATCCCATTGCCGTCCGACACCGCCGAACTCCGCGCCGTCTTCAACACGGGTGCCGACGCGCAAACACCGTTCGCCGCGCACGCACCCTCCCATGCATACACGGTCTGATACACATTCACCGCAGCCCCCGGCAGCGCATGTCCCGCCCCATCGGTCACCAGAAGCGTCACCACGGTCGGCGCTACACCCTCCACCACGCTCTGCCCGCCGCCACTCGACACCGCAATCGCCCACTGCGACGCCGCCACGCCATACACCGTCCAACTCGCGCACACCCCCGTCCACACGCATCCCACGACCACGTTCGTCGACCCGCTCGCAATCGCGCCCACCTGCGCCACCACCGCCGGCGTACTTCCATTCGTCCCCGTCACATCCGTCAACGGCGCCACCACAAACCCGCTAGCCGCAGTCGACCACACCACCCCAACCCCCGGCGCCGCCGCACCATCCTGCACCGCCGTCAGCGACAAACTCCAACTCCCCGCCGCCCCCGCGGCCAGGTACTGCGTCGCCGCTCCAATCGTCACCGTCTGCACTGGATTCGCATCGGCCATCGTCGCCCGCACCGACGCTCCGCCACTCATCTCCGTTCCACTTACCGTCACGCTTCCTGCAGCGACGCCCAACAGCGGCGTCTGCGCGAGCCCCGTCGCATCAGTCTTCACCACGCACCCCGGCCCGCTCTGGCAGCCCGTCGCCACCGCCGCGCCTCCGCCACTGCCCGCAACTACAAAACTCACATTCGCGCCCGCTGCCGGCGTCACGCCATCCACCCCATACACCCGTACCGCAAACGGAGTCGCCGCCGCATACCCCGTCTCCAGCGAAGCCGGTGCCGATACCAGCACCACCTGGTCCGCCGTCGACGTCGAATACGTCAACGCCCCCTGCATATCCGTCGTCCCGCCCGTCGCCGCGTCGGTCACCATCACATCCACGCCCGCCCCCGCCGTCGCGCCCGCCATCGCCATCGACGGAGCCACAGCCACAATCTGCGTCGACGTCCAACTCGACACCGCCGCCGCCACCCCATTTACCGTCACCTGGTTGCCCGCCTGAAACCCCATCCCCGCAATCGTGATCTGCCCGCCCGCCGTTCCCACCGTCATCGGCAACACTCCACTCGCATACAGAATCCTCCCCGTATACGCGAAGTCCGGCCGGCCTGCGCCAAACTGGTCCGCAAGCGCAATCCGCACCGTCCCACCACTCGTCTCCGCTGGCATCCGCAGCTGCGTCATCCCTAGTGACATGGCATTCAGCGCCGCTGCCTGGCTCGCCACCGTCGGCAGCGTCCCCGTCGCGTCCGTCGCATTCCATACCCCAATCACCGGTTGCAGCTTGTGCGCCGTCGCCGCCCCGGTCTCATTCTGCGCGGTCGCTTCGATCGTCCAACTCGTATTCGCATTCACTGCCTGCTTCCACCACGACGCATGCCCCACCCCACAGATCCGCCCACCCCACCATCCCGTCGCGCTGAGCCCCGCAGGGTTCCCCTCCGTCCCCTCGTCGCTTCCAGCGCTACAATTCGACGCCCCGGTCGGTTCCATGAATGGTACCCACACCGGCGTTCCAGGCATCACGTTGTTCGCCGTCACCGCCACCACCACCCCTGACAACGCGATCACCGGCCGCTGGTATGGCCCCACCGCATAGTCGCCCCAATACAGTGGATTGATAGGCTCCAACATAAAATACAATTTCGCTCCCAGCGGTCCTGCCGGCACATTCGGCATACTCCATTCGCCCTCAGCCCCCGCCGCCGGCGACCCGCTATTCTCACTCGCCGGCTCCAGCCCGCTCACCGGATTCCCCCCATTCTGTTGAAACGGATACCCAGTCGTACTGGAAATGATCGGATACTGTCCATCCCCCACCACCATGAATCGATACACCTCAATCTCCACCAACTCCATCCCCTGCCAGGTTGAAAAATTCGCCACGCCCGAAACCGTCAGTGCATTCAGACCGCTCTGCGTCTTTCCTCCCCCACTACTCGCCACCGGGTACAGCGACACCAGCGCAGCAATATCATCCGGCCGCAACGTAAACGGGTTCTGCATGCATTGATAGGTATAGGCCCCACATCGGAGGTCGATTGGATGCATCAGCGGCCACACCGCCATCTCCGCAGCCGGCACATTGCCGACCACAAACACATCATCGTTCAGCTGCGACCACGCCAGCCCCAACACTCGCCCAAACACCCGCGTCAACTGGTACTGCATCTGCGTCAACTGGTCCGGATCCGAACCCACGCACAACCCGTTGAGAAGGATCACCGCGTGCTGGATCGTTCCGCTCGACCCAAAACTGTCCACGCTCTCCACCACACCGTTCTGCAAACAACCGCTCGGTGCGCTCGCCCCACTCCCTAGCAGCATATCGATCACGCTCCCATCGCTGTCATAGATCACCGGTATCTGCACCGACGCATAGTTGGTCGCCTGCACATCCGCCGGAAACACGACGTCCGTTCCACCACCTGTTCCATTCCCGACCACGTGCTCGGCCAGCTCTCCACCCTTCGCCAGCGTGACACTCGCCGTAGGAATATTCCACACCGCCGCAGCAGCCGCCACCATCGCATCCGCCTGCGCATGCGTCACCGTTGCACTCAGATCGCCCGGGTCCGTAAAGTACATCGGCGCATTCGTATACCAGGCCATCGGCACACCCGCCGTCGTGTAACCACTGGTACCGGTAATGAACCGCGGACCGCCAGCCCACGCACTCGCCGCGCCCAGCACCAAGCCGGCGACCACCATCAACCGCCTCCATCGCCTAGCGTTGCGCATCGTCCGCCTCCTTCATCCAGTCCACTCCCACGCCACGCCCCACCCTCACCGGCTTCTCAGTTGATTGCTGCGGCACCAATCCCTCCGGCAGCCGAACGCTCTTCGGCTCTACCAGTGACTCCGCCCGCCAGGCCTTCGCCACCGCGACCCCATCCGCCAACAAAATCGCACCCTGCGAAATCCCCGACACGCCCGCCAGCGGAGTCCCCGCCCCTCGCCGCACCCGCGTCGCCAGCCAGCGCACATCCAGCAACGCTTGTCCGTTCGCACCCATCGGCACCACCGGCACCGCGCCCATCATCCCGTCCACCGCCGAGCTCAACCCCGCCGCGCTCGGCGCATGCAGAAAGAACATCGCCCGCTCGCCCACCTGGAAATGTTGCTGCCCACCCGTCCACCGCCCCGCCCACTCCCGCATCACATACGAGCCGCCCACCACGCCCAGCACCGGCTGCTGCACCGAAAACGTGATCTCGACCAACCCATCCTTGGGCTCAATCTTCTCCACCTGCCCCACAAACACCACGCCAGCGCGCGACGCCAGCAAGCGCAACTCCGCCCCCACGCTCTCCGCCGGCGCCCGTTCGTCCTGCCCTTGTGCAACCGCCCCGCCGCACACCCAACCCGCCAACAGCAACCCGCCCCAAACCCAGCCGCGAACACGCATCACGCTCTAGCCTCTGCAACTCACTTCGTCGCAGAACGCCAAACCGGCACACCTGTCCTAGACTGCTACAGCCCTCAAGCCGCCGATAACCGTCTCAAATCTCCGGATAAAAATCGAAGAACGCGTCAATGCTGTGTCGCAGCTGTGCCTCAATCTGCTCCCGGCTGCCCTCCACGATATGCATCGTCACCTGGGCATCATGCCCGTTCTTCAGCTTGATCGGCGCAGCCTGCACCGCCTCAACCTCATCCGCCGGCAAGAGCCGTAAACCGTATACCAACACCAGATCAGCCATATCCCCATCCTAATCCCCCCTTATGCACCGTTTCCAAACCTTTACAATCGAATCTCTATGTCCACCCCGAACGAAGTACGCGACACCGTCATCCTCGGCTCCGGCTGCGCAGGCCTCACCGCCGCCATTTACGCCGCCCGCTCCAATCTCAAGCCCCTCGTCCTCGAAGGCCACGAGCCCGGCGGCCAGCTCTCCATCACCACCCTCGTCGAGAACTTTCCCGGCTGGCCCGACGGCGTCCAGGGCCCCGAACTCATCGAGAACATGAAGAAGCAGGCCACCCGCTTCGGCGCCGAACTCCGCATGGCCCACCTCTCCACCGTCGACCTCACCACCACGCCCTTCACCCTCGGCATCGGCAAGGACACCATCCACACCCGCTCCCTCATCATCGCGTCCGGAGCGAGCGCCCGCTGGCTAGGCCTTCCCTCCGAGCAAGCCCTCATCGGCTTCGGCGTCAGCTCCTGCGCCACCTGCGACGGCTTCTTCGCCAGCGGCAAGGAAATCGCCGTCATCGGCGGCGGCGACTCCGCCATGGAGGAAGCCCTCTTCCTCACTCGCTTCGCCACCAAGGTCACGCTGATCAATCGCTCTGAGAATTTCCGCGCCTCAAGAATCATGCTCGAGCGCGCCGTAGCCCACCCCCAAATCGAGTTCCTCCACAACACCCTCGTCGAAGAAGTCCTCGGCGTCGAAGAGAAGGACCTCAAGGGCCTTAAGCTCTACAACAAGAAAACCGGCGAACGCTGGACCCTCCCCGTCAGCTTCATGTTCCTCGGCATCGGCCACATCCCCAACGCCAAAATGTTTGAAGGCCAACTAGACCTCGACACCGACGGCTACATCAAGACCCAGGAAAACGTCTTCGTCTCCATCCTCGGCGAGCGCATCCCCGGCGTCTACGCCTGCGGAGACGTCCAGGACCGCCGCTACCGCCAGGCCATCACCGCCGCCGGCACCGGCTGCATGGCTGCCCTCGAAGTAGAAAAATACCTCGAAGAACAAGGCCGCTAACCACCAACCAAACCCACCTTGCTCATGACCTCTGCAGCGCGAGAGGTCATGAGTAACCTTGGACCCCACACATCTTCCCGCAAGCTAATACGCCAGCGCCACGCCGTCCGCGCGCATCTCGCTGGCCGCGGCATACACCCGCTCCCCATTAGGCTTGCGCAACTCCACGCACTCATACCGCCCGAAGCCGCCATCGCTCTTGCCCATCGGCCATCCCATCGCAATCAGCGCCTTCCGCGTCTCCTCAGGAACCCCCGCCTCCAGCCTGAGAATCCCCCTCGCCCCCAGCCCCACCGGATCTTCGCCCATACTCTGCGACGACCCCTCGTGATGCCACCGGGGACTATCTCCAGCGGCCTGTACATCCAAGCCATAGTCCACGCGATTCAGCACAACCTGCGTCTGCCCCTGCGGTTGCATATCCCCGCCCATCACGCCGAACGCAAGCCACGGCGCGTTATCCTTCACCGCAAACCCAGGAATAATCGTCTGGAACGGTCGCTTGCCGGGCGCATAAATGTTTGGATGCCCATCCTTCAGCGAGAACAATTCGCCGCGATCCTGGAACATGAAACCCAGCCCATCCGCCACCAGCCCCGATCCCATTCCCCTAAAATTTGACTGGATCATCGACACCATCATCCCGTCTTTATCCGCCATGCTGAAATAAGTAGTATCCCCATGGCTAGGCGCCTGCCCCGGATACACCGGCTCCAGAATCTTATCCATCCGGATCAACTTCGCCCGTTCCTTCGCGTACTCCATCGAGTTCAACCACTCCACCGGCACCTTCGCAAAGTGTGGATCGGCGTAATACCGCGCCCGGTCTTCATACGCCAGCCGCTTGGCCTCAATCTGCACATGCAGCGCCTGCGCACTCTGGAACCCCATCCCCCGCACATCAAACTGCGAGAGCATGTTCAGCATCTGCAGCGTCGCCAGCCCCTGTGTATTCGCACCCATCGCATACACATCCACACCGCGATAGTTCGTCACGAGCGGCTTCACCCACTCCGCATGTTGCTCACGCAAATCTTCGACAAACAGCCACCCACCAATCCGCTTGAAGTACGCATCGATCGTCTGCGCAATCGGACCGTCATAGAACACATCGCGCCCGCCCTCAGCGATCATCCGATACGTTCTTCCCAGGTCAGGATTCCGAAACACGTCATACTCCTCCACCGGCTTCCCACCCACCTGGTACGTCTTCACCGCATTCGCCGTCTCCTCCACGCCAGACCCCGGCCGCAGAAAGATCGCCATATTCCGCTTGATGTAGTACCCGATAATCTGGGGCACCGGTGCCCCATTCTCGCAATAGTGAATAGCCGGCTCGAACAGCTCTGCCCACTTCAACTTCCCGTACCGCTGATGCAGCGTCCACCACGCATCCAGCGCTCCCGGCGCCGAAACCGCAATCGCGCCCACCGGCGGAATCACTCCATTCTTCGCCCTCGCTCTCACCATCTCCAGCGTCAGCGACTTCGGCGACCGGCCCGACCCCGCCAGCCCCATCACCGCTCCCGCCTTCGGATCCCACAGCAGCGCATAGCAATCGCCGCCCAGTCCCGAGCTCGTCGGTTCCACCAGCCCCAGCACGGCGTTCGCAGCCACCGCCGCATCGACCGCCGACCCACCCTTCTTCAGCATCTCGATCGCCGCCTGCGTCGCCAGCGGATGCGCTGTCCCCGCCGCGCCCGAGCATCCCAGCGCCGGAGACCGCGACGCAAAACTCGCACCCGCCGGCCGATCCCCCGCATGCACATCCGGCCGATCAAACTTGTACTCACCCGCCGCCTGAAACTTCGGCAGCTCGCTCGGTCCCGCCGCGTCCTGCTCCGGCGCCGCACCCTTCATCAATCCCGACGAACCCGCCGCAGCCAACGGAAGTGTTGCAAGAAACGTACGACGAAGCATAATCAATCTCCTTCGATTCGGCGTGATGCTCCAAACGTCCAGCATGCCACGACGGCGTCCAGCTCCCACGCCCGAGCTGCTATTAAATCGCCTTCCTATCGTAAGGTCCACGCGGATTCTACCTGACCCGCATATCTCTTCGCCGCGATGCGATCCCGATCGGACAGGAAATTGCGCCTCGCGGTCCGTCCGGCTATTGCATTCCGCATCCGCTTACTATACCGTAGGGGGGTATGCCTTCAACGGCATAACACTGATTGGAGCACCTCATGACGAACCCAACCACAAAGGAACCTCCGAGTCCTCGGACGCCCCTCCTGCGCTGCGTTCGCGAGGTGCGGTAACTCTCTTCTCCAGCTTGACCTCAAGCCATAGCAACACCTGAAGGCGTAACCCTCCCCCGCTCGCGCAGTGCCACCCCACGGCACACCGCGACGCGAAACACACGTGCCCACAAGCACGCCTTCACGTCGCCTCCACTCGCATGCCTCGCGCATGCAGTCAGGAGGACCTATGTCCCTCAATATCTTCACCACCATCACCACCCGCCGCCCCACGCTCATCCGCGTCTGGCGCACCGACGGCGCCCACCTCACCAGCAGCTGGATCCCCACGCTCGCTCCCAACACCAACCTCAATCACGAAGGAGGTCCACGCCCATGACCGCCCTCCAACCTCAACTCACTCCTCTCCGCAAGGCCCACGTCCGCCGCTCCTGGCAGCGCACCGTCCTCAGCTTCCTCGTCGCCTTCGGCCCCGGCCTCATCGTCATGGAAGCCGACAACGATGCCTTTGCCTTTGCGTTTCTTTCCGTGATTCCGAGCGCAGCGAGGAACCTGCTTCTCACGCGACGCGCGCCCGTTCTTCACCCCGCACCCGAACCGATGCACTCCCATCGGTTCGGTATCTTTCTCAACCCAATGATGGATGTTCAACCGCGCCTGCATTCCCTACACTTGGCCGGTAACTCAAAACAGAAATCATCCGCAACCAGCGAGCGAGTCTCAGCCTGCTCTGTCCGAGCCCGTGTCGCGAGAAAGATTCCATGCACCAGAAAAACCGTCTCCCTTCGTTTCTCCTCTCCCTATGCCTCATCGCACTCAGCTCCAGCGCCGCCTTCGCCCAGGCCACCACCAGCACCAACTTCTTCGCCGCCTGGGAGAACCGCGTCCGCGCCACGCTCGCCAGGCAACCCTCGTACCCCATCCCCGTCATCGCACCCTCCTCTCAGATGGTTCAGCTCTACCGCTTCGACTACCTCCACGAGTACACCCCCGCCCGCACCGCCACCGACATCTACACCAACGGCAAGGGCCTCAACCTCATCCCCTGGGCCAACACTGAAATCGACATCGACCTTCCCCCCTACATCCAGCACAACAACCCCAAGGTCAAAGACGGCGCCGGCGACTTCTCCTTCGTAGTCAAATACCGCCCCTTCGCCAGCCCCGACAAGCATCACGACTACTCCCTTGGCGGCCAGGTCGCCGTGTCTGTTCCCACGGGCAGCTATAAGAACGGCGCGCTCGTCGCCATCGTCACGCCCACCCTCATGGGCGGCAAAGGATTCGGTCCCTTTGCCATTCAGTCCACCCTCGGCGGTGCCCTGCCCAAGAGCGACGCCTCCACCATCGGCCGCACCATCACCTGGAACACCACCCTCCAGGCCCGCGTAGCCAAAATCATCTGGCCCGAGATCGAATTCAACTCGAACTACTACCACGGTGGCCCCAACAACGGAAAGAATCAGACCTTCGTCTCGCCCGGCTTCATGGTCAGCAAGATCAACTTCCGCCACACCCCCGGCAACCGCCTAGCCCTTACCTTCGGAGCAGGCTTCCAGGTCGCCACCTCCACCTTCCACACTTACAACCACGCCTTCGTCTTCACCTCCCGCTTCGCTTTCTAACGCCCAGCTTCAAGGAATTCATCAACTCACCCTCAACCCCGTCATCCCTACCGAAGCGAAGTGGAGAGATCCCTGCATTTCGTCTTTGCTTTTGCTTTTGCTTTTCTGGTTGTCATCCAGCAGGGATCTGCTTCTCCTTTGCCTTCATCCCTGCCCCAACCCGTTCTCCATCCCGGACCACGTTCCGAACGCCTCCAACAACATCTCCCAACCTCCGGCGGCGGCCAGTATCATCAAGCCTGCAGAGCACCCGCCGGAGCCACCTCATGTACACCCCCAAAGACTTCCTCGTCGACGACCTCCCCACCCTCCACGCCGACATGCGGCGCAACTCCTTCGCCGCGCTAGTCACCCTCACCTCCTCCGGCCTCGTCGCCACCCACCTCCCTATCCTCCTCGACGAAACACGCGGCCCCTTCGGTACGATCCTCGGCCACGTCTCCCGAGCCAATCTCCAGTGGCAAACATCAGACCCCGCCACCGAAGCCCTCCTCATCTTCGCTGGCCCCGACACCTACGTCACTCCCAACTGGTATCCCGCCAAGCAGGAGACCCACCGCGTCGTCCCCACCTGGAACTACGCGGCCATCCACGCCTACGGCCCCATCACTTTCTTCGAAGACCCCGAGCGTCTTCGCACCATCGTCACCCGCCTCACCGATCTCCACGAAGCTTCCTTCCCCACCCCCTGGAAAGTAACCGACGCCCCCGCCCCCTACATCGACGGCCAACTCAAAGCCATCATCGGTTTTGAACTCCCAATCTTTCGCCTCGAAGGCAAGCGCAAGTTCAACCAGAACCGTTCCGCCGCCGACCAAGCCGGCGTAGTCGAAGGCCTCCGCTCCCTCGACGACCCCACCAAATCCGCCGTAACCGACTTCATGCAATCCCTCACCGAAAAATCCAAACCGGAGTAACCTCTCTCCATGCGACTCCCCCTCCGCACCGCAACCTCCCTCCTCGCACTGACCCTCACCACCGCCGCTCTCTCCCAAACCACCCTCCTAGCCCTCTCCAAGCACGACCACACTCTCTCCGTCATCGACCCCACCACCCTCAAAATCCTCTACACCCTCCCCGTCGGCCCCGACCCCCACGAAGTCATCGCCTCCACCGACGGCACCATCGCCTACGTCTCGAACTACGGCGGCGGCGCCTTCCACACCCTCGCCGTCCTCGACCTCGTCCACCACACGGCACTTCCCTCCATCGACCTCGGCCCCCTCAACGGCCCCCACGGCCTCGACTTCACCGGCAGCAAACTCTACTTCACCGCCGAAGGCGCCAAGGTCATCGGAAGCTACGACCCCGCCACCAAAAAAGTCGACTGGGTCTTAGGCACGGGCCAAAACCGCACCCACATGATCTACGTCAGCCCCGACCTCCAGCACATCATCACCACCAACGTAGCCTCCGCAACAGTAAGCCTCATCGACCAACAAGAAGTCCGCATGGGCCCACCCCCCGGCATGAAACCCCCAGCAAACATGCCCCCACCGCCGCCCGGCCCTCCCCAAGTTCGAAAAGACTGGAACCAAACCATCATCCCCGTAGGCCAGGGCTCCGAAGGCTTTGACCTCTCCCCCAACCACAAAGAAATCTGGGTAGCCAACGCCCAGGACGGCACGATCTCCATCATCGACTACGCCGCCAAAAAAGTAATCGACACCCTCCACTCCGACACCCGTAGCGCCAACCGCCTAAAGTTCACCCCCGACGGCAAGCACGTACTCGTCTCCCTCCTCGGCAACCCCGACCTGGTCATCCTCGACGCCGCCACCCGCAAAGTCATCAAGCGCGTCCCCATCGGCACCGGAGCCGCCGGCATCCTCATCGACCCCACGCACAACCGCGCCCTCATCGCCCAAACCCCCGACAACAAAATCTCCATCCTCGACCTGACCACCCTAACCATCACCACCGCCATCCCCAACATCAACGAACCCGACGGCATGGCCTGGGCCAACACCCACCCGCAGTAAGCAGCGAGTAGTAATTAGTGAGTAGCGGGTAGTGAGTAGTCTTCGAACTGTGATCCTTCTCCCAGAAGCGGAGGATCTGCCTTCGCCGTTGCCCTTGCTTTTCTTTCTGTCATTCCCTCTGGGAATCTGCTGTTCGCTCACTAAGCCAGCGGTGCCTCTCCCCGACATTGCTCTAAATCAATTCCAACCGATCACTCTCCAAATCCATCCCCGCCCCCCGAGCGTCTCATACATAGAAAGCACGAGGCCCTCCATGTCTCCCCACTCATTCCGCCCCACATCCGCCATCCTCTCTCTCGCCCTCACCCTCGCCCTCCTCCCCTCCTTCGCCTGCGCCGCCGCAACCCACGGCCCCCTCCCTCCACCAAAAATCGACACGCCCCTCGCCACCACACCCCACAAAGAAAAAGCCGTCTTCGCGGGAGGTTGCTTCTGGGGCACGCAAGCCGTCTTCGAGCGCGTCAAGGGAGTCCTCAAGACCACCGCGGGCTACTCCGGCGGCGAAGCCTCCACCGCCACCTACGATCAAGTCACCACCGAAACCACCCACCATGCCGAATCCGTCGAAGTCATCTACGACCCCTCGCGCATCACCTACGGCCAACTCCTGCGCGTCTTTTTCACCGTCCATGACCCCACCACCCTCAACCGCCAGGGCCCCGACACCGGCACCTCGTACCGCTCCGCCATCTTTTTCAGCACCCCCGACCAGAAGCGCATCGCCGACGCCTACATCGCGCAACTCACCGCCGACCACGCCTTCCCCCACCCCATCGTCACCGAAGTCACCCCCCTCAAAGCCTTCTACGCCGGCGAAGACTACCACCAGGACTACGCCCTCAAGAATCCCGACAACCCCTACATCATGGTCTGCGACCACCCCAAAATCGAAACCCTCAAAACCGACTACCCCGACCTCTACGTCGACTACCACGGCCGCTAACCCACACCCCCTCCGCAAAAAAGAGCGGCGACCCAAAGGGTCGCCGCCAGTCTTTACTACTCACTACCCACTACCCACTGCCTCTAGTGGATATCGAACTGCTCCGGATGCAAGCTAGGATCGCTCTTCACCAAAATCGTCTTGCCCGACATCTCTTCCATCTCCTGCAGCCACTTCGCTCCGCCGGTCTTCAACTGCTTCACAACCTCCGGATTCACGCGCAGCATGATGTCACCCTTCTCGATCAGCTTATGCATCTTCCGCATCTCGATATAGATGTCATTGCAAACCGTCACCGGCGACTTCACCATACCCGTGCCCGCGCAAATCGCGCAGGTCGTTGACAGTGTCCGCTCCAGCGACTGCTTCACGCGCTTCCGCGTAATCGCAACCAGTCCAAAATCATTGAACTGCAGCACCTTCGAAGGAGCGCGATCCTTCTTCAACTCATCTTCCAGCGCCGCCATCACCTTGTTCCGATTCTTGCGCTCATCCATATCGATGAAGTCGATGATGATAATGCCGCCCAAATCGCGCAGCCGAATCTGCCGCACAATCTCAGGAATCGCATCCAGGTTCGTCTTCACGAATCGTGTCTTCAAGCCGAGCCGTCTTGCCAACATACTTGCCCGTATTGATATCGATCGCGACCAGCGCCTCCGTCTGGTTGATCACAATCGATCCACCCGACTTCAGCCAAACCTTCGACCGCAGCGCCGTGTTGATCTCTTCCGTTATCCCGAACTGCTCAAACAGCGGCGTGTCTTTCGTATAAAGCTTCACGCGCCGAATCAAGCGGGCTGGAACCTCTGCAGGAACCGCAGCACGCGCTCATACGCATCCTCGGTATCCACCCAGATCGCGGAGAAATTATCCGTAACCTGGTCGCGCAGAATCCGCTCCACCAAATTCAAATCGTGATAAATCAGCGCCGGGCTCTTGCTCGATTCCGACCGCGTCTTGATATCCGCCCAAAGATTCAGCAGGAACCGCAGATCACTCCGCAACTCTTCTTCGCTGGCTCCAGCCGCCGCCGTCCGGACAATAAATCCGCCCTGCGCGTCGCCCTTCTCGCTCAGCAGAATCTCCTTCAGCCGACGCCGCTCGCCGTCACTCTCAATCTTGCGCGACACGCCCGTATGATTCACCGTCGGCATGAACACCAGGAAACGCCCCGGCAACGCAATGTGCGAAGTAATCCGCGCACCCTTCTTCGCAATCGGCTCCTTGGCAATCTGCACCAACACCTCTTGCCCCGGCTTCAACAAATCGCTGATCGCCGGCAGGTTCGTCGACTGCATCGACCGCCCGCCGCGATCGCGTCCCCCGACCGCGATCCAGCCATCCCGCGCCGATCGCGTCCACCGCGATCCCCGCTGCTACGCTCTCCGCCACTGCGCTCGCTGCTGCTGCTACTGCTCGCTCGCCTCCGCCGCTGCGCTCACGATCGCGTCCGCCGCGACGTCCATCTCTACGTCCTCGCCGACCACCCTCGCGCCCGCCTTCACGACTTCGCGCTCGCCCTCACGCGCCGGCGCGCCTTCCGCCTTGGCCACGCGCGCTTCGCCATTCTCATCAAAGCTCGAGGCCTCCGCAAACTCCTCTTCCTCGGCCTCGCTGATCTGGCTTCCCGAAACTTCCTCTTCCTCTACAAAATCTTCGCCATTCGACGCAAGCTCGTCTTCTTCGAAATCTTCCTCGTCGTCGAAGTCCTCGTCCTCGTCATCCTCTTCATCAATCTCAGCCGGCTCAAGACCCGTAATTTCGTCGATCGTCATGTCGCGGATCATGCTGCCCAAATCGGCCGCACCCTCCAGCGTCTCTTCCTCGACGTCATCATCAAACGCGCCCGCATGCAGAGAGCCAATTTCGGCGTCCTCTTCATCCAGCAACTCTTCCTCCAGCTGCCCATCGCCCGGCGCAAATCCCTGCGCCAACTCCTGCGCATGATGAGCACGCTCGCCCTCAATCGATACCGGAGTCTCCGCCTCAGCCGCGTGCACCGACTGCACCACCGCCTCATGCTCAATCGGAGCCGTCGGATCCGCATGCACAATCTCCGCATGCGCCACCTCCGAGATCAGCTCGCCCGTAGGCTGCAGACTCGTAAACTCCGGCTCGTGCGCAGCCTCAACCACCGGCTCTTCCACGCCGCCGCTCTGCCGAAACTCCCGCGCACCTGCCGGATCCACGCGATACGAAGCCGAGGCATTCTCTTCCGGCTCATATTCCGCTGTCGTCTCGTGAAATTCAGGCTCCGGCAATTCAGCGGCTTCCTGCAACTCCGCGTCATGCAACGAAGAAATCGCCTCTTCGAACTCCGCCTCATGCTCAGCTTCCGGCTCCAACACCTCCACCGGCGCCAAATCTACCTGCCCGGCATACTGCGGTTCATAGTCACGCTCGGCCACATCATGCCCCGAGCTCACCGCCGGCATCACAGCCTCCGCCGGATCCATCCCGCGCGGCTCTGCACGATACTCAGTCCGCGGCGCGTCCGTCCGCGACGCTTCGGTCCGCGGTGAATCCGAACGCTCGCCCCCACGTCCACGCGACTCATCGCGCCCACGCCGGCGATCCCGCCCACGTCCACCACGCTCTCCGCGGTCATTACGATCACGCTCCCCACCACGGCTCTCGCTCGGCGACGACTCACCACTACGAGGCTCACGAGCCCGCAGCGTCTCGCCCGGCAACACCGCCCCGCCATCCCAACCAACCAACGGCTCAATCTCCGTAGAAGGCTTCGCAGCAATCGTTGAACCCGACGCCTTCGCAGCCGGCTCCGAAGCCGCACCATTCTCGCCCCGTCGATACTTCGACAGCGACTCGCCCGGCAGAATAAACGGCTCGGCCGAAGCACTCAGATCGATAACTTCGTCATTCGCCGAACCCGGCCTCGCACCACGCGGCGCAAACCGCTCCCGCACCGAATCCAGCCGCGAATCCCGGCCGCCAGACTCACGTCCACCAGAAGATTCACGACCACCAGAAGTTTCACGTCCACCAGCAGCTTCACGACCACCGGAAGCCTCACGACCGCCGCGATCACGCCCACCCCGATCCCTGCCACCGCGATCTCTTCCACCGCGGTCTCTTCCGCCGCGCTCGCCACCAGCGCGCGACTCCGGCTGACGCTCAGCGGCACGCACCTCTTCACGAGGAGCCGCAACCTCGCGCGGCGCCGCAGTCTCTACACCAAACTCATCCGCCTGATTCCCATCCACCGCCGCGTCCGACGAGCCTTCACCCGCAACGCCGCGTCCCCGCCGCCGTCCCCGACGTCCACGCCACCGGCGCTGACCATCCGCACCCGGAGCACCCTCACCAATCTCATCCTCCTCACCCGTACGCGGCGCTGCATCCAGCACCTCGTCGTCAACAGGAGCATAATTCCCCGGCGCAAAGCTCCGAGCCTCTTCCACCGGAGCTTCCGCATCGCGGCCAGCCGGCAGCGCCTCACGCGTTCCACGATCCCGATCCCGCCCATCCCGCCGACCGCGTCCACGCCCTTCCCCACGGCCATCAGAGCGACCTTCGCCACGGCCCTCCGTGCGACCCTCACTACGAGGCCGCTCGCCCCGAGGCGCTCGATCCATCGCCGCCGCGCCATCAAAGTCCGCAGCGTCTCCGGCCTCTTCCATGAAGTCCGTAATGTAAAGGAACGCGTCGCGCTCAAGCCCGATGTCCACAAAGCTCGACTGCATGCCCGGCAGAACGCGTGTCACGCGTCCGTTGTAAATCGAGCCAGCAAGCGTGTACTCATTCTCGCGCTCGTAATAAATCTCGGTAAGTTCTTCTTTTTCGACAATCGCCAGCCGCGTCTCATGGGGCGTGCTGGATATATAAATTTCTTTCGACATTGCTCTGCTTTCTCCTCGCACCCGGCTCTCAAGCCGGCGTGCTCTGGCAGAACAAGCGATGATCGCGCTGCTCAAGCTCTAACGCCCTGCGTTAGCTCCCTGCAGCAGCCTCCTGGGATACGGACAGAAGATGAGTTGCGGAGACTGGATCGAACCACCCGAACCCGTGCACATCGCGTGCAGCGCGCCTTCCCGCATACGGGTTTCCACGCTCTTCGCGCATCCGCATGCCGGAACCGGGAGAAAACTTTGCCAGTGTTGTGCCGCCTGTCGTGGGCCCAGACTTCCAGCCCCCCGACACCATGCCGTCAACGGAGTTTGTGACCAACGCAACCTCAACCTGAGGTGGGGCCGTTAACCGTCCGTTTACGTTCATTCTCAAAACCTGTCCGGCCATCGGAAGTTGATCCGCGCCTGGCCGGCCTTCTCAAAATCTTGATTCTAAAGTGGTGTTGCTAAAACCCTTAACCGCTGCGTCGGGGAAAATCTTCGCATCCGTGCCGCGGTCCTTGTATCCGATCCGCCCTGTGGCAGACCGTCTGCTTCTAGTATGCACCAAAATCAGAGCGAACAGAAAACAAATCTGCCCCCGCCCCTCTCTACGCTCTACACTCCACTCTCTACACTCTGCTCCTAATTCACGAACCGCCGCATCCGCACATTCATCACGATCCCCAGCGCCAGAAACATATAAATCACCGACGACCCGCCATAGCTCATCAGCGGCAGCGGAATCCCCGTCACCGGCATCAGCCCAACGCACATCCCGATGTTCACCGCAATCTGGAACAGCAGCACCCCCACAATCCCCATCACGATCAAACTCCCCGGCGGATCGGCCGCGGTCTGCGCATTCTGAATCAGCCGCACCAAAATCAGAAAGTAAAGCAGCAGCACCCCAATCGCGCCAATAAACCCATGCTCCTCGCAGAACGCCGCGAAAATAAAGTCCGTGTAAGGAATCGGCAGAAAGTCGCCCTGCGTCTGCGTCCCCTTACTCTGCCCCTTCCCCCACAATCCGCCCGACCCCACCGCAATCAGCGACTGCCGAATCTGGTACCCCGAAGCCTGCGGATCGCTATCCGGATTCATGAACGCCGTCAGCCGCTGCCGCTGATAAGGCTTCAGCAACTTGCCCGACGCCAGCCCCACCCCCACCAGCAGCAACAAACTCAAGATCAAAATCCCCGCCTGCTTCCATTTGATCCCGCCCAGAAACAGCCCCACCACCAGCACCGGCAGATACGTCAGCGACGTGCCCAGGTCCGGCTCCTTCAACACCAGCACCAGCGGCACGCCAATCAGCAGAAACGCCTTGCCAATATCCTTCCAACTTAAATCGCGCCCATTCTCCACAATGTCCCAGAAGAACCGCGCCGCCACCAATATCAAAATCAGCCTCACCCACTCCGACGGCTGAAAGTGAATCCCGCCGCCCAAATTAATCCATCGCCGAGCACCCAGCACTTTCGTCCCCACCACCTTAACCGCCAGCAGCGACACGATGCTGACCCCATACGCCCAGTACGAAATCCCCAGCAGCCGGTGATAATCCACCAGCGCAAAGACAAACATCCCCACCAGCCCCACGCCCAAAAACACAAGCTGTTTCTGCTGGAACCCATGGAACTTCGTCATCTCGGTGGCGGACCGAATCTCCAGCACACTGACCACCGACAGCACCATCACAATGCCCAGCAGCATCCAGTCGAAATCCCGAAACCGCGATCCAATCATTCCCTCACTCCGCCGAAGGCGCCCCCGCCGCATCCCCGCTGCCCACCGTCTTCGGCGCCACCACCTTCGGCACCGACACCTCTTCCATCTTCAAATTCCCATTCCCCTTCCGCTGCTTCGTCACATACGTATCAATCACCTGCGCCGCCAGCTTCGCCGAATTATTCCCCCAGTACCCATGCTCCCAAAGCACCGCCACCACAATGTCAGGATTCCGCCGCGGCGTCATCCCCACAAACCACGAATGCGGCAACGTGCTTTTATCCGAGCTGTTCTTCTGTCGCCCGGCCACGATGTCCGCGGTCCCCGTCTTCCCGGCAATATCAATGCCATCCAGATGCGCTTCCGCCGCCGTGCCAATCGGGCTCAACACGTTCGCCATATCATCGGTGATCAGCTGCCAGTTCTCCGGCGTGATCGAAATATGCGCCACGCCCGATCCCGGAAACTCCTGGTCGATCGTGTTCTGTTCCTCGCTTGAAATTTGACCAGGCATCAGCACATGCGGCCGCACAAATACCCCACCCGACGCAATCCCACTCAGTGCCCGTGCCAGTTGTATTGGAGTCGCCTGGGTCGCGCCCTGCCCAATTCCCACCGAAATCGTCTCGCCCGCATACCATTTGTCATGCTGCGTCTTCAGCTTCCATTCCTGACTTGGCACAACGCCCGCCTGCTCGTCCGGCAGATCAATCCCCGTCTTCTGCCCCAGCCCCACACTGTGCGCATAGCTCGAAATCTTGTCGATCCCCAGCTTGTTCGCCAGCGTGTAATAAAACGTGTCGCACGAGTAAGGCAGCGCGTTATGAATGTCCACCGACCCATGATGCTTGTCGCACCCAAAGAAGTGCCCATAGAAGGTCGCGCCGCCGTTGCACGCGACATGCAAATCCTGCGCCTCATTCTCCTGCAATCCCGCCAGCGTCATCACCACCTTGAACGTCGACCCCGGCGGCAGTTGCGCCTGGATCGCCTTGTTCATCATCGGATGGTTCTTGTCATCCATCAGGCTCTTCCAGTACGCCGAAGTCAGCCGCACCGCAAACTGGTTCGGATCAAACGCCGGCCGCGACGCCATCGCCAAAATCTCGCCTGTATGCGGATCCATCGCGACGATCGCGCCGTTCTTCCCCTCCAGCGCTCTCTCCGCCGCAATCTGAAGATCCAGGTCAATCGACAGGTGCAGGTCCTTGCCCGGAATCGCCAGCTCCTGCCCCATCTGCCCCACTTCTTTGCCGTGCGAGTTCACAATGATGTCGCGCGATCCATCTGTCCCCCGCAGCGTCGAGTCATACGTCTCTTCCACACCGAACTTGCCCACCACATCGCCCGGTTGATACGCGGCGAACCGCTCATCATTCAAATCCGCTTCGCTCACCTCGCCCACATACCCAATCAAGTGCGCCGCAAATCCATCCTTTGGATAAAGCCGCCGCTCCGTATCCAGCGTCTCCAACTCCGGCAGATCGTCACGATGCGCCGCAATAAACGCCTGCTCATCCGGCGTAATATCCTGCTTCAACGGAATCGGCTGATACTTCGGCGCATATTGAAAGTGCCGCAGCGTCGCTTGAATCTGCTCCAGCGGTATATGCAATCCCTCCGCAATCAACGGCAGATCCGTATCCAGCTGCTTTTGTTGTTCGCGCACCAAAAAGCAAGTCACCGACGGATAGTTGTCCACCAAGATCCGTCCATACCGATCAAAGATTTTTCCCCGCGGCGCGAGCACCGGAACCTTGCGCACCCGGTTCTGCTCGGCAAGCACGCGATACTGATCCGCCCCCAAAATCTGCAGCCGCCAAAGCCAGCAACCCAGCACAAGCAGCACCCCCGCCACCACGTACTGCGACACACTCAGCTTCGTAGCCGACAACTTCTCCCGCCGATCGAGTCCGCCCATATCCATCGTGCCGCTCTTCCCTTCCTAAACTCTACGCCGCATTTACTACTCACTACCCACTACTCACTACTCGCCGTCCCTAGTCCCTGATCCGGAACCGATCCAGCACCGCAAACATCGGAATCGCCACCACGCAATTGGCCGCCGCGGAGATCAACTCCACCACCGGCAGAAACCGGTACGACACATCGCCCAGCAGCCAGTGCGCAATCAAATACAACAACCCGCTCTGCGCCATACTCAGCGTAAACACCAACCCAATCCGATTGATGATGTTGTCCACATCCACGGCAAACCCAATGCTAGCGGCCACGTACCCAACCACACCCTTGGCAATCCCATCCACCCCAAACGGATGATTGGTCAGCCCATCCTGAAACAGCCCAATAAGTGTTCCGGTGACAGTACCGGCAATCGGGCTCCGTCGCGACACGGCAAAGAAAATCGTAGCAATCAGCGGCAGATCAATATGAATCAGCCACGGAAACGTCTTCGGCAGCATAGCCTGCAGCAGAATACAGACCAGCGGCGCCAGCACCGTCACTCCCGGATGGAAGCCGTACTGGTCAAGCTCTTCGCGACTTGTATAACTACGCTCTGCCATCGCCCTCGCCGATCTCTACTACTCTTGCGGCTTCTGTTGCGTCTGAGGCGCCTGTGCCGGAGCACCCGGCGTCAACTCCGCAGCCGGCGGCACCGTCCCCGGCGTAAATTTGTCCGGATGCACAGCCGCCTTCGGCCGCGGCAGCCCCGAATTGATATACCCCACAGCCCCTCCAACCTGGCTCTCCGGGTCATCCGACACCGGCTTCCCATCAGCCCCCTCAGCCGGCGTCCCCGCCGCAGCCGGCGCGCCATCGGCATCCGAATGCAGACTCGGCAGCCTCTCCGCAATCAAGTCCGCGGCCCGCTGATTCGCATCCTGCGTAGCCTCCGCCGTCGCCGCATCCTGCGCAGCCGCAGGCGGCAACGTAGCCGACGTCCCCGTAATCACCAGCACCTCTTCCAGCCGATTCAAATTCGCCGCCGTCTTGATCACAATCGCCGTATACGGCTGATGCAGCGGGTCCGGCGCAATCGACTCAATCACCCCCACCGGCAGCCCCCGCGGAAACACCAAATCCCCACCCGACGTCACCACCGGCTCTCCCACCTTGATCCGCGAATCCGCCGTCAAATTATCAATCTCCACCCGCCCCGTAGCGGTCCCCTTCACAATCCCGCGTATCCGCGTCGTCGCCAAAATCACGCCTGCCCCCGACGACGAATCGCTAATCAGCAACAGCTGCGACGTATGCGGAAACACATCCCGAATCTTCCCCACCACGCCATCCGGAGTAATCACCGCCATCTCCGGCTTGATCCCATCCTCCGACCCCTTATCCAGATACAGCACATGCGACCGCTCCGACCCGCTCGTCCCAATCACCTGCGCCGCCACCGTGCTCGTCACATAGTGCTGTCTGAAATCCAGCAGCGTCTGCAACCTCCGCCCCTGCGCCGCGTCTTCGGCAAACGAAGCCTCTTCCACCCGCAGCCGCGCCACCTCCTGCTTCAGCTGCGCATCCTGCTGCCGCGTATGCAGCAGGTCGACATAATTCCCCCACGCTCCCCGCACCTTCACACTCGACGCATGCACCGCCGACTCCAGCGGCGTCACCGCCGTCACCGTCCACCGCCTCAGCAACGACACATGCCTTCCATCCGGAGCCGACCCCGCAGCCTCCATCGCCCGCGCGCTCGGCACATCCGCCACACTCGACGGACGCTGCACCTGCATCGCCAGCGCAATCACCTGCATCAGCACGATCGCAATCAACACCAGCGGATTTCGAAATCGATAAAAGAATGAGTCCATGTAATGCAGCAGCCCGCGCGCCGCCAGCTTCCGCCGCACGCTCCTCCATTATTTCATTAGCCGATCATTTCATCTGTGACCGCCACCCGCGCCACAACTCTGCCCCACCGTACCTCCGCAGCCACCGCCCCACCCAATCTCCCTCCGCCCTCGCCCTCACCCGTCTTCGCCGTCATCCTGAACGTAGTGAAGGACCCCTGTTTTGTTTTTGCCCTTGCCCTTGCTTCCCTTGCCCTTGCCCTTGCTTTTGCCCTTGCCTTTCTTTCTGTCATTCCCTCTGGGAATCTGCTGTTTACTCGCGCCCCATCGCAGTTGCTCCTCCACCACCACGTTCCGACCCCACCCGCTTTCGCAGACCCTCCGCTGCTACCATCAAACCCGATGCCGCTCCAACTCTCCACGCCCGTAAACTCCGTCAAGCGCATCGGCCCGCGCATCGCCGCCGGCCTCGCCGAACGCGGCATCCTCACCATCGAAGACCTCCTCTACCACCTCCCCTTCCGCTACGAAGACCGCCTCCACCCCAAGCCCCTCTCGCTCTACAATCCCGGCGACATGGCCTCCCTCCTCGGCGAAGTCCGCGGCACCGCCCTCCTCCGCACCCGCTCCGGCCCCATCTTCGAAATGACCGTAGGCATCACCCCTCCCGAAGATCCCACCATCACCAAATCGGGTGCCCCATCTTCGCCGACAGCTTCATCGTCGGCTAAGGTGGGTTCGCACGAAACCAGTCCCGATTCTGGCCCATGGGTTTCCACCGATCCCACCATGGCGGGTCTCCTAAACCCCCGCGCCCCCATCCTCGAAACCGTCAAGTGCATGTGGTTCCACGGCACCTACCTCAAAGACAAATTCCACGCCGGCCAGAAAATCGCCCTCTACGGCAAGCTCGAAGGCAGCCGCATCCGGCAACGCCCTCGGCGCAATCCCCGGCTCCACCCGCTTCAAAATGATCCAGCCAACCTTCGAAATCCTCCCCGACGCCAACGCCACCGGAGAAGACGCCGAATTCATCCTCCTCGAAATGGGCCGCATCGTCCCCATCTACGAATACCTCGGCGGCAAAACTCCCTCAGGCAGCAAACTAACCTCCCGCGGAGTCCGCCGCATCCTCTGGACCATCTTCAAAGACCTCGCCGAATCCAACTCCCTCCCCAGTCACAACTCTCCGGGTGCCCCATTCGTGGCGGCTTCATCGCAACGAGTGGGGTCGCAAGATCCCCAACTCACCGAAGAAACCCTCCCCACAAACCTCCGCCAACGCCTCAACTTCCCCACCCGCATGGAAGCCCTCCGCGACCTCCACTTCCCCCCCGCCGGCACCTCCATGACCGACCTCATGAGCGCCCGAACCCCCGCGCACCGCCGCCTCATCTTCGAAGAATTCTTCTACCTCGAGCTAGGCCTCGAACTAAAACGCCGCAAACTTCGCAACCGCCAGGGCACCGCCTTCGTCACCAACGACCAGGTCCGCGAAGCCCTCAAACAAATCCTCCCCTTCAAACCCACCACCGCCCAAAAACGAGTCCTCGGCGAAATCGTCCACGACATGCGCCGCACCCAACCCATGCGCCGCCTCCTCCAAGGAGACGTAGGCTCCGGCAAAACCATCGTCGCCTTTCAAGCTGCATTAATCGCCATCGAAAACGGCTATCAAGTAGCCCTCATGGCGCCCACAGAAATCCTCGCCACGCAGCATTACCTCTCCGCCCGCAAACTCCTCTCCGAAAAAATCTCACCACGAACGAAGCGCCCCTACCGCATCGGCCTCCTCACCGGCTCGCTCGACGACAAGACCAAACGCGACACCCGCGCCCACATCTTCCGCGGCGAAATCGATCTAGCCATCGGCACCCACGCCCTCGTAGAAGAAAAAGTAGACTTCGCCAACCTCGGCCTCGTCATCGTCGACGAGCAACACCGCTTCGGCGTCCAACAGCGCTTCCAACTAATGCGCAAACCCAACACCGGCACCGCCAGCACGCCGCTCCCACCACCACCAATGCGGGTGCCCCAGGTCTCGATGCCGACCCGGGCTCCACCGGAATGGTCCGGAGTGAACCAATCCAGCCTCGTCACGGAATCAACGTCACTAAGTCGGCGCAAGAACTCCGATCAAGCGAGCCCGACGTATTAGTCATGACGGCAACCCCCATCCCCCGCACCCTTGCCCTCACCCTCTACGGAGACCTGGAAGCCTCCATCATCGACGAGCTCCCCCCCGGCCGAACCCCCATCCAAACCCGCCGCATGCCCGAAGAGCGCTCCGCCGAGGTTTGGGATTTCATCCGCAAGCAAGTAGCCGCCGGCCGCCAGGCCTACATCGTCTACCCCATCATCGAAGGCGCCACCGACGACCAACCCGAACTAGACTTCGCAAAGATTAACGACACGACCGCGTCCGCGTCTTTGGGATTAGAAGGGGGCTTTAGCCCCCTGTCCAAGCCCGCTGCGAAAAAGGGCTTTAGCCCTGGCTCTTCGAACGCCGAACGCCCTTCACCGAAAACTTCAAAGACCAAACGAGTCGCCACCACAAAACTCCGCTCCGCCACCGACATGCACCATGACCTCCAAGCCGGTCCGCTCAACGGCCTACGTCTCGGCCTACTCCACGGCCGCATGTCCGCCGACGACAAAGAAGTCACCATGGCCCGCTTCAAGCGCAACGAACTCGACGTCCTCGTCTCCACCACCGTCATCGAAGTAGGCGTCGACGTGCCCAACGCCACCGTCATGGTCATCGAACACGCCGACCGCTTCGGCCTCGCCCAACTCCACCAACTCCGAGGACGAGTCGGTCGAGGCGCCGCCAAAAGTTTCTGCATCCTCATCACCGCCGCAACCGTCACCCCCGAAGCCGACGCCCGCCTCAACGCCATGGTCCAAACCCAGGACGGATTCGCCCTGGCCGAACTAGACCTCCAGCAACGAGGCCCCGGAGAATTCTTCGGCACCAAGCAAGCCGGCCTCCCAGAATTCCGAGTAGCCAACCTCGCCCGCGACCGCGACCTCCTCGAAATAGCCCGCCAGGAAGCTGCCCACTTCGCCGAGCAGGAAGACCCCACTATGCCCCGCCCCGAAATCGACGCCGTCTGGTCCCGCCTCAAGCAGCAATGGCAACGCCGCTACGGCCTGGTCGAAGCCTAGCCGGTCAGCCGAAGCTTAGTTCCGCCCACCATACGTCCATCATCTCAACCGAAGCGCAACGCAGTGGAGAGGCCCCCGCATTTGCACTTGCCGTTGCCGTTGCCGTTGTCCTTGCCTTTCTTTCTGTCATTCCCTCCGGGAATCTGCTTCTTCCTTTGCCCTACCGTTCCCGACTGCCATTCCGAGCGCAGCGAGGCACCTGCTTCCCGCGCAAAGCGCGCCCATCCACCCCACCCGAACAGCAAAAGGGGGGTGGGTCAAATGACCCACCCCCCTTTGCTCCGAAAACCACACTGTGCGTCCCGAAACCAGGCTAAAGACATCGATTTGTCACCCGAAACCGGGCTAAGCCAGCCCCAAATTCACGAATTCCCGGCCTAACTCGCCATCGCGACCTGCGCCGGGGCCTCTTCCACGCTAGCCGACTGCACCTGCTTCTTTGGCCCCCGCTTCCGCGCCACCAGGATCCGAATCCTGTCCAGCACCTCCGCCGGCGTGCACGCCCCCTTGGGCAGAAACGCGTCCGCCGCCGCCGCCCGGTCAAAGCTCGTCACCGTCCCCGAAACCAGCAGCGTCGGTAACGTCGGATGAACCTGCTTGGCCTTTCGAATCAGCTCGTTACCATCCATCAACGGCAAAATCAGATCCGCCATCAAAAGGTCCACTGACCCCTGCGCCGCACCCTGCAGATACTCCAAAGCCTCCGCCGCCGTACCCATCGCCAATACCCGATATCCCCGCGTCTCCAGTAAAAACTTCCTCACCGAAAGCACCTGCTCGTTATCTTCCACACACAAAATCGTCTTGCGAGGTCTCATCGTTTCTCTCCATGCCGGTGGTCCCCGGCTTTATAGGTTGACTAAGTTCAAGTTATGCGGCGCTACCCAAATCAAATCAATGACTTGCGAGGCGCAGTGCGGCCATTGCTGGGAGCCGAGCGGAATCGTTTGCGCCAACAAGGCACATCCTTCCTCCGCTCAGGGTGAGCGTTTCAATTGCTGCGATTACAGCCTTTTCACTGCAAAAAGGTCCACCTCGACCGCGCCAAAGCGCTGACCGTGCGTCTGCTGTGTAGATGGTGTGGATTGCCGTGGAAAAGGCGCAAAAAGCCCCTCCACCGCTTCACAACCCTCATGAAAGCAGTGCCTCTTTACAGCTCAAGTTGGGATTCCCCCAAAGAACTGGTTCGTAGCTCGTAATAGCCAGGTCACCCTCAGGATTCTCTACAGCGCGCGGCCTTACAAGCTTTCATCGCAGCGCAGAGAACACCCGTTGGTGCCTTTGCTATCACACAGATTGTCGGTAAATCAGGCGAAAAATTGCGTCCTCGAATCAATTGGTTCGTTGACGATTTGCTGAGCATACGGAGCCGCACCCCCCATGGCAACAGTGAATTTTTGGCGAAAATGCAACTACTTTGGAGTGGCGCTTCCACCGCCGCGACGCATTGCCTGTCACTGTTGGCGTTTGCGATTCCCCCCTTGTGGAAAACTTCCGTTTTCAGGGCAGGAAAAACCGTCCTTCTGCCACAGAAATGGTGCGCCCCGAAACTTCTACCGAATGAATCCGCTCTCCCTCAAGCCTCGCCCGCACCCCAATCCGGCTCGGCCGCAGAATCTCAATTCCCTGCTCAATCAAAACTTCCTGCCCCGATGCAGCCAGTCCCGACTTCACTAACCAGGCAATGCAGCAGCCCGCCGCCGATCCCGTTGCCGGATCCTCCCCCGAATAAAACTGCATGCGCGCGTGCCAACCCGCTCCGCCAGCATTCTTCTTCTCCAACGGCGCAATGCAATAAAAGAACTGCGCATCATTCTTTGCTGTCCATGCCTGCGCCTCTTGTTGCACCAATTGCAATCGCTGCGAAGCTTCCACCGACCGCAACAACACAATGCAGAACGGAACGCCCGTCGACACTGTCTGCGGAAAGTATTCTGCCGAAAGATCCTCCGCGCTCAATCCGATCGCGCGCGCAACCTCCGCTCGATCGTGCGTCGCACCAAACACTGGATCGTTCTGCACCATCGTCGCTCGCACGCCAACTTCACCCTCACTATGCTGATCGAAACGCACAGTGATCCTCCCCACATTCAATCGCAACACAACGGTCTTCGCGCCCCTCAGCCTCGGATGATTCAACTGCAGCCACGTCGCAGTGCCCAGCGTCGGATGTCCCGCGAACGGCAGCTCTTCCTGCGTCGTGAAGATACGTACGCGCACGCCCTCTCGCTCTTCGGTCGCAGCATCCTCGGGAAGGATGAACGTGGTCTCCGAGAGATTGGTCTCGCGCGCGAGGGTCTGCATCTCCTCATCCGACAAGCTGCGGGCATCATGAAAAACAGCGAGCGCATTGCCTTCAAACGGCCGCTCTGCAAAGACGTCTACCACCGAGTAATTAAGTGTGCGAACCATATCCCCATGTTACGTGCGGGCATTCGTATCCACCCGCTGCACGACCTCCAACTCCGATCGCGACCTTGACATCCAAATCGCTCCGCCGTAACGTAGGAACAACCGCAAGGGAAGCGAAACTGCTTCCACGCTGGTGCTAGGCGCCCGCGGCGGTACTAAGTTTGGAAGCACTCAAGACAATGACCATGACCGTCTCCAACTCGACGCTCTGCTGCTGTGGTTGCTGCTGTTGCTGCGGCCCCACACGGGTGAGCGGATGAGCGAATCGAGACGATAGCAAAACGTCAAGAAGCGAACATCAAGACCCACCCAAGGCTCAGCCGGGTGGGTTTTCTGCTTTCACCGGCATTCCCCAAAGCTGCTCCTCAGACCAGTCGCAAACATCAACTCGAAGGACGGAAAACACAATGTCACTCCGCATCAACGATATTGCCCCCGATTTCACCGCCGAAACCACGCAAGGCACAATTCACTTCCATGACTGGATTGGAGACGGCTGGGCCGTTCTCTTTTCGCATCCCAAGGACTTCACCCCCGTCTGCACCACCGAACTCGGTGCCGTGGCAGGCCTCGAACGCCAGTTCGCGCAGCGCGGCGCAAAAGTCATCGGCCTCTCCGTCGACCCCGTCGAAAGCCACAGCAAGTGGACCCAGGACATCGAGGACGTCGGTGGCTTCAAGGTCAACTACCCCCTCATCGGCGACCCCACCCTCACCATCGCCAAGCTCTACGACATGCTTCCCGGTGACGCTGGCGAGACCAGCGAAGGCCGCACCGCTGCGAACAACGCCCCTGTCCGCACGGTCTTCGTTATCGGCCCTGACAAGCGCATCAAACTCCAGATCGCCTACCCCATGACCACCGGACGCAACTTCGACGAAGTCCTCCGCGTGCTCGACTCCATTCAACTCACCACGAAACATAAGGTCGCAACGCCGGCCAACTGGAAGCAGGGCGACGACGTCATCATCACCGGCGCCGTCTCCAACGAAGATGCCGACAAGATCTTCCCTGGCTACAAAACCGTAAAGCCGTACCTCCGCACCACCGCGCAACCCCAGTAATTTTCTCGCAGAATGTTCTGCCGTGTATGGTCAACATGGACGGCAGAACACATGAGCACCGGTGGCGAAGTGGCTAACGCGCTGGTCTGCAAAACCAGTATTCGCGGGTTCAATTCCCGCCCGGTGCTCCACAATTTCATTTACTCGTTACGCTCAGAAAATTTCTGCCAACCCGCAATAACCCACTAGAAGATCGGATGTCCGGGCCTCCAAGTAAGCGAAGCGCTCGGCCTGAAATGGGAAGACATCGATACGGAACGTCAGACGGTGACGATCCGCAGGAGCGCGTATCGCAGTTCGATCGACGAGACGAAAACGACCTCCTCCAAGCCCACTTCGAATAGCCTTATTCGACAAGTTATTTCTGGCACAACACCCTAGTGCGGACTCGCCTGCTGTTGCTGCTGTCGCAACTGCTGGATCCGCTGTTGTAT
Source organism: uncultured Acidobacteriaceae bacterium (assembly GCA_963796535.1). Lineage (GTDB taxonomy): Bacteria > Acidobacteriota > Terriglobia > Terriglobales > Acidobacteriaceae > Granulicella. The sequence goes on from CAWCMO010000003.1 coordinate 206,725, forward strand.
TTGCTCCGGAGTTTGAGGAGTAGGAACTGCCGCCGCCGGGGCAACAGCTCCTTGCGATACCGGTACGCCATTGATGTCTCGAACCACGTCCTGCGGGCCCCCTGGACCGTGGGCTGGAAGACTTATGTCCGGCTCCGGCACGCTCTCAGCGGAAGCCTCTTGAGCAGCGGGGTTTGGCAGTGGAGCCGAGCCGTCCCGCGGTGTGAGGATTAGCTCCGCCGGGGCCCCGCTTGCCGTCTCCTTCAGCAGCATGTTCACCCCGGTCCCGTCCAGCAGGCTCTTCAGAATTTTTGCTGGCGCGGCGGGCCCATACTTGCCAAAGACCCTCTCATCATTGACGCTTCCGGTGATCTTCATTCCGGTCACGAGGGCGATCTTCTGGACGATCTGCCGCAGGCTGGAGTTGTCCGCGTCAACCTCGATCTTTCCCCCAGAGTAAACAACTCGAGCTGAGTGCGCGGCGGTGGGTGCCGCGTTGGCCGGCGTTGCAGCGGACGTCGCGGCAAGCGCGGGGGGCGAAGTCGGGAGCTGGGCAAGCGCGAGTCCGCCTCCCAGAACTAGCACAGCAGCCGAGCCAAGTGCTGGAACCATGAGTCTCATGATCTCCTCCTATTTCGATGGTGCGGGCGTTCCGTTTGCGGCGCTCTGCTTCAATGCTGCCAGCTTCTGGTCGACGATCCGCTCGAAGACCTCCGGCGGCTGTGCGCCATTGACGAAGGTGTCATTGACAAAAAACCCGGGAGTCGCCTCAATGCCGGCGCGGGAGCCCATCTGGACGTCCTGATCGATCTGCTGCTTGTAGCGGTTGCTGCTCAGGCAGGCCGCGAACTTCGGCTCATCGAGCTTCAGGGCGCGCGCGTCGTCCATCAGGCCCTCGGGGTCTTGCTTCTTCTGATTCGCAAACAGCAGATCGTGGTACTCCCAGAACTTGTCCTGCTCCCCTGCGCAACGAGCGGCCTCGGCCGCTGCCTCCGCATTGGGATGCAACTCCCGCAGCGGAAAGTCGCGATAGGACAGCTTCACCTGGCCAGGATACTGCGCCATCACCGCGCTGATCGAAGCTTCGGCCTTGAGGCAGAAGGGACAACTGAAGTCGGAGAACTCGACGATGCTAATGGGTGCCTTCGGGTCTCCGCGCATCCGCGACCCATCCGGGGTGATCTCGATCCTGGGGGCAGCAAGCAGAATGGAGAGCTCACCATCGTTTACAGCCGATTGCCAGAGTCCTTGAATAAAGGCGCTCCTCTGGTGCTGGATCGCCTCGTTTTTCAGATCCCGCCTGACCCTGTCTTTGACCTCGTCGAAGGAGCTGTTCTTCAGATCCTGGCGAGACTCATAGCTCGCTCTTACCTGATCGTCGGTGGGTTCCGTTACCTTCGACAGCACCTCGGTCTTGTAGAGTTCGTCCTCGCTGACGCCCCTTTTCTTAGCCGCGGCGGCAATCAGCCTTTGGTCGAGTGTCTCGTGGAGCGCGCGCAGCTTCACCGCGTACACCTGGGCCATCATTCGCTGAAGCTGCGTGACCTCCCTTCCCGGGAGCTGGTCTTCATAGATGGACTGACCGTCAAGGACGGCCAACGGTGGGCCGGTCGGGGACGGAACCTTGTCCTGCGCGGCAGCCACGCAAGTCAGCAGGACGCAGGCGAAGGCTGCGTACATCGGGCGCCCCACCCCGGCCGCCGCGAGGCTCCGAGGCTTCTCGGTTCTTTCGGCCGATCTCTGGTCGTTGAGGTTCCACAGAGTCAACAAGCAGCACCTCAGTCGGAATGCGAATCGCTTCATTGCGTCACCTTGAAGAGCGCGTACATGCCACCATCCAGATGTTCCCCCACATGGCAATGAAAGAGCCATGTGCCGGGATTGTCCGGCACCATGTCCGCCACCATCATCATCATCGGGCCCAGGTTGAGCATATCGGTTCGCATGCTGTTGGCAAGCACCGTCTGGCCGTGCCAGTGCGGCGCATGCACATCGTCTTCATTGCTGTTCGCCATCAGATACCAGCGAACGCGTTCGCCCTTTTTCATCGTCAGCAGCGGCATCGTACCCCGGATAAAGCCATTCATCGTGTAGTACTCAAGCGTCTTCGCGAATCCAGGATTGGTGATGATGGACACCGGATACTTCTGATCGCCGACGATATTGCGCATGAAATAGCCGCTGCTCATCTCATCGAAGTTCGCGAAGGCCACAATGAACTCGCGGTCGACGTCCTTGGGTGTTCCGTCCGGCCTGGTGGAGCCCTTGCGCGAGATGATGATCGGGCCGAACAGCCCGGAGTTCATGTCGCGCGATTCGTTGAAGTGCGAGTGGTACATCCACAGAATGGAGCTGGGGTCCATGGGTCCGGGGCCGGCGCGTTCGGGAACGGTCCAGGTGTACGTGAACATCTCGCCCTTATGCACGGCGTCGCCCTTGTTGGTGACATCGGGTGCGAGCCCCGGCCCTTCGCCGTAGTGCGCGCCCTCCGACTGCTTGTCGTAGAGCAGGCCGTGTGCGTGCATTGAAACGTTCATGTCGGTGTTGTTCTTGAACACAACCTTAATCGTATCGCCCACCTCGGCGCGGATGACCGGCCCCAGCAGACCCATATGCTCCCACTCCGGAGCACGTGGTTTCACGGTCGTGAACGTCGCGTCCGTATACTCGCGGTAGATAGCCTTGCGGTAGGTGTTCGACCTGGCCTGCGGCACAGGGTTGACTTCGTGCTCCCCGTTGAGCAGATACACGGCCACCTTCGGCATATAGTTCCAGTTCACTTCGTCCGCAGCGATGTAGTAGGTGCGCAGCTTGCCCGGCTCATCTGTCTTCTCAGGAGCGTGCGCTTCCTCCATCAGCATGTCCATCGAAGCCGGTTTGGCCGGCGCCTGTGCCCTGGTGAAGATGGGAGATCCAAGCAAAGAAACCATCAGGCCCGCAAAATATAACCCCTTCATCCGATCTCTCCCAACTTCCGAATCAGCATGGCATATGGTAGCGGATCGGTAAGGTGCTCCCACCTGCAATCAAACAGGCAGTTAGGCCATGAACCACCGGTACATTCCGTTAGCCCTGGGTCGCCTGAGAAAGGTACGGATGAGGGAGGCAGTTGCTCCGTCCCTCATCCGCGAGCTTCTTTAACGTTATGCGCCCTGCCTACTTGTTAGGGGACGGATACATACCGGACGCAGGAGGATAGGTTGGCGGTTGAACTGACGGTATGCGGTCCGCTCCGGGGAAGGGCTAGCACGCAGGCCAGGTCGACAACCCCTACGTAGCTTGGAGCGACGCCGGAATAATACCCGGATTCATCGTCGGCGAAGACGGCGTAGGATTTGCTGTTGTTGGGGCTGGTGTACGCCGTGACGGTGTGCGGATCGGCACCAGCGCTAAAGGCGCCGCCGTCCGGAGTGTTCGGCATCGCGCTGACGTAGGCATAGTCCGCCAGCGTTGGAACGCCCGTGCCCGAGGTGGAGGGAAGCTGCAGCGCCGAGAAGGAGCTGCCGCCGAACTCGCCAGTAACCACGCCAAGATGGTTGGTGCCCGGAGCGCTCGAGATCCCGCAAGTGCCGGCCGCGTAGCCGCCATCGCTCAGATCCAGGACCTGCCCAGATCCGGTCCACGATCCGGGAGTGCCCGGGGTGAATACAGCCTGGGTAAGATCGGTAATGTAGATGGAGTCTGAGAATTCAATGCTGGCCAGCGCAATGCCCGTGGTGCAATCCTCCGCCGCCGAATCGAACTCGTAGCCGATGTATTGACCGTATTCGGTAAGAGAGTTACCCGAACCAATCTTCAGCAGTGTGTAGTTGCCAGCTTCACCGGGCGACAGGATAAGGTTGCGGGTAGGATCGATCGAGATATCTTCAGAAACAGAGTTGGACATTGGAAATGGAGTGCTGAAGGTATTGTTGGCAAGGTTCAGGTACTGAACGCCGTCGCCCGAGCCACCCGTAAATCCACCGGCAATCACCGCCGTGTTGTTCGAAGCGTTCACGCCGACGCCGCAGTTATAGCAATCTCCACCCGAGAAGCTCGCAAAGTTGTTTGCCGAGCTGTTGATGGTGGTCACCGCTGTCGCCGTGGGGCCGCTGATGAGATCTACATTGGTGTTGTTTTCAGTACAGACCACCTCACCGGTTGCCGAGTTGGCCGCACACGAATTGACGTTACCCGTGGTGGTGAACACGTGCGGTGAATCGCCGCCCTCAAGCGGTACCCGCTCAATTCCCGTGGTCCCATAGTCCCACGAGCCATTCGGAACATACGCGTCCACATTGGTCCCGGCAACAACAGCCAGTGAGCTGGTCGGCACGCAGGACGCGAGCGTGGTGCTGGTGGCCGTGACCTGAATCTCCGAACAGTTGATGCTGGCGGCCGCGGGGCTCGTGGCGGCTAAGGAAATATAGTAGTTGCCAGTTGCCAGTCCAGTGGGAACGGCGAACGGGATGTGGTAAATCGAGCCGACGTACTTATTCAATGCGGTCGGGGCCTCCGTGGCGAGGGCTGTGCCGCCGCAGGACGTCGCGAAGCTCAGGGTCACCGTGCTGGGAGTCTCGCCGGCCGGAAAGTTGGACGCCGTAAGCGTGGAAGAACTGACCCCGGCTAGACCCGAACTGGGCAGAGCTGTTGCCGCAAGGTTTACACCGCCGACTGAGGCGTTCGCACGTGTCGGCAGGATCAGAATCCCAGCCGCGAACGCGAGCACAACGGCCAGCCCGGCCAAACGACCTGCAAATTTCCGGACCGAAGCCGCCACAAACCTCCGGCGCATGCCTGCCAGAGCCATCAAGCCGGTTCCTACCAGGATGAAATCGTTAGGTTCGGGGGTGACAGATGGGCCGGTCGAACCCTCGGTCGCCGTAATGTACTCGTAATCGGACTCCGTAAGCCCAGTCGGATCGCTGATCGTGGCCGAGAAGGTCGGATCGATCGTCACCGTGGTGCCATCGCTTATGTCGAGCAGGGTTTCGACGAAGGTTCCGGTGAGGGTCGCCGAAGTAGCGCCGGTGAAATCTGCCGGCGAGCCGTCCCAGGAGATGCCGTCCGAGGCCAGTGTGAACGTTGTGGTAGCGTACGGCGAATCGCTACCTGCAACTGACAGATCCAGACCGGTAAGATCCACCGAGGTGGTCACCCAAGTCGTTGTTGTTTGGAAACCGAGGCCGGCATTGACGCCGGTGATATTCAAAATATCAAACTCATTCCCGCTTCCACCAGAGCCGGGATTAAATTCAATAATACCGATTTGTTGCTGAGCGGAGGCGGCGATTGGAGCGTACGCGATTCCAACCAGTAGAAGGGCAACAGGCAGGTACAGCAATCTGCGAATCATTATGTGGCACCTCAGAATTCAATGAGTACAGCGAGCGACGGCACCTTACGGAGGGCTCTGCGACTTTCCGCATTGAGTTCGATCTTCGGGACCCGGGGGCGTATCCACTGGAAGCAATTGAATCGCCAATTTCCCTGACGCTAAATATCAAGAAATCAGGCGGTTATCCCGATAAGACCCAGGGAGATCTGCAAGACCTTGCATAGGGAAACGGAAGGGAACTTCCCCAACCAAAGGTTCCCGTACCATCGCCTCACACCGAGACGTAGAACGACACAAAACCTACCACCCAGCTTGAAGGACGACCGACCTGCTTCCCCGGCGAACAGCTTTCGTCGCCTTCTCCCGTCATCATGCCGAGGCTTCTGTCGATTTCGTCATTTCTTCTTCGCGTTCTCATGCTCCGCGATCGGCGGCAAATCGCCGATGAGCTCATCAAGTCCTGTCCGATGGCGCGGAGATGCGCGTCCCGGCGAGGTGACGTTCCATCCCTCATCAGCACCATCGCGATCCCGATTTTTTATGTCCCCGCGATGCCCTTATTCTGCAGGATCTTCACCACGACGCGCCGGTTTTCCGCCTGCCCCTCGGCTGTTGTGTCCGGCGCCACCTGGCTGCTTGTCCCCATCGCGCCGGGAGCGAGCATGTTCGTCAGCGGTATCTGTCCCTGCTGCTCCAGAAACTCAGTCACATTCTGCGCTCGCTCCGTGCTAAGCGTCTGATTGAGCGCAGCGCTCCCAACTTTCGAGGCATATCCCTGCACCTGGAGGACGTAACCCGTGATCCCTTTCGCTTGCTGAGCCAGGCTGAGCAACTGAGGTTTGTACTGCGGATCGACCGCTACCTGGCCGTTTGCGAACAGAACGGTGACTTCTCCTAAAATGTTGTAATCCGCAAGTTCGCCAAAGCGCTTGTTGTCCTCTGCAATGGCCGCCTTGTTCGCAGCGATCGCAGCAGCGTTCGCAGCGCTCTTCTGCTGTTCCGCCTGCAGTTGTTGCTGCTGCTGCTGAACGATCTGTTGTTCAGCCTGTAGCTGTTGCTGGTTAGCCTGAACCTGCGCCTCCGTCGGCGCCAGACCGGCCTGAGTATCTTCTGCCGCCTGCAAGCTGTTGCCCTTGAACTTCACGGTGTCGGCCACCAGTTGATTCAGCGCGTTGTACGAGGAGCCTTGCACCTGCACCGGAAGGCCGGGTATGAGCGCAGTGACCGCCATCTGCTTGCTCCTCGCTTTAAGCAGCCCCTGGACTTCCTCTACCTGGGTATCCGGCGTGAGGGCGACCACTACATTGCCGGCATCCTGAGTCTCCAGCGTCATCGTCGATCCACTTCTTCCATTGATGACACCTTGCACCGACTGTGCAGTTGCCGTGCCGCAGATCATCGCCAGCGCTGTCATGGATAAAATCCCGAGGACTTCGTTTCGTATTGACCTGTGATCTCTCATGATGTCCACTCCTATCTCAATCCGCTTGCGGTACTCCTCAAGATGGGCGCCGCGTGTGCACCGGTCTCATCTCGCGAAGCATCCCTGTTGCGTAGCATTGAAATTTTCCTCGCACACTCTTCGGAGCGTAACTGTCAAAATTACCTAGTCCGTTACACCTTCGTCGCCAGCACCGAAAACCTGATCGTCTCGCCTGTTACCCCAACCTGCGCTCAGAGCAAGCCCCTTTTCGCTCTTCGCACACGCTGTGCGACTATCGGCCATTCGCCGAGTCTTTCCTTCCTCCGATACAGTCATACAAGGGGGATTCCCTGCCCCTGGAGAGCGCTTCATCATGTGGATTGTTCGGCTTGCGCTTAACCGGCCGTATACCTTCGTTGTCCTCGCGATCCTTATCCTGATCGCCGCGCCGGTGTTGATCCTGCGCACCCCCACGGATATCTTCCCCAACATCAATATCCCCGTCGTCTCCGTTGCCTGGCAGTACACCGGCCTCAGTCCCGAAGAGGTTGAGGGCCGTATTACGGGCCCCTACGAACGCTCCCTCACCACTCTGGTCGACAACATTCAGCACACTGAATCGACCAGCCTCAACGGTGAAGCCATCATTAAGATCTACCTGCAGCCGGGCGCTTCCCTTGATACCGCCAACGCCCAGGTCTCCGCCGCCGCCGAGGGCCAGCTCAAGTCACTCCCGCCCGGCATTCTCCCTCCCCAGATCATCAATTTCTCAGCCTCCAGCGTTCCCATCCTTCAACTCGGCCTCTCCGGCAAAGGCCTCAACGAACAGCAGCTCAACGACTACGGCCTCAACATCATTCGACCTCAACTGGTCACCATCCCCGGTGCTGTCGTCCCCAGCGTTTACGGTGGCAGGCAACGCTCCATCATGCTGAACCTCGATCCCAAAAAGATGCAGGCCGTCGGCGTCTCTCCCGGCGAGGTCCTTGCCGTCTTCGGCAATCAGAACATCGTCGAACCCGGAGGCACCGCGAAGATCGGATCCTCCGAATACGATGTCCGTTTCAACAGCACGCCCACCACGCTCGAGGGCCTGGGAAATATCCCCCTCAAACAAGTCAATGGCGCAACCGTCTACCTCAAGGACGTCGCCACCGTCAGCGACGGCTCCATTCCCCAGACCAACATCGTTCGCCAAGACGGACACCGCGCCGTCCTCATCACCATCCTTAAATCCGGCTCCGCCTCCACCCTCAGCGTCGTCAAAGGCATCCTCGATCTGCTGCCGCGCGTCGCAGCCACCGTCCCCAAAGAGCTCAAGATTCAGCCCATCGGCGACCAGTCCATCTTCGTCCGCTCCTCCATCGACGGCGTTATTCGCGAAGGCGTCATCGCCGCCACCCTCACCGGCCTGATGATCCTCCTCTTCCTGGGCTCCTGGCGATCCACCCTCATCATTGCGGTGTCGATCCCGCTCTCCATCCTCGTCTCCATCATCGTCCTCAGCCTGATCGGCCAGACCATCAACATCATGACCCTCGGTGGCCTCGCGCTCGCCGTCGGCATCCTGGTCGACGACGCCACCGTTGAAATCGAAAACACCAATCGCTACCTCGAAGAAGGTCACCAGCTGCGCGAAGCCATCCTCGAAGGTGCCGCCCAGATTGCCGTACCTGCCCTCGTCTCGACCCTCTCCATCTGCATCGTGTTCCTCCCCATGTTCTTCCTCTCCGGCGTCACCGGCTACCTCTTTCAGCCGCTCGCCGAAGCCGTCGTCTTCGCCATGCTGGCCTCGTACATCTTGTCCAGAACCCTCGTGCCCACCATGGCCATGTATCTGCTCAAGCCCATCGACCACCACGCACCGCTCTCCCAGGGTTTCTTCTCCCGCTTCCAGCGCGCCTTCGAACGCGGCTTCGAATCCGTTCGCTCCGCATACGAGTCCCTTCTCACCCAACTCGTCCGGGCTCGCAAACTCTTCATCCCCCTCTTCCTGCTTGCCTGCCTGATCTGCATGCTGCTCATCCCCCTGCTCGGCCAGAACTTCTTCCCCAATAACGACAACGGCTCCTTCATCCTGCACGTGCGCGCCAAGACCGGTACCCGTATCGAAGAAACCGCTCGCCTCTGCGATCTCATCGAGCAGTCCATTCGCTCCACCGTGCCGCAGAATCAGATGGACAACGTCCTCGATAACATCGGCCTTCCCTACTCCACCCTCAACACGCAGCACGCTACCAGCGGCCTCTTCGGCGCTGCCGACGCCGACATCATGGTCTCCCTCAAGAAGAATCATTCCCCTACCGCCGACTATGTCCGCACCCTGCGCGAACGCCTTCCCCGCGAATTCCCCGGCGTCACCTTCTACTTCCTTCCTTCCGACATCGTCACGCAGATCCTCAACTTCGGCCTTCCCGCACCCATCGATATCCAGATCGAAGGTGCCGACGACGCCGGCAACCGCATCGTCGCCGCCAAGATGATGCAGCAACTCGGCCAGGTCCCCGGCCTCGTCGATCTCCGTCTCGAACAACCCAATGACGGGCCCGTGCTCAACGTCGCCGTCGACCGCACCAAGGCTCTGCAGGGCGGCTACACCCAGAGCGACATTGGCACATCCGCGGTCAATATTCTTTCCGGCTCGGCGCAGCTCCAGCCGCAGTTCTTCCTCAACGGCAAGAACCATGTCGCGTACAGCATCATTGCCGAGACGCCTCAGTATCAGATTCAATCTTTGCGCGACCTCGAGAACATTCCGCTCGCCTCTCCCACCGCCAAGACCCCGGAAATCCTCGCCGACGTCGCCGGCATCTCGCGCTCCACCGAGCCCCCCATCATCAGCCACGTCAACACCCGCCGCACCCTCGACATCTACGCCAACGTCCAGGATCGCGACCTCGGCTCCGTTGCCCGGCAAGTCAAGCGCATCGTCGATAGCAATCGTCCTTCGCTCGCTCGCGGCAACTTCGTTCGCATCGCCGGACAAGTCGACACAATGCAGACCTCCTATACCAGCCTGTTGTTCGGCCTGGTGTTCTCCATCGTTCTCGTCTACCTGCTCATCGTGGTCAACTTCCAATCCTGGCTTGACCCCTTCATCATCATCACCGCGTTACCCGCCGCCATCGCCGGTATCGTCGTCTTCCTCTTCCTCACCCACACCACGCTCTCCGTTCCCGCTCTCATGGGTTCCATCATGTGCATGGGCGTCGCCACCGCAAACTCCATCCTCGTCGTCTCCTTCGCCAAAGATCGTTTGCTCATCACCGGCGACGCGCTCATCGCCGCAGTCGAAGCCGGCACCACGCGCTTCCGTCCCGTCTGCATGACCGCCCTCGCCATGATCATCGGCATGGTTCCTATGGCGCTGGGCCTGGGCGATGGTGGCCAGCAGAACGCTCCGCTTGGGCGCGCCGTTATCGGCGGTCTCGCCCTCGCGACCGTCGCCACCCTCATCTTCGTACCCGCGGTCTTCGCCCTTCTGCATGGCCGCGACCAACGCCTCAACACCACGTCAGCATCTTCCCCACAGCAAACCGTCGCGATCGGGTAGCTCCCCATCAAGGCCCAATGGAGATCAGGACCATGCCCATCCACAACACCGACATCAACACCGACATGACAACGCCCTCTGCTGATTACCCTCCATCCGAGCATCCGATCCCTCCGCACCCCGATCCCTCCCACGCGCTCCCCGCACCCCAACGCCTGCCCGCTGGCGTTCGCAACACCGTGATCCTCATCGCCCTGCTCGTCCTCGCCGGCATCATCTATCGCTTTATTGGCCGCGCAGCCGACGAACATCACCTAGCCCGCCAGACACGCCAGGATGCAATCCCCACCGTCGACGTCGTCTCTCCCATCGTCTCCGGTGCGACCTCCGAGATCGCCCTGCCCGGTAACACGCAGGCCTTCGACGACACCCCCATCTACGCCCGCACCAGCGGCTACCTCAAGCAGTGGTTCGTCGACATCGGCCAGCACGTCGCCAAGGGTGAGCTCATGGCCACCATCGAAACCCCCGAACTCGACGAGCAACTTCAGGTCGCCCAGGCTGACCTCAAGAGCGCACAAGCCGATCTCAACCTCGCCAAGACCACCGCCGACCGCTACACGAATCTCCTCAAGCTCAACTCCGTCTCCCAGCAGGAGACCGATGTTGCCGTCTCAGGTGCGGCCGCCAAACGTGCTGCTGTAGAAGCTGCAGAGGCCAACGTCCGCCGCCTCTCGCAACTCCAGTCCTTCGAGAAGATCTACGCTCCCTACTCCGGCATCGTCACCCAGCGCAACACCGACATCGGCGACCTCATCAATGCGGGCTCAGCCACCACCACCAACACCGCCAAGGAACTCTTCCATATCGCCTCGGTGAATCAGTTGCGCGTCTTCGTAGCCGTCCCCGAAGTCTATGCACCCGACATTCATAACGGCGACACCGCAACCCTTACCCTCGATGAATATCCTGGCCAGGTCTTCACCGGCATCGTCACCCGCAACTCCGGCTCCATCGATCCAAGCTCTCGCACCCTGAACGTTGAGGTCGACGTAAACAACCTCAACGGCAAGCTCCTCCCCGGCGCCTACGTCTTCGTACACTTCAAGATTCCCGTTCAAAGCCGCGAGCTCTCCATCCCTTCCGACGCTCTCATCTTCCGCGCTCAAGGCCTGCAGGTGGGTGTCGTGCGCGATGGCCATGTGCACCTGCAGACCATCACCATCGGCAAGGACAACGGAAAGACCGTAGAGGTCGCGACGGGACTCTCTCCCACCGACAAGGTCATCCTCGCTCCTTCCGATTCGCTCGCCGAAGGTCAGCCCGTAAACATCGCCACCCAGCCGGCGGTGATGCGATGAAGGTAAACTCGTCCGCACGATTCGCATCTCGCAGCGCAGCCCTCATGGGCAGCCTTGCGCTTGCCGGCTGCATGGTCGGACCTAAGTACAAGACACCTTCGGTACCCACCGCGCCGGCCTTTAAAGAACTTAATCCCACCGCGGACTCCAGCGCCTTCAAGGAAAACACTGACTGGCAGACCGCCAAGCCTCAAGACACCATTCCCCGCGGAGATTGGTGGACCATCTTTCATGACGACGGACTCAACGCACTGGAACCGCAAGTCGCCGACGCCAATCAAACCCTAAAGGTTGCAGAGGCCAATCTGAGCGCCGCCCGGGGCAACCTCCGCGTGCAGAATGCAAACAGATATCCCACGGTCGGCCTCAATCCGTTCCTCGGCGCCGAACGCTACTCCGCCAACCAGCCCTACTTCAGCGCGGCGTCCTCCAACAACGGAGAAGGTGATCTCCAACTGCCGCTGCAACTGAGCTATGAAGTCGACCTATGGGGAGCCGTCCGCCGCAACGTCACCGCAGCCCGCGAGCAGTCGCAAGCCGCCGCAGCCGATCTTCAAACCGCCCTGTTGTCTCTTCAGGCAGAAGTCGCCATGGATTACTTCGAGCTCCGCGCAGCCGACGCCCAACAAAAACTTCTCAACGATACGGTCGCGCAATACGCCGAAGCTGTTCGCATCACCAACGACCGCTACCTCGGCGGCGTTGCCGTAAAGTCCGACCTCACCCAGGCACAAACCCAACTGCAGGATGCCAAGGTACAGGCCTCCGACGTCGCCATCGCGCGTTCGCAATACGAACACGCCATCGCCATCCTCATCGGCAAGCCGCCCGCATCCTTCAGCCTTCCACCTTCGCCCCTGCCCCTCACCGTCTCGCCCCCGGTAGTCCCTCCAGGCCTCCCCTCCCAACTCCTCGAGCGCCGTCCTGACATCGCCGCCGCCGAGCGCCGCACCGCCTCAGCCAATGAGCAGATCGGCATCGCCCGCGCCGCCTACTTCCCCTCCCTCAACATCGGCGCGACCGCCGGCCAGGAGAGCACCAGCATCACGTCGCTCTTCGAATCCTCCAGCTTCATCTACGCCCTCGGTCCCACCATCGGCCAAACCTTCTTCGACGGTGGCCGCCGCCGTGGCCTCTCCGAAGAAGCCCTCGCCAACTACGACAGCACGACCGCCAACTATCGCCAGACCGTCCTCACCGCCTACCAGCAGGTCGAAGACAACCTCGTCGCTCTCCGCGTTCTCTCCCACGAACAGGAGCAGCAGCGCCAGGCCACAGCCTCCGCCGTTGAATCCGAACGCATCTTCAACAACCGCTACGTCGGCGGCGTCGACACCTACCTGCAAGTCATCACCGCCCAAACCTCCGCACTCCTCAACCAGCGCAACGACATCGACATCCTCCGCCGCCGCATGGACGCCAGCGTTCTCCTAATCAAGGTGCTAGGCGGCGGCTGGGACCGCACCCAACTCCCTCCGCAATAACTCGCTCGCCCCCACGCAAAAAGGCCGCTCATCCGAGCGGCCTTCGCTTTCACTACGCACTACGCACTACGCACTACTCACTACCCACTACTCACTACCCACTGCCTCAGTCGATCGAGATCTTCCGCAGCAGCCGGAAATCCGACAGCATCTTCCCGGTTCCCAGCACGACGCTAGCCAGCGGATCATCCGCAATCGTAACGGGAAGTCCCGTCTCCTCGCGAATGCGCTTATCCAGATTCTTGATCAGCGCGCCACCACCCGTCAGCACGATTCCGCGATCCGAAATGTCCGCCGACAGCTCAGGCGGCGTCCGTTCCAACGCCACGCGAATCGCATTCAGGATCGTCGCAATGCATTCAGCCAGCGCCTCGCGAATCTCCGTGTCGTCGATCGTAATCGTCTTCGGCACGCCTTCAATCAGGTTGCGTCCTTTGATCTCCATCGACAGCGGCTTATCCAGCGGATACGCCGACCCAATATCAATCTTGATCTGCTCTGCCGTCCGCTCGCCGATCAGCAGGTTGTACTTCCGCTTCAGATACGTCATCACGGCTTCGTCCATCTGGTTGCCCGCCATGCGCACCGAACGCGAGTACACAATACCCGCCAGTGAAATCACCGCAATGTCTGTTGTGCCGCCACCGATATCGACGACCATGTTGCCGCCCGGCTCAGTGATCGGCAGACCTGCACCAATCGCCGCCACCATGGCTTGCTCCACAAGATGAACTTCACTCGCCTTGGCGCGATAAGCCGAATCCATGACCGCGCGCTTCTCCACCTGCGTAATCTCGCTCGGCACGCCGATCACGATGCGTGGGTGAACCATCATCTTCCGGTTATGCGCCTTCTGGATGAAGTAGTTCAACATCTTCTCGGTCTGCTTGAAGTCCGCAATCACGCCGTCCTTCATTGGCTTGATGGCAATGATGTTGCCTGGCGTTCGGCCAAGCATCTCCTTGGCCTCCTTGCCCACAGCCTCAACCTCGCCCGTCACGCGATTGACCGCGATGATCGACGGCTCATTCACGATGATGCCCTTGCCATGAGCGAAGACAAGAGTATTCGCCGTACCCAGATCGATCGCGAGATCGCTCGAGAACAGCGAAAAAATAGATCGCATGTTACTCACACGCGAGGTCCGCATCTGAAAGTTTTTCGAGGACATGAGACCGATCGGTTTCCTAGATAAAGAAAGTTAGAAAAACTTGAATTAAGGAGGTCAGAAAAACTGCGTAGAAAGATAGTTGGGTCTTAGCTGACCCGGCATAACCATTGTACGGCCTGCGAAGCAGTCTACTGCCTGAACGCCCAGGCGACTATACTCAAGACGTTTGCAACTTTGGCTCATAGCAGGAGAGATTCAGGCATGATCATCGGCGTCCCCAGGGAAGTAAAAGACCACGAAAGCCGCGTCGGCGTCACCCCAGCCGGCGCCAAAGCCCTTGTCGACGCCGGCCATAAGGTCCTCATCGAGCATAACGCCGGCGCTCTCTCCTCCTTTCCCGACGAGGAATACCTAGCCGTCGGTGCCGAAATCGTACCCGACGCCGCCAGCGTCTGGAACCCCGCCAACATGGTCGTCAAGGTCAAAGAACCCGTGGAAAAGGAGTATCCCTACTTCCGCCCCGGCCTGGTTCTCTTCACCTACCTCCACCTCGCCCCCATCCGCGGACTCACCGATGCCCTCCTCACCAACAAAGTCACCGGCATCGCCTACGAGACCGTTCGCGACCAGGCAGGTTCCCTCCCCCTCCTTACCCCCATGTCCGAAGTAGCAGGCCGCCTCTCTGTGCAAGTCGGCGCCGCCTACCTCGAGAAGGAGCACGGTGGCCGCGGCGTCCTCCTCGGCGGCGTCCCCGGCGTTCCTCCCGGGAACGTCTGCATCATCGGCGGCGGCATCGTCGGCACCAACGCCGCCAAAGTCGCCCTCGGCATGGGCGCGCGCGTCACCCTGGTCGACCTCAACCTCAACCGCCTCCGCGAACTCGACGACATCTTCTCCGGCCGCCTCTACACCCTCTACTCAAATTCCTACAACGTCGAGCGCGCCGTCTGCGAAGCCGACCTCGTCATCGGTGGCGTCCTCATCCCCGGAGCCGCCGCCCCCAAGATCGTCACCAAGTCCATGGTCGCCAAGATGAAAAAGGGCGCCGTCATCGTCGACGTCGCCATCGACCAGGGCGGCTGCATCGAAACCGCTCGCCCCACCACCCACTCCGACCCCAGCTATGTCGTCGACGGCGTCGTCCACTACTGCGTCACCAACATGCCCGCCGCGGTCCCCAATACCAGCACCCTCGCCCTAACCAATGCCACCTTCCCCTACGTGATGAAGCTGGCAAAACTAGGCGCCAACGCCGCCATCCAGTCCGACCCCGGCATCGCCGAGGGCGTCAACACGTTCAACGGCTCCCTCACCTACAAAGCCGTAGCCGCCGCACAATCCCGCGACTTCACCCCCGTCGCCAGCCTGCTTTCCTAAAACCCCAACTCCCATGCAATTGAAGCGAGTAAACTTGCTTGCATGGGAGCCGGTACATTTCGTCGCAGAGCCTTCGTCATTGCGCTCGGCGTGTGCCTGCTGGTGCTATTCCTTTCTCTCGCGGCGCTCAACGCCTTCAATCCAAACTTCCTCAATCCCAACTCCCCCCTCCAGACCCTGGTTTTCGTCAGTCTCTCCGTCATCGGATTTCTGCTCTTCGTCGGCGTCCTGGTCTTGCTCGTTCGCAACGTCCTAAAGCTCTACGCCGATCAGCGCAGCCGCGTTCTCGGCACCCGCCTGCGCACCCGCATGTTGTGGGGAGCTGTCCTGGTCTCTCTCGTTCCCCTCGTCTTCATGTTTGCTTTCAGCTATTTGCTGATGAACCGCGCCGTCGATCGCTGGTTCTCCCAGCCCGTAACCCAAATGCGAGACGACGCCAACACCATGGCGCTCGAGCTCTACCAATACGCCGACGCCAACGACCGCTCCGAAGCCGACAGCATCGCCGTCGATCTCTCGAATATCGATCTCTCCAATGTGCCCCTCAGCGACACGCAACCGCTCCCCCCCGCCTCGCTCGCCGCGATTGACCGCATCTTCCAACGCCATGCGGTCACCCTCCAGGGCGGATTCGTCATCCTCTATCACGATCGTCAAGCGATTGCCTCGCTGCACGTCCCGCGAAATCCTTCGGGCAAATCAGAGCTGCGCTCTATCCAGCCCGCGGAGACCGCCACCGACGACAACTCCGACCAAATACCCGCCGCCACCTCTACCCCTCTCGAGGGACCTACTGAGCAGGCGATTCTTGACGCCGCACAAAGAACCGACGAGCCCTTCTACTCCCTCTCCGGCACCGACTACACGCTCGCCACCGCCGGCCTTCCCAACGGTGACCTCATCGTCTCCGGTATTCCGATCCCCGCTGGAATCTCCGCCACCTCGCTCCGCCTCCGCAAGTCTGCGGATAAATACTGGACCCTCTACCGCGAGCGAAGAGAAGTTCGCAGCCTCTACACCGGCTTCCTGCTCTTGACCACCGCATTAGCCCTCTTCGCCTGCTGCTGGCTCGCCCTCAATCTAAGCAAGCAGGTCACCCGCCCCGTAGAGTCCCTCGCCGACGCCATGGAGGCCATCGCCGCCGGCGACTATGCCCACCGCGTCGGTCAATCCTCCACCGAAGAGCTCGGCGAGCTCGTAGACAAATTCAACGTCATGGCTGCCGACCTCGAGAGCGCCCACGCCACCGCCGAGCGATCCACCGCCCAACTCTCCGACCTCAACCACGCCCTCCAGGCCCGCCGCGCTGAACTCGAAACCATCATCGAAACCATCCCCTCAGGCGTCGTGACCCTCTCCGCCGATCGCCGCATACTCCTCGCCAACCGCGCCTTCTCCGAGATGCTCGACCCCGGCGGTCAACGTCAGTTCATCGGCCTTCCTCTCTCCGCAGTCCTCCCCGAAGACATCATCGATGCGCTCGACCATCTCCTTCGCCGCGCTCACCGCATGGGGTCCGCTTCCGCCGAGATGCAGATGCAATCCAACGCCGGCATCCTTCACCTCGCCGCCACCGTCGCCCTCCTCGAAGGCCGTCCCGCCAGCGGCCTTGGGTCGCTCGGCCCAGCTCCCGCCAGCAGCTTCGCGCAGTCCAGCCGTGAGCATCTTGGCTATGTCCTCGTCCTCGAAGACGCCACCGAGCTCTTACGCGCCCAGAAACAAAGTGCCTGGAAAGAAGTAGCCCGCCGCGTTGCTCACGAGATCAAGAACCCCCTCACCCCCATCTCGCTCAACGCCGAGCTCATCCAGCGACACATCGGCCGCCTCAGTTCCCTGCTCAGCGAGCACAGCCTCGAGTCTCCCTCGCCACCCGTCATTCAACGCTCCGCAGAGGTCATCTCATCGTCCGTCGAGACGATGAGATCGCTGGTAGACCAGTTCTCCTCGCTCGCCGAATTTCCCAGCGCGCGTCCGCGTCCCTCCGACCTCAACACCATCGTCGAAAACTCGCTCGCCCTCTTCGCCGGCCGCCTCGGTAAGATCCGCGTCCGTAAAAACCTCGCGATCAACTTGCCACTCGTCCTCGCCGATCCCGAAGCCCTCAAGCGCGCCCTCTCCAACCTCATCGATAACGCCGCCGAGGCCATGCAGGAAAGCCTCCTCTGCGAACTCCAAATCTCCTCCCGCGCGCTGCCCTCCGGGATGGTCGAACTCACGATCGCCGACACCGGCCCCGGTCTCACCGACGAGATGCGCGAGAGCCTCTTCCTCCCCTACTTCTCCACCAAGCAGCGCGGCACCGGCCTCGGACTCTCCATCGCCGCCAAAATCCTGCAAGAACATCATGGCTCCATCCGCGCCGAGAAAAATATCCCCACCGGCGCCCGCTTCATCCTCGAACTCCGCCCAGCCACCGACCCCACCGACACTCCGGCTGTCCGGGATGCCGAACTCACCGACACTCCCGGTGCCCCGGGTCCCGATTCTGGGACCCGGGTTGCCGACCCCACCCTCCACACCGAAGAAGAGCTAGCCTAACCACCACTCAACCCTCCACTCTATCCCCTATCCCCTGCCCCTATGAACCACGTTCTCATCGTCGACGACGAAGCCGACATCCGCGAATCCCTCGAAGCCATCCTCCACGAGGAAGACTACGTCATCACCACCGCCGGATCCGCCGCTGAAGCCCTCGAACTTCTCCGCGATGCTGACTACCAGGCCGTCCTCCTCGACATCTGGCTCTCTGACCCCGGCGGCGCCCCCGGAGAGCCCGACGGCCTCGACGTCCTCGCCGCCATCCGCGGCGACGTCTCGCACCCTCCCCGCCCTGGCTCCCCCGAAGTCATCATGATCTCCGGCCATGCCACCATTGAAGCCGCCGTCCGCGCCACCAAGCTCGGCGCCTACGACTTCCTCGAAAAGCCCCTCTCCATGGACCGCACGCTGCTTGTCCTGCGCAATGCCATCCAGGCCCACCACCTCCGCGAAGACAATCAGGAGTTCTCCCGCCAGCTCTCCAAGGGCTCCATCACCGGCCAGTCCATCTCCGTCAAAGCCCTCCGCCAACAAATCAAGCTCATGGCCCCCACCAACGGCCGCGTCCTCATCTTCGGCGAATCCGGCGCCGGCAAAGAACTCGTTGCCCGCTCCATGCATGCCGAGTCTCTGCGCCGCGACCGCCCCTTCGTCGAACTCAACTGCGCCGCCATCCCCGAAGACTTCATCGAGACCGAACTCTTCGGCTATCGTCACGGTGCCGGCCCCGGCGGCCTCAACCAACCCACAGAAAAACGCGGCACCTTCGAGCGCGCCGACGGTGGCACCCTCTTCCTTGATGAAGTAGGCGACATGAGCCTCAAGACTCAAGCCAAAGTCCTCCGAACGCTGGACGAGCAGCGCTTCTATCCCGTCGGCGCCAGCACTCCCGTCCACATCGATACCCGCGTCATCGCCGCCACCAACAAAGACCTCGAACAGGAGATCGCCCGCGGCAACTTCCGCGAAGATCTCTTCTACCGCCTCAACGTAATCCCCTTCTACGTCCCACCCCTGCGCGATCGCAAGGAAGACATCCCTCTCCTGGCCCGCGAGTTCCTCTCCGAGTTCGGCCAGCAGTACGGCCGCCCCCACGTCGAAATCTCGGACACAGCAATCTCTACGCTCAAGCAATATCACTGGCCCGGCAACGTCCGTGAGCTACGCAACGTCATTGAGCGCGTCCTGATCTTAAATCCGAAGGCCCAGCGCATCGAATCCAAGCACCTCCCCATGCTCGTGCAACGCACAGAAGGTGTATCTCAGCGCACCGACGGCAACGCTCCCACCCGCCCCACCAACGGCAATCGCGAAGAGTTCTCCACCCTTCTCCAGGCCCGCGAAGCCTACGAGCGCGACTACATCCTCAAAGAATTAGACCGCTGCCACGGCAACGTCTCCCGCGCCGCCGAATCCCTAGGCCTGGAGCGCTCCCACCTCTACCGCAAAATGAAAGCCCTCGGCATCAGCACCCACGACTAGCATTCCCGGCAGTCTCCGCCAGACCCAACTGATACCCTAGCCACACATCAACACACCGAGGTCCCCTTGCGCCTTCGCAACCTGTTGTTCGCCGTCGCCGTTCTTGCGATCGTCCCCGCCATCACCTCCCGCGCCCAGGCTCCGCTTGCCCAAGCCCCCCTCGTAGCCATCTAAAAAGACATCCACGCCCACCCCGAACTCTCTCACCACGAAGAGCGCACCTCCGCCATCCTCGCCCAGAATCTCCGCGACGCCGGCTACACCGTCACCGACCACGTAGGCATCTACCCCGACGGCTCGCACGCCTTCGGTATCGTCGCCATTTTCAAGAACGGCCCCGGCCCCACCCTCCTCGTCCGCGCCGACATGGATGCCCTCCCCATCATTGAAGAAACCGGCCTCCCCTACGCCAGCCACGTGATGACCAAGACAGCCTCCGGCCAGGAAACCGGCGTCATGCACGCCTGCGGCCACGACATCCACACCACCGTCCTCATCGGCACCGCCCGCGCCATGGCCGCCACCAAATCGCAATGGCATGGAACCCTCATGCTCATCGGCCAACCCTCTGAAGAAACCATCGACGGCGCCAAGGCCATGCTCGCCGACCACCTCTACCAGCGCTTCGGCACACCCGACAAGATCATCGGCCTCCACGACACCAACCAGCTCCCCGCCGGAAAAATCGGCTACGTCATCGGCCCCACCCTCGCCAGCTCAACATCCATCGACGTCCTCATCCATGGCATAGGTGGCCACGGCTCCGCGCCCCAGCTAGGCCGCGATCCCATCACCCTCGCCGCTCTCTACATCGTTCAGATCCAGACCATCGTCAGTCGCCAGGAAGATCCCCAGGACCCCTCCGTAGTCACCGTCGGCGACATCCACGGCGGCACCAAGCGCAACATCATCCCTGACGAAGTCAAACTCGAACTCACCACCCGCTCCTTCACCGACAAGAGCCGCCAGGTCATCATCGACGGCCTCAAACAAATGGCCGCCGGCCTCACCCTCTCCGCTAACCTTCCGCCCGAAAAAGCCGCCACCGTAACCGTCCTCGACAACCAATCCACCCCCGTCATGTTCAACGACCCCGCGCTGATGAAGTCCGTCAGCACCACGTTGATCAAAACCTTCGGCGCCGACCTCGTCGTCGAGCAGCAAAAAGTCATGGGCAGCGAAGACGTTGGTGTCTTCGGTCTCGACCGCAAGATACCCGTGGCATTTTTCTGGCTAGGAGCCATGGATCCAGCTAAATTCGCAGCGGCCGAGGCCGCCGGTAAATCGCTCCCCGGCCCCCACACCAGCCACTTCGAACCGCTGCCTCAACCCACCATCGAAACCGGCGTACAAGCGATGACCACCGTCGCGACCTCACTCCTCCAGCCCTAGCGCATCCTCCGATACCGCACCGTCCCCGGATCATCGCCTTCGCCCACGTAGCTCATTCCGCACCGCTCCATCACCTTGATCGACTCCGGGATTCGCGGATACGTCTGCGCACTCACCGACTCCACGCCCTCCTGCGTCAGCAGCCAATCCACCAGCGTCCTCGCCGAAGCCGTCGCATACCCCCGCCTCTGAAACGCCGGCAGCGTCGAGTACCCAATCTCAACATCCCGCTGCGCCCGCGGAAATCCCCCAATCGCCCCCACCAGTGTCCGCGATCTCCCCAGCCCGCCATCCAGCACTACATACCGATGCCATCCAAAACTCGCGGGACACTCGTCATACTGCTTCTGAATGATCCGATACACATGCGGCTCCCAATCAACAGGTGGCCACTCCTGAGTAAGCTTCGCCCGCAGCAGACCCCCCAACCCCGCCGCATCGCCACTATGCTCGGCCGCCAGCATCTCGGACGTGATCGCCACCAAACGCAGAGGGCCCGCCTTCAGTTCAGCCACGCGCGCGCTTCGGGGCGGCAAACCAAGTACGGCTCCCCACTGCAAAAAATCAATCACGCTGCATCCTCCGCCTATTTGTTTCGGCTCTCAGCGAGCTTCTGGTCCCGGTGCTGCGTCTCTGCCAACTGCTCCAACTGCCTGCGCCAGTCCAACTCGTCGACAAACCCGCGCGAGCTTCTCCACTCATCCTGCACCTTCACAAACAATTCCAGAAACACCCTCGTCCCCAGCAGACCTTCAATATCCTTACGCGCCGTCGTCCCAATCTGTTTCAGCATCGCGCCTTGTTTCCCAATCAAAATCGCCTTCTGCCCCTCACGCTCGCAAAAAATCGCCGCAGTAATCTTCGTTACCGGCAGCCGTCCTGCTTTATCCTTCTTCAACGACGCCGGCTCCTCCCAGCGCTCAATCACCACCGCCGCCGCATAAGGAACCTCTTCGCCCGTCAACAGCAAAATCTTCTCACGAATAATCTCTGCCGCCAGAAACCTCTCCGGCTGATCCGTCAATTGGTTCTTCGGAAAATACCTCTGCCCCTCCGGCAACTGCGCCACCACCTTATCGAGCAGCAGCTCCAACCCTTCCTTCTTCTTCGCCGAAATCGGAATCACATCCGCAAACGTATGCAGCGAAGTCCAATGGGCAATCAAGGGCAGCAGCGCACTCTTCGGCAACGCGTCAATTTTATTGAGGACGAGAATCACAGGGCAATCCAGCTTCTTCACCAGCTGCAACGAAAAATCGTCTTCCGCCTTCGACAGCAGCCGCCGATGCTGGCCCAACGTCCTCACCTTGCGCGCCTCCGCAAACTCCTCGCTCGTGCGCGGCTTCTCCGCCACCGGCAGCCGATGCGTCACATCGACCAAAAAAATCACCGCATCGCGAGTCTCCAGCGCATCATGCACCTCCTGCATCATTCGCTTATCCAGCTGCGTCTCAGGCTTATGCACCCCCGGCGTATCCACCAGCACCACCTGCGCCTGCGCCCGCCCCGGATCGCCCTTCGCCTTCTTCCGCACCGGCAACTCCAGCACCCCCTGGATGCGTGTCCGCGTCGTCTGCGGCTTATGCGTAACGATCGCCAGCTTCTGCCCCAGCAGCGCATTCAACAACGTAGACTTGCCTGCATTCGGGCGGCCAATAATCGAGACGAAACCAGTGCGAAGTGCCATCCCTCTATCATGACACCAATATTCGGGTGCCCCACGTCCGGATTTTCGGACCTGGGCTCGGGCCTATGCCGCGTCGCCGCCAGCCGGAAATCCCATCAACCCCACCCGCACCCGCTCCACCCGCCGATCCGTCGACGCGATCACCTCCAGCCGCAGCGGCCCATCCTCCACCACCTCGCCCGGCAGCGGAATGTGTCCCGCCATCTCGCTCACCAACCCTCCCACCGTCGTCGCCTCGTACTTCCTCAGCAACTGCGCCAGGCTCTCGTCCTCATCCCCCCCATCGAGCTCATCCTCCCCTACACTCTCACCCACATCCGCGCTCTCACTCGACCCCTCCAAAAGCTCGCGCAGCCGATCCACCTCAAAACTCCCCTGCACCACCCACGTCCCCTCCGCCTCTGCAACCGGCGAGTCTCCGTCCATCTCCGTGTCGTGTTCGTCCTCAATCTCCCCCACAATCGCCTCAATCAAGTCTTCAATCGTCACCAGCCCCGCAACCCCGCCATACTCATCAATCACGATGCCCATGTGCTGCTTCTGCCGCTGCATCTCCCGCAGCAGCTCGTTTACTTTTTTCGTCTCCGGAATAAAGAGCGCAGGCCGTTGCAGCTGTGCCACCGTCCGGTTCGCCGCGTCGGTATCCTTCACCGCCAGCAGATCCCGCGCAAACGCAATGCCCGTAATGTGATCCAACGATTCCCCATACACCGGAACCCGCGAGAAATTATGCGCATTCACCTCCGCCGTGAACGTCTCCAACGTTGTCTTCCCCGCAACCGCGAACATCTCCGGCCGCGGCGTCATCACATCGCGCACCACCTTGTCGCCGAACTCCACCACGCTCCGCACCAGCTCGCGGTCCTCCTCATCCAACACACCTTCTTCTTCGCCCGCCTCCAGCAACGCATCCATCGCCTCACCCGAATCTTCCGCCTGTTTCGCTTCAGGCTCCGCCAGCCCTGCAATCGAGAGCAATAGCCCAATCGTCAGCGTCAGCGGCATCACCAGGTAAAACAGCACCCGGATAAGAAACGAAATCCGCGCAATCCACAGACCCTCGGTCTTCGTGAAGAAGATCTGCGGCAGCAGCCGATCAAAGATCAGCATCGCCAGCAAAAGTTCGAAGACTGTCCGCCCAATCTCAACCGGACTCTGCCCGACCTTCCCCTGCAGATGAATCGCCAGCAGAAAGATCAGCGCCCCCAGCGCAATCTGCCGCAGCACCGACGCCGACATCGCCGACGACTGCTGGCTCAGCCGCAACTTCGGTTCCACCCACCGCTCCCACGCGTCGATGTTCTCCGTGTACTCGCGCGAAAGAAACTTGCCCATTTCAAAATAGATCCGGTCCACATAGGCCGACAGCGCCAGCAGGCACAGCAGCAGAAACACCGTTACGTCATAACCCGTAATCATGCCCTCACCCTGCCCCGCCGCTGCTTTACGTCGCGACCTCCGCGCTTAAACTTAGCGCCCTTTGCGTCAAAAGCCCTTGCCGCTGTCCTTGCCGTTGCGGTTGCCGTTGCGGTTGCGGTTGCCGTTTTGGTTGTCATCCCGCAGGGATCTGCTTCTGCTCTTGCTTTTGCTCTTGCTTTTGCCCTTGCTTTTCTTTCTGTCATTCCCTCCGGGAATCTGCTTCTCGCCTTTGCCGTCGCCCCTTCCACACTGGCACGCGCAATCAACCCATTCGGCAGCCGCAGCCTCGCCCGCAGCCCACTCTCCCGCTCCGCCATCTCTCCGCCATCCACCTCGTGATCCATCCCCGAAAGATGCAGCAGCCCATGCAGCAACAGCACCCGCACCTCGTCGCGCAGCGTATGTCCATGCTCCCCGGCCTGCCGCTTCGCCGTGTCCAGCGAAATGGCCAGATCGCCGCCATGCACCCCTTTAAGTTCTTCCAATGCAGGAAAGCTCAGCACATCCGTAGCCTTGTCCTTGCCCCGCCAAGTACGATTCAACCGCCGCAGTGTTCGATCCCTCGCCAGCAGCACATCCACCTCACCCTCAAGCCCCACTGCCTCCTGCGCCACACGCAAAAATCGGCTCAGCCCGGACCGCGACAGTCCCCATACGCGCCAAGCCTCGGCATCCGGAACCTGCCCGATCTTTCCAGCATTCCCACTCACCGTTCGCGGAGGTTCCAAGGTCATCATGCGTGCTCTGATGCTACCGCAACCACACCCCAACGCAAGCGATGGCCATCACATTCCAACCCCTTACGGCTTCCCCGCGCGCACCTTCCCAAAGTGCAACGCCAGTTGAATCGAGATTGCCAGCGCCCCAGCACCGAACGCCACCCACCCCGCCCAACACCACGGCCAAAAATAATGCAGCAGTACGAACCCCGCCACAAGATTCCCAAATCCCCACAACACATTACTCAGCGGCGACGACTCTCCCACCCCCGGCGGCTTCGCAAACGGCGACTGGAACGGTGCCCCGCTCACTCCCTGTACGAAGTGCGGGACACCATTGGCCAGAAACATACCACTCAAAAATTCAAGTAAATAAAAATACCAGGGCATCAGAACTCCGAACCATTAGTCACGAATCACTATCTTCACTGCGGAGCCAGCATCCGTTTCCGCGTCTCATCTTCCTGGATCGTCAACGGAACCCCATCCACCGCCAGCGGCAACTGCTCGGCCCGCTGATAGGTGTCATAAGCCCGCACAATCCGCTGCACCAGCAGATGCCGAACCACATCCACATCCTCAAAGTGGCAGAACTTAATGCCCTCCACGCCATCCAGCACGCGCATGGCCTCAAACAATCCACTCTTCTTAGGATTCGGCAAATCAATCTGCGTCAGATCGCCGGTAATCACCGCCTTCGACGCATTACCCAACCGCGTCAAAAACATCTTCATCTGTTCATTGGTCGTGTTCTGCGCTTCATCCATGATGATGAACGCGTCATTGAGCGTGCGCCCGCGCATAAACGCCAACGGCGCCACCTCAATCACATTCGACTCCAGCATCTTGTCGACCTTCACCGGATCCAGCAGGTCATACAGCGCGTCATACAGCGGCCTCAGATAAGGATCGACCTTCTCCTGCAACGACCCCGGCAAGAATCCCAACCGCTCGCCGGCCTCAACCGCCGGCCGCACCAGAATAATCCGCGACACCTTCTTTGCCAGCAACGCGCTCACCGCCATCGCCACCGCCAGGTACGTCTTGCCCGTACCCGCCGGCCCAATGCCAAACACCATGTCGTTGGTCTCAATCGACTCGACATACTTCCGCTGGTTCGGCGACCGCGGCTGCACCGCCCGCTTGGTCCCAATCGCCCGCTGCTTGCCGCTCTCCACCAACCCGCGCAGCGTAACCGTAGGATCCGAAACCACCATCTTCAACAGCGCATTCAACTCGCCGTTGTGTGGATGCACCCCAAGTTTTCGCAGATGTTCAAAATCGGAGAAAATTCCCTCCACCCGGGCGACCGCCATAGCCTCGCCCATCAACTGGATACTGTCAGCCCGCAAGTCGATCTGGACCGCCAGCCCATCTTCCATCAGACGAAGGTTCTCGTCGCGAGTGCCATACAACGGCTCGATTCCAGGGGTAAGCTGCAGGGATTTTTTTACCAAATGGAAGCCTGACCTCCGTCAGGAGAGTACAAGAAGAGGCGTACCGCAACCTCTCTATTATTAGATGCAGGGGGAATTACAGCGACTCTATACCGCCGGCTGCAGCACCAGTCGCCTACAGCCGCGACACCATCTGTCGCACCCTGTGCAGCCACCGGATTGGCCTTAACCAGATTGAAGTTTGCCAATAGAGTATCGATGTTGAGCCAGAGCCTAACCGCCTCCCTCCTCACACGTCAAGCCACGCTGTGTAAATTCCCAACCAATCTCGAACCAAGTTCGTACCCCTCCCCTCCACGCCGCCTCCAACCCCCACCTTCATTGACCCTCCACCCCCAAATCCAGTAAAATCAAGCCTGCAGAGGAAGCGCTGCACTGCGCTTAAGGTTCAGCACCAGCCTCCTCCAGCATCCCCCATTTCCATAGGCAACTAGCCCAACCGGAAAAGAAAAGAGTCTCGCACCATGGCAAATCACGTTTCTTCGCTCAAGCGCGCCCGTCAGACCATCACCAAGACGGCCATCAACCGTTCCAACAAGTCCAAGCTCCGCGGCGCCCTCCGCCTCATGCGCGAGGCTCTCGCTGCCGGCGACAAGAAGACCCTCGTCGAGACCTACCGCTCCACCGTCTCCGTCCTCGACAAGAGCGTCCAGAAGGGTGTCCTGCACAAGAACACCGCCAGCCGCTACAAGGGCCGTCTCAACGCCCGCGTCAAGGCCGTCGTCACCAAGGCCAAAGCCGCCTAACCCTTTCCCTGCAATCCCAAAAGGCCAGCCCCGCGCTGGCCTTTTGCTTTTCCGCGGCACCCTCCCCGCCCCATCCCTTCACCTCATCAAATCCATCTCGCAGGGAACCTCCACGCTCACCCCCGCGTAACGTACTCTGTCAGGGATACTCTTTGGCCTCGCACCCCCATGTCTCCACCAGCCTCCGCCACCCGCCGCGCTGACCACTTCACCTCAACCCGAACCGGAGTCCTCTCAATGATTGACCGCCTCTCGCGTCGTGCATCCTCTCTGCACCGCCCCCTCGCCGCCCTCGCCCTTTGCACCCTCCTGATCGCCACTCCATTAGCCGTAGCCCAGGCGCCAGCGACCCCGCCCCAGACCCACTACCTCCCCTCCCCCGCCTTTGACACCTCCTCCATCAACAAGGCCGCCGATCCCTGCACCGACTTCTACAAGTACGCCTGCGGCAACTTCGTCGCCAACCATCCCATCCCCTCCGACCAGGCCGGCGTCGACCAGTTCTACACCCTCTACAACGTCAACACCCAGGAACTCAACGGCATCCTCACCAAGTACTCCACGCCCGACCCCGCCCGCACCCCCAACCAGCAGAAGATCGGCGACTACTACGCCGCCTGCATGAACACCGCCCTCATCAACCAGAAGGGCCTCACTCCCCTCCAGCCGCTCCTCGATAAAATCAACGCCGTCTCCATGGACGACCTCACCGCCCTCTCCGGCGAACTGCAGCGCCTCAACGTAAATGTCTTCCTCGGCTTCGGCGAAGAGCAGGACTTCAAGGACTCCAGCAAGCAAGTCGCGGTCGTCGACCAGGGCGGTCTCGGCCTTCCCGAGCGCGACTACTACACCCGCACCGGCGACAAGGATAAGCAGCTCCGCGCCCAATACGTAGCCCACATCGCCAAGATGCTCACCCTCGCCGGCGAATCCCCCGCCCAGGCCGCCACCGACGCCACCAACATCCTCGCCTTCGAAACCAAGCTCGCTCTAGCCTCCATGACCAACACCGAGCGCCGCGACCCCGAGGCCGTCTATCATCCCCAAACCGTCGCCGCCTTCGAGGAAAGCATGGGTGGTGTCGACTTCGCTCCCTTCTTCGAAGCCGTCCACGCCCCCAAGGTCGACTCCCTCATCAACGCCAACCCCAAGTTCTTCCCCGCAATGGTAGCTGCCGTCCGTGAGACCGACATGGAAACCCTCCGCGCCTATCTCCGCTTCCATCTCCTCAGCAGCTACGCCAGTCAGTTGCCCGAGACCATCGACGCCGAGAACTTCGACTTCTACGGCCGCGAGCTCGAGGGCACACCCACGCAGCGCCCCCGCTGGAAGCGCTGCTCCGCCGCCGTCGACGGCGCCCTCGGCGAAGCTCTCGGAGCGGTCTATGTTGACCAATACTTCGCCGGCGACAGCAAGGCCAAGACCCTCCAGATGGTCCACGACATCGAAGCCGCCATGGACAAGGACATCGACACCCTCGACTGGATGAGCCCCGAAACCAAGGTCCGCGCCAAGCAGAAACTCCATGCCGTCGCCGACAAGATCGGCTACCCCGACAAGTGGCGCGACTACAGCAAGCTCACCATCTCGCCCGACGATGCCCTCAGCAACGACGAACAGGCCACCGCCTTTGAGAACGATCGCGAGCTCAATAAAATCGGCAAGCCCGTCGACCACAACGAGTGGGGCATGACACCGCCCACCGTCAACGCCTACTACAACCCCAGCATGAACGACATCAACTTCCCCGCCGGCATCCTTCAACCCGCCTTCTATGACCCCAAGGCTGATCTCGCCGTGAACTACGGTCACATCGGCGCCGTCATCGGCCACGAGCTCACCCACGGCTTCGACGACGAAGGCAAGAAGTTCGACGCCAAGGGCAATCTCGCCGACTGGTGGACCGCCGAAGACACCACCAAGTTCGAGGCCAGGACCGGCTGCCTCGTCAACCAGTACGGTAACTTCGTAGCCGTCCCCGGCACCACGCCCAAGGACGACGTCCACGTCAATGGCAAGCTCACCCTCGGCGAGAACACCGCCGACAACGGTGGCCTCGTCCTCGCCTACCTCGCCTATCTCGATCGCGCCAGCAAGGACGGCCTCGACATCCACAAGAAGCTCGACGGCTACACCGGCCCGCAGCGCTTCTACATCGCCTTCGCCCAGAACTGGTGCGAAAACTCCCGCCCCGAAGCCGTTCGCGAACAGGTCCTCGTCGACGAACACTCCCCCGACCACTTCCGCGCCAACGGAGCCATCGTCAACCAGCCCGGCTTCGCCACCGCCTTCGGCTGCAAAAAAGGCACCCCCATGGTCCCAACCGACAGCTGCCGCGTCTGGTAATCCCCACCGAACCGCATCAACCAAACGCCCCGGAGCCCACAACCTCCGGGGCGTTCGCTTCTCCGGTCGCCCTTGCCGTTGCTTTTGCTTTTCTTTCTGTCATTCCCTCCGGGAATCTGCTTCTTTTTTTGCCTTTGCCCTACTTGCTGTCATCCCCCCGTGAATCTGCTTCCCCACCCACCCCAAAAAATAAAAATCCCGAAAACAGCCCAAAATCCGCATGTCAACCCCCCTTCCACCCCCCACCCGCTCAAAACCCGCGCCACCACTGCCGATTTCCTCCCAACCCTGTTGGCATAGTTACCCCACCCACCCCGCTACAATAGAGGTAGCACCACAATCCCCACTACCCACAAGCCACGCAAATGGGGATACTTTGCCATCTAAACTGTTTGGATACAACAATTTATAGCAAGAATTCACACCCGTACCCCGGAAACGGTGTTACTGAAACCGTTTGGATTCAGGTGTTTACGTCAAATAAAACAACAAACGAGGTATGGGGTATCTTGTTATCTAAACCGTTTGGATACAACAATCTATAGCAAGAATTCACTCCTGCAACCGGTATACTTTGCTACCTAAACTACTTGGATGCATGCGTTTACGTCCAAAAATAACAAATAGGGGGGAGGGGGGTATGCAGGCACTCGGAAAACATCGCACCCTAGGCTTCCTCGCAGCCTTCCTCGCCAGCTGCTTCTGGGGCTGCGGCTTCTACTTCGGCAAAATCGCCCTCAACGAGATGAACGTCGGCGCCATGGTCTTCTACCGTTTCGCCTTCGCCCTCCTCGGCCTTACACCTCTCCTCATCACGCACCGCCCAAACTTCAACGCAGCTGAGTGGCGCATGCTGATCTTCGCCTCCTTCATGGGAGTTCCCCTGCAGTTCATCCTGCAGTTCAAAGGCCTCTCGCTCACCACCGTCTCGCACGCCGCCCTCATGGTCGGCACGATGCCCGTCATCCTCGCAGTAGGCGCAACCCTCTTCGCCAAGGAACGCCTCAGCAAACTAGGCTGGTCCGCCCTCGCCCTCTCCACCACCGGAGCAGCCCTCATCGCTCTAGGCGGTACACACCATCACACAGACGGCGGACCCTCTCTCGCCGGCGACCTCCTCGTAGTCTTCTCCCTCTTCATCGCCCTCTTCTGGATCCTCTTCAACCAGCGCCTCATGCGCCGTCACAGCCACATCGTCGTTACCGCCTACGGCATCGCCATCGGCACCGCGATGCTCGCAATCTATGTCCCCATCGCCTACGGTCTTCCGCCCATCCACGGAATCAGCCTCAAAGCCTGGCTCGCGCTCGCAGCCAGCGGCCTGCTCTGCACCGCCACCACCACGCTCCTCTGGAACTGGGGCATGACCCAGGTCCCCGCATCGCAAGCAGGAGTCCTCCTCAACATGGAACCCCTTATCGGCTCGCTGCTCGGCGTCTTCCTCCTCAGCGAACACCTCGGCCCGCTAGCCTGGCTAGGCGGTGCCATGATCCTCATCGCCGCCATAGCCCTCACCACTCGCTCCAGAACCCCCATCGAAGACCCCGCGATGGTCTAAACCCACAACCCACACATCTACACTGATCCGATGGCGATCGTCCGCATCACCGGCCTCCGTTCCGCGCTCGCCAAAATGCAAGTTCGCCGAGGCCTCCGCGCCGCCCTCGCCGTCGGCGTCGCCATGTTCGCCTGCTATCTCCTCCACAAGCCCATGGGCTGGGCCTCGCTCGGCGCCTTCCAGGTCATCATGGTGGACAACGGCGGTCCCTACCGCTCGCGCCTCGCCAACATCCTCACCATCCTCATAGGAGGCTCGCTCGGCGTCTTCCTCGGCCTGCTCGCCGGCGTCAACCTCCCGATTGCCGTCATCGCGACACTCCTCTTCTGCTTCGCCTGCACGCTAGCCCGCGTGATGTCGCAGCCCTTCGCCTCCTCCAGCGTAACCGTCATCGTCTCGTTCATCGTCGCCATCGGCACCCCGCCCCACACCCTCGCCTACGCCAACGAGAGCACCCTCTACTTCGCCCTCGGAGGACTCTGGGCCGCCTCCCTCTCCCTCCTCCTCTGGCCCGCCGACCCCTTCCGCCCCGCGCGCCTCGCCGTAGCCGACATCTACGCCTCGCTCGGCGACCTCATCCGCCTCCTTCCCTCCACCACCCAGCCGGAAGGTCACAGCGCCTTCAACGAGTCGCTCGCCCAATTCCGTCTCCGCACCGAGATCGCCCAGCAAGCCATCGCCGCCACCCCCGCGCGCATGACCTCGCGCACCATCCGCGCCCGCAACCTCACCGTCCTCACCGAGAACGCAGACCTTCTACTGGCCCGACTCCTCCGCATCGCCGAGCTAGGCGCGCACGACCCTCGCAACCCGCTCCCCGAGATCGCCGGCTGGCTCACCGCCTCGCTCGAACCCATCGAGCCAGCGCTTCGCCAACGCCCCCGCGACCGCGGCGCCGCCTTCGCCCCCACCGGCTTCCTCTACACCAACATCCAGCGCACCCTCCCAAGACTCGAAGCCGCGCTAGTCACCCCCCACCAACCCGCCACTCACCTCATAGCCGCCCTCCGCGACACCCTGCTCAACTTCGAAACCAACTACGAAGCCATCCGCGCCATCTGGACTGGCATCGAGCCACGCCGCTCCCCCATCGCCATCCTCGACGCCCCCGCGCTCACCAACCCAAATCCTCCACTCCTCTGGTTCGACGCCCTCCGCGCCAACCTTTCCCTCCGCTCCATCATGTTCCGCCACGCCCTCCGCCTGGCCGTCATCGTCGCCTTCGACGTCCTCATTGCCGGCCTCATCCGTATCCATCACCAGCCCATCACCCACAGCTACTGGATCGCCATGACCTCGCTCATCGTCCTCCAGCCCTACACCGGCGAAACCGTTCGCCGCTCCGGCGAGCGCGTCCTCGGCACCGTCGCCGGAGCCGCCTTCGCCTCGCTCCTCGCCGTCTTCATCCACAGCGAAGTCACCCTGCTCCTCACCGTCAGCGTCGGCGCCTTCTTCACCCTCGCCCTCTATGCCGTCGACTACGCCTGGTTCTGCTTCTTCCTCACCCCCACCATCGTCCTCATGGTCCTTCCCCACCTGCGCGACTGGCACTTCGCCGCCGTCCGCATGGGCATGACCTGCTTTGGCGCCCTCACCGCCGTGCTCGCCATGCTCTTCCTCTGGCCAGAGTTCGAAAGCCTCCAGCTCCCCCGGCTGCTCGCCCGTTGCGCCGCAGCCAACGCAGCCTACCTCCGCGCCATGATCGCTTTCTGGCACACCGCCAGCCCCACCGACGCCCACACCCGCATGCAAGCCGAGCGCACGATCCTCGCCCCCGCGCGCCGCCTCTGTGGCCTCGCCGTCAACCAGGCCGAGGAGACCCTCGACCACGCCCTGCTCGAACCCAATCTCCCCCTCATCGCAACCCGCGACCGAGCCGCAAGCCTCAACCGCGCCGCTCTCACCTTCACCACCTTCTTGCGCCGCCTCACCCAGACCATCACCACCGTCGCCGCCATCGGCACTCCGACCCCATCCGCCGTCGAGAAAATAACACAGCTGGCCGCACGTCTGGACGCTGTCTCCCAAGCCCTCGAAGCCCACACCCTCCCTGCCGTTCCCGCAACCGCCAACCCTACCCCACCCGACGAGCAACTCGCCCGCATCGAGCGCCAGGTCTCCGTCCTCGAGCGCACCGCCGTCGAGCTCTCCGCCGCCTTGACCCCCGCTACACCGGGGTAATAATTCCACCCACCGGCAAAGAAGTAGGCAGCGAACCCGGCCGCCGCAAGTGCATCGCCTCCGCGATCACATCCGCATACTTCAACCCCGCCCCGGTATTGAACAGCACCACTCTCTCGCTGCGCTTGACCTCTCCACTAGCCAGCAGCGTGTCATACGCAGCCGTAGCCGCTGCACCCTCCGGCGAAAGAAAAATCCCTTCCTCCTTAGCCCAATCCAGAATCGAAGCCAATATAGCCGTATCGTCTGACGCCACCACCATCCCGCCAGACTCCTTCACAATCTCCAGAATGATCGAATCCCCATACGGTTTCGGCACCCTCAGCCCCGCCGCAAACGTAGCCGCGCCTTCGAAGAACTCGCTCATCGCCTTGCCCTCTTCAAACGCCCGCTCAACCGGCGCACACCCCGCCGCCTGCAGCGCATACATCCGCGGCCGCTTCCCGCTAACCCATCCCAACTGCTCCATCTCCTCAAACGCCTTCCACATCCCAATCAGCCCCACGCCCCCGCCCGTCGGATAGAACACCGCATCCGGATACTCCCACCCCAGCTGCTCCACCAGCTCATACCCCATCGTCTTCTTGCCTTCCACGCGAAACGGCTCTTTCAGCGTAGACATATCGAACCACGCATCATCGGCAGCAACGCCCGCCTCCTTCTGCCGCTTCATCTCCTCGCCCACCATCCGCGCGCAGTCCGAAATCAATCCATCCACCATCCGCACGTCCGCGCCATACACAACGCCCTCTAAATAATTCGCGAACGGCACATCCTTCGGCATAAAAATATGCGCTTTCATCTGCGCCGCCGCAGCATACGCTGCCAACGCCCCCGCAGCATTCCCAGCAGATGGCGTCGCCAAATGCCGCAGCCCGTACTGCTTCGCCATCGACACCGCCATCGACATCCCCCGAGCCTTAAACGTCCCCGTTGGATTCGCCCCCTCTTCCTTCACAAGCAATCCCTTGTACCGACGGCTCTGCAGCATCGGCGTCCAACCCTCGCCCAGCGAAACGGGAGCCACCTCCGGCAGCACGTCCGCATACCTCCACATCCCCAAACTTTTGCTCGACGTAGCCGCCAACTCCGCCGCATGCTCGCGCCTCGCCGTCTTCTTCAGCGCCTCCATGTCATACCGCGCATACAGCACGCCTCCATCCAGCGGGCAAAGCGTCTGCGGCGTATCAGCAGAGATTCGATGGTGGCAACGCGAGCATTCAAGAGCAGCAATCTTCGGCATAACTTCCATCCTATCCAAACCGTTCATCTTCCGGTTCCCACGCTTCGGCTACTCTAGAAGCACATGCCACCTCGCCTCATCGCCATCGATCTCGACGGAACTCTTCTTAGCTCCTCCGGCAAAGTCAGTCCCCGTAACCTTGCTGCCCTCAAGCTAGCTGAATCCTCCGGCATCGAAATCGTTATCTCCACCGGACGCCGCCACAGCTTCGCCATGCACGTCCTGCGTGATCTCAACCTGCACCACGCATCGGCCGTCGTCAGCTCCAACGGCACCGTCATCCGCACCATCGGCTCAGAGCTCATTCACCGCACCCACCTACCGCTCTCCACCGCACGCTGGCTCTGCTCCCACCTCAACGACTATCGCAATACCCTCGTCCTCACCTTCGATCTCACCGGCCCTGACGGCGAAGACTCTCGTGGTGCCCTCATCGTCCAGCATCTCGACGACCTCCATACCAGCATCGGCCGCTGGATGCGCGCCAACGAGCGCTACATTGCCCAGGTCTCCCCCATCGAAGACGCACTCCACCCCGGCGCCAATCCACCCATCCAGATGATGCTCTGTGGCCCAATCGATCGCATGCGCGAGGCTGAGGCCCTGCTCATCCAGCATCCCCTCGTCACCCCGGTCGGCGCACACGAAAGCCCCCAAGCCGAGGTCGCGCTGCACCGCACTACCTACCCCGAAACCGATCTCACCTTGTTGGATATTCTTCCCGCCGGCTGCTCCAAAGCGTCTGCCCTGAAGCACCTCGCACACCTGCGCGGCTTCGCTCCTGCTGACATCCTCGCCATCGGCGACAACTGGAACGATGTCGCCATGCTTCGCCTCGCTGGCCACGCCGCCCTGATGTCCAACGCGCCCGACGACCTCAAGGCTATTGCCCACACCAGCGGATGGACCATCGTCCCCTCAAATGACGAGGATGGCGTCGCCGTTGCGATTGAATCGGCACTCAGCCAAGTCTTGGCCTAGCCTGCAGCTAACTCGCTGACTGGCTGACTCACAGCCTCAGCCGGTCCAGATCGGAGACGGCTTGCTCTGCTGCTCCTCCCGCGCCCGCAACATCTTGCGATTCATGCACGCGGCACATCGCCACGGGTACAGCCCAAGTCGGCTGTACAGCAGCCTTTCAAAACTTGTCTGCTTGGACCGAAACATACGGCCCTTCTGACAGGTCGGGCAACGCATAGCTATTCACTCCTGAAAGTCAATTGGAAAGACCAGCACGAACAACATCGGCAGTTCAAATGAAACTTCTAGGGACTTGCGATCTCTTTGCTACCCGGATCAACGCGATGATAGTCTCATAAACAGTGCAGATTCACCGTCTAACACGTATCTATCTAGGTTCCACCTTCCTTCTCGCTACTTTTCTGTGCAAAAGTGCGGACGCATTTCAGCGCGTCACGCTCCGCAATGGCTTCTCCTACGACTGCGCGCGCTACGAGCCCATCGACGACTCCCACATTCGCCTCTTCCTCACCTCCCAGGCTTCGGACTTCATCGATCTCTCGCGCAAATCCATCGCCACCATCGAAACCCTTCCCGATCCTCCAACACCCCTGGCCGCTGCGGCGGCCACAGCGCTGACACCAACCCCAAACGTTCCCGAACTCATCACCCAGGCCGGCGCCCAGCACCACATTGATGCCGACCTCCTCGCCAGCGTCATCCGCGCTGAAAGCGGCTTCCACGCCAACGCCGTCTCCCGCACCGGAGCCCGCGGCCTCATGCAACTCATGCCCGGCACCGCCCATCAGCTCGGTGTTAACGACGCCTTCCGGCCCGACCAGAACATCGCCGGCGGCACTACCTATCTCGATCAGCTTCTCGACCGCTACGACCCCAACAACGATACGCACGGCCTGGCCCTCGCGCTCGCCGCATACAACGCCGGCCCCGCCGCCGTCGACCGCTACCGCGGCATCCCTCCCTACGCCGAAACCCGCTCCTACGTGGTCCGCGTCATGAATGAGTTCAAACGCCGTAAGCTCGCACTCGCACACGGAACGACGGCGCATGCCCACCCCCAGCCCGCCTCTGCCACCGCCTCCCTCGCCGTAGCATCCCTCGGCTCCCGCTGATGCCTTCCCCCGATATGTCCCCCGACGCACTTGGCGTCCCCACCCAGTCGCCACCGCAGCCTTCGGCGAAACAGGGTCTCTTCACCCCCCGCACCATGATTCCCGTCGTGCTGGTTCTTCTCATCCTGATCCTCTGGCTGGCCCGCAGCCACGCATCATTTGACTGGAGATCGCTCGGCCACCAGCTTCGTTCCGTCTCTCCAGTCCTGATCCTCATCGCCTTCGCCTGCACCTATCTCGGTTACGTTCTGCGGGCCTGGCGCTGGGCCGTTCTGCTCAAACCTCTGCATAAGACCACCACGTTACAGATGGTCCCCTCCCAGTTCATCGGCTTCACCATCGTCGCCCTCTTCGGCCGCTTCGCCGACCTCGGCCGCCCCTACCTCATCGCCCGCCGCCTCAAGACCCCAGTCGCCACGCAGCTCGCGGTCTATTCCATCGAGCGCGCCTTCGACCTCGCCTCAGCCGCCATCATCTTTTCCGTCACCCTGGCCTTCGCTCCCCGCAACATGCCGCACCACGAAGCCTTTGCTCGCGCGGGCGCCGTCTCTCTGGCCGCAACGCTGTTCCTCGCTGTGTTTGCCCTCTCTCTGCGATTCGCCGGCAACTATGTCGCTCGCATCGTCGCCAGCCTGCTTCGCCCACTATCAGAAACCTTCTCGCAATCCGCCTCCGCCCGCATTCTCGAGTTCAGCCAGGGCCTCCACATCGTCTCTACCTTCGGAGAGTTCTTCTCCGCCCTCGCCATCTCCGTTGGCATGTGGGTGGTCATCGCCTTCATGTACCTCGAGGCCGTCCACGCCTTCCGCGCCACACCCTCGCTAGCCAACCTCAGCTTCGCCGGCACCATGCTCCTGCTCGCCACCGGCCTGGGCGGCTCGCTGATCCAGCTCCCCATACTCGGCTGGTTCACCCAGATCGCGGTCCTCGCCGCCGCCCTGCATGGCTTCTTCAATGTCCCTCTCGAGACCGCCACCGCTTGCGGCGTCGTCCTCCTGTTCGTCGCAAACCTCGCCGTCATCCCCGGAGGCTTCATCGCCGCGCACCTCGAAGGAATCTCCCTCCGCGAAGCCGCGACAGCCCCCGCACCATAGTCACATTCAACTCTCGCCGTCCGCACAGGACCGCCCTGCGCGCAGCAGCGCCGTCCGCGCAGGACCGCAGTAGAATGGAGCTCTTATGAAATGTCCGTACTGCGGCTTCACGGAAGACAAGGTCATCGACAGCCGCGAGAGCAAGGAAGCCGACTCCATCCGCCGCCGCCGCGAATGCGAACGCTGCAACAAGCGCTTCACCACCTACGAGCGGCTCGACGAAATCCCCTACATGGTCGTCAAGAAAGACGGCCGCCGCGAAAATTTCGATCGCCAAAAAGTCCTCACCGGCCTGCTCCACTCCTGCCAGAAGCGCAAAGTCTCCGTCACCCAAATGCAGGAGATCGTCGACGCGGTAGAAGCCTTCGTGATCGACAGCCCCGAACGCGAGCGCTCGACATCGTCCATTGGCGAACTCATCATGCACCGCCTCAAAGACATCGACACCGTCGCCTACATCCGCTTTGCCAGCGTCTACCGCGACTTCAAAGACGTCAACGAATTCAAGATCGAACTTGAAGGCCTGCTCAGCGGCAAAGACTCCCGCAACAAACGCCCCAACCCCCGCTAACCCAGCATCTGCCCTTTGCTCGAGTTTCTGCGGTTGTAGTTCAGGTTGTCATCCCGTAGGGATCTGCTTCTTCTTTGCAGTTGCCCTTGCTGTTGTCGATGTTTGTTTTGCCGTCATCCTGCTGAACGCCGCATCCAAAGGAGCATCGTGACCCTCCATACCCCAGCGCTCCTTCTCCTCTCCGCCCTAACGCTTAGCGGCTGCAAGCACGCTCCTGCTCCGGCGCCCACCGCCTCGACCACTGCCACATCCGTCACACCCGTCGCGCCGCCCGTCAACCCCGCCACAGCGGGCAACATCTCCGGCGTCGTGCGCTTCGATGGCCAGCCCCCCGCGCGCATTCCCATCGACATGTCGGCCGACCCAGCCTGCAACCTCCCCAAGCTGCCCTATCTCACCGAGCAGATCATGGTCACCAACCAGCAGTTGGCGAACGTTTACGTCTACATCAAATCGGGAGCCCCCAGCTACACTGCCGTCCCCATGGCTCCATCCGTTCGTCTCAACCAGAAGGGCTGCCGCTACTCCCCGCACGTCATCGCCATTCAGCAAGGCGGGTCCGTCACCTTCAGCAACTCCGACGCCACCGTGCACAACATCCACACCCTGCCGGACCAGCCTGGCAACGCTTCTCTCGACATCTCCCAGCCCGCCGGCAGCGCTCCCCGCACCCAGGTCTTCCCCACCGCTGAAGTCATGCTCCCCGTCCGCTGCAACAACCATCCCTGGATGAGCGCGTTCATCAACGTCGCCCCCAATCCATGGTTCGCCATCTCCGGCGCCGACGGCCGATTCACCATCACCGGCGTCCCGCCCGGCACCTACACCCTCGCCGCCGTCCACGAAAAACTCGGCGAGCAGGACATCCAGATCACTGTCCCTGCAAAATCGGCTGTCCAGGCAAGCTTCACTTTCTCCGCCAAATAGCATCCAACCGGGAGTATCGTTTCACTACGCAAACAGCAACCAACTCAAGCAGCGCCAAGCGCACGCCCAGGAGCCGGCACTCTCATGAACGTCCATCTCGACCTCGCCACCCACACCATCCCCCTCTGGTTTCTCGTTCTCTCCCTCTTTCTTCCGCGCATCTGCATCGTCGTCGCGTGGTTTCAGCACAGCATGACGCAGTACATCCCGGCCGTCGTTGGCATCATTCCCGTCATCGTCGCTCTGCTCATCCCGCGCCTCCTGATCCTCTTCTGGATCTACCAGGATCAAGGCATCGGCCTCTGGTTCCTCATCCACGTCATCGGTCTGCTCTGCGCCTGGGGTGGCGGCGGCTCCCGTGTCTACTCCCGCCGCCGCGTCACCTACGTCGACTAACCCGGTCCCAATCTCGCTAACTTGCTAGCTCACTGACCTGCTGACGCACGCCGTTCCCTCTTGCTATCCTTACAAGATGGAACGGCGTAACGTAGGCATTCTCGGCGCGACCGGAGTGGTCGGTCAGCGATTCATCCAGCTTCTCGCGGATCATCCCTGGTTCAACATCACCTGGCTCGCCGCCAGCGACCGCAGCGCCGGCAAGACCTACGCCGAGGCCTGTCACTGGCGCCTCGACACGCCCCTCCCCGCGCGCATCGCGCAGATGGTCCTCCAGCCCAACACGCCCGAAGCTCGCCAGCGAGCTTCCGCGCATCATCTTCTCCTCCATCGACGCCCCCATCGCCCGCGAGCTCGAGCCTAAGTTCGCCGCCGCCGGCTGCGCCGTCATCTCCAACTCCTCCGCCTTCCGCATGGCGCCGGACGTTCCGCTCGTCGTCCCCGAGGTCAACGCCGATCACCTCGCCTTCATCGAGCAGCAGGCCACCCGCAAGCGATCCGGCGGCTACATTCGTCACCAACCCCAACTGCTGCGCCATCGGCCTCGTCCTTCCCCTCGCTCCTCTCGAAGCCCGCTTCGGCATCGACAAACTCTTCGTCTCCACCCTGCAAGCCGTCTCCGGCGCCGGCTATCCCGGAGTAGCTTCGCTCGACATCCTCGGCAACATCATCCCCTACA
Source organism: uncultured Acidobacteriaceae bacterium (assembly GCA_963796535.1). Lineage (GTDB taxonomy): Bacteria > Acidobacteriota > Terriglobia > Terriglobales > Acidobacteriaceae > Granulicella. The sequence continues at coordinate 246,798 of CAWCMO010000003.1, forward strand.
TCAAGAACGAAGAAGAGAAACTCCAGGAGGAAGTCGCCAAGCTCCTCGGCACAGCCTCCACTTCCGGCTTCCAGCCCGCGTCCCTCACCCTTTCCGCGCACTGCAATCGCGTAGCCGTACTCGACGGCCACACTGAGTGCGTCAGCATCAAGCTCCGCACTCCCGCCACCTACGAAGAAATCCTCGCAGCCTGGGCCGACTTCCAGCCTCTCCACGGCCAGGGCCTCGACGGTCTCCACTTACCCTCCGCGCCCCTATATCCCGTCGAGTACGCGCCCGAAGACACACGCCCCCAGCCCCGCCTCGACCTCATGCGCGGCAACGGGATGGCCACCACCGTAGGCCGCCTCCGCCCCTGCTCCCTCTTCGACTGGAAGTTCACGCTGCTCTCCCACAACACCATTCGCGGAGCCGCCGGCGCCGCCCTCCTCAACGCTGAAATCCTCGCCGTCCTGGGCAAGTTCGACTTCCGCGCCTTCCCCCCCATCTCGTCTGGCAAACAATCCGAAGCGCTGGTGCCCGCATGAGCACACCCCGCCAGAACATCGTCATCATGAAGTTCGGTGGCACCTCTGTCGAGGACGCCACCGCCATCCTCCGCACCGCCTCCATCGTCGCCTCGCGCCTGCGCAAGAATCTCAACCCCATCGTCATCGTCTCCGCGATGTCGAAAGTCACCGACACCCTTCTCGCCGCCGCAGCCGCCGCCGGCCGCAACGATCGCGAAGAAGCCCTCGCACTCTCCGACACCCTCCGCACCCGCCACCTCAACACCGCTGCCGAGCTAGTCAAAGACGCCGACCGCCTCACCTCCCTCCAACTCAACATCCATCACGACTTCGACACCCTCGACGACCTCCTCCGCGGCATCTCCGCCGTAGGCGAACTCACCCCGCGCACCTCCGACAACGTCGTCAGCTTCGGCGAACGCCTCTCCTCCGTCCTCTGCACCGCCGCCTTCGCGCAGCAGTCCATCCCCAGCTCCCACGTCGACGCCCGCACCGTCATCCTCACCGACAACCACTACGGCAAGGCCGCGCCCGACGAGCCCGCCATCGAAGCCGCGCTCACCGCGCAAGTCCTTCCCCTCATCGAACTCGCGCGCGTCCCCGTCATGGGCGGCTTCATCGGCTCCTGCAACGGCATCACCACCACCCTCGGCCGCGGCGGCTCCGACTACACCGCCGCCATCGTAGGCGGTGCCCTCCACGCCGGCGCCATCGAAATCTGGACCGACGTCAACGGCATCATGACCACCGACCCGCGCATCGTCCCCGAAGCCCTGCGCGTCAAAACCATCTCCTTCGAAGAAGCCGCCGAGCTAGCCTACTTCGGCGCAAAAGTCCTGCACCCCGCGACCATTCTCCCGGCCGTCCAGAAGAACATCCCCGTCTTCGTCCTCAATTCCCGCAACGCCGAAAACGAAGGCACCAGGATCACCGCCATCGCCCCACCCTGCGCCAGCCCCTTCAAGTCCATCGCGGCCAAAAAGAAACTCACCATCATCGACATCGTCGCCAGCCGCATGCTCCTCGCCCACGGCTTCCTCGCCGCCGTCTTCGCCATCTTCGACAAGCACGGCTGCGCCATCGACATGGTCTCGACCTCCGAAATCTCGGTCTCCGTCACCGTCGATTCCAAAGAAGCCCTCCCCGCCATCTCCGCCGACCTAAGCAAAATCGCCGACGTGAAATACGAAGGCAACAAGGCACTCATCTGTCTCGTAGGCGAAGATATTCGTGGAAATCCCGGCATCTCCGGCCAGGTCTTCTCCTCTATCTCGCACGTCAACGTGCGCATGATCTCGCAGGGCGCCAGCGAAATCAACATGAGCTTCATGGTCAACGAAGAAGACGTAGAAGAAGCCCTCCGCTCCCTCCACAAAAAATTCTTCTCCAACCCCGACCCCACCATCTTCGACATCGAAGCCCGCGTCGCCGCCATGGACAACGTTTAGAAAGGTCTTCGGATCGCACCAGCAACAAGCTCGTCATTCTGAACGCAGTGAAGAACCTGTAGTTTGCCGCAGCACCGATGTTTTATCGGGCGACCGATTAGCGACTCCCCATCAGGACTAAACTAGTCCCATGCGCATCCTCATCCTCGGCGCCGGCAAAACCGGCAGACTCGTAGCAGAAGTAGCCTCGGAGCGCAGCCACGCCGTCCGCGTCCTCGCCTCCAGCGAAAACCGCAACGCCTCCGCCCTCACCCCGGCCTTCCTCAACGACTTCGACGTCGCCATAGACTTCACCACCCCCGCCGCCGTCGTCGCCAACATGCGCGCCTGCCTGCCCAACGGCGTTCGCATGGTCATCGGCACCACCGGCTGGTACAGCCACCTCCCCGAACTCCGCGCCCTCGCCCAGCAACACAAAACTGCCCTCCTCTACGGCACCAACTTCTCCATCGGCATGCAGATGATGCTCAGACTCGCCAAGGAAATGACCTCCGCCCTCAAGGACGCCGGCTACACCTTCGCCATCTCTGAGACCCACCACGTCAGCAAGCTGGACGCGCCCAGCGGCACCGCCCTCACCCTCCGCGACGCCGTCCTCGCCACCATCGGCCACCAGGAACGCGGCCTCCACGACGAGATCCCCATCACAGCCAACCGCACCGGCGACGTCGAAGGCGTCCACTCCCTCATCGCCACCGGAACTTGCGACCGCCTCATCCTCACCCACGACTCCAAATCCCGCCGACCATTCGCCGAAGGCGCCATCCGCGCCGCCGAATGGCTCTCCACCCACGACGGCATCCACGACTTCCACGAAGTCTTCACCCAGCTCTAAAGAGACCTCACCATCGCCGTCACCAGAACTTGTCATCTCGATCGAAGCCAAACGGCCCTATCGATTGGCGTAGCCGAGAGACCTGCAGTTTGCTCGTGCCATTCTGAAGTTGCATACATCGCCGCCTCCGCCTACCCTTGCATCATGAGTTCTGCAATCGCCCTTGCGCACGCCCCCTTCGCTCTCCTTCCCTTCGAACACAAACTCGACCGCCTCGCCGAAGTCGCCGTCCGTATCGGCGCCGGCCTCCAGCCCGATCAGGAGCTCGTCATCACCGCTCCCATCGAAGCCGTTCCCCTCGTCCGCCGCATCACCGAGCAGGCCTACAAAGCCGGCGCCAAGCTCGTCACCACCTTCTACGCCGACGACGCCGCCAGCCTCGCCCGCTATCAGCACGCACCCGACGGCAGCTTCGACTACGCGCCCACCTGGTACTACGACGCCCTCGCCGCCGCCTACAAATCCAACGCCGCCCGCATGGGCATTACCGGCGCCAATCCCGCGCTGCTCGCCGGCCAGGATCCCAGTAAAGTCTCGCGCGCCAACACCGCCATGTCCGTGGCCTACAAGCCCGCCATGGAGCTCATCACCCGCTTCGCCATCAACTGGACCATCGTCGCCGCCGCCACTCCGGCCTGGGCCTCGCTCGTCTTCCCCAACGATCCGCCCGAGCTCGCCCTCTCCAATCTCTGGGAGGCCATCTTCTATACCTCGCGCATCACCGGCGAAGATCCCATCACCGACTGGAAGCAGCACAACGCCAACCTCACCCTGCGCGTCGACTACCTCAACCACAAGCGCTACCACTCCATCCGCTTCTTCACCCCCGATAACGCCACCGACCTCACCGTCGGTCTCGCCGATCAACACCTCTGGGCCGGTGGCGGATCCACGGCCAGCAACGGCTTCTACTGCAACGCCAACATCCCCACCGAGGAATGCTTCACCACTCCGCATAAGGCCCGCGTCAACGGCCACGTTTCTGCGTCCAAGCCCCTCTCGCACCAGGGCACGCTGATCGAAAACATCCGCTGCACCTTCAAAGACGGCCGCATTGTCAAGGCCACCGCCACCGCCGGCGAAGCTGCCATCAACAAGCTCATCTCCACCGACGAAGGCGCGCGCCAGCTCGGTGAAGTGGCACTCGTCCCGCACAACTCCCCCATCGCGCAATCCGGCATCCTCTTCTGGAACACCCTCTTCGACGAGAACGCCGCCAGCCACATCGCCCTCGGCCAGGCCTACTCCACCTGCCTTATCGGCGGTGACAAGATGTCCAAAGAAGAACTTTCCGCCCTCGGCGCCAACGACAGTCTCATCCACGTCGACTGGATGATTGGTGGCCCCACCATGAACGTCGACGGCCTCTCCGCCGACGGCCGCGTCGAACCCCTCATGCGCGACGGTGACTGGGTCTAACACCGCCGTACAATCGGTATTCGAATCGGCATACGCTCATGTTCTTGCCTTTGCTTTTTTGGTTTTCATTCCGAGCGCAGCGAGGAACCTGCTTCCCACTCGGAACGCCACAAACTCTGGGTGCCCCATGTCCGGATTCTCGAACGTGGGCTACACTAAGCCTCGCGCGCGTCCGTTCACTTAAGAATCTGCTCATCACCAACCGCATCCCCTAGTCGACAAATCGCTCTCGGTGTAACTTGTCCCTATGCAATTTCTGAGGTGAATCGTGACCGGGACACGCCCCGAACGTCCATTACTGGCAACCCTCGTCTGCATCTGGGAAGTCTTTATCGTCGTCCTGGCAATCGTCACGCATTACACGGTGAATCACCTCCACAACTCTCGCCCCCCAGGTCAGTCGTTTCCGCCTATCCACCCGGTCGGCCCACTGCAGACTGCAGCGTCATGGCTAACGTATACGCTCGCAGTCGCAGCCGCTGTTACGCTTTGGCGGATGCATCGCTCGGCCTTTGTCCTCAGCGCATCCATCGCCTGGTACGCCTACGACATCACGTCACCAGAAGCCCTCGCTCTGCCAGATCCTGACGCGCACCCTTACGCCTGATGCCCAACCGGCGTCACCGCCCGCATCCCCACCTTCGCAAAATCAATAAACGCTCGGGCCGGATCCGTGTGCAGCAGCTTCACGCTCACCTTGTCGCCTACATCCAGCCCCTGTTCGCCCTGGATCACGCGTCCCTCAAACGGCGGCTGAATCACGCGCGCATACACGCCCTTGTCGCTCGACCCCGTCACCACGGCCGCAAATACCTCGCCAATATGCGACGCCATCGCCACCGCCGCCACCCGCTTCTGCATATCGCGCTCAATCTTCCGCAGCGCCTTATCCGCGTCATTGCAATGCGCCGCAATCGCCGTCAGATCGTCATCGCTATAAGGCGCCGGCTCTCCCTTCGCCATCGCGTGCAGCACCCTCTGCGTCACAAGGTCCGGAAACCGACGGTTCGGCGCCGTCGAATGCGTATAGTCTCTAGCTGCCAGACCAAAGTGCCCTGTCGGATCATCATCCGGCCGCATCAGCATGTACTCGCCCGGCCCCATCAGCTTGATCACCGCGACCGCCAGATCCGGATAGTGAATCGAATCCGTCCTCCGCTGCAACTCCAGAAAATCATTTAGCAACACCGAGTCAGGCACTGCTGGCAGCGTGATCCCATGCTCTGCCGCCAGCGCCACAATCCGATCCCACCGCGCCGGCACCTTCACCACCCGCTGCAATCCACTTCGCCCACCCTTACGCAGCGCCCGTGCCATCACACCATTCGCCGCCACCATCAGGTCCTCAATCAAGTTCATCGCCCGATTCTGAATCGCCTCACTCACCGAGATCACGCGCCCATCCATCACCACCGGATCAGCCTCGGACTTGTGAAACTCCAGCGCCCCCCGCTTCACTCGCGCCGCGTGCAGCGCCTGCGCCGCTTCATCCTGCATCTTCAACTGCTCCACCAGCCAGTTCGCTCCCAATGCTCCCGGCGCTGTCACCAACGAAGCATCCGCATCATGTTCCCGCGCACTGTCCGATCGCAGCGACATCACATCGTTATCCACCACGCCCGCTGCCGTGTTCTCCAGCCACGGCCCCACCCGCGAGTACGCCAGCTGCGCCCGATTCCTCACCAGCGCCAGCGACACACTCTCATCCAGCATCTCGCCATCCGGCCCCACGGTAAACGTCATCATCACCGCCTGCCGGTCGCCACTCTCGTTCAGCGACGTCACCCCCGTCGACAACTCCAGCGGCAGCATCGGAAAATTCTTTACCGCCGTATAAATCGTCTGCGTCTGCGCCTGCGCATGTTGATCGATCGGACTTCCCTTTTCCACCGCCGCCGCCACATCCCCAATCGCCACGCGCAACCGCACGCCGCCCGCCACGCGATCCGCCACCTCAATCTGGTCCAGGTCCTTCGATGTATCGTTGTCAATCGACGACCACCCCAACCCCCTCAAATCCTCCACTCCCGGCGTCGGCGTCAACTGCGCTAGCGCCTTCTCAATCGCGGCCGTCTGCTGATCCACCCCCGGCCCGAACTCCGGCTTGAATCCAGCTTCATGCATCTCGTCCAACGCCGCCTGCGCCAAGTCAAAGCCACCGGGGCCCCCGACGGACGTTCTTTGCCCGTTGGGGTGGAAGCCGCCTCCATGCCCACCATGTGCCGGCTGCGATGCTCCGTGCGACCCCTGCGAGTGCTGTGGTTGTGTAGAGGGAATGGACGAGAAACCCTGGGAGCGACCTCCGCCACGCTGGCGGTAATTGTGTTCAGACATGCTCCGCAGACTACCACGCAAGCACCACCCCTGGCCTCCTCCTCGAAACCCCTCCCAATTTCTTTCATTGTCGTATGAGCAGTCGGCGGCAGCGCGCCACGCCAAATGTGAGTATGGTGAAGGCGTGCAGGCTACTTTCCGCAGAGTTTCAGGAGGCCCGCCATCTTCCCTCGCAGTGTTTTGAAGACTTCGACGGCCAGTTCACAGCACGCTTGCACCTTCTCCAGCGTCGCCCTGCGCGACTTCCACTCCATCGGCATCAGCCGTCACTACGAAGCCCATGAAACTCTCCTTCGCGAAGGCTTCCCCGCCAACCATCTCCTGATCGTCTGCTCCGGCCGCGTCAAGCTTACCGCCGCCTCCGCGGAAGGCCGCCTCCTGCTGCTCCGCGTCGCCGGCCCCGGCGATATTTTCGGCCTCGCAGCTCTGCATGAGCACACCGTCTATCGCCTGACCTCCGAAACCCTTTCCCCCTGCACCATTAAATCCATCCCCCGCGACGAATTCGTCTGCTTCATGGAAGTCCACCCCGAGGTCGCCCGCGTCACCGCACTGGCTCTCGGACGGGAATATACCAACGCCGTCCTCACTGCCCGCCGCCTCGCTCTTCAAACCACCGCCGCCGGCAAGCTCGCCAGCGCCCTCCTCGACCTGTCTCGCGTGGACAACCTCGACAGCGCCCACACCAACCTCCCCATCTCCTTCCTCATGCAGCTTACCCACGAAGACCTCGGCAGCATGGCCGGCCTCTCCCGCGAAACCGTCAGCCGGCTCCTCGCTCGCTTCCGCCGCGAAGGCCACGTCCTTCAGATCCACGACCGCATGACCCTTACCCACCCCATCCAAATGGAAGCCCGCTACTGCTGATGCATCTCCGCTAGGCCATTAGAAACGATCTCGTTCCCCGAGCGGGAGCCAGCGCGCCCGTCTTTCTTCGCAACAAGAGCAATCCAGTACAGCCCTCCCCCCATCCCCTGGTAGAACATCGAATTGCCTTCGCCGTGCCAGCTTTGCTTCCAGGAGGCCCGCCATTCTCCCTCGCAACCGTCAAGACTGTTCCATTCTCCGCATCCCGCCCTTCTGTTCGCTCTCCCCAAAAGCCCTCCGCGACTTCGATTCGATTGGCATTTGCCGCCGTCGCGAACCCCGCTCTGTCCTCTTCCACGAAGGCTTACCCGCCGATCAACTACTGATCATCTGCAGTGGCCGCGTCAAAGTCACCGCCTCCTCCAGCAATGGCCGCCTCTTCCTCCTCCGCGTCGCCGGCCCCGGCGACATCCTTGGCCTCGCCGCCCTGCATGAGCGCACCGCCCACCGCGTCACGGCAGAAACCCTCTCCCCCTGCACCATCAAATCCATTCCCCGCGCCGACTTCGTTCGCTTCATGGCTTCCCACAACGATGTCACCCGCATCACCGCCCTCGCCATTGCACGCGACTACACTAGCGCTCTCCTCTCTGCGCGGCGCCTCGCTCTCCACACCTCCGCCGCCGGCAAGCTCGCCAGTACCCTCCTCGACTGGGCCCGCACCGACGACGGCAGCAACCTCCCCGCACCGGCCAACCTCCCCATCTCCTTCCTCATGCAACTCAACCAGGAAGAGCTCGGCAGCATGGCTGGCCTCTCCCGCGAAACCGTCAGCCGCCTGCTCACCCGCTTCCGCCGCGAAGGCCTGGTCGATCAGATCGACGGCCGCATGACCCTCAACAACCCCGGCCGCCTCGAAGCCCGCTACCGCTAACACCCCCGCCAGCCCCACCCGACCTCCTTAAATTCAGTTGCCGCTCGAGAGGGACCTCGAGCGGCAACGTCTCTATCCTGAGACCCTTTCTCCCAAGAGAGTCCCGAATAGAGCTTCAGCTACCAGTAGTTACCGTCCTGCCGACAGTAAAATTCACTGGTTTGAAGATCAATCTCCTACGCAGCTGCTTCCTCTTCTAACGAAGCAGCCAGCTCCTTCTTGGCCTGATCCAGCGTCGCCAATACCAGTAGCGACGGGCAGCCGGCTCGTGTTCCATATCCAGCGCACGGCCCGGCACACGAACAAGGTGTCGGGTACAACTCCTGCACGGCCTCTGGGAGAGAGTTCAATGGCATCCGGGAATCCTCCAACAACTTCATCCTGAAGCCTCGCCTCCAGACCCGTCTGTGATATGCATCACACTCCCGACCCTTTCTCCCCCAAACCCAACTTGGCGTCCAAACCCTACCCCGTGACATCCTATAAGTGCATGCCTGCCACCTCACAAGTAGAAACAACCCGCGAAACCACCTTCGACCTCTTCCGCCGCTGGGGCTACCTCCAGGCCTCCCTCGACCCCCTCGGCCAGCTCCTCCCTCCCGCTCCCTTTCCCGTCTCCGACCTTCCCGACGAAGACTCCCCCGACGTCCGGGAAGCCCGCCGCATCTATGCCTCCTCCATCGGCGCCGAGTTCATGCACATCCCCTCCGCCGAAAAGCGCGCCTGGATCCAGCACCGCCTCGAATCCCCTTTCACCAATCCCGACGCCGCCACCGCCACTATCCCCGCCGCCCGCATCCTCACCGGCCTCCTCCGCGCCGACCTGTTCGAGCAGGTCATCCAGCAGCGCTACTTAGGCACCAAGCGCTTTTCGTTAGAAGGCTTGACGGTCCTGATCCCGTTCTTAGACCAGCTCTTCACCACCGCAGCCGAGCTCGGCGTCAATCGCTCCATCTTCGCCATGAGCCACCGCGGCCGCCTCAACGTAATGGTCAACACCGTCAATCGCCCCTCCCGCGACATCTTCACCAAGTTCGAGGACGTTGACCCCCGCAGCACCCTCGGCGGCGGCGACGTCAAATACCACATCGGTGCCACCGGCGACTTCATCACCGCCACCGGCAAGACCGTTCACCTCCACCTCGCTTCCAACCCCAGCCACCTCGAGGCCGCCGACCCCGTCATCATGGGCCGCGCCCGAGCCTACCAGGAACGTCTCGCCAAGAACCGCAGCAAGGAGGACTTCCTCGCCGCCCGCCGTCAGGTTCTCCCCATGATCATCCACGGCGACGCCGCCTTCGCCGGTCAGGGCATATGGGCGGAGAGCCTGAACCTCGCCACCCTGCACGGCTACAACATCGGCGGCACCATTCAGGTGATTGTCAACAACCTCCTCGGCTTCACCGCCCTGCCAGCCGAATCCAACTCCTCGCGCTTCGCCTCCGACCTCGCCAAGCGCCTCCCCATCCCCATCTTCCACGTCAACGCCGAAGACCCCCAGGCCGTCGTCCGCATCGCTGCCATCGCCGCCGAGTACCGCCAGACCTTCCAGTCCGACGTCGTCATCGACCTCATCGGCTACCGCCGCCACGGCCACTCCGAAGTCGACGACCCCACCGTCACCCAGCCCCTCCGCTACGCCAGGATCAAGGACCACCCACCCCTCTATCAGCTCTACGCCAAACAAATCGGCGTCGACCCCTCCAGAGAGATCGCCTACTCCCAGGGCAAATTCCTCGAAGAACAGAAGGCCGCCACCGCCGCCAACCGCAAGCCCAAACTCTTCGACATACGCGACTACTGGGCCCCCTATTACGGCGGCCCTCTCCGTTCCGACGACAACCCCACCACCGGCCTCGACCTAGCCGAAATCGCCTCTCTCACCACCGCCCTTGCTACACCGCCCGAAGGCTTTCACGTCCATCCCAAAGTCCAGAAGCTCCTCGAACAACGCGTAGAGATGGGCACCGGCCAAAAGCCCATCGACTACGGCATGGCCGAGCTCCTCGCCTACGCCTCGCTCCTCAAAGCCGGCACGCCCGTTCGCCTCTCCGGCCAGGACTCCCAGCGCGGCACCTTCAACCAGCGCCACTCCGTCCTCATCGACATCGAGACCGAAACCCGCTTCTCCCCTCTCTCCACCATCGCCCCGCAACAAGGCCGCTGGTCCGTCTACAACTCCCTCCTCTCCGAGGCCGCCTGCCTCGGCTTCGAGTACGGATTCTCCCGCGACTATCCCGAAGCCCTCGTCCTATGGGAGGCTCAGTTCGGCGACTTCGCCAACGGCGCCCAGATCATCATCGACCAGTTCCTCTCCGCCGGCGAAGCCAAGTGGGGCTTACTCTCCGGCCTCGTCATGCTCCTCCCGCACGGCTACGAAGGACAGGGCCCCGAGCACTCCAGCGCCCGCATCGAGCGCTACCTCCAACTCGCCGCGCAAGACAACATTCAAGTCGCGCAACCCTCCACCGCCGCGCAGTTCTTTCACCTTCTTCGCCGCCAGGCCATGCGCAAATGGCGCAAGCCCCTCATCGTCTTCACCCCCAAATCCATGCTCCGCCACCCCGACGCCATGTCCCCCGTAACGGACTTCACGCCCGATCCGCCGCATGCTCACTTCCAGAACGTCCTCCCCGACAACTCCGTCACCAACCCCCACCGCCTGCTAGTCTGCACCGGAAAAATCGGCCACAACCTCCGCGTAGAGCGAGCGAAGCGAGCTCTCACTGACGTCGCTATCATCTTCCTCGAGCAGCTCTACCCCTTCCCCGAAGCCGAGCTACAGGCCGCGCTTGACCAACACCCCTCCGCCACCGAAATCGTCTGGGTCCAAGAGGAGCCAGCCAACATGGGAGCCCTCTCTTACGTCCTCCCCCTCTTCCGCCGCGTCGCCGGCACGCGTGCTGTCCTAAGCGTCAAGCGCACCGCCGCCGCCTCGCCCGCCACCGGCTCCGCCAAAGCCCACGCCCTCGAAGAGAAAACCCTCATAGACCTCGCGCTGGGCCACGAGTCTTAGCCCAGCGCACCCAACCCGCGGATTGTCCCCCGCATGTTCCGTGTTGAGATGAACTCGTCATCTCAACCGGAGCATCCCGCACCTGTTTTTGTGATGCGAAGTGGAGACATCCCTGTATTGGCTTGTTCCGTTGCGCCTGCTTTTCTTTCTGTCATTCCCTCTGGGAATCTGCTGTTGCTCTACCCCACCGAATAAACCTCGGCCCCACTCAGCCTCGGTCCGCGCGCGCCGCTAGACGCCGCCGTCCGCACGTCACCCCCCACCAGCAAGCGCTCTCCCTCCCCCAACGCCTCGACCTTCGCAAGCACGCCCGCCCGCTCCGCCGCCACCAACAATCGAGCGAGCGGCTCCTCCATCGGCTCTCTCCCCAGCTTGAACGTGTTGTAGTGCATCGGCACCATCGTCTCCGCACCCACATCCACAAATCCCTGCAGCGCCTCCTCCGGACTCGTGTGCACGCCGCGATAGCTATCCGGGAAATAGGCCCCAATCGGCAGCAGCGCAATCTTCGGACTTAGCCTCCGCCCAATCTCCGCAAACCCGCCAAAATACGCCGTGTCGCCCGAGTGATACATGCTCGCCGCGCCCCGAGCCTCCAGCACATACCCGCCAAATCCCCGATGCGTATCCTTGAACATCCGCGCACCCCAATGCCGTGCCGGCGTAGCCGTAACCTTCAACCCCTCCACCTCCGCCGACTCCCACCACTTCAACTCCACGACCTTCGAAAATCCAAGGTCCGCCACCAGATCCTCCACTCCATTCGGCACAATCGCCATCGGCGCCACCCGTCCCCGCCGCCGCATCTCCCGCACCACAGCCTTCAACGACGGTCGATTCAAATGATCCATATGCGCATGCGTCAATAGCACCGCATCGATCACCGGCAGATCTTTCACCCGCACCCCAGCCCTCCGCTGCCGCCGCAACAAAATCAGCCGCGTCGCAAACACCGGATCAATCAGAACTCCCAGCCCCGCCATCTGCACCAAAAACGAAGAGTGCCCAATGAACGTAACCGCCTGCTCCTCAATCCCCAAGACCTCCGGCTTGCGAGGCTCCCCCACCAACGGCTGCGCATGACTCTCCCGCACCAACTTCCAAAGCTGCCGCAACTTCTCCATCCGAAACGCCATAAGAACCTCAAACTCTCTGACAAGTAGATGGCGCAACCCGCCCCCTCGATGCGGCCAACATCCCCCCGATCAGCCACCACTCCGGGCGCCCCGTATCTCGATTCTGAGATGCGGGACTGTACGATGTGAGCAGCGCCAAGATCCGCTTCGAACCGCACCCGCTTGCATCTATGCCCGCTAAAAAAATGAATCCCGCAAGTCGCCGCCGCTTCCTCCAGCAAGCCGCAGCCGCCACTCTCGCCACCACCCTCCCTTACCGCACCGCCAATGCCTCCCCCGTCGCCGCCATCGCGCCAAAAAATCGCGCCCCGCTAGCCCCCAACGCCTTCTACCCCCTTCCCCTCGGCTCCATCCACCCAACCGGCTGGCTCCGCGCCCAACTCCAGATCCAGGCCAACGGCCTCGGCGGCCATCTCGACGAAACCTGGCCCGACGTCGGCCCCAACAGCGGCTGGCTCGGCGGCACCGGCGAATCCTGGGAGCGCGGCCCCTACTTCCTCGACGGCCTCGTCCCCCTCGCCTACCAACTCGATGACCCCCGCCTTAAAGCCAAGGCTCAGAAATTCATCGAGTGGACCCTCACCCACCAGCAACCCACCGGCAACTTCGGCCCCTCCTCCAACAACGACTGGTGGCCGCGCATGGTGATGCTCAAAGTCCTCACGCAATACTACGAAGCCACGAGCGACCCCCGCGTCCTACCCTTCCTCACCCGCTACTTCGCCTACCAACTCGCAACCCTCCCCTCGCGCCCCTTACAAGACTGGGGCAGGTTTCGTTGGCAGGACAACGCCCTAACCGCCCTCTGGCTCTACAACCGCACCGGCGACCCCAACCTCCTCATCCTCGTTCGACTCCTGCACACCCAGGGCTTCGACTGGCGGAGCAACTTCGCCAACTTCCGCCACACCGAACGCATGACCGCCGAACAGCTCCACCTCCCCGAAGGCGGCCTCAGCGACCTCGCCCTCTCCACCCACGGCGTGAACAACGGCCAGGCCATCAAAGCCGCGCCCGTTTGGTCCGTCCTCACCAACGATCCAGCCGACCGCTCTGCCATCCATCAGATGCTCTCCGCCCTCGACACCTACCACGGCCTCCCCAACGGCATGTTCTCCTGCGACGAGCACTTCGCCGGCCGCAACCCCTCGCAAGGCTCCGAGCTCTGCACCGTCGTCGAAACCATGTTCTCGCTCGAACAATCCCTCGCCATCCTCGGCGATCCCACCCTCGCCGACCGCCTCGAGCTCATTGCCTTCAACGCCCTCCCCGGCGCCTTCACCGACGACATGTGGGCCCACCAATATAACCAGGAACCCAATCAAGTCGAGTGCAGCCTCCACCACGAACCCTGGACCACCGACGGCCCCGAGTCCAACCTCTACGGCCTCGATCCCAACTTCGGCTGCTGCGCCGCTAACTTCCACCAAGGCTGGCCCAAGTTCACCGCCAGCCTCTGGATGGCCTCCGCCGACGACGGCTTAGCCGCCACCGCCTACTCCCCCTCCACCGTAACCACCACCGTCCGCGGTACCCCCATCACCATCCAAGAAGACACCGAGTACCCCTTCCGCGAGCACGTCCGCCTGACCCTCAACCCTGCCGCACCCACAGCCTTCCCCCTCCATCTCCGCATCCCAGCGTGGGCCACCAACGCAACCCTCCGCATCAACAACCAGCCCCAACCCGCTCCCACACCCAACACCTTCGCCCGCATCCATCGCACCTGGGTCCCCGGCGACGTAGTCGAGCTAACCCTCCCCAAGCAGCCCCGCGCGATCTCCGGCTTCAACCAATCCCTCTCCATCAACCGAGGCCCACTAGTCTTCTCCTACCCCATAGGAGAAACCTGGCTAAAACTCCGCGACCGCGACCTCACCGCCGACTGGCAGGTCTACCCCAACACCCAGTGGAACTACGCCCTAGCCATCTCCAACACCACCGCACTCCAGGTAGCCGAGCACCCAATCACCGACGCCCCCTTCACCCACCACGGCGCCCCGGTAACCATTACACTCCCTGCCCGCAAACTAAAATCCTGGCAAGCAGTCGACAGCGTAGCCGACCCCGTCCCACCGAGCCCCGTTACCACCACCGAGCCCCTCGAGCAAATCACCCTCATCCCCTACGCCGCCGCCAAACTCCGCATCACTGCATTCCCCCAATGCGCGCCCGCAACCTAGAGCCTACCCATCGTTGCCCTACCCGATGCTCTAACTTTCCTCGCTGTCATCCTCACCGGGAGTCTGCCTCTGCCTTTCTTCTTACCTTTCGCAACCCAAACCCCGTCATCTCGACCGAAGCGCAGCGCACTGGAGAGACCCTGTATTGGCCTTAGTTCTTGCCGTTGCCCTTCTTTCTGTCATTCCCTTTGGAAATCTGCTGTTGCTCTATACCCCGACTACACCTCGCTCTTCCCGCTCCAACCCTCACCCCAAAGCCTCTCCCAATTCCACATCCCATACATCACATCCTTCGGCAACTCAAACCCCATCTGGTGCGCGAGCATACAAACCTGCCCGCGATGATGCGCCTCATGCGCCACCATGTAACAAACCATCTCCATCCCATTCGTCCCCATCCCCAAAGGCCACGCCTTCGCCCATCCATCGCGAAGAAACGCCTTCACACCGCCGCCAGCCACCAGCGCCAGCATCTCCTCGCACCGCAGAGCACTCTCCGCCAATCCCACCCGCGCTTCGTCCTGTGTACACCTCGCCCAATGCAATTGCGCAGACACGCCCACCTGCGGCGCATTCAACCGCACCCACTTCGCGCGAACGTTGTGCACATGCGTAACGATCGCCGCAATCGTCCGCACCCCACCCACCGGTTTCGCTCTCCACGCTGCAGGATCCAGCCGCTCCAGCAACAGTTGATTCGCGCGCTCATTCACCGCAAAGATCTCCGCAGCCGATCGAGTCTCCACCGTCCGCCGACTCTTCGCCACGGCTCACTCCTCGCGCGCAACATCCAGCAACCTAAACCGGGTGCCCCGTATCTCGATTTTGAGATGCGGGATTGCAGGATCCCGGCAACAGTAAGCCGCTAATCCGCCGCCCGCTCCGTCCCCGCCACGTAGCCCTTAGCATGCGCAAACTCCGGCCGCGCCGACCCAGCTCCGCCATCGGTCGACTTCAGCAGCGCCGCATAATAAAACTCCGCCTTCTGCTTCTCGCCAGCAGCTTCCGCCGCCCGTCCCGCGTTATACAACCCATTCAGCCGGTTGGGACTCAACTTCAGCGCCACCTCATACTCCGCCAGCGCCTCCTTCGGCTTGCCGAAGTCCAGCAGCATGTCCGCCAGCATCTCCCGCGCAGGAATATCCACCTCACCCTGCCCCACCTTGTCCTGGATATCAGCCGCCGCGCGCATCGCCTTCACGGCCTCGTCCTGCTTGCCCTCCGCATACGCTACCCACGCCACCATCTCATCACGATTCATCGCCGCGTTAATCCCTTCCACCTCGTACGCATCCTTGCTCTTCTTGATCTCCTCCACCAGCGCGTCATACTTCGCCAGATCCGCGCGCGCGCCCTCCGCATCCTTCAAATGCCCATGCCCGATCACCCGAAACCAATACGCCCCCGTGGCTGCGTCCGGCTTCATCCCCGCTACCGGCTCCATCGCCGCAGCAGCCTTCCATTCACGCATCTCGACAGCAAAAAATCCCGGCAGCTTCACCCGATACATTGGCACCATCTCCGCCATGTATCCCTTCATCCCTGCAATCTTATCCAGGGGCTCCGCGCTAGCCTCAAGCGCCGCTTTCGCCTTCGTGTCCTGTCCGCTCTGCAAGTACGCATAGATCAAAAAGTCATACGAGTGCGGCTCATCCATGATGCCGCTCTCTCCCCGCGCCTCCGCCGCCTGCGACGCCGCAATCGACCCCAACTGCGAGGCCTGATCCTTCTGCCACAACCCCAGCCGAGAATAAATGTGCCCCGGCATATGGAACGCATGCGGACCCGACTGCGCAATCTCCCCATAGTGATCCGCCGCAGCCAAACCCTCCGCCGCCATCGCCGGGTTATCGCACGCATGAATGATGTAATGCACCACCCCCGGATTATCCGGGTACTTCGCATACAGTGGCGTCAACACCGTCATCGCTTTATGCTCCTGCGTCTGCGTTATATCATCAGGAGACTCCGCAGCCAACAGGCTCAGCGCATAAAATGCTCCCGCATCCACATCCCCCGGATACTTCGCATACAGCTTCCCCATCGCCTCCGAATATGCCGCGATCCGCGCTGGATACTCCTCCTTGCCCCCGTTGAAGAACACCGCCAGTGCAGCGATGTAATCTTTCTCCCGCTCCGTCTTTACCGGCAACGCCTGCGCAGCCTCCGTCTCCTTGATCCCCGCCGCCATCATCCCCGGACTCGGCCTACCCCATATCTGGTGAAACGAACTCATCGCCAAACCCCAATGAGCCATCGCGCACTTCGGATCGCTCTTCACAATGCGCTCAAATTGCTTCTGCGCCTCGTCGTACCAGAAGTCATGCAGCAACGCCACGCCGCGATCGAAGTACGGCTGCACCGCCGTCCCACACGACGCCGGAAACGACACCGTCCCCAACCGCTCCTGCATCTGCGCCGGCGTAGCCAACGCTCCACCCTCCGCATGTCCCATCGACATGCCGTTCATCGACTGCGCACCCAAAGGCGCAGCCACCAAACAACAAAGAACCACTGCAAGGAGGGAGAAGGTCGTACACAATTTTTTCATAGCTGAGGAATTATAAGTCGCCTCACCTACAAATCGCTGAGCAATCGCTCAGGCCTCTTCTCCCCCACCACGCGAAGCTCTCCCGCCGTCCGCGGAGGACCCATCCGCGTAAGACCCCGCCCACACCTGATAGGTAATCTTCGGCGACTCCGTCCCCCGATGCAGCGCATTCACCTGCTCGCGGATCGCTTGGTCCGCCAGCGTCATCCGTTCCCGCGACCGTAGAAAATCCAGCCAGCTCTCCATCACAAACGTCTCGTTCAAATGCTCCGGATCAGCCGCATCCCGATAAATTCCCCACCGCACCGCACCCCCCCGCAACCGCACGCCCTCCAGCCCCCGCACCGCACGCGTAAACGCCGCATAGTCTTCTGCGGCCACCGTATAGTCGACCGAGATCCGCACCGGCCCATCATCCGGATCGGGCGTAGCCGCAAACCCCGGCAGCGGCCGCTTCCACTTATACGGAGTCAAATCCGGTAGCATGCCCTTCAGGATATGAATCCGCCGCGTCAACGGCAGACTCACCGCCAACCCCACCGCTGCACAAATCAACGACGTCTTCGTCGACGTCCTCTCCGCAATCGCTCCCCACAGCGCGCTGCCCAGCGCCAGCCCGCCCTGGAACGCCATCAGATAGACACCCAGCGCCCGCGCATACACCCACGCCGGCACGCTCAACTGCACGCTCACATTCAACGTCGACATCGTAGTCGTCCACGCAAACCCCGCGCCCAAGCAGCGCCACAATCGCGACCCACGGCAGCGGCACCACCGCCAGCACCACCATCGTCGCAACGTAATACACGCCCGTCCCCAGCAGCAGCGTGTCCGCATCCACCCTCTGCCGAATCCACGCCAGCGACGTAGCTCCCACCACCGCCCCCACCCCAGGCACCCATTCAGAATGCCGTACCCCATCGCCCCCTGGTGCAAATCCCGCTTCGCCACCAGCGCCAGCAAGCTCCACACCGCGCTCACAAAAAATGTAAACGTAAACGCGCGAATCAGCGGCCCCTGCAGATCTGGCGCATAACGCAGATACCGCAGCCCCGATCGCACCGAGCCTGCAATCCGCTCTGCCGGCAGCGCGCTCTGAAAAATAGGCGTCCGCTTCCACTTCCACAGAATCCAAATCACCCCTGCAAACGAGGCCGAGTTCAGCGCAAACACCCACGCCGCTCCGCGATGCGGCACCGCGTACGCCGCAATCATCAACCCACCCAGCGCCGGCCCCAGCGCGCGTGCAATGTTGTTGCTCGCCGCATTCAACGTCACCGCATTTGGAATCTCCTCATGCGGCACCAGTTCCGGAACAATCGCCTGCCACGCAGGATTGTTCATCGCCGACCCAATGTTCAGCAGAAACGTAAACAGCAGCAGCGTCACCGGCGTAATCACGCCCACAAACGTAAGAACCGCCAGCACCGCAACGCTCGCCAGCATCCAGCACTGCCAGAAGATCAGCAGCCGCCGCCGCTCATAAATATCTGCAGTCGCTCCCGCCAGCAATCCCAGAAACAGCACCGGCAAGCTAGCCGCCGTCTGCATCAACGCAATCAGCAGCGGCGACGTCGTCAGCACCGTCATCAGCCACGTGCCCGCCGTGTCCTGCATCCACGTGCCCAGGCTCGACACCGTCGACGCCACCCACCGATCCCGAAACAACGGAATCTTCAGCGGCCCAAACGCATTCGGCCCACCCGGAATCGGCTTCGGCGCTGTTGCTAAGTCGGTTGAATCTACGTGCCCGGTCTCACCCACACTTCTATGATGCCATCCCTGCCTTCCCTCGCCCTTCCTCTCGCGCCTCGCAGTTTATCCTTCAGCATGGACCAACGCTGTCGCGCACTCCTCCTCTGCACCGCCGGCGCGATCGCCTCCGCGCAGCAAGCCAGCTCTCCGCCCGTCGCACAATCCGCACCTGCCACCAGCAAACCCTCGCCGTCCGCACAAGACCTTCTCCTCGACGTCGAGCGCAATCAAAAAGCCTCCGAAGCCGCCAACAAGGACTACACCTACCACGTTCATATCGAGCAACAGGAGCTAGACCGCAACGGCAAAATAAAGAAGACCGAGACCACCGACTCCGAGAGCCTCACCATCGACGGCATCCGCGTCGACCGCCTCGTTGCCCGCGACGGCAAGCCCCTTTCCCCGAAAGATGTGCAGAAAGAAAACGACAAGATCGACAAGGAAGTCGCCAAAGCCAAAGAGCATCGCGAGAAGCTAGCCGCCGAAGGCAAGCCCACCAGCTCCCACGGTGACGACCTCCTCACCGTCTCCCGCATCCTCGAGCTGGGCGCCTTCTCCAACCCCCGCCGCATCGACCTCAACGGACGCTCCACCATCGTCCTCGACTACGCCGGCGATCCCAACGCCAAAACCCACAACGAATTCGAAAAGGTCTTCCGCGACCTCGTGGGCACCGCCTGGATCGACGAACAGGATCACGTCCTCGTCCGCGGCCAGGGTCACTTCCTCCATGACTTCAAAGTCGGCGGCGGCCTCTTCCTCAACATCCATCAGGGCTTCAGCTTCGACTTCACCGCGACCCACATCACCGATAACATCTGGCTCCCCGCCACCGTCAACGCCCAGGGAAGCGCCCGCATCCTGCTATTTGACGGCATCAATGGACACTTCCATCTCGCGACCTCTGACTACCGAAAATTCCACACCAAGTCCACCATCATCGACTCCGACCGCCTCATCGGCCCCGACGGTCAACCCATCCCTGACCCCGCCCCACCGCAGGCATCACCCTCAACCACGCCCCCGCAGCCTTAAATGCAAAAGGGAAGAGCACAGCTCTTCCCTTTTGCTCAGTGAACAAAACTCACCCACCGGTCAATCCCCTTAGCCTAGGCTTAGAGAGGCTGAACGTCGGACGCCTGCCACCCCTTCGGTCCCTTTACTACGTTGAACTGAACGGCCTGGCCCTCTTGCAGACTTTTGAAACCATTGGAGTTGATCGCCGAATAATGCACGAACACGTCTTCACCGTTCTGACGGCTGATGAAGCCAAATCCCTTGGCGTCGTTGAACCACTTTACTGTTCCCTGTTCCATGTCTCGTAAATCCTTGTGATTGACTTTGACGCTGAATCCAAATGGGTATTCGGCTACCTCTGATGCAGAAACCAATCTGTTTCAAACGATGGAGAAATGTTAGCACGAAGGTCCAATTTTCCACCGAAAAATTTGCCCTAGATTGATATTTGCACTACAAACAGTGCAAGAATCGCGCGATTCGCTCCGTCTATCGCCTCTGCTCTCCCAAATGAGCTTCAACAATCTCCTCCGCAGCCTTCAATACCTGCTCCAGGCTCATCGCCGTCGAATCCAGAATCACCGCATCCTCCGCCGCGCGCAGCGGAGACTCCACTCGATTCCGGTCCCGCGCATCTCTCTCCTTCAGCTCCCGGATCACCGCCTCCTCCGTAACCTCGGCCTGCGCCGGCCCCCCCTGCCGATACCGCCGATTGCCCCGCACCTCCGGCGCCGCATCCAGAAAAATCTTTACCTCCGCATTCGGAAACACCACCGTCCCGATATCGCGACCTTCCATCACCACGCCACCAGCGTCCCCCAGCAATCGCTGCTGCTCCACCATCCAATGCCGCAACCGCGGATGCACCGACACCCGCGAAGCCGCCGCCGTCACATCCCCATCGCGCACCCGCCGCGACACATCCACGCCATCGAGCAGGACAAGATTGCCCTCCAGCTGCGGCTTCAGCGCAATGCGCGTCCGTTCCGCCAGCTCCAGCAACTCCGGCTCCTCATCAAAACTCAAATCATGGTCGATGGCCTTCAGCGCCAGCGCGCGATACATCGCCCCAGTCTCCAGATTCAGAAACCCGAAGCGTCGCGCCAGGTGCGCGGCCAGCGTGCTCTTGCCCGCACCCGCCGGCCCATCAATCGCAATCACCGGCCGCACGCGCCGCACCTTGCTCTCCGCACCCGCTCCGCTAGCCGATTCCGTTCCAGTCGTTGACGTCGTGCTCATCCTCGACTCCTATGCCCCAGGCTTTCTACGAAACGTCGGCTTCGCTCCGCCCGGCTTGCCACCAAACTTCGGCTTGCCGCCAGGCTTACTCCCAAAGCTCTTCCCCGCACCACCACGCCCATAGCTGGCAGACTTAGGCTTGAACGTCCGCTTCGCTCCATCGCCGTCGGCCTTCGGAACCCAAGGCTCCTTCGTAAACGGACGCGTATGCGCATCCGCAGCCCGCGGCTTATACGGCCGCTTCGGCAACGACCGCTCCACCGTCGACTCCGCGCCTCCACTCGCCTCAACCCGCGGCGTATACGCCTTCTTCACAAACGGCCGCGTCCCGCCTTCACGAGGCTTGTACGGCCGCTTCGGGAACGGCTTGCCCCCACCTTCCTTCCCCGCAAAGCTCCGAGGCTTGAACGATGCCCGCTCCCCACCCTCTTCCGTCCGCGGCGTGTACGGCCGCTTGGCAAATGGCTTTGTCCCACCCTCACTATCGCGCTTCACATAAGGTCTCTTCGCAAACGATCCTTCCGCACCCTCCCCACGAGGCGGGTAAGGCCGCTTAGCAAACGCCTTCGCTCCACCTTCCGAAGTGCGTGGCGTATAAGGCCGCTTCGCAAACGATCCCTCCGCACCCTCACCACGCGGTGTATAAGGCCGCTTCGCATACGGCTTCGCTCCACCCTCAGCATCGCGCTTCACATAAGGCCGCTTCGCTCCAAAGCCGCCCGTGCGCTCCTTGCTCTCATAGCTCCGAGGCTTGAACGTAGCCCGCTCACCGCCGTCTTCAGTCCGAGGAGTATACGGCCGCTTCTCAAACGACTTCGTTGCCGACCGCGACGGAGTCCGCCGCTCCACCGGCAGCCCAGCCTGCTCCCGCGGCGCCAGAGGCGCACGATCCTCAGGCGCCGGCCGCCGAAACTTCGTGAACCCATCGACAGGCGCAGCAGCCCGCGGCTTCCGATCCTCATCCCAAGGCTTCGTGAACGTCTTCTTCGCCCCAGCCCGCGGCGCCGCTCCATCCTTCTTGAACGGCCGCCGATCCTTATCCGTCTTCCCATCCAGCCGCGCACCAAACCGAGCCGACGGCTTCACCGGCCCAGCACCCGGCCTCTTCGCCCCAAAGCTCTTAGCCCCAAAACTCTTCGCAACAGGCTTCCCTCTGAACTCGCTAGCAACCTTACCCTCGCTAGCAAAGCTCTTAATCCGCCCCGTCCCAATCTTCTTCGGCCGCTCCACCACCGCAACCGGCTCCTCGCCTTCCACAACCGTCTCGCCTTCAGCAGCCGCAGCCACCGGCAGACCTCCCGGAATATGCAGCAGCGTCTTGCCCTCCACCACCACAGTCTCCAACTGCCGCGCACCCACCAGCGCATGCAGCACCTCTCGCACCCGCGACCTCGCCGTCAGTGGCGACAAGAACGTCGTGATGTCTTCCTCAGTAGCCGCAAACACCTGCGCCAAATAAAGTGAAATCAGCGCCGAAAGCGCAGTAGGCTGCCCGGCATTTGCCCCCGCCTTAATCGCCTTCGTGAATCGCCGCGACGTCAGCTCCCACAACGTGGATCCCTCGCCCTGCGCCAGCAGCGGGATAACTCTCAGTTGCGACCAAAGCTCCGTCAGCGAGCGCAGAATCGCCGCCTCCGTCACCTCGCGCCCCAGCTCCTGCGCAACTTCCGCAGCCGACACCGGCCCGCGCTCTGCCACCACCTCGTACACCTTCAGCCCCAGCGGCGAAACCTTCACCGCGCCCGAAGTCGAAGGCGGCTGCTTCCAGGCCTTATCGCCCCTCATCGTGAACACAAAACTAAACACCTGCGCGCTCACCACGAAATCCGGAGCATCGCCAGGCACACCCAGCAAGTTCAGCGGCAGTGCCAAACCCTCACCCACCAGCCGCGCAACCAATCCCCGCGCAACCTCTGTCTCCGCAAATGTAGGAGCAGCTTTCGTCACGCCCAAGCGTTGCCTCAACCAAGGAAGGCGCCGGTACCGGCAGTTGCGACCCGCGCGGCGTAAACAACACCAGCCCGCGTTCGTTGATCCAGTCGCGCGCCGCCTCGAGCGTCAGTATCGACTCACCCGTCTGCTTCCATGCTGCAGCGCGAGCAGCCTCAAGCTGCATGTCATTGAACTCCGGTGTTGTACTCAAAATTGCCTCTATCGTTTTCTGCTCCGCCGTTTACGCGCAGCTTCCGAGATACCACGCAGAGAATAGACCTCAGTTCGCAGTGCTGTCATCGGAGAAAATCCTGTGAAGTGCGGGCTTACCTTGCGCCTAAATACGCTGAAACGCCCGTTGGATGTCTCTTAGAGAATACCGCAATGCGATCGGTCTGCCGTGCGGACAGCTCATCGGATGCTCAGTTTTCCCCAATTCCCGCAATAACCAGTCAATCTTCGCCGGCTCCAGCACCATATTCACCTTAATCGCCGCATGGCACGCAATCGACGCCGCAATCCGCGTCCGCCGCAGCTCCTCGTTCTCCACCTGCGCCGACTTCTCCGTCACCCCCAACACCTCTTCCAGCACCCGCTCCAGCTCTTTCCCCTCCAGCCCCACAGGAGTCGCCTTCACCGCCAAAGTCCGAGGCCCAAACGGCTCCGCCTCAAACCCGTTCCGCTCCAACTCTCCTGCGATCTCCGCAAACGTAACCATCTGCTCCGGCAGCAACTCCACCAGCACCGGCATCAACAGCCGCTGCCGCTGCACCGCCTCGACTTGCCGCTCCCGCAGAATCTTCTCAAACAGTACCCGCTCATGCGCCACATGCTGATCGATAATCCAAAGCCCCTCTTCATTCACCGCCAAAATAAATGAGTCCCGCAACTGCCCCAGCGGCTTCAACGAAGCCAGCCCATTCAAGTTCCCAGGCTCCTCCCCGCCACCATCCCGGGTGCCCCATATCTCGCTTTTGAGATGTGGGTTCTCAGAATCCTCAGCCTCCCCATACCCCACCGCCATCCCCGGCCCACTAAATCCCAATCTCCCCGCCGAAGCCGGCAAGAACCTCTCCCTCAACTCAAACGCCGCAACGTCCCCAGGCTCAATCGCCCCCTCGCTCTCCTCCACCGCCAGCGCACGAGGCTCAAACACCGCGCCATCCACGCCCGACAGCGGACTAACATCCACCATCAACGACTCGCTAGCCCGCGCCCCGCCACTCAGCGCCGAATAAAAACTAGCCGCCGGCCGCGCATTCATCAGCGCCGTCCGCACCGAGTCGCGCACAAAATCATGTACAAAGCTTCCCTGCCGAAACCGCACCTCCGTCTTCGCCGGATGTACATTCACATCAACTTCCTGCGGCGGCATCTCCAAAAACAGCAGCACCACCGGAAACGAAGTAGGCGGAATAATATTCCGATAAGCCTCCGTGAACGCGTGCAAAATGACCTTGTCGCGAATCAGCCGCCCATTCACAAACACGTAAATCGAATTCCGATTCAGCTTCTGCAACTCCGGCTTGCTTACAAACCCACTCAGTCGCACAAACCCCGGCTCGGGCGCCTCATACCCCTGCTCCCGCTTCCACGGCGGAGGCTCCGGCAATCCCGCGCGTGCAAAATCAATCTCAGCCGCCACTGGAATCAAGCTCTCAAACGTCTCGCGCCCAAAGATCTGATAAAGCCTCTCACCAGCATTCGCCACGGCCGGCGCAATCAGCAACGCCTGCGTAGCCGAGTGCAGCTCAAAATGTTTCGTCGGATGCGCGAGCGCATAGTGCGTTACCAGCGCCGCCACATGCCCCAACTCCGTCTGCTCCGCGCGCAGAAACTTCCGTCGCGCCGGCGTATTAAAAAACAAATCCCTTACCGCAATGGTTGTCCCCTCAGGCAGCCCCGCATCTTCCACGCGCAGCAGCTTGCCCCCCGCAATCTCCATCACGGTGCCCACTTCATCCTCCGCCGCCCGCGTCTCCAGACTCACCCGTGCCACGCTGGCAATCGAAGGCAACGCCTCCCCACGGAACCCCAACGTAGCAATGCTCAACAAATCATCCGAGGACCGCAGCTTCGAAGTAGCATGCCGCTCAAACGCCAGCAGCGCATCATCCCGCCCCATCCCATGTCCGTTATCGACGATGCGAATCAGCTTCCGCCCACCCGCCTCAATCTCCACCCGGATCCGCGTAGCCCCGGCATCCAGCGAATTCTCCAGCAGCTCCTTCACCACCGAAGCAGGCCGCTCCACAACTTCGCCCGCCGCGATCTGGTTCGCCACCTGGTCCGAAAGAACGCGTATCTTCCCCATCACTCGATTGTAGTCAGCCCCCCCTGTGGGTGCTGGCCCCATTCGTGCTACCGCCACGCGAAGCCCCTCGCCGTCCGCGCAGGACCTATCTATCCCCAGCCCGATGCAGCCGCATGAAGTTCGTCGCGCCCGTCTTGGTCGCCGTCCCGGCCACGATCCCCACAATCTGCTGCGGCTTCAGGTATCCGCGCGCCTCCAGCATCTCCTCCGCCATCATCACCAGCGTGTCCGTTCCTACAAACCGTTCACAATGGATCGCCAGCGTGCCCCACAGCAGCATCGCCCGGTTCACCACTTCCTCAAACGGACTCAACGCAAAAATCGGCGCATCCGGCCTGTACTTCGAAAGCAGCCGCGCCGTGTTCCCGCTCTCCGTAAAGATCGCAATCGCCGCCAGGTCCAAATCCTGCGCCGAGTGCGCCATGCACTCACAAATCGTCTCCGGCACCGTCAAAAACGTTCGCTTCCCGTCGCTCACATGCCGCGGCTTCACCCTCTGCCCCAGCTCATGCATATGCTTCTCTGTCTCGAGGATGATCTTGCTCATCATCGCCACAGCCTCCACCGGATACTTGCCCGCCGCACTCTCCGCCGAAAGCATTACCGAATCGCTTCCGTCGTAGATCGCATTCGCCACATCCGACGTCTCCGCCCGCGTCGGCCTTGGATTCTCGATCATCGACTCCAGCATCTGCGTCGCCGTAATCACGGGCTTCCGATACTCCGCCGCCCGCCGAATAATGTGCTTCTGAATCGCCGGCACTCGCTCCGGAGGAACCTCCACGCCAAGGTCCCCGCGCGCCACCATAATCCCATCGGCCGCTTCCAGGATGCTGTCCAGATGGTCCACGGCCTGCGGCTTCTCCAGCTTCGCAATCACCCACGCATCCGACCCCAGCTCCTTGATCCGCCGCTTCACATACAACACATCCTCAGCCGTCTGCACAAACGACACCGCCACCGTGTCCGCTCCAGCCTTCAGACAGAACTCCAAGTCGATCTCGTCCTTCTCCGTCAGCGACGGCACCTTGATCGCCACGCCCGGCAGATTGATTCCCTTGTTCTCCCCCAGCATCCCGCCGTTCACGATCTCCGTCACCACATCCGCGCCGGCAATCTCCACCACCCGGAGCTCAATCAATCCATCCGACAACAAAATCTGATCACCCGGTTTCAAATTCTCCGCCAGCGTCGTGAACACCGTGCTCACCCGCTCCACCGTTCCCGCAATCGTCTCAGGAGTAATCACCAGCCGTTTGCCCGCCGTCAGCAGCACCGGCTTGTTGTCCACCAGCTTCCCCGTGCGAATCTTCGGCCCCTGCAAATCCGCAAGGATGCAGATCGGCTTGCCCTCTTCGACCGCCACCTTGCGCACCATCGCAATCAGCTCAGTCTTCTGCTCGTGCGACCCATGCGAAAAATTCAGCCGCGCCACATCCAGCCCAGCCCGCACCAGCTCGCGAAACATCGCCTCGGTATTCGACGCAGGTCCCAGCGTTGCCACAATCTTTGCCCGGCGTCCGCCGCTCGGCGACATCAGTCCTTCTCGTACATCCATTCGTGCATCATCCTTCCAGCCCCCTGAACTCAATCCTTCAGGACCAGGCCGCAAACGTTTTCTCTCTGTCAGTCAGCAATTCTACCTGTACGCCGCCGATGCAGTCGCGGCAGCAGTCCCGGCAGGTTCCTAAGCAGTTCCGAAAGCTCCGGATCTCTCCGCCCCGGACCCTGCGCCGCCCGCTGCGCATTGAACTCCGCACCCAGCAACACGCTCAGCGCAATGATGTACAGCCACGCCATCAACGCAATCGCCGCACCCAGCGATCCATACACCCGCGAGTAATCCGCAAAGCGCGTCACGTAGTACCCAAACAGCAGCGTCGAGCCCAGCCAGAATCCCGTCGCCAGCGCCGCTCCCGGCAGACTCGCGCGCCAGCTCCAATCCTTGCGCAGAATCCCCCAGGGCTCCCGCAGCAGCGGCCCCAGGTGCTCCCGCATGTGCTTGGTTAAATCCGTTCCCAGGTGATAGATCACCGCGATAATCCCCACGCTCCCGGCAAACGCAATCGTCCACCGCATCACAGACGACACCACCAGCACCGGCACGCGCAGCGCCGGCGTCACCTCTCCCGCCAACCACTGCGAGATGAAATGCCCAAACACCACCAGCGCACTCGCCGCCGCCAGTGGCAGCAGCGATAACGGCACCAGTGCCAGCGATCGCACCCTCCGTGGCCAGAAGCTTCCCCGCGTCAGCGGCAGCTCATACGCCCGCCGAAATCCCTCCATCAGTGTCGACATCACACTCGACGCACCCGTCACACTCACCACCACCGCCCCCAGCAGAGCCCTCACCGTATGCGCGCTCGTGTGCGCCGGCGAAAAATAAATCTCCAGCAAGGGAGTTACGTTCGCCGGCAGCACCTGGTTGAAGAACTGTGCCATCTGCGCTCGCAGCGGCGTCGTATCCGGAACGAAGCTCACGAATGCCGCCGCCACAATCAGCGCCGGAAACAGCGCCACCATCGCCGAATACGCCGTAGCCTGCGCTACCGTCAGGGCATCATGCTCCACCGCCGCCCAGGCGGCACGACGCACCATCTCCGCCGTACGCAGCAACTCGTCCGGCCATTGCCTCCAACCGCGCCCCTCCAACCTCTCGCCCGTCACAACTTCCATCCGAGCCTCGTGCGCTTACGGCTTCCACTTATTCAAAAACTCCGTCACCGACGAAGCCTGCATGTTGCGCATATCCGCGAACTCATTCGTCTGCGCGTACAGCACCTTCCCGTTCGCATCCAGCACCGAAAGCGCAGGAACACCCTTCGTTACAGGCACGCCGTACTTATGCGCGATTTCGAGATTCGCATCGAAATGTCCAATATTCACATCCACCAGGATGAAGTTCTTCTCCAGCAACTCCGCATTCGGGCTCTGGTGAAAATAAATGTTCAGCACCTGGCAGTCCCCGCACCAGTCTCCACCAAAATCCAGGATCACCCGCTTGTGCGTCTTGCGCGCCTCCACCAAGGCTGCCTGAATATCCGCCTGCGCCGCGTCCACGGTCGGATAGATATGCGCATGCCCCGGCATAACCTGCGCCTGCGCCCCAACCCCCAACCCCAACGCCATCCCCGCCGCAATCAAACCCATCCGAAGCTTTCCTGCTGTCATTACCGTCTCCTTATGCAACTACATCCATCATCTGTCAGGTTGCACCAGCCTCCAAGCTCAAAATCGAAAAACGCCCCCACGCGCCCCCGCGCGGCATCCAATTGTTTATGGAAATCGAACAGCTACCACCCAAACAGCCCAACTTTCTCCTCGTCGTCCTCCTCTTTGGAGGCGCCCTGATCGTGATCTTTATCCTCGCGCTCTTCTTCCTCCGCTTCGACGGAAAGCACCTCACCTTCCGCCACCGCCAGGCGCACCCCACCTCGCAGCTCGTCCTTCCCAACACTGCGACGCCCGCGCCCACAAACCCCACCCAGTCCGCGTAGCCTACTCGTCGCTCTCCCGCAGCTGCGCCAGGATACTGAAATCCTCGAGCGTCGTCGTGTCGCCCTTCACCTCGCCCGTCGCCGCCAACTCCCTCAGCAGCCGCCGCATAATCTTTCCCGACCGCGTCTTCGGCAGCCGCTGAATAAATCGCAGATCATCCGGCCGCGCCAACGGGCCAATCTCCCGGCTCACCCACTGCCGCAGCTCCTGCTTCAACTCCTCGCTAGGCTCATGGCTTTCCTCCAGCGTCACGAACGCGGCAATCGCCTGCCCCTTCGCCTCATCCGGCCTTCCCACCACCGCAGCCTCGGCAACACCCGCATGTCCCACCAGCGCCGACTCGATCTCCGCCGTTCCCAGTCGATGCCCGCTCACATTAATCACATCATCTACCCGCCCCATCAGCCAGTAATATCCATCCTCGTCGCAGCGCGCTCCATCGCCCGTCACATAAACATTCTTCTCTCCCGGGAAGTAAGCTGCGTCATACCCCTCAGCATTTCCCCAGATGCTTCGCGCCATCGAAGGCCACGGCCGCGTGATCCTCAGCAGCCCTCCATGCCCCGGCTCCACTGGCTCGCCCATCTGCGACACGATCTCCGGCACCACTCCAAAGAACGGCCGCGTTGCCGAACCCGGCTTGGTCGCCACCGCTCCCGGAATCGGCGCCAGCATGATCGCTCCCGTCTCCGTCTGCCACCACGTATCCACAATCGGGCAGCGCTCCTTGCCAATCTCCCGGTGATACCACATCCACGCCTCAGGATTGATCGGCTCACCCACCGTCCCCAGCAACCGCAGGCTGCTCAAGTCATGCTTGTGGACCCAATCCGTGCCCCACTTAATGAACAACCGTACCGCTGTCGGCGCCGTATAAAAAATGCTCACCTTGTGGTCATCAATAATCTTCCAAAACCGATCCCTCTCCGGAAAATTCGGCGCCCCCTCATACATCACCACCGTCGCGCCATTCTGCAGTGGCCCATAGAGCACATAGCTGTGCCCCGTCACCCACCCAATATCCGCCGTGCACCAGTACACATCCTCGTCCCGCAGATCGAACACATACTTGCTTGTCAAATACGTCTGCACCGCATATCCGCCCGTCGTATGCACCAACCCTTTCGGCTTACCCGTAGTGCCACTCGTGTACAGGATGTACAGCGGATCCTCCGCATCCATCCACTCCGCCGCGCACGCACTTCCCGCAAACTTACCCAACTCCACATCCAGCCACCGGTCCCGCGTAGGATGCATCGCAATCGGCGATCCCGTCCGCCGATGCACCAACACGTTCTCCACCGACGGACACACCGCGACCGCCTCATCCACAATCGCCTTCAACTTGATCTCAGTCCCGCGCCGATACAAACCGTCCTGGCTGATCACCAGCTTGCACTGCGCATCCTTAATCCGATCCGACAGCGCCTGCGCGCCGAACCCGCCAAACACCACCAGGTGCACCGCGCCAATCCGAGCGCACGCCAGCAGCGCGATCGCCAGTTCCGGACACATCCCCATATAAACCGCGACGCGATCACCCTTCTTCACACCCAGCGACTTCAGCACATTCGCGAATGCCTGCACCTTCTCATGCAGCTCGCCATACGTCACTCGACGCACCTCGGCACCACCATCAGCAGCCGGCTCGCCCTCCCACACCAGCGCAACTTTATCCCGGCGCGCACCCTTCGCATGCCGATCCACACAGTTGTGCGACAGGTTCAGCTTCCCGTCCGTAAACCATTGCGCATGTGCCCCACTCTCATCCAGCACCCGCGTCCACGGCGCAAACCACTCTAATTCCCCCGCCGCGTCCCCCCAGAACCCCTCCGGATCCTCCACGCTACGCGCATACATCTGCTCATACGCCTCCATGCTTCCCAACCGCGCCTTGGCTGCAAATTCAGCCGGCGGAGGAAACACGCGCAATTCGTGCATGTGCGTTTCAAAGAGGTCTGTATTTAAAGTAGGGACTTCCTGCGCCATCATTCCGTTCCTTCCAGAGTCCGAATCGCGGGCAGGATCGCGACACTCGGCACTGCATCTGACATCCTTAAAATTACCCCAGAAAAACCCCTCCCTGCACCCCGCACCAACTTATCCGCTGGCCTCTGGAACGAATCGGTCTACCCCGGCCGCGCCCGAAGCATACCATTGCTTCATCGTGGACTTCTTCTCCGGCGCGCTCATCGGTGTCTTCCTCGGCTTCGTCTTCGGCGTCGGCTGCGCCCTCGCCGTCATGTATTCCATTTACATGGGAGGCTACCGGGCCGCCATCAGAGACACCCTCCTCCCCCTACCACCCCCACGCCTCCTCGCCGCCCGCGCCAAATACTCCCCCACCCAACCCACCGACTAGCCCCGCGCCTCGACCACCCGCCGCAACGCTTTCACCTCCGTCGTCAGCTCCGCCAGCGCCTTCATAATCTCCCCTCGTTGCAGGTCATCGGTCGACAACTTCTGCCCCTCCACGAAGAACGTCCCATTCGGTTCCAGCACGCATGTGTGCACGTCCCCCAGATCGTTAAATCCATTCTTGTTCAGCACCGAGATCAAATCCTCATGCGTCAACGACTGCTTCTTGAGCTCCGCCTCGTCCACCACCCCGTCCCGAATCAGGGTCGCCGGATGTCCCGCCAACAGCCCCGTAGCCTTCGGAGCACGATATAACACCCACGCCAGCACCCAGTTAATGGCCAGCAGCGAGAATGCCCCCACCAGCCCACCCGAGACCGAGTTGTCATCCCCGATCATGGCATTCTGTACCGTGTTGGATAAACTCAGCAGCACCACCAGATCGAACGGGTTCAGTTGCGCCAGCTCCCGCTTTCCAAAGATCCTCAGAAACACCACTAGGAACAGGTAAACAATCACCGGGCGAAGAATCTTCTCCGCCAACGGAAGTGGCATCGAAAACATGTCGTGGGACAGTGTATGCAGTAGATCGTGCATCGAGAGTATCTCCAATGGCTACAGGCCTGTTTCAGACCGATGGTGGGCAGAATCCGCCGGTGCCTTTGTGCTATCCTAACCGCGACGGCGATCGCGCCTGTGCATCATTCCGGTCCCCCGTTCAACTTGCTGCATTTCTTCTCCCGTACTCGCTAGCCTAATAAAGTCTCCGCCCACGGAGCACCTATATCCTGCTCATTCACCGCACGACTCCTGGTGTATGTAATGAGTTACTTTTGGATCGGCTGCGTCTATGCTAGTAGCTAACTTGCCAATGAGAAGAAAGATGCACAGTGCCCACTTACACTAGAACTTCAATCTTCGCAGTGATGGTTAGCGAAATTCTTCTGCTATGCTCTGGATACTCTTTTCCATGAGTGCTACCCCTGCACCCCTATTTGTGCAAGTTTGAGGACCGAATTCTAAAATGGCCAAGCCACTTCGTAGCGACGATCCCAATCCACCTAGTGTCCAGTTCCGGGACTTCGGTGTTCTTAATGACGGCCAGCGCAGCAAGGGTGCTGCCGCAGCCTCCATTGCGATCAATGTTACCCTCCTCGCCCTGGTGGTCATCTTGGGCCTTGTCATTAAAGAAAGCCCCAGGGTCGCCAAGGAAGTCGCTACCCTGACCCTTCCTCCCCCGCCTCCCCCGGAAAAGCCGGTACCGAAGCCGCCACCGATCAAGATCAAGCCGGTGCCCCCCATGCCGGTACCGCCGCCCAAGGTTAAGCTGCCGCCGCCGCCGCCGATTCCGATTCCCCCCGACGTGAAGCCGCTGCCCACGCCGCAGCCCAAGCCCGTCCTCGCCCCTCCCACGCCCCCCAAGGCCGTCACGCCCCCGCCCGCGCCCGTCAAGGTTAACCTCGGCGTCGCTACGGCTGCCTCGGTTCCTAATCATGACCTCCACCCCAGCGCCGTACGCCTGGGTGTTGCAACCAATCCCCTCAAGCCCCTCGATGGCCCGGCCGTATCCAACGTCAGCCTCGGCAATGCCGGCATGCCCGGCATGAACAAGGGCAACACCGGCAACGGCCCCCCGGCGACTGCGGTCAACCTCGGTTCCGGTTCTCCCAACGGCAAGATGGGTGGCAAGGACAACGCAGCCCAACCCGTTCGTGGAATCGCGCTCGGCTATGGCACCGGCCCCGTAAACGGCAAGAATTACGCCCCCGTCAAGCCCGTCGCCCTCGGAACGCCTCCCCCTGCCGCCGCCGAACGACCCGCTACGGTCGCTTCTATCTCGGCTGCAACCCCGCCCAAGATCACCTTCAAGCCTGAGCCTGTCTATACGGAAGACGCCAAGGAGCACCACATCGAGGGAGATGCCGTCGTCAAGGTCGTCTTCCGCGCCAATGGCACCATCGAGGTCGTAGGTCTTGTTCGTGGCCTCGGCCATGGACTCGACGATCCGGCTCTGGCGTCCGCCCGTGGTATTCGGTTCCGCCCGGCCCTCAACGCCGCCGCTGAGCCCGTAGACTTCCCCACCAACATCATTATTCACTTCGTGATTAATAACTAGCCGGTATTCCGTAACTACAATTTTGTACCAAGGTTCTAAAACTTCAGGATATTCTAAAGTCGTAACAGCACAAAAGCCCGACAGGCGTACCTAACCGAACGCAGTCTTTTCCAGAATTTAGAAAGGGTCACCCCCAGTGGTGACCGCACTAGCCAAGGAGCCTCCGAATCCTATGAACCTTTCCTCTAAACTGACCGCCGCCGTGGCTTTCACCGTCTTGGTCGCATCGGCCATGCCCGCTGCAGCCTTCAAACCGAAGAAGGCAGATGCGGACTCCCCTTTTGCGCGCAAGCTCACGCCGGCCCAGGACCAGCTGGTGAATAAGGCCATCGCGCGTGAGGCCGTCATCA